>NZ_BDAW01000017.1 GCF_001625085.1 Nocardia acidivorans NBRC 108247
CCGCGTTCGGAATCGGTGATCGGCGTTGCCGGGCAGCCCTCGAGATCGAGGGTACCGATATCGAGAACCGGCGTATCGCCAGCGGTGGTGAACGCCTCGCGGGCCGTGGTCAGGATGACCGCCGGGCGGGCGATATCCAGCATATGGTCGATGCGGTCGGCGGGCTGATCGGGATCCAGGGGCACGTATGCGCCACCGGCCTCCAGTACCGCGTACATGGCGATGACCAGATCCACCGATCGGCGAATCGCCAGGGCGACCAGCGATTCCGCGCCGACGCCCCGGGTGATCAGGTGCCGGGCCAGCCGGTGCACCCGGGCGGCGAACTCGGCGTACGTGAGTTCGGCGCGCGCACCACCGGAGGAAGCGTCCTCGAAGACGAGGGCGATCGCATCGGGGGTGTTCAGCGCCTGTACCTCGAACAGCGAAACCAGGTTCGCCGCAGCACCTTCCGGCAGTTCGGCGGTGAGATCGCGGGCGGTGTCGTTCCATTCGGTCAGCACCCGGCGGCGTTCGTCGAAGCACAGCAGATCGATATCGCCGACTGCGATCATGCTGTCGGCGGCGACCGTCGCCAGCACCTGTTCGAAGCGCCGGGCCAGCGCGGCAATGCTGCCCGCCTCGAAAAGGTCGGTGGCATAGGTGATCTCGATATCGAGACCCGCGGTGCGCCCCGCGGTGGCGAAGGTCTCCGTCACCGTGAACTGGAGATCGAACTTGGCGATACCCGCCTCGATCTGCGCGGGCAGCACTCGCAGGCCCGGCAACTCCAGGGTCGGCACCGGGAAGTTCTGGAAGGTCAGCGCCACCTGGAACAGCGGATGCCGGTTCTGCGCGCGGGCGGGAGCCAGGACCTCCACCACGCGGTCGAAGGGAATATCGGTGTGTGAGAGGGCCTCGATATCACCGGCGCGCACCTGTCCGAGCAGGGTGTCGAAGCCGGTGCCGGGGTCGATCTCGGTGCGCAACACCAGGGTGTTGACGAACATGCCGACCAGGCCGTCCAGGGCCTGTTCACCGCGACCCGCCACCGGGGTGCCGATGGCGATATCGGTGGTCCCGGACAGGCGGGCCAGCAGTACCGCCAATGCGGCGTGCACGGTGCTGAACATGGTGGCGTCCAACTTCAGCGCCAGGGCCGCCAGCTCGCCGTACAGTCCGGCGTCCACCGTGAAGTGGTGGGTACCACCGCTGTGCGTCGACACCGCGGGACGCGGGCGATCGGCGGGCAGGTCCAGCTGTTCGGGCAATCCGGCGAGCCGGGATCGCCAGTAGGCCAGTTGGCGGCCGGCCTCGGATTCCGGATCGGCATCCGAACCGAGCACCTCGGCCTGCCACAGCGCGTAATCCGCGTACTGCACGGGCAACGGCTGCCAGGCCGGGGCCTGGCCGGTGTGGCGCGCGGTGTACGCGGCCATCAGATCCTGGGCCAGCGGGCCGAGCGAGTAGCCGTCGGCGCTGATGTGGTGCAGCACCAGGGCCAGCACGTGTTCGGTGTCCGAGAGCCGGAAAAGCTCGGTGCGCAGCGGGGTTTCGCGCGTCAGGTCGAAGCCGTGGGTGGCCGCGGCGATCAGCCGCGCATCCAGTTCGGATTCCTCGATCCGCTCGGCGATCACCGTCGGAACACTCCGTGCCGCGGGCATGATCACCTGTTCCGGACCGTCCACGCCGTCGGGGTAGACGGTGCGCAGGGTTTCGTGGCGCCGCACCAGGTCGGCCAGCGCACCGGCCAGCGCGATCACATCGAGTACCCCGGAGAAGCGGATGACCAGCGCGATATTGTCCGCGGCCGCACCCGGGCCGGAGGTCTCCTCGGCGGCCCAGTACCGGTTCAGGAACCACATGCGCTGCTGGGCCGGGGCCAGCGGCAACCGCTCCGGACGCATGCGCGGCAGCAATGCCTTGCGCGCGCCCGCACCGGAGAGTTCCCGCGCGTACTCGGCAAGCGCTGCCACACTGCGGGTTTCGAAGAGCGCGCGCACCGGGATCGCACAGTCCAGGGCCGCGCCGATACGGGCGACCGCGCGGGCGGCCAGCAGAGAACTGCCGCCGAGCGCGAAGAAATCGTCATCGACGCCGACCCGGTCGATGCCGAGCAGTTCGGCGAAGACCTCGGCCACCGCGATCTCGGCGGGCGTACCCGGTTCCCGGTAGGCGGCGGCCTCGAAGGTCGGGGCGGGCAATGCGGTGCGATCCAGCTTTCCATTGACGGTCAACGGAATTCGATCGATGACGACGATGGCGGTGGGCACCATGTGTTCGGGCAGTCGCCGGGCGACGGCCTGGCGCAGCAGCGCGGTGTCGATATGGGCCTCGGCCACCACGTAGCCGACAATGCGGTCCTCGGCGACGATATCGTCGTGCCGGACCACCACGGCCGCCTCCCGCACACCCCGCTCATCCAGCAGGGCGGCCTCGATCTCGCCGAGCTCCACCCGGAAGCCGCGCAGATTCACCTGCTGATCGGCACGGCCCAGGTACTCCAGTTCCCCGGTCGCGGTCCAGCGCGCCAGATCACCGGTCCGGTAGGCGGCCGTACCGGCGGGACCGTACGGATCCGCCACGAAGCGGCTCGCCGAGAGCGCCGGACGCGACAGGTAGCCGCGCGCCAATTGCCCACCGGAGACGTAGATTTCGCCGGGCACACCCGGCGGAACCGGACGCAGGCGCGAATCCAGCACGCGCACAACCAGTCCCGGGAGCGCACCGCCGATAACGCTGGCCGAACCGGTGGCCGCGGTGATCGGCCGGTACGACACGTGCACCGTGGTCTCGGTGATGCCGTACATATTGACCAGCGCCGGAGCCTGCGGATGCCGGGCGAACCAGTCGCGCAGCCGCTGCGGCTCCAGGGCCTCGCCGCCGAAGATCACCACCCGCAGCGCGAGGTCATCGGCCTGCGCCTGATCGGCGGCGATCAGCTGATAGAACGCCGACGGGGTCTGATTGAGCACCGTAACCCGCTCGGCGGCAAGCAGTTCCCGGAACTGGTGCGGCGAACGCGAGGTGAAGTAGTCGACCACCACCACGCTGCCGCCGGACAGCAGCGGGCCCCACAGCTCCCACACCGAGAAGTCGAAGGCGTAGGAGTGGAACATGGTCCACACATCGGACGGTCCGAATTCGAAGTGCCGCCGGGTATTGTCCAGCAGCCGAACCACATTCAGATGCGGGATGAGCACGCCCTTGGGGCGGCCGGTGGAACCCGAGGTGTAGATGACATAGGCGGTGTTCGCGGGATTCAGGCGTGCGCGACGATCGGCATCGGTGACCGGGGCATCCGAATAACCGGACAGGTCGGCGGAATCGAGATCCAGCACCGGACCGCCGAACCAACCCGCGGGCAGATTCGCGGCCGCGCTGGTGAGCGCGCACACCGGGCGGGCGTCATCGAGCACGTACTCGATGCGATCGGCGGGGTAGTTCGGATCGATGGGCAGGTAACCGCCACCGGACTTGAGCACCGCGAGCAGCGCGACGACGAGGTCGGTGTTGCGCGGAAGCGCCACGGCCACGAGTGATTCCGGTCCTACACCGGCGGCTGCGAGGCGGCGGGCCAGCCGGTTCGCGCGGGCGTCGAGCTGAGCGTAGGTGAGGGTGGTGTCGCCCGAACGGACGGCGGTGGCGTTCGGGTCGATCAGCGCGGCGGCGGCGAAACGATCCGCCAGCGTTCCGGTTTCGGCGATATCCGGACCGGTGGCCGACCACTCGTGCAGCACCAGCTCGCGCTCGTCGGCATCGAGGACCTCGATATCGCCGACCGGCAGCAGGTCGTTGTTCGCGACCGCCGCGACCACGCGCTCGAAACGACGAGCCAGTGCCGCGATGCCCGCGGCATCGAAAATATCGGTGGCGTAGGTGAATACGGCGGCCAAGCCACCGTCCGCCCGCTCACCGATGGAGAGCTGTAGATCGAATTTGGCGGTATGGGTGTCGATATCGAGCCGCGATACCTCCAGACCCTCCAGTTCGAGGGCCGCGCCCGCGATGTTCTGGAAGTCCAGCACCACCTGGAACAGCGGATGCAGACCCTGCGCGCGCACCGGGTGCAGCGCCTCGACCAGCCGCTCGAACGGGACATCCGCGTGCGCGAAGGCGCGCAGATCGGTATCGCGGACGGCGGTCACCAACTCCGCGAACGAATTTCGCGGCGCGACGTCGGTGCGCAGGACGAGCGTATTGACGAACATGCCGACCAGGCCGTCCAGCGCCTGCTCACCGCGCCCCGCGACCGGGGTGCCGATCGCGATATCCGACTGCCCGGAAACCTTGGCGAGCAGTGTGGCCAGGGCCGCGTGCACCACCATGAACAGCGAGGCGTTCGAGCGCTCCGCGATCTCGCGCAGCCGATCGTGCAGCCCGGCGTCAAGGGTGAACTCGTACCGCGCGCCACGCCCCGAGGCGGTGGCCGGACGCGGCCGATCCAGCGGCAGCGACAGTTCCGGAGCCAGGCCGGACAGCTCTGCCCGCCAAAACGAGATCTGCTGCGCCAGCATCGACTCCTGCGCATCGGCGTCCCCGAGCAACTCCCGCTGCCACAGCGCGTAATCGGCGTACTGCACCGGCAGCGGAGCCCACTGCGGAGCCTCACCCCGGCGCCGCGCGGCGTATGCGGCCATCAGATCGAAGGTCAGCGGCGCGACCGACAGACCGTCTGCGGCAATGTGATGCACCGCGAAGACCAGCATGTGCTCGGTCGTCGCGGCGGCCGCGACAGCCGAAACCACGGCGGGATCGATCCCGCCGATCGTGGCGCTGTCGCCCACGATCTCGACTGCCGAATCGCGCACGCCCCCCGAAGCCACGACGCGCAACAGGTTGAGGCGCAAAGGGACTTGGCGGTCGACGGCGAATGGCGCGAGGGCCAACTCACGGATGCGAGCGTTCAGATCCGCCGCCGCGACATCCTCGGTGAGCAGGCCGACGGCCGCTTCGGCGAGCGGGAGCACCTGCTGGCGGCCGAGGCCGTCGGTGGCGGGGTAGATGGTGCGCAGGGTTTCGTGCCGCTCGATGACATCGTGCAGCGCCGCGGCGAGGGCCTCGCGATCCAGATCGCCGGAGAGGCGGATGGCCGCGACCAGGTTGTCGGCCACCGAGGCGGTGTCGAAGCGATTCAGGAACCACATGCGCTGCTGCGCGTAGGACAGCGGCACGGCGTCCGGGCGCTCCCCCGCGACCAGCGGCGGCCGTCCGCCGGTACCGGCGAATTCGCCCAGGGCGGCGGCCAATTCGGCGACCGTGCGGGCGTCGAAGATCAGGCGCACCGGGACGCGGGCGTCCAGGGCCGCGCCGAGGCGGGCGGTCAGGCGGGTGGCGATGAGGGAATTGCCGCCCAGGTCGAAGAAGTCGTCATCCGCGCCGATGGCGGCGCTGCCGCCGAGCACCTCGGTGAAGGCGGCGGCCACCAGGCGCTCGGCCGAGGTGGTGAGCGCCCGGAAGTCGCGGACCGCGAACTCCGGGGCGGGCAGGGCGCGGTGATTCAGTTTGCCGTTCGGGGTCATCGGCAGCTCGGCGATGACCGTGAACGCGGCGGGCACCATATGCGGGGCCAACCGGCCCTGGAGACTTGCCCGGACCGTCTCGGTGCGTACGCCCGCGACGGGGTCGGCGGGAACCAGGTAGGCGGCGAGCTGATCGCCGCGCACGGCATCGTTGTGCACGATCACCACGGCCTGGCGTACCTGCTCGTGCGCGGCCAGCGCGGACTCGATCTCACCGAGTTCGATGCGGTAGCCGCGCACCTTCACCTGGGAGTCGTTGCGGCCCACATAGATCACCGAACCGTCGGCGGCCCAGCGCACCAGATCGCCGGTGCGGTACATGCGCTCGCCCGGAGCCCACGGGCAGGCCACGAAACGATTCGCGGTCAGCTCGGGGCGGCCGTGATAGCCGCGCGCCAACTGCGGTCCGGCGACGTACAGCTCACCGATCACCCCGACCGGCACCGGCTGCAACGCGGCATCGAGCACCCATTCGCGCACACCGCGGATCGGGCGGCCCACGTGGACGGGCTCACCCGCGCGCAGCGGCTGCGACATATTCACGATGACGGTGGTCTCGGTCGGGCCGTAGGCGTCGACGATGGTCCGCCCGGCCTCGACCCAGCGGCGCACCAGCTCCGCCGGAACGGCCTCACCGCCTACCGCCACCGACTGCACATCCGGCAGCTCCCCCGGATCCAGCGAGGCGGCGGCGGACGGAGTCATGGCCAGATGCGTAACCCGCTGGGCGCGGGCGAAATCCGCGAGCTCCTGACCGACGGTGGCACCGGCCGGAGCGATCACAAGGGTGGCGCCGGAATTGACGGCCAGCAACAACTCGGCGACCGAGATGTCGAAGGACGGCGAGGCGACGCTGAGCACCCGCGCGCCCGGATGGCCGAAGTAGTGCACGGTCTGCTCGGCCGCCAGACTCACCAGCGACTCGTGCGTGACGAGCACGCCCTTGGGCAGACCGGTGGAGCCGGAGGTGTAGATGGCGTACGCGATGTGCTGTGCGTGCAGCGGGCGCACCCGATCGGCATCGGTGATCTGATCGTCCGCGAAAGCCGCACAGGCACGGCGGAATTCGGGATCATCCAGCAGCAGCCAGGGCAGTGGACCGGGCAGTGCGGCGCGGGCCGCGGCCGTGGTCAGGCCCAGCACCGCGCGCGAGTCGGTGACCATGTGGGTGATGCGGTCCACCGGGTAGGCCGGATCCACCGGCAACCAGCCCGCACCGGACTTGATCACGGCCCAGACGGCGGTGACCTGTTCGATGGAACGGGGTACGCCAATGGCGACCAGATCATCCGGACCGATTCCGCGATCGATCAGCACACGCGCCAAACGCGATGAGGCGGCATCGAGTTCGGCATAGGTGACCGCTCGGCGCTCATCACAGACGGCGATATCGTCCGGATCCGCCTCGGCGGCCTCGGCCAGCACATCGGGAAGCAGACCGGTGGCGGTGGCCGGACCGCCGGTGCGGGTGGTGAGGTTGGCGTATTCGCGCGGGGAGAGCAGTGGGAGATCGGCGACCACGGTCGCGGGGGCGGCGGTGACGGCCTCGAGCAGGCGCAGGAAGCGCGCGGCGAGCACGGAGACGGAGGCGGAGTCGAAGAGGTCCGTGGCGAAAGCGAACTCCGCTTGGATCCCCGCCGGTGCCGGACCTTCCCCGGGACCGGCACCGGCGAAGCTTTCGGTGACCGCGATCGATAGGTCGAACTTGGCCACTCCGGTGTCCAGCGTACCCGCCGTGGCAAGCAATCCGGGCAGTTCGACACCGACATTCCCCACACCGGTGAAAGACAGCGTCACCTGGAAGACCGGATGACGCGCTTGCGAGCGCGCCGGATTCAGCGTCTCGACCAGCTGCTCGAACGGCACATCGGCGTGTGCGAAGGCGGCCAGATCGGATTCCCGTACCGCACTCAGCAATTCGGCGAAGGTGGCGCGCGTGTCGATCCGGGTGCGCAGCGGGAGGGTACCGACGAACATACCGATCAGTTCGTCGAGATCGCGTTCACCGCGCCCGCCGACCGGGGTGCCGATGACAATGTCATCGCCCCCGGACAGGCGCGCGAGCAGCACCGCGAGCACCGCGTGCAGCAGCATGAAGGACGAAACCCCGTGTTCCTGAGCGGTTTCCAGCACTCGAGAGTGCAGACCGGCCGGTATTTCCAACCGGTGGGTTCCGCCGCGACCGCTCGCCACCGCCGGGCGCGGGCGATCCGTGGGCAGGTCCAACTGCTCCGGCGCACCGGCGAGCGTGCGCGTCCAGTATTCGAGCTGCTGGGCCAGCAGGGAGTTGGGATCGGTTGCGGCGCCGAGACGCTCGCGCTGCCACAGGGCGTAATCGGCGTATTGCAATGGCAGTGGAGCCCAGCCGGGCGCATGCCCGGCGAGCCGAGCGGTGTACGCGGCCACCAGATCCCGTGCCAGCACGGGCAGCGAGAGGCCGTCCGCCGCGATGTGATGCAGCACCACGGCGAGTGCGAAGTCTGCTTCGTCTGATTTACCCGAGTTGTCGGCGTCACCCGCATTGTCGGTGTCGTGAATATCGAAAAGCCGTGCGCGGAACGGGATCTCGGTCTCCAGATCGAATCCGCGCGAGGCGAACGCACGCAGCTCGGCATCCAGATCCGCGGCGGCGATCGGCTCCGCGGCGGCGACCAGATCGGTACCCGCGATCAGTCCCAGTTCGGCAGCGTCGAATTCCTCGACCGCGGCATCGGTGAGCAGCCGGTCCGCGAGCGACTCCAGCGCGGCCCGCGATTGCAGCGCCGCCGCCGGGAGCACCCGCTGACACGGTCCGTCGGCGATCTGCGGGAAGACGGTGCGCAGCACCTCGTGCCGCCCCACCACATCCGCGATGGCGGCGCGCAGCGCGGCCACGTCCAGCTCACCGCGCAGGCGCAGTACGAACGGCATGTTGTAGTCGGCGCTGCCGGTGGCGAAGCGATTCAGGAACCAGATGCGCTGCTGCGCGGGCGAGAGCGGCAGCACGGCGGGGCGCTCGCGTACCGCCAATTCCGGTACTACCGTGCCGAATTCGACATCGTCGTCGAGGAACTGCCGCTCGATCAGCTCCGCCACCGCGGCCACCGTCGGCGCGCCGAACAGCTCGCGCACCCCGATCCGGCAACCCAGATCACTGCTGATCCGCGCCGCCACCCGGGTGGCGATCAGGCTGTTGCCGCCCAGGGCGAAGAAATCGTCATCCAGTCCGAGACCCTCGCGCTCGAGCACCTCGCCGAAGACCCGGGCCACCGACTGCTCGACCACCGAAACGGGAGCGCGGTATACGGTGACGGTCGGCTCCGGTGCGGGCAGCGCCCGGCGATCCAACTTGCCGGAGGCATTGAGCGGCAAGGCATCCAGCAGCACATAGGCCGACGGGACCATATAGGAGGGCAGTGCGGCGGCCGCGGCGATACGCAGCTGTGCCACATCCACCGTGCCGGAACCACGAGTGGGAACCAGGTAGGCGACCAACTGCTCATCGCGCACCACGACGACCGCCTGACGCACGGAATCCTGCGCGGCGAGCACGGTTTCGATCTCACCGAGTTCGATGCGCAGACCGCGCAGCTTGACCTGGAAGTCGGTGCGCTCGAGGTAGACGAGTTCGCCCTGTGCGGTCCAGCGCACCAGATCGCCGGTGCGGTACATCAATTCGCCCGCATCGCTGAGCCCGTCCGGGGTGACGAACGGATCGGCGACGAAGCGCTCCGCGGTCAGACCGGGTCGCGCCACGTAGCCCCGGGCGAGCTGAACCCCCGACAGATACAGCTCACCCGGGGTCCCCACGGGGACCGGCCGTAGACGTGAATCGAGCACGTACAGCCGGGTATTGGATACGGGTGCGCCGATCGGCACCACCTCGGTATCCAAGTCGGTGACCTCATGGAAGGTGACGTCGACCGCCGCCTCCGTGGGGCCGTACAGATTGTGCAGGCGCGCACCGGTCAGCGCGCGCAGGCGCTGCGCGGTCGCGGCGGGCAGAACCTCACCGGAGGCGAAGACCATGCGCAGGCGCATCTCCCGCGCCGAGGCCGCCACCAGCTCACCGAGGAACACGGCCAGCATGGCGGGCACGAAGTGCGCGACCGTAACCCGCTCGCGGACAATGGTTTCCGCCAGGTAGCCGGGATCACGATGCCCGTCCGGGGTGGCGACCACCAGCGTCGCGCCGATCTGCAAGGGCCAGAAGAACTCCCATACCGACACATCGAAGGTGGCCGGGGTCTTCTGCAGCACCACATCATCGGAGTTCAGCCCGTACTCGGACTGCATCCACGCCAGCCGGTTCACAATGCCGCGATGCGTGACCGCCACGCCCTTGGGCAGACCGGTCGAGCCCGAGGTGAAGATGATGTACGCGGTATTCGAAGGACGCAGCGGCGCAAGCAGTTCCGTGTCGCGCAGCGGCGCGCCGGAGTAGCGGTCCAATGCCAGCTCGTCCAATACGAGTACCGGGGCCTCGACGTCGCCGGCCGGTCGGTCGGCGACGCTGGTCAGCACCACCGCCGGGCGCGCGGTCGCCACTATATGCGCGGTGCGATCGGCCGGATGATCCGGATCCAGCGGCACATACGCCGCGCCCGCCGCCTGCACGGCGTACAGCGCCGTCACCAGTTCCGGCGACCGGCGCAGGTGCAGCGCCACCATGGTCTCGGGCCCGATGCCCAGGGAAATGAGGCGCCGGGCAAGACGATTCACCCGACCCGAGAGTTCGGCATAGGTCAGCTGCAGGGCCGGTTCCCCGGCGTACCGCAGCGCCACCGCGCCCGGCGTCCGCGCGGCCTGCGCCGCGAACAGCGAGACCAGCGTCGACTCCGCCGCCACCGGCGGTTCGAAATCCGCCGGGTCGCGCCCGGTGTCGTTCCAAATCCGCAGGCTCACTTCGCGTTCCAGCTCGGTGATGACCGGCACCACGCCGAGCGGCGTCGCCGGATCCAGCTCCAGCAGGCGCTCCAGGAAGCCGGTGAAGCGGGCGTGATGGCGGGCCAGATCGTCACCGCCGTACAGGTTCGGATTGGCCTCCAACTCCAGGTGCACCTGATCGCTGTCGGCGTAGTACACCTGCAGGCTCAGATCCTCGACCGGACCGGTGGTCAGCACGTTGTACCGCGCGGTCGCCGCCGCCAACGGCAGCGCCAGATCGAAGAGCATGAAATTGGCCAGCGGACCGAACAGCGCGCGCCGGGTCTGCTGACCCTCGCGATCGGCGTCGCGGCGAATGTCCTCGTGCCGATACCGCTGATGCCGCAGCGCGTTCGACAGTTCCAGGCGGGTCCCGGCCAGAACATCTCCCCAGGTGGCGTCGTCGCCGACGGCCAGGCGCAGCGGCACGATATTGGACAGCATGCCCGCCGAACGCCGGGTGTACTCATCGGTGCGCGCGGTCACCGGCAGGCTGAGTACCACTTCACGCTGATCGGTGAGACGGGCCAAATAGGCGCCGAAGGCCGCCAGCAGCACCACGGCGGTCTTCGAATCACGCTCGCGGGCAACCTGATTGATCCGATCCAGCACCCGCTGCGGCAACTGCCGGCCGAACCGCAGATTGGCCGGGGCGGCCGGGGCGGTACGGCGATCCAGGGTGGTGGCCTCGAGGCCGTGCACCCGATCCGCCCAGTACCGGCGATCGGCGTCGAACTCCGCGCTCGCCCGATAGCGCTGTTCGGATTCGACCAGCGCCGTCATCGCACCGGGATCGATCGTCGCCGGTTCGCCACCGGCGACCAGGGTGTTGTAGCGCTCGGCAATGCGCATGGTGATGGTGAGCGCGCCGTAGCCGTCCAACAGGATGTGATGGCAGCGCAGGTAGAAGAAGTAGTGCTCCTCGCCGACGTGCAGCACCGCACCGGCGAAGAGCCGATCGTGCAGCAGATCCACGGGTGCGGAGAAGTCGGCGTGCATCCACTCCCGGGCCGCGGCCACCGGATCGGCGTGCTCACGCAGGTCCAGGTACGGAACCGCCACGGGCAGAGTGGGATCCACGATCTGGCGGGGCTGACCGTCGACCTCGATCAGGCGCACGACCACGGCCTGGAACTCACGGATGGCGTCGCCGCAGGCCCGCTCCAGGGCGGCGGCGTCGAGCTCGCCGCGCACATCGAGGTACTGCGCGACATTGATCGGCACGTCCGGATCGAGCAGCTGGGCGTACCAGAGTCCGAGCTGACCGGGAGTGAGTTCGAAGGCCTCCGGCGCGGGCGTGCCGCCCACCGCCCGATCGCTGCCCGGTCCGAAACCACCCAACTCCGTACCCTGCACCAGAGCCTCCTCGATTTGCCCGAATTGCTATGTGGCCGAACGCTTTCGGGCATCACGAAATAGACCTGGGCACACCGGTGGGGTACCGGATGCCAGGCCGCGGAAGACCGCACTGCCCTGGGTGATTCGACGAATGCGCGGCGTCGGGGATGACGCTTTCGCGCGTGATTTCCTATGTGCTCGTACCGGCCGGGTGCCCGTCGTGTCGCGGCCGGGGATGCGGTTGCCTCCGGGCCATCCGCATCGGATTGTCGTGCTCTCTGTTCTCCTCCAACTTCACCGGCGAGCTGCGCTCGCCGACTCTCCTGAGCGATGCCCTGTCACCTGCATCACACGGATGCCGGTCCGTGCATTGCGAAGACTAGGGGCAAAGTGAATAAAACGGAACTTTTTCCCGAAAAAAAGTTGGACGAGCGTCTAGTTGGTTTCGGAGATTACGCGCAGACCGCGAAGAATGTGGGTGCAACCACATGGCGAGGCCCAGGTGTGACCGAGCGCACTTTCGGTTGCGAAGACTATGAGTCGAAACGTTGCATCTGCGTTGCATCGGCGCCCATGCGCCGATCGAGCACGCGGATCTTCGCCTCGATCTGCGAATACAGCGGTGAATCGCGGTCCACCGTGGCGCGATACGCCGCCCAGGCGGCCGCATCGTCCCGACCTTCCGCACCCGCGGTCCATTTGCTCAGGACGGCGGCTTCACCGGAACGCAACACGGCGGTGCGCAGCCGCACCCGCAATTCATCGCGAATGTCTATAACTCCCGGCGCATTCGAACGCGGCAGCGCCGGACCCGCGTACAGCCGCACCGCCGCGTCCACGTCCCCGGAATCGAGGGCGGCCCGCAACGCCTCCACATCCGTGGCCACCGGAACCCGCAAACGGTAAGGGCGCGAACCGAACACATTCGGCCCCACCACCGAGCGCAACCGCGACATGGCGGCACGAATCGTGGCGTTGTCCAGATCGGCGTCATCGAGCAGCAGCGCCAGATGATCGGCGGACAGCCCCTCGGGATGTTCGGCCAGCAGCAGCAGGATCTCGGCGTGGCGCTGCGACAACGGAACTCGCTCACCCGCTACGGTCAATTGCGGCTGCCCCAGACCCAGGACCTCCAGGCCCAGCCGTTCGGGCATCGGCGCGTCCGCACCGGAACGGCGATCATGACCCGAACGCACCGCCGCCAGCAGCAAATCCATCTCCGCCGCCGTCGCCGCCGCCTTGACCAGGGCCAGAATCTCCGGGCGCGCGACCCGCACGCCACCGGCGATCATCAGCACGCCCACCAGGCGGCCGTCCGGATCATGAACGGGCGCAGCCGCTCCGGTGATCTGATGCATGCGATGCAGGAAATGCTCCGGCCCGTGAATCCAGGCCGCCCGGCCGGTCCGCACCACCAGGCCCACCGCATTGGTGCCCACCCGGCGCTCGCTCAGATCGTTGCCCTCGCGCAGACCGGCATCGGCCGCGGCCTGCACCCGATCGGTATTGCCGTGCACCGACAGCACCCGGCCGAATTGATCGGCGATCACCACGATCAGACCCGTGCTGGTGGCATCGCGCAACAGCAGCTTGTCGACCAGCGGCATGACAGCCGCGATCGGATGGGCATCCCGATAGCGTTCGAGATCAGCGCCGCGCAGTCCGCGGCCGTCGTTGTCGTCCATGGGATCGACGCCGCCGCGCACACTGCGCAACCACGACTCGAGCACCATCGGTCGCAACAAACCAGGCAGCTGACCCAATTGTTCGCCGCCCACACTGAGATATCCGTGGGCTTGCGCGGCATAGGCCTCGAGAGCACCCAACTGAGTGCCCGGTTCGGCACCGTGCTGCGGACTGCTCCCACCTGCGAGATTGCTGACCATTTGCCTTTCTTTCCGAACCCAAAGAGTACCTACGGGTTACCGCGCACAACCACGAAGCCGTAGCTTTGTCCCGCAGGTCACATCCGAAACCGAGCCACGCGGAATGTGAGCCCCGTCTAATCGCCGAACGCCCACGAGCCCGAGTCATACGGTGTAAGCACGAAGCGTGGAGGATATCGACCGACCGCGCCGCACCGGTTCACCGATGGCGAGATCACCGCGCGCACGCGGGAGACCGTGACCCGGACCGGCCCGGATGGGGAGGCGGGTGGTGTGCACGGCGCTGCTGAATCAGGTCGCGAGCGTGACGCTCAGCGAGCCGATCGAATACACCCGCAGCGACAAGCACACCGGCGGGCGACAAATGCCGGCGTGCTCGAGAGCACTCGAATAGTGCGAAATCAGTTGGGGGGCAGGGTGGGTCGCAGTGCGGCGGCATCGCGCAGCTTGGCCGCGCCCCACCACAGGCCGGTGCCGTACGCGACATCCTCGAGCCGCTTGCACAGCACATAGCGGGTCGGATCCAGGCTGCCCGCCTCCCGATGGATGAACCAGTCGGCCAGACCGTCCGCCACCGCGATGGTCACCGCCAGATGGCGAATGCGGCGCGAGCACAGCATGCCCAGCAGCGTCACCGGCCAATAGTGCCGGCACAGCGAGGAAGCCAGCCGCCACATACCGCCGGAGAAACCGCGCGCCATATATATGGCCGAGACCCGGGTCGGATTGTCGAGTTCGGCGAAGACCCGGCGCAATCGGAACAGGGTCAGCACCAGCGTCACGACGCCGCCCGCCGCACCCCAGCGGGTGAGCGTGCCGAACAGCAGCGCCGTCACCGCGGTCCAGATCGGAATCGACAGCGGGGAGGCCATTCCCGCGTGCCGCTGCCCCAGCGGGGCCACACCGGTGCCATGGGTCACCTTGTGCGCGAACCATTTCCGCAGCGACACCGGATTGCTGTGCGCCACCCGGGCGGCCGGTTCGTAGCGCAGCCGCCAGCCCGCGCGATCCAGCCGCCAGCACAGGTCGATATCCCCGCCCGCCGCCATGGCCTCGTCGAAACCGCCCTCGGCCAGCAGGGCCAGGCGGCGCACCAGCAGCGCGATGCTCGGCACGTACGGCACCGGACCGTGCGCCTGCACCGCCGACTCGCGCCGACCGCGATGCAGTGAACCGCGGGTGTGCTCATAGCGGGCCAGCAGGGTGGAATCCGGATCCATGGCCAGAATGCGCGGGGCCACCAGCGCCACCTTGGGATCGCTGAAATGCCCGAGCATCACCTCCAGCCAGCCCGTGCGCGGCACCACGTCCGGATCCAGGAACGCCACGAATTCGGTGGCCGCGCAGCGCAATCCGAAATTGCGGGCCGCCGCCGCACCGTGCCGCCGATCCCGGCGCAGCACCGTCACCCGGCAGCGGTTGCCGCGCCCGGGCGGAATCTGCACCGGCCGATCCGAACCGTCGTCCACCACGATCACCGTGTACCCGCGCAGCGCCGACAGCAGCCGGCTCAGCCCGTCCGGGTCGTTGTGCACCGGGACGATGACGGTCACATCCTCCAGCGAAGGCAACAGGCGCGGACGCGGATTCGCCACCCCCGAGTCGAGTAGACGTCTGGCAACCCGAGCCGACGTAGGGTCGGTCACCTCGAGGTACCCGTCACCGATCATGGCCGCAGCCTCCGGCGCCAGTCGGAGCAACCGGTTCGGCGAGCCGCCGACCAGGAACCGTCCACCGGAGTAAGTGCGCACCCTGGGATCGATCCGCACCCCGAAACCATCGGGAAGGCGATCATGGCGCATTCCTGGAATGCTAAGTCAGCACACGGGTGGCAATCATGATTGGCGCGCCGCTCAGTCCCGGAGATACTGCGCGAATCCGTATGCGCCACCCACAGCGGAACCGCTCCGACATACGGCGCTCTAGACTGCGGAGGCAGAAAAACCGGCAGGTGAACAGGCAGGGGACTTCGAATCCGGTCCCACGATGCCCACCGATGAGTGGTCGAGGTGGTATGGGAGTCGGACGTATGCAGACAAGCGGGGGCGGGAGTAACACTCTCTCCGAAGCAGAGATCGTCGAAGCGGCACTGCGGGTGGTTCGACAGGACGGGGTGGAGAAACTCTCCATGCGCCGTCTGTCCCGCGAACTCGGCGTCTCCCCGATGGCCCCGTATTACTACGTCGCGGACAAACGCGAGCTACTCGACCTGGTCGCCACCGCCGCACTCACCGGAGTGCGCAAGCAGCCACCGGAATTCGGGCCGTGGCAAATGCGACTGCGCGATCTCATCGATCAGATCGACGAGAAATTGCGCCGCCATCCCGGACTCGGCGATGTGCTGATCGAGCAGATGCTCGGCAAACAGCTCGATCTCATCGCCGCGGTGATGGAGATACTCTTCGATGCCGGATTCGACGAGCGCAATGTGCTGGCCGCGTACGCGACCATCCACACCTACCTGTTCGGTCGCAGCAAGGTGAATCCGCGTGATCGCGGGGCACTGCAGGACCGGGTGCTGCCCGAGGCCGTGGAGCGCGCCATCAAGCACCTGGGCGACCTGCGCGGGAAGTACTCGTACGACTTCTCGATGGATGTGCTGGTGGCCGGACTCGAGGCTCAGCTTGTCCGGCAGCGAGACAGCCACGTATAGTGAAACTAGAACATGTTCTAGTTTGGGCACACTGGGCCGGGACCCCACACCGCGCCGGGTTCGAGAGGACACTATGACCACCGTCGACGTACCGCACAGCTCGCGGTCTGTGGTGCTGCGAGTCTCAGCGGTCATCAACGAGACGGCCGATTCGGTATCGCTGGTATTCGACGTCCCAGAGGACTTGCGCGAACGCTTCAGCTACCAGCCGGGCCAATTCCTGACCCTGCGCATTCCCAGCGACCTGACCGGGTCCGTGGCGCGCTGCTACTCGCTCGCCAGCTCACCGCATACCGACGACAAGCCCAAGGTGACCGTCAAGCGCACCGTGGACGGCTACGGCTCGAACTGGGTGTGCGACAACCTCGTCGCGGGCAGCGAGATCGAAGTACTGCCGCCCTCAGGCGTTTTCACACCCAAGAACCTCGACGAGGATCTGCTGCTGTTCGCGGCGGGCTCCGGTGTCACCCCGGTCATGTCGATCCTGAAGTCCGCGCTCGCGCGGGGCAGCGGGCGCATCGTGGTGGTGTACGCCAACCGCGATGCCGAATCGGTCATCTTCGCCGCGGAGCTGCGCGAACTCGCGGACAAGAATCCGCAGCGGCTCACCGTCATCCACTGGCTCGAGCCGCTGCAGGGATTGCCGACCGCCGACGCGCTCGCCACCCTCACCGCGCCCTACGCCAAATACGAGGCGTTCATGTGCGGGCCCAAGCCGTTCATGGATCGGGTGCACGACGCGCTCGCCCAGAACGAGGTGCCGCGCAATCGAACTCATGCCGAGGTGTTCAACTCGCTCTCGGGTGACCCCTTCGCCGATACCGCACCGGCCGAGATCAGCGCGGAGGAGGCCGCCGACGCGGCCACCGTCGAGGTCGAACTCGACGGGGAGACACACGAACTCAGCTGGCCGCGCAGCCAGACGCTGGTGGACATCATGCTGTCCAAGGGTCTGGACGTGCCCTACTCCTGCCTCGAGGGTGAATGCGGGTCGTGCGCCTGCACCGTGGTCGAGGGGACCGTCGAGATGGAGAATGCCGAGATCCTCGACCCGGAGGATATCGCCAACGGCTACATCCTGGGCTGCCAGGCGCGCCCGACGGCTGATCGCCTGAAGATCCAGTTCTGAACCGAACGGGATTCGGCCGTCGTATTCCCGACACGACGGCCGAATGCTTTGTGGCGCTCAGCCACTCAGCCCTCAGTACGCCGAGAAGACGTTGGCGATGGTGCCGTAGCGGTGCGCGGCGTAGTTGCACGCCGCGGTGATGTTCGCGACCGGGTCGTAGATGTCCCAGGAGGTGCCCTCCACGTGGTACGCCTGGAAGGTCGGGTCGATCACCTGGAGCAGGCCCTTGGACGGGATGCCCGCGGCCGCGTTCGAGTCGTAGAGGTTGATGGCGCGCGGATTGCCACCGGACTCGCGGATGATGTTCCGGAAGATGCTGTCGTAATCGCCCGGGATGTTGTTCTTGCCCATCACGTAGAGGGCGTTCTTGATCCAGCCGTCGAGATCATCGGCGAAGGTCGGCGGCAGCAGATCCGAGTACGGCGCGGGCAGCGTCTGCACGTACTGCCGGATCTGATCCTGCTGCGGCTCGGGCAGCGTGCGGGCGAACTGCTGCGCCTGTGCGACGGGCTGCTGCAGCTCCGCGGGCACACCCGGGGCATCGGCGTGCGCGGTGGCGACGGGGGCCACGGTGAGCGCGGCGAGGACGGCTAGGGGGAACAGTTTTCGCAATCTGGTGACCTGCTGACTCGTATTGTGAACACCGCCGCCGGCGGGCAACTCGGACCGCGAAGATTCCGCATGGAGGTCGAGTAGGTCCGGCTATAACCGAACGTGCGGTCTGTTCTTGACAAGTCACAGAATGATTGCGCTAGGTTAACGTAAACTTAACTGAAAATGAACAGATAGATTGCCCCGTGCGCGCCGCTGCCACGCATTTCGCCGATCACCCAGCTCAGCGCAGCGATCTGTAGTGCGCTCGCCGCTCCGAAGTCAGGTGTTCTGTGGCGTAGCTCAAAGCTGTCCGGCCCATAGCGGGCGCATGCGAATCCAGAAATCCGGTGAGAATCGCGGGATCCACCCGCTTACCGATTTCACGCAGCATCCAGCCCACGGCCTTCTGGATCAGATCGCGCCTATCGGCCAGGAATCGCTCACACAGTTCCAGGGTCGTGGTGGTATCACCGGCCTTGATGAAGGCGAAAGTCGTCAGCAGCGCCACCCGGCGCTCCCAGAGCGAATCCGCGTCCGCCAACTCGAATAGCGGATCCCGTGGCCGCTCCAGCAACCACGGACCCAGAATGAACTCCGCCGAGGCATCCACCAGATCCCAGTTGTTCACCCGCCCGCGCCGCACCGCCGCCAGATACAACTCCACGATCCGTTGCTGCGCCGCCACATTCGCACCGCGTTCGCGCCCGGCCCGCGCCATCTCCGCATTCAGAATCACCAACCCGGCCAATCGATGCTCATGCACCGCGCTGTCCAGCAATAGATCGATCTCCGCGAGCGGCATTCCGGCGAACGACTTCACCACCGCCCGCGTCTTGGGCACCCGCACACCGAGGAAGACATCGCCCTCGCCGTATTCACCCGGGCCGGTCTTGAAAAACCGTTGCAGGTGCACCGCATCCCCCGCATCGGCCACCTTCGCCAATTCCGCCCGCACCGCCGCCGCGGTCAATTCACCGGTCACGCCGCCATGATCGAGCACCCCACCGACACGCCCTCGCCCCCACGCCGAACGCGGTAATCGCGGCCGGGTATTCGTGGGGACGGCAATTGTTCATTCAGCCGAACCGTCACGGCACCTGCTCCCATCACCCCGGGGTACAACCGGCGGTGTGATCGCGTACCGAACGCGCTCGGCGTCAAGCGGTTTCAGCCGCGGCCTGTAACAGCACCTCGCCGAATCTGCGCATGTGATCCGGACCGCCGTACCAGGCGGCGACCAGATCCACCGCCGCGCCGCGGGTCCGGCGCGCGGCCTGCGCCAGCTTCTCGATCGAACCCTCGCCCGCCTCGGCTGCCTGTGCGGCCACATCCAGATCATGACTGGCCACCAGCAGTCGCATGATGTGGTGCAGATCGATAGCGGGAGCGTTCTCGGCTCGAAACTCCCGGGACCGCGCAACCCCGGCGATCGGATCCGGTTGTAGCAGTTCGGGTTCCGGGGCGGCCCGGCGGCCGGAGGACGAATTCGCCTCGGGAGCAGCGTGATGCGAGACCGAGTTCGACTCCGGCGCGGCACGATGCGAGGTGGAATTCGCCGAGCTCGATTCCGGGGCGGAACGGCGCGCGGACGAATTCGATTCGCGCACTTCATGTCCCGAGGAGCTCTGCTCCATGGCGGTATGACTCGACCACGAGCTCAGATCGGACAGGGAGCGATGCGCGGGCGCATCACCTCCCGAAGCGGCCCGGTGCGAGACGGGTTCGGCGTCCGGAAGCGGAAGGCGCGCGGCCGGTTCGGCGGCCGGAGCCGACAGACGCACCGCGGACTCGACTGCCGGACCGGACAGGCGCGGCGCGGATTCGGCGGACGGGAACCCGGCGGACTCCACGGGCGGAGCGGACAGGTATCCGGCCGACTCCCCCGCCGGACCGGACAGGCGCTGTTCGGGCTCCGGCTCGGTCGCGACCCGGCGCACGGCGGCCTCCAACTCGGCGGCACGGCGCAGTGAGGCTTCCAAATCCTGGGCGGCGCGCCGGGAGGATTCGAGATCCTGTGTGGTGCGCCGCGAATCGGACTCGGCGACCGCGTGCCCGTTCAGGCCCGAATGGCCATTGGTCGCCGAGGTGTATTCGACGGTGAAGGAGGGTACGGCGTCGAAGTCCTGCACCGAACGCCGCGCGGGCGTATCCACCTCCGGGGTGGACAGGCGCGGGGCGGCCGCGAAATCCTGGACCGAACGCCGCTGCGGCGAGTCGGATTCATTGGTGCGGCGTGTCATCGGCGATGACCACTGCACCGGATGCTCGGGCTGATCCAGGGCGGTGCGGCCCAGGGCCGCCGACGAGCCGGTGTCGATGCCGGTCAGCACCGGATTGGCGGAGGAGCCCTGGTCGGAGCCCTCCGGGTGGGTGAGGCGGTAGCTCTCCTGGCGGGAGTTCTGGGACGAACCCAACCCGGTGGTGAAATCGGCATCCATGGGCGACATTCTTACCGTGCCGCCGCGGCCCATGCGAGTCGGGCCGCGGCCAAAGCGATTCACGAGCAACGGTATTGGGGGATTGACGGCAATCAGCAATTCGGCGGGGCGGTTTCACCCCGTAAACGCGCATCCACCCAGGCCAGTGCCGACGGCATACCGAGCACCGCGGCGAAGAGATGTTCGGGGTGAGGCGTTCATATCCCTCTGCAACCGCACCCCGGCGGCGCAATAGCGCCGATCGGTATTGACAATCGCATCCACCGGAATCAGCGGATTACTCGGCGAATGCCACTCGAACACCGGCATATTCGGCACACCGTCGAACAGCTCCAGACTGTCCGCCCGCAACACCTTCCGCACCCCCGGATCATCGATCATCGAGGCGCCGGCGGCGAACTCACGCGCACGGTGCCCCGCGCCGATCGCCATGATCTCATTGGCGCAGCCGTCGGCCATGGCATTGCGCGCCGCCAGCCCCGAGCTGATTCATCCGCTTACTGATCGGCAGCCGATCCGGACACTCGCGCTCCAGGCCGATCGCCGCCGCCATCGCCGGCCCGGAGGCCGTGGGTGTTCCGGCGACGATCGCGCACCCCGCGCTGATCAGTCTGACCTTGTGCAGCGGCCATCCGGCCATCAGCCGAGCTGCGTCATACCCGCCGCCACCACCTGCGCCACATGGACGATCTCCTCGGAGGTCGGCAGGGTCAGCCCGTCGAGCGCGTGCAATCGATCGGTACTCGCGATCGCGAACATGGCCGAGACGAAGGCCGCCGCGCACGCTCGCAATGTATTGGGCTGCACCGGATCCGGCGCGCTCGCCTGCAATACCCGGGCGGTGATGTCGAGCATTTGATCGCGCATGCGCCGCAATTGTTTACGCACATCCGGATGCGTATCCGCCTCGCGCCACATGATCACCCGCAGCACCCCGGAGCGGGTATCGCGAAGATTCAGCGCCGCATCCAGATTCACCAGGCTCTTCACCGGATCACCCGGCGCCACCAGCGAATCGATGTCGTCGATGGGCTGCGACGGAACGCGCTCGGCCATCAGCGCCGACAGAATCGCATCCTTGGTGGGGAAGTAATAGAAGACCAAACCCTTGGGGACCTCGGCGGCCGCGGCAATGGCGGCCGTCGGGGTCGCATCGAATCCCTGTGCCGCGAAAAGCTTTTCCGCGGCGTCGAGAATGAGCTGACGGGCGTCGCCGTCCAGCTTCCTGGTCCGGCGGCGCCCCGCTCCCGGTCGACGCATCTGCATCAGTGGCTGGCACCCAGGTGCAGACGTCCCGTCACCGCGGGCATGGCGGACAGCGCCATGACCACGCTCAACGCGCCGACGACCCATGCGGTCCAGGAGGCCCCGCTGTAGGAGTCGAAGTCCATCACCCAGGGGGAGATGAACAGCAGTGCGCCCAGCAGAACGAGGGCGTAGTCGGCGATACCGCCGAACAGGTCACCGATCAGGCCCAGACCGGTGAGGGCGATCAGCACGCCGAGCACGACCAGGGACCACAGGCCCTTGTCATTGTGATCGACCCACAGGGGCGACAGGGCGGCGACGGCGCCGAGGATGACGGTCACCGCGTGGGTACGGCTTTCGGTGAACATGAGATGCCTCCTAAGGGCTGAGGATATGTCCTACTTTCCGGTTTAGTCCTGATTGACCGCCCGATCAATAAATACTCGGCTACGATTCAGCACCTGATCGGATGTGGCGCGTGACACAGCGTCAAGGCCCCTGCGGAACCGATATGGTGAGCTGCATGTCGCACTCGGTAGAACACGTTCTAATTGTCGGCGCCGGACTCGCCGGACTGCGGACCGCCGAGGAACTGCGACGCGCAGGTTACGAAGGGGAACTCACCCTCCTCGGCGACGAGAACCGCGCACCCTACGACCGGCCGCCGCTGTCCAAACAGTTCGTCCGCGGCGAAACCGACGACACCGCACTGCGGCCCGCCGAATTCTTCACCGAAAACCGCATCGACCTGCGGCTCGGGGTCGCCGCCACCGGTGTCGACACCGAAGCCCGGCAGGTCACCCTGAGCACCGGCGAGCGCCTGGGCTACGACCGGCTGATCATCGCCACCGGACTGCGGCCCCGGCGCATTTCCAGCTTCCCGGACGCCGCGGGCGTCCACGTGCTGCGCACCCACAAGGACGCCGACGGTATGCGTCAACACCTCGCGACAGCGAGCCGGGCCGTCGTGGTCGGCGCGGGATTCATCGGCTGCGAACTCGCGGCGAGCTTCCGGGCGCGCGGGGTCGAGGTGACGCTGGTCGAACCCCAGCCCACTCCCCTGGCCGCCGCCCTCGGCACCGAGATCGGCGCACTCGTGGCACGCATGCACACCGAGGAAGGCGTGGATGTGCGCTGCGGCGTCGGCGTCGAGGCGCTGCTGGTCGAGGAAGGCAATTCGACTGCGGCACAGGATGATTCACGGCCCGAAGTACGCGGTGTCCGGCTCGGCGACGGCAGTGTGGTCGAGGCCGATCTGGTAGTGATCGGCGTCGGGTCGATCCCGGTCACCGAATGGCTCGCCGACTCCGGCATCCCGCTGGCCGCACCCGCCGACGGCGGCGGCGTACTCACCGACGAGGTCGGGCGCACGAGTGTGGACGGCGTGTGGGCGATCGGCGATGTGGCGGCCTGGTTGCACGACACCGGACGCAACCGGCGGGTCGAACACTGGACCAATGCGGGCGAACAGGCGCAACTGCTCGCCGCCGCCCTGGTCGGCACCGAACCGCCTGCCGCCGTGCGGGTTCCGTACGTGTGGAGCGATCAATACGACGTGAAGATCCAGGTGCTCGGCACCCCCGCGCTCGCCGACGAGGTGCGCATCGTCGAGGACAAGGGGCGCAAATTCCTGGCCCACCTGTTCCGCGACGGCACACTCGTCGCCGTGGTCGGCGCGGGCATGACCGGCAAGGTCATGAAGATGCGCGGTGAGCTCGCGGCCACGCACCAATCGCCGGTCGGCTGAGCCAGCCCGGCATTCCGGCGCACTGTCGGCCGGAATCCACCGAAATCGCTGGAGCACAGCGGATGTGGATCCCGGCCGAAAACATGCCGGGATGACGGGAGGATCTGCTCAGCCCGGCAGCGACGGCGCGCGGAGCTTGGCGGCGCGCTCGCGGGGGTCGTAGTCCGGGCCGACGCCCTCGATCAAGAGCAGGTCACCGTCGACGTGATCGGTGCGCAAAGGCAAGATCTCTTGATATGCGGGCGAGCGGTACCAGGCCCGGGCCTGATCCATGGTCGGGAACTCCAGCAACACCATGCTGCCCGGCCAAATCCCCTCCACCACCTCCACCGGCGGGCCGTGAATGACGAACCGGCCCCCGAACGGATCCAGGGTGCCCTGAATTCGCTCCAGGTACTCCAGGATCTCCGGATGCGGACGCCGATCCCGCAGGTGCGCGAAGCCGTAGGCGGACACGAGACACTCCTTCGTTCGAAGCGGCCGCCGCGCCCGGCGGCCCCTTCGAACGCTAGAACCGGCGCGACCCGAACCCAATTACCTCCCGGGTAAAGCCGCGATCCGGACCCGCGGTTCGCGAGTTCGGCGGACCTTTCACTACCGTGACAGCTGTGATCGTCGCGCTCATTGATTCCGGACTGGGGATGCTGCCCACGGGGGCGTGGTTGCGCACACTGCGCCCCGATATCGATCTGCTGCTGCAAATGGACCCCGACGGCGCGCCCTGGGGGCCCAAACCCGAGCAGTGGGTCATCGACCGCGTGCTCGACACCGCCCGCGCCTCCCTGCGCGAAGGCGCGGAAGTCATTGTGGTGCCCTGTAATACGGCCAGCGTCACCGCGCTGAAGCCGCTGCGCGCCGAGGTCGGACCGGGCGTTCCGGTGATCGGCACGGTGCCCGCCATCAAACCCGCCGCCGCCGCGTGCCGGCGGGTAGCCGTCTGGGCGACCGCGGCCACCACCGCCAGCGCCTATCAGGCCGACCTCATCGCCCGCTTCGGCGGCGATGCCGAGATCACCGGCGTCGCCTGCCACGGCCTCGCCGATGCCATCGACCGCGGCGATCTGCCCGCCATCACCGAGGCCATCGCGGGCGCCGCCGCCCGCACCCCCGCCGACACCGAGGGCATCGTGCTCGGCTGCACCCACTATCCCCTGGTCATCGATGCCATTCTCGCCGCCCTCCCGGCGGGTATCCGCGTCTTCGACAGCGCCGAAGCCGTTGCCGCGCAGACCCTGCGCCGCATGGACGCCCTGGGCCGCCCCACCGCCGGCACCGCCACCACCCGCGTCCTGACCAGCAATCGCCCCGGCACCATGCCCGCCGCCGCGGCCGCCTTCGACTCCGGCCGCCTGCTCGGCGCGACCGCACAACCACTCGGCACCATCCCCGCCCCCTGACGTTTGCCCACCGCCCCACCGGGCACGTCTCCCCCATGAGCACAACGGAAAACGAGGAGCCGCGCCCGACCATCCCCGAGCCGGAGATAACCGACGAGCATCGCCGGCAAGCCGCCGAAATGGCCGCGTCCTACGAAACGGGGCGACCCACCGCCATCCTGCCCGGCACCGACGGCATGGTCTCAGGCACCGCTGTCAACGACTGGATAGACGAGAACGGCGACCCCATCTACGGCCGCGCGGAATCCGATGGCGACCAGGACTGATCCGGCACCGTGAAGACCAGATGGGAGGCATCCGGTTCCGCGCGGGCGCACAGCACACCATCCGGCGACCAGACGCCACTGCCACCCGTGGTGGCATTGCCTTCGAATTCCCCGGTGTACGCGGAAAGCACTGTCCAGCAATTATTCTCGGCCGCACGCGAACTCAGGTGGAGATCGCGGCGGGCCTGTTTGCCGGACAGGTACAGCGCACCGGCCAGATAGATCTCCGCGCCCGCGGCCACGGTGCCCGCGGCATGCTCCGGATAGTTCAGATCCGCGCAGATGGCCAGGCCGAGCCGATGACCGTCGAGTTCGAAAAGGCCGAAATCCGTTCCGGGGATGAACATTTCGTTCTCGATACCGTGCAGGTGATGTTTGGCGTAGCTGAGGCGTACAGCACCCTGATCATCGAAGACCAAGGCGGACAGCGTATATCCGCCGTCGACCGGAAGCACCGCGCCGACCACGGCATACACCCCGTACCGAGCGCATGCCGCCCGCAACGGGCCCAGACGCGAATCACCCTCTTGCACAGCCAGTTCCGGAAGATTCGCGGCGATCAGCCCGAGTTCGTAACCGACCAGCGACAACTCGGTGAAGAGCACCAGGCGCGCACCCGATGCGGCCGCCTCGGCGAGCACCGCGACGTGCGACGCCACATTCTTGTCGATATCGCCGGGGACACACGGGAGCTGGGCGGCGGCGAGGGTCAGCGGAGAACGCACGGGCACAGTCTCGCAGACAGCGAAAAGGGCCGCTCCCCGCGGGGGGAACGGCCCTTTCGGTAAGAGCTAAGTCTTACTTGTTGATCTTGGTGACGCGACCGGCACCGACGGTGCGGCCACCCTCACGGATCGCGAAACGCAGGCCCTCTTCCATGGCGACCGGCTGGATGAGCTTGACGCTCATCTCGGTGTTGTCGCCGGGCATGACCATCTCGGTGCCCTCGGGGAGGGTAACGACGCCGGTCACGTCCGTGGTGCGGAAGTAGAACTGCGGGCGGTAGTTGTTGAAGAACGGGGTGTGGCGGCCGCCCTCGTCCTTCGACAGGATGTACGCCTGGCCCTCGAACTCCGTGTGCGGAGTGGTGGTGCCCGGCTTCACGACGACCTGGCCGCGCTCGACATCTTCACGCTTGATGCCACGAACCAGCAGACCGACGTTGTCGCCCGCCTGGCCGTTGTCGAGCAGCTTACGGAACATCTCGATGCCGGTGATCGTGGTCTTCGTGGTCTTCTCACGAATGCCGACGATCTCGACTTCCTCGTTCACGTTGATGATGCCGCGCTCGATACGACCGGTGACGACGGTGCCACGACCGGTGATGGTGAACACGTCCTCGATCGGCATGAGGAACGGCTTCTCGGTCTCACGAACCGGGTCCGGGATGGACTCGTCGACCGCGTTCATCAGCTCGACGATGGACTCGGTCCACTTCGGGTCGCCCTCGAGCGCCTTCAGACCGGAGACGCGCACGACCGGCGCATCCTCGTCGAACTCCTGGGCGGCCAGCAGTTCGCGGACCTCCATCTCGACCAGCTCGAGGATTTCCTCGTCGTCGACCATGTCCGACTTGTTCAGCGCGACCAGGATGTAGGGCACGCCGACCTGACGCGCGAGCAGCACGTGCTCGCGAGTCTGGGGCATCGGGCCATCGGTGGCGGCGACCACGAGGATGGCGCCATCCATCTGGGCCGCACCGGTGATCATGTTCTTGATGTAGTCAGCGTGGCCCGGGGCGTCGACGTGGGCGTAGTGACGCTTCTCGGTCTGGTACTCGACGTGGGAGATGTTGATCGTGATACCACGAGCCTTCTCCTCCGGAGCCTTGTCGATCTGGTCGAACGCGAAGGCCGCGTTCAGATCCGGGTACTTGTCAGCCAGCACCTTGGTGATCGCCGCGGTCAGCGTGGTCTTGCCATGGTCGACGTGACCAATGGTGCCGATGTTGACGTGGGGCTTCGTCCGCTCGAACTTCGCCTTCGCCACTGTTGTCCTCCTGGACTAGTTAGTGCGTGCTTTTTTGCAGCAGTGCGGTTTGTATTACAGGGGGTCGAACTGGAAACCGACTTATTCGCCGGTCGCCTTGGCGATGATCTCCTTCGACACATTGGCCGGAACCTCTGCGTACGAATTGAACACCATGGAGAAGTTGGCCCGGCCCTGGGTCTTGGACCGCAGGTCACCGATGTAGCCGAACATCTCCGAAAGCGGAACCAGCGCCTTGACGACACGGGCACCACTGCGCTCCTCCATGGCCTGGATCTGGCCACGGCGAGAGTTCAGGTCGCCGATCACTTCGCCCATGTAATCCTCGGGCGTGATGACCTCGACCGCCATGAGCGGCTCGAGAATCACCGGACCGGCCTTGCGGGCCGCTTCCTTGAGGGCCATCGCACCGGCGATCTTGAACGCCATTTCCGAGGAGTCGACCTCGTGGTAGGCGCCATCGAGCAGTGCGGCACTCACGTTGACCAGCGGGAAGCCGGCGAGCACACCGTACTGCATGGCGTCCTGGATACCGGCGTCCACCGAAGGGATGTACTCACGCGGAACGCGACCACCGGTGACCTTGTTCTGGAACTCGTAGGTCGCGCCGTCCTCGGCATCGACCAGCGGGGCCAGAGCGATGATCACGCGGGCGAACTGGCCCGAGCCACCGGTCTGCTTCTTGTGGGTGTACTCGTACTTCTCGACGGCCTTGGTGATCGTCTCGCGGTACGCGACCTGCGGCTTACCGATGTTCGCCTCGACCTTGAACTCGCGCTTCATGCGGTCCACGTAGATGTCGAGCTGGAGCTCGCCCATACCACCGATGATGGTCTGGCCGGTCTCCTGATCCAGCTTCACATTGAAGGTCGGATCCTCTTCGGCGAACTTCTGGATCGCGCCGCCCAGCTTCTCCTGATCGGCCTTGGTCTTGGGCTCGATCGCGACCTGGATGACCGGGTCCGGGAAGGTCATGGACTCGAGCACGATCTGGTTCTGCGCGTCGGACAGGGTGTCACCGGTGGTGGTGTCCTTCAGGCCGATGACCGCGTAGATGTGACCGGCAACGGCCTCGGGAACCGGGTTCTCCTTGTTGGAGTGCATCTGGAACAGCTTGCCCAGACGCTCCTTCTTGCCCTTGGTCGCGTTGACGACCTGAGCACCGGAGTCGACCTTGCCCGAGTAGACGCGGACGTAGGTCAGCTTGCCGAAGAACGGGTGCGTCGCGATCTTGAACGCCAGGGCCGCGAAGGGCTCGTCCACGGACGGCTTGCGGACCAGGATCTCGTCTTCCTTGTTGGGCGCATGGCCCGACACAGACTCGACATCCAGCGGCGAGGGCAGGTAATCGATGACGGCGTCGAGCATGGGCTGAACGCCCTTGTTCTTGAACGCCGAACCGCACAGCACCGGGTAGAGCTCGGAGTTGACGGTCATCTTGCGGATGGCGCCCTTGATCTCCTCGATCGAGAGCTCCTCACCGCCGAAGAACTTCTCCAGCAGCGCCTCGTCCGACTCGGCGACGGTCTCGAGCAGTTCCTGACGGTACTGCTCGGCGCGCTCCTTGAGGTCGGCCGGGATCTCGACGACCTCGTACTGCTCGCCGAGCTTGGTCTCGCCACGCCACACCTTGGCGTTGTTCTCGACCAGGTCGACGATGCCCTCGAAGGTGTCCTCGGCGCCGATCGGGAGCTGGATCACCAGCGGGCGGGCGCCCAGGCGGTCCTTGATGGTCTGGACGGTGAAGTAGAAGTCCGCACCCAGCTTGTCCATCTTGTTGACGAAGCAAATGCGCGGGACGTCGTACTTGTCGGCCTGACGCCACACCTGTTCGGACTGCGGCTCAACGCCTTCTTTACCGTCGAACACCGCGACGGCGCCGTCGAGGACGCGGAGCGAACGCTCCACCTCGACGGTGAAGTCGACGTGCCCGGGGGTGTCGATGATGTTGATCTGGTTGTCGTTCCAGTAACAGGTCGTCGCGGCCGACGTGATCGTGATGCCGCGTTCCTGCTCCTGGGCCATCCAGTCCATGGTGGCTGCACCGTCGTGCACCTCACCGATCTTGTACGTGATGCCGGTGTAGAAGAGGATGCGTTCGGTGGTCGTCGTCTTACCGGCATCGATATGCGCCATGATGCCGATGTTGCGGACCCTGTTGAGGTCGGTGAGCACGTCCTGTGCCACGGAAATCTTCCCCGCTCGTAGCTAGTTGGGATCTTCGGGAACGACCCTGGCTTCTCCAGCGGTCATCACTGTGTCAACGCCCGGCGCGGCGCATGCGTGCCGCGCCGGACTGTGACTCGACGCCCGGACCATCCACGAGGAGGGGCCAGGCGCCCAATCACCAGCGGTAGTGCGCGAACGCCCGGTTGGACTCGGCCATCTTGTGGGTGTCCTCGCGACGCTTCACCGAAGCGCCCAGGCCATTGCTGGCATCGAGGAGCTCGTTGGCCAGGCGCTCGACCATGGTCTTCTCACGACGGGCGCGGGAGAAGTTGACCAGCCAGCGCAGCGCCAGGGTGTTGGCGCGGCCCGGACGGACCTCGACCGGCACCTGGTAGGTGGCGCCACCGACGCGGCGGGGCTTCACCTCGAGAGAAGGCTTGACGTTGTCCAGCGCACGCTTGAGGGTGACGACCGGATCGGTGCCGGTCTTCTCGCGCGCCTGCTCGAGGGCACCGTAGACGATGCGCTCGGCGGTGGACTTCTTGCCGTCCAGCAGGATCTTGTTGACCAGCTGAGTGACCAGCGGGGACCCGTAGACCGGGTCGTTGATCAGCGGACGCTTGGGTGCGGGGCCCTTGCGTGGCATATCAGCTCTTCTCCTTCTTGGCGCCGTAGCGGCTGCGAGCCTGCTTGCGGTTCTTCACGCCCTGGGTGTCGAGCGAACCGCGGATGATCTTGTAGCGCACACCGGGGAGGTCCTTCACACGACCGCCGCGCACGAGCACCATCGAGTGCTCCTGCAGGTTGTGGCCTTCACCGGGGATGTACGCCGTGACCTCGACCGCGCTGGTCAGGCGAACACGCGCGACCTTACGCAGCGCGGAGTTCGGCTTCTTCGGGGTCGTGGTGTACACGCGAGTGCACACGCCACGACGCTGCGGGCTCCCCTTCAGGGCCGCAGTCTTGGTCTTGGCGACCTTGTCGCGACGACCCTTGCGGACCAGCTGGTTGATGGTTGGCATAGACCGGCTTTCCTTATTAGTAACCAGGTGTCTGGAACTTCATGTCTTTGTCATTCGAGCTTTTCGCCCAGTTCCCGTGGTATTTCCTCGCCACGAGGTCGGGCGTGTCATGCGCAGCGCGGTGTCCGGAATCCGGGCACGCTGGAACGGTCAGCCGCTCTCGCTGGCCTACGTACTGCGCACAAACCTGCCCGAATGCTTCCGGGCACAGCGGTCCACGATACCCGCACCCTTTACAGGGGGCAAAAAGGGGTCCGGGAACCGAGCCTGGTAGAGCGGTTATCGCGCAAGGTTGAGGGTCAACTCCACCAGCTTGCGGGCTGCTTCGCACGGATCGCCATGGCTGGAACCGGCCCGATAATTCACCCACCAGCCCACGATCCCGGTGTCCGCGGCGGGTGCGCTGACGCCGCACGAATCGGGGTCATTGGGGCGATGGGTCTCCAGCGAACGGCGGCCCTGCACGGCTATGTCATTGGTCATATAGCCGAGCCTGTCGTTATTGGATTTCTCATTGGTGAGCGAGCCCTCCTCGTACCAACTGAGGGTCACCATGCCGCTTCCGGCGGTCCCGCCCGCCAGATCCCACATACAGACCGCTCCGTTGAAGGAGGGGCTCACGTAGGTGCCTTCACCGACGGTCTTGCCGATGTCGTCGGTCGAGACCACTTCGCATTCGCGGAGCAGTTTGTCGAAATTGGTATTGATCTTGCCGCCGCCGTCGGTGGTGCCGCCCGCGGGCAGGGCGGTACCGGACACGGTCTTGCCGCAACCGCTGAGCAGGGTGCCCGCCGCCAGCACCGCGAGCGCGGCGGCGCCGCCGCGAAGTCGCCGGTTCATCCGAGCCTCTGCACGGTCAGTTCGGCCATCTTGTGGGTGCGGTCGCAGGGATTGCCCAGATTGCCCGCACCGAAGACGCCGTAGGACATGGACCATTCGAAGAAGTCGTCGTCGAGTTGCACCGCGAGATCGCAGACGCTGCCGCGCGGGTCCAGGGCCTGGAAGCCCTTCTTCCCGCCGACGTCGATGGTCTGCGGATTGCGGCCGACGCTGGCCACCCACGCCTTCTCCCGATCGATGGGGCTGCCCCGATAGGAGGCGAAAGTCACACTCGCCGAGGTCATTCCGGCGGCCTGCCAATTGCAGCCGACCGCGTTCTTGAAGACCGTGGAGACGGAGCCGAGCCCGCCGAGATCGCGCACTTCGTCGTCGGTGAGGTGGCCGCATTCGCCCACGAACGGACCCAGCGTGGCCACCTTCGGGGGTGGGCGCAGAGGTCCGCTCGGGGTGCCCGAATCACTATTTCCCCCACAGGCCGACAGCAGCAGCGCGAGGATCGACCCCGTGACAATCGCCGATGTCATCCGCATGCCGCAGACTCTACCGACGCGTGCGCGGTAGGGCGCGACGCGACCGTGAACAGCGGCTCACAGATTTCCGCGGGCCTCCTGCTCGCGCTCGATGGCCTGGAACAGCGCCTTGAAATTGCCCTTGCCGAAGCCGAGCGAGCCGTGCCGTTCGATGAGTTCGAAGAAAACGGTGGGGCGGTCGGTGATGGGCTTGCAGAAGATCTGCAGCAGATAGCCGTCCTCATCGCGGTCGACCAGGATGCCACGGCGCTGCAACTCCGCCACCGGAACCCGGACGTGGCCGATGCGGGAACGGAGTTCGGCGTCCTCGTAATAGGTGTCGGGGGTGTCCAGGAATTCGACGCCCTCGCGGCGCAGGGTGTCGACCGCGGTGAGGATATCGCCGGTGGCCAGTGCGATGTGCTGGACGCCCGGGCCGCGATAGAACTCCAGGTACTCGTCGATCTGAGACTTCTTGCGGCTCACCGCCGGTTCATTGAGCGGGAACTTGACCCGGTGGTTGCCATTGGCCACCACCTTGCTCATGAGCGCGGAGTAGTCGGTGGCGATATCGTCGCCGACGAATTCGGCCATATTCTCGAAACCCATGACGCGGCGGTAGAACTCGACCCATTCGTCCATCTTCCCGAGTTCCACATTGCCGACCACATGGTCGATGGCCTGGAACACGCGCTTGGGCGCACCGGCCCGCGGCTCGAATCCCGAACGGCGGGTGATGAATCCGGGCAGGTAGGGGCCGTCGTAGCGGGAGCGGTCGATGAGCGAGTGCCGGGTCTCGCCGTAGGTGGCGATGGCGGCGGAGCGGACGGTGCCGAAATCGTCTGTCTCGTCATGTGGTTCGACCAGGATGGTGGCGCCGTGCGTGCGCGCCCAATCGATGCAGCGGTCCACATCGGGGACCTCGAGGGCGATATCGGTGACGCCGTCGCCGTGCCGGTCATGGTGGGCGATCAGGGAACTGCCGGGGTCGACCGCACCGCGAACCACGAAACGCGCGCCGCCGCTGCGCAGTACGAAGGCCTTGTGATCGCGGTTGCCGGTCTCGGGGCCGGAGTACGCCTCCAGGCGCATGCCGAAGGCGGATTCCAGATAGTGGGCGGTCTGGGTGGCATTGCCGACGGTCCAGACCAGGGCGTCCCAGCCGAGGACGGGGAAGGGGTCGGCGGTGGCGTCGTGATCGATCAGCCCGACCAGTCGGCGGAGATCCTCGGTCTCTTGTCCAGCAACCTCGATGCTCATGTGTCCAGGAAATCGTCGTGCGATCAGCTGAGCAATATCGGCGATTTCTCGTAGACACCCTGGTGAATTACGCCACCATTTCCGGGCTGGTGCTGGACAATTTGAATACCTCATCACCCGGAGCGGAGGTCCCGCCATGGCACGCACGCCCGCCAAGCTGGACGAACTTGACCTGGCCATCCTGACCGCCATGCACGAGTACCAGAAGGCTGGGATTCTGGAGCTGTCGCGGCGCACCCGAGTCGCGCGCGCGACGGTGCAGTCCCGGATCGCGCGCATGGAGGAGGCGGGTGTGATCGCCTCCTACGATCCGCAGATCGATGTCACCGCAGCGGGATTCGATGTGCAGGCCTTCGTGACACTGGAGATAACCCAGGGTGCGCTGGACGCGGTCGCCACCGATCTGGAGGCGATTCCCGGCGTCCTCGAGGCCTATGCCACCACCGGATCCAGCGATGTGCTGTGCCGGATCGGCGCGGATTCGCATGCCGGATTGCAGAGTGTGCTGTTGAGCATCGATCGCAGCGCGTCGATCTCGCGGTCGCACAGTGTGATCGTGCTGTCGACGGTGGTCACCCAGCGCACGCTGCCATTGCTGCGCACCCTCACCCCCGCGGGGTCGAGTAAGGCTCCGGCATACCGCAATTCACATTGAGAACGGTGTAGTGACGCTGACGCTGGGCCTTGGGGGCTGCGCCCCCAAATCCCCGCGGCACGCCGCCGCCAGGTTCCGGGGCTTCGCCCCGAACCCCGAACGCTCCGCGATCAGAGGCGATCCATGCGGGTGATCAACCCGCAGACGTGTGCCTCGGCCGCCGCGCGGGCGTCGCCGGGATGCCCGGATTCGAGGGCTTCGAGGATGCGGCGGTGTTCGCGCAGGGCGGTGCGGCGGTTGCGGGGGTGGGTCCACAGGTCGCCGCGGTAGAGGTGGGCCTGGGCCTCGAGGCGGGAGAGTTCGTCGGCGAGGGTGCGATTGCCCGAGCGTTCGCGGATGAAGGTGTGGAATTCCAAGTCCAGCACGGTGTCCCGGGCCGGATCGGCGTTGTCGCGCAGATTGTCGTCCTGGGCCGAGAGCATGGCGGTGAGTTTGCCGAGGTCGAATTCGGTGACCCGGGTGGCGGCTCCGGCTGCCGCCAGACCGTCCAGGACCGAGCGGACGGCGAGCACATCGCGGATCTGGTCGTCGTCCACCACGGCGACGCGTGCGCCCGCGTGCGGGACGTTCACCGCCAGCCCCTCGTAGATGAGCTGCTGTACCGCCTCTCGAACCGGACTGCGGCTCACCCCGAGCCGTGCGGACAGGGCCAGCACGCTCAGCGGTGCGCCCGGCGCCAGTTCACCGGAGAGCACGAGCTGGCGCAGCTGCCGGTGTACGGAGGGGCCGAGCAGCTCACTGTCCGGTTCGGTCATAGCGGTCCTTTCCTGATCGGTACGAAATTACCCTTGCGGCCGGTAGTTGGCCCGCACGCGCTCGGCGAGGAAGTCGGCGGCGGTGACGGGCGGGTAGGCGCCGCGCGGGCCCTGGATGACGGCATCGCGGTCGGCCTGTGCGAAGTAGGCGATGCTGTAGCGGTCGCCCTGGTATTCGTCCCGGCCCGGACTGCGCACCCGGTGGAAGTTGGAGGGCAGCAGGTCATCGCTCCAGCGGGTGAGCATGTCGCCGATATTGCAGGTGATGAGCGCCGACGACGGAGTGATGGAGGTCCACTGCTGTTCGGCCATCTCCTTACCGGGGCAGACCTGGAGCCCGCCCTGGCCGTCGCGCTGGAAAAGCAGTGTGAGGCAGTCGAAGTCGGTGTGCGCGCCGGCGCGCCAGCGGCCGGGGACATCGCGCAGCTCGGGCGGGACGGCGAAGTAGTGCAGCAGTCGCAGGGTGGATTGGTACTGCTCGGAGCCGGGATCGTGTGCGGCGGTGAAGTGTTCGCGCGGCAGGCCGAGCCGGTCGGCGAAACAGGACAGCACCCGCATGGCGACCTGCCAGCAGCGGTATTCGAAATCCAGTATGGCGGTGGTGAATCCGGCCAGTTCGGCTTCGCTGGGCCAGCGACCGGTCATATGCGGGCGGGTGATCTGGTAGGACTCCTTCTGGTCCGGGACGCCGATGGAGGGGCGCACCTGGCTCAGGCTCTCCCATCCGGCATTGTCGGCCTTGACCAGCGGATACTGCGCTTTCACCGGTTCGGGCAGGGCGAAGAAGTCCGCGGTGAGGGCGAATACGGCGTCCATCTGTTCCCGCGGGATGCCGTGGCCGGAGAGTTGGAAGAAGCCGATCTCGGTGGCGGCGGTCCAGAGCTGGTCGGTGATCTCGGCGCGGCGCTCGTCGAAGTCGGTGAGGTCGATAATGGCGATATCGCGGGCGGCCTCGGCCCCGAGTCCGCCCATCTGCTTCTCGCGCGCGACTTCGGCGGTGTCGTTGCTCATGGGAATCCTTGTCCGGTAGATGATTTCGGTGGTCAGCCGGCGGTGACGGCGGTGTCGAGGAACTCCTTGTCGACCAGGTCGCGGGCGCTGAGCCCGGCGGGGACGTTCGCACCGCCCTTGCGCAGAATGGGCGCGAATTCGTCGATCACACGCTGCACCCGGGCCTCGTCGAAGCTGCCGATCACGCCGTCGGCGTCGGGGCCGATGAGCCCGCTGTCGATGAGGGTCTTGGAGCCGAAGGCGGCCTGGCCCGCGCTGTAGGGGGTGAAGTTGGCGCTCTTGGCGACCACATCCACGACGACCTCATTGACATGGGCCGGGTCGGCGCGGAATTGCGCTGTGGCCCTTTGGATCATGGGGACCAGCTTGAGCAGGCAGGGCCGCAGTTCGTTCAGCTTGTCCTTGCGCACGTTCACGGTCCGGGCGTAGCCCTCGTAGCCGACATCGCGTAGCAGTTGGTAGCCGACCGGCTTGTTCCACGCCTGCACCTCGTGCTCGTAGACGTACGGCTCGGAGTTGGCGAAGCCCTGCTGGGCGAAGCTGGGGTCGGCGACGAAGCGGGAGGGGCCGTTGTCGTAGGAGTTGTCGATCTGCCCGGCGTGCAGCAGTCCGCGCGACACCAGCCAGTCCGGGTACAACTGTCCCTGGGAAACCACCACGGGCACACCGGCTTTACCGATATCGGCGATACCGTGCCAGTCCGGGTGGGTCTTGGGATCCCACATCAGCATCTGCGGGCTGCCCTTCAGCAGCGTGGTGACCGCGACAATGGGCTGTTTGCCGGCGGCGGCGATGGCGTGTTCGGAATGCGTGAGCCCCAGGGTGATCGAGGAGTCGACGTACATCTGCGAGGGCACGGTCTGGAAGCCGATGGCCGGTCCGCCCGCCCGGATCTCCAGCTTGACGCCGGTATCCTTACCGTCCACCACCAGCGGGCCGGTGACCTTGTTGTTGTCGGAGTCGACGTGATAGCCCGGTCCGAGCAGGCCGAAGATGGGGCCGGAGTCGGTCTCGGGTTCCCACTGCAACTGCACCACCACGGTGGCCGGGCAGGCTCCGGCGAGCTGTTGTTCGGCGGGTGCGGCGGGCAGTTGTACGGCCGCGGAATCGGTTTCGGAATCGGAGCAGGCCGAGCCGGTGGCGACCACGACGGTCGCGAGGGCGGCCAGGCTCAGCGCGCGCAGCGAGTTGTGCATGAGTTCTCCACAGGGTGTTGATGATTCAGCGGCCGGAGGCGTGCCAGCGGCCGACGGTGAGGCGCTGGGCGGCGGTGAAGAGGGCGAAGACCGCGACACCGAAGAGGGCGGCCAGCAGCAGGGCGGCGAGCAGATCCTCCGATTGCAGCCGGGAGCGGTAGGTGTCGAGCAGGGTGCCGATACCGGGTTTTCCCTTGGCGAAGAACATGTCCCCGATGACCGCACCGGTCACCGAGAGCCCGGCGGCGGTGCGCAGGCTCGCCATGATGGACGGCAGCGCGGCCGGGAGTTCCAGGGAAATCAAGCGGCGCAGTCGATTCGCGCGGCCCAGGATGAAGAGTTCGCGCAGGTTCCTGTCGACGGATTGAATGCCGAACAGGGTCATGGCGATGATCGGGTGTACCGCGATGAGTACGCAGACCATGGTGCGAGCGGTCAGTCCGTAGCCGAACCAGAGGCCGATGAGCGGCACCACGGCCAGCACCGGAATTGCCTGTAGCACAACGGCGTAGGGGTAAACGACGCGTTCGACGACCTTGGCCTGACTCATCAGCACGCCGAGGGCGACACCGATCAGGGTGGCGAAGAACAGTCCGGTGACCGCGACCCGGGCGGTCACCGCCAGCGCGCGCAGCATCACCTCCAATTTCGCCGGATCGGAGAGGGATTCGGCGAATACCCGATGCGGCGGCGGCAGCAGGAAGCGGCGGTCCGGGGCCAGCAGCACCAGCGAGACCGTGTACCAGGCGCCCAGCGCCAGACCCGTACAGACCAGCGGCACAATGGCTTTGCGCAGCAGGCGATAGGGAATGCGCCACGCGGGCCGGGTGAGCACCGGGGCGGAGACGGCGAGACCGACCATTACGAAGCCTCCTTCAGGGATCGGGAGACCCGCGCCACCAGTTCGGTGAAGGCGGGCTCGAAGCGCAGTTCCCGGCCGCGCGGATACGGCAGGTCGACATCGATGACCTCGTGCACCCGGCCGGGGCGGACGGACATGACCACCACGCGGCCCGCCAGGAAGACCGCCTCCGAGACCGAATGGGTGATGAACAGCGCGGTGAAGGCGTTGTCGCGGTAGAGCCGCAGCAGTTCCTCCTGCATGCCCAGCCGGGTGATCTCGTCCAATGCCCCGAAGGGCTCGTCCAGCAGCATGAGCTCGGGTTCCAGGGTGAGGGCGCGGGCCAGCGAGACCCGCATGCGCATACCGCCGGAGAGCTGACCGGGGAGTTTTCCCGCGAAATCGGCGAGACCGACGGCGGCCAGGGCGCGGGTGGCGCGTTCGCGCCGGGCGGTGCGGCCGATCCCGCGCAGTTCGGCACTGAGCTCCACATTGCGCAGCACCTTGCGCCACGGCAGCAGGGTGGCCTCCTGGAAGATGAAGCCGACCGAATCGGTCTGCACCGCAATGGTTCCCGAGGTCGGCGGTTCCAGACCGGCGGCCAGGCGCAGCAGGGTGGACTTACCGCAGCCGGAGGGTCCTACGACGGCGACGAATTCACCGCGCCGCACCGCCAGATCGATATCGGCCAGGGCCACGACCGCACCGGAGCCGGTGTCCGCGTAGCGCTTTCCGATGCCGCTGAAGGAGATCTCCGTATCGGGCGGTTCGGTTGCCGTTGTCCCGGCCGGGATGCGCACCGTGTCGTGCAGGACCACCGCACTCACCTTCTCTCACTTATATTGCGTGCACTTCGTGCGTGAGATCAGTGTTGTAGATGTCGATTACATGCAATCGCGCGTCTGTTTCCAGCTAATTAACTGTTATTGCATGCCTGTCAGCTGCCGGACCAGCTCCCGCTCGTCCACCCGAGTGCTGCGGCCGTCGCGGATCACCGGTTCACCGTCCACCCATACCGTGTCCACCACCCGGGGTGAACCGGTGGTGAGCAGCATGGCCCCGGGATCACGCGCGGGCAGGCAGGCGAAGTCACGGTCGAAGCGAATGAGCGTCAGGTCCGCGCGGTCACCGACGGCCAGACCGGAATGCGTCGCGGGATCGCCCAGCGCGCGGGCCGCACCGCGGGTGGCCAGGCGCATCATGTCGTGGAAACCGAGCAGATCGGCCCGCTTATGTTGTGCGCGTTGCAGATACGCGCCCATGCGCAGGGCCAGCAGCATGTCCTGGGTGTCATTGGAGGCCGCGCCGTCCACGCCGAGGCCGACACCTATTCCGGCGGCGAGCATGTCGGGAATCGGGGCGACGCCGCTGCCGAGTCGCATATTGCTCAACGGGTTGTAGGACACCGAGACTCCGCGTTCGGCCAGGCGGGCACGGCCGTATTCGTCGAGTCGCACGCAGTGCACGGCGAGGGTGCGCTCGCCGAGCAGACCACCGGCGTCCAGGTAGTCGACGGCCGAGCAGTCCGCGTGCAGTCGGCACATATCCTCATCGGTGTCGGTCTCGAGCAGATGGATGGAGATGGTCTTGCCGGTGGCGTCGGCGTACTCGCGCACGGCCGCCATACCCTCGGGGGTCAGGCAGCGCGGGTTGGGCACCGCCAGCGCGGTGCTGATCCGGGAGCCCGCGAGATCCTTGTCCAGCTGGTCGATATGCGCGAAGACCTCCGAAAGCGGTTGCACCAGACGGGGATCCATTCCCCACTTGCGGGTCGGGTCGGGGCGATCGGCGACACCGCGGCCGAAGACGACCCGAATCCCCAACTCGCGCAAGGCCCGAAGGGCGGCGGTGTGCACCCGATCCGACGGGCTCGGCCACATATGCTCGACCACGGTGGTGACCCCGCTGCGCAGCAGTTCCAGACCACCCGCGAGCGCCGCGAGGTAGGTCTGCTGCGGCGTCGCCGCCACCGTGAATTCGCCTACGCAGTGCAACCATTCGAGCAGCGGCAGCCCCTCCCCCGCCCCGCGCAGTATCGACTGCTGCAAATGCGTGTGGGTGTTCACGAATCCGGGAATGAGATGGCCGACGCGACCGTCCGCGCGCGGACTCTCGCTCCCGGTATCGGCCGCGCCGGGACCGATCGCGACGATTCGACCGTCCTCGATCACCACATCCTGACCCGAAACCCATTGCGGGCCTTGGTCGGTGGCGGCGTAGACGGTGACGTCACCGATGACTGCGGACAGAGCTGTTGCGGGCACCATGCGGCATTCCTCCGGGAAATGCGGCTGGTTCGCCCACCCCTTCCAGGCGGTGCACATGCGTCCGTTGCAGCCATGAACGCCGTGGCCCGAGCCTAACCACCCGATGTTGCATGGGAGTTAACCCTCTCGGCCCAGCCCACCGCCCCGACCGCATCCAGTGCCATCCCGTCATCCCGACACCAGCCCCTCGCCATCCCGACACCAGCCCCTCGTCATCCCGGCATGCTTTTGGCCGGGATCCGCACCTGCGGCGTGCCAGCCGGTCGGGTGGATCCCGGCCAAAACCGCGCCGGGATGACAAGAGAGCTGAGTCGAGAGGGCTGAGTCGAGAGGGCCGCGCCGAAGGGGCAACGTCGAACGGGGCGCGCCGAAGCGGCTTCAGGCTGACGAGGAGGGTTCAGGGCTTGAGGTTCGTGCCTGCGGGCAGGATTTCCACGGTGGGTGTGCGATCGGGTTCGACGAACTTGAGCAGGGCCCGCGCTTCGGATTCGACGGCGGCCTGTTCTGTCCCGGTCCAGTTCCGCCGCGGGCTGATGCGCAGGCGGGCGGTGTCGCCGGTGGTGAAGATCTTGTAGATGCCGCAGAGGTAGCCGTCCACCAGGACCGGCGAGACCTGGGCGGCGAAGGACTGTAGTGGCGGGGCCACGCCGTCCGGGATGATGCGGCCGCGGTCCTGGTGGGAGAGCAGGAGATTGTCGTACCAGCCGAGCAGCCGGACCGGGGCCGGGAGTTCGGGATCGGCGAGTTCGGCGTCGGCGGCGTCGTACAGGGTGCGGCCGCGGTCGTCGGTGTACGTGCGGACGCGGTCGCCGAGTTTCGCGACGGCGGCCTTCATTCCGGTGAGCTTGGACCAGGTCTGCATATCCATGGTGGTGGCCGGGCCGAAGGCGCGCAGATAGCGCAGCAGCAGCTCTTCCAGGGGGTAGGTGTGGTCCAGGGGCGCGCCGAGCCAGGGTTCGACGCGGGACCACACCGGGCGGCTGCTGTCCCGCCAGCGACCGCGCGGCGGGGTCTGCAGGACCGGTAGCTGGTAGAGCCAGGTTTGCAGTACCGCGCCGGGATCGCGGTCGGGGTACAGCTCGGCGGCCCGGGCGCGCAGTTCGGCGGCGGACATGGGTTCGTCGCCGAGCACCCGCTCCCCGTGCGCGCGCACCTCGTCCGGGTCGAGGCCGACCATGGCCCCGTAGTTGAATCCCTTACGGAACGGGATCTTTTCGAGTTCCGGCTGGATATGCGGTGCGATGCGCAGCGCGTCCGGCGGGGTGACCAGGTGAATGGTGCCGCGCATCAGGGTGATTCGCGCCAGGGACCGGTCGTCCAGCGCCGCCGATACGGTGGCCGGGTCGAAATCGACTGTGCGGCTCCACAATGCGAGGAAGGGCGGCAGCATATCCTGCGCCTGCAGACCGATCAGGTGATCGCAGAGTTGCGCCGCGCCGAGCGTGCCGCGCGCCAGCAGGTGCTGGCGCGCGAGCAGCGTACGGTTCAGAACCCGGTTGGAGAGCTTCACAATTCGCCCACGCTACGGGATATCCGGCTCAGCGGAGGGTGACCACGACCTTGCCGGTGGCGGTGCGCTTGTCCAGCGCCGACACCGCCTCCGCGGTATGCGCCAGGCTGTACAGCACCGGCTCCGGCGGGGCGATATCGCCATTGGCGAGCAGCGGTGCGACCTGCTCCCACTGCTCCCGCAGATAACCCGGATGCGACATGACCCATTCACCCCAGGCCGCGCCGATCACCTCGACATTGTTGAGCAGCAGGCGATTCACCTTCACGGTCGGGATATCACCCGCGGTGAAGCCGACCACCAGCACCCGGCCCGCCGAGGCGAGTGAGCGAATGCTGTCGGTGAAGCGGTCACCGCCGACGGGATCGAGCACGATATCGACCCCGCGCCCACCGGTGAGCTCCTTGACCGCGGCGAGCCAGCCGTCGGTGAGCACCACATCGGTGGCGCCGTTGGCGCGGGCCACCTCGGCCTTCTCCTCGGTGCTCACCACGGCGATGACGCGGCCCGCGCCGAGCGCCTTGGCCATGCGCAGCGTGGAGGTGCCGATACCGCCTGCCGCGCCGTGCACCAGCACGGTCTCGCCCGGTGCCAGGCGGCCGCGCTTGGTCAGGCAGAAGTGCACGGTGAGATCGTTGAAGAGCACACCCGCACCGGCCTCCAGGGAGACGTTGTCGGGCAGTGTGAAGACCATGTCGACGGGGGCGACCGCGACTTCGGCGACGGCATTGCCGAGCAGGGTCAGCGCGACCACCCGGTCACCGGCCCGCACGTGCGCGTCCGCCGGGGCCTCACGGACGATGCCCGCCACCTCACCGCCGACGATGTACGGCAGCTGCGGCTTCATCTGGTACTGCCCGCGGGTCATCAGGACATCCGGGAAGGCGATACCGGCCGCGTGCACCTCGATGACCACCCCGCCGGGGTAAGCCGCGGGCTCCGGCATATCGAGCACCTCGATGCTCTCGGGGCCTTCCAGCTTGCTCACCACGGCTGCACGCATGCCATCACTCCGATCAACCCAGCTTTGGATACTCCGCCGAACGTAACCCATGCACAGGCGGCGTGTCACCGTTGGCGTGCCGACCGAGCACGGCGGGTCAGCGGTGCGCGTATTCGATCATGGCCTCATCGGCGACGACTTTGCCACCCGAGACGATGGTCAGCGCCGCGGCGGTGACGGTGTAGCGGGTGCCGTCGCCGGGATTGGTGATCAGGAAGCCGCCCGAACCGTCCGGAACCGGATCGTCGAGTTCGATGCCCGCGCCATCGCTGTTGCGGACGCCCTTGTAGTAGTAGCGGCCCACCCCGGTGCGGCAGATCAGCACCCGGGAGGCGGCGGTGCGGCCGATGGCGTAGGCGGGATTATCGGCATCGCAGCGCGGATTGCTCGCGAAACCCTGTGCGTCCGTGCCGGATACGGAGCCGATGAAGGCGGGCAGCGCCGGGGTGGCGGGCGCGGTGGTCGCGCCGGGGTGGGTGGTGTTCACGGTGGTGACATTGCTCGCGGTCAGCCCGCTCGGCACCGGGCGGCTTGTTCCGGGCCCGGCCGTGGTACCGCCATTATCCTTGCCGGACAACAACAGCCAGCCCAGAGTGCCGCCGAGCATGAGCACCACGGCGATGAGCGCACCGACCAGTATGGGCAGTGTGCTGCGCTCCCGCGCGGGCGGCAGCGGCAGTGGGGCGGAGGGATGTTCACGCGGCGGAATGGTGGGAATGCCGTACCTGGTCGGCTGCGACGCCTGATAGTCCACCTGCCCGGACCGATGGTCGCCGTACCCGACAGTGCCCGACGGGTGCTCGCCGTAATTGACAGGACCCGAACGGTATTCGCCGTAACCGAGCGAACTCGACGGGTGCTCGCCGGGGCCGACCGGACCCGAGGAGCCGGACGGGCCGGATGCCTGCGGGCTTCGCGGCGGAAATGGTTGCCCCGCAGGGGGAACCACCACGGTCGGCCCGATCGAGGTGCGGGTCACCTGACCGTCGGCGTGCAGCAGGGCCACCCGGGCGGCGCGGGCGAGCTGCCCGGCGGTGCCGTAGCGGCGGGCCGGATCCTTGGCCATGGCGGTCGCGATGATGTCGTCGAAGCTGGCGGGCACGCCGGTGCGCGCGCTCGGGCGCGGCGGCGGGGCCATCATATGGGCGCGAATGGTGGCGAGATTGCTGTCGGTCTTGAAAGGTATTTCGCCGGTGAGGCTTTCGTACAGCACACAGCCCAGCGCGTAGATGTCCGCGCTCGCCGACGCGGCACTGTCGTGTTCGAAGCGTTCCGGCGCCATATACGCGAACGATCCGATGGCGCTGCCCATACTGGTCAGCTGCGCATCCGATTCCGTGTGCGCGATCCCGAAATCCACCAGGTAGGCGAAGAGTTCACCGGTGAGCAGGATGTTCGCGGGTTTGATATCGCGGTGCACCAGCCCGATCCGATGTGCGGCGTCCAAGGCCGCGGCGATCTGCTCCACCACGCCGACCGCGTGCTGCGGCGGCATCGGCCCCTCGGCGGCGATATACGCCTTCAGGTCCCGCCCGAGCACCAGGCGCATATCGATGAACAGCACCCCGTCCACCTCACCCCAGTCGTGCACCGGGATGACATGCGGCTCCTGCAGGCGGGCGGCGGAATGCGATTCGCGCCGGAACCGCTCCACATAGGTGGGCGATTTGGCCAGCTCCACATCCAGGAGTTTGATCGCGACGGTGCGATCGCGGACGGTGTCGTAGGCCTCGTAGACCTCGCCCATGCCGCCGACGCCGAGCAGGCGTCGCAATTCGTACTGTCCGAACCGTTGACCGGCCCTGTCTCCTGCGGCCACGTCGCGCCGCCTCCCCTGTGTGAGTCCCGCCCCACCGAAAAGGCTACGGCCCGCGAGCCCGCCTGTCATGACCCCGGAGGCAACGCCGGGCACTGGGCCGCGGCGGCTCGGACATCATGTGCGCGCGAATGGTGGACAGATTGTTGTCGGCCTGAAAGGCGGCGTACCGGTGAGACTTTCATAGAGCACGCACGCCAGCGCGCACACATCCGCGCTCGGCGCGACCGCCGTACTGTGCTCGAAACGCTCGGGCGCCATATATCCGAATGATCCGATGGCGCTGCCCGTACTCGTCGATTGGGCGTCGGATTCGGTGTGCGATACCGAAATCGACCAGATAGGCGAATAATTCGCCGGTCAGCAGAATATTGGCGGGTTTCACATCGCGATGCACCAGTCCGATCTGGTGGGCGGCGTCCAGGGCGGCGGCGACCTGCTCCACCACCTCGACCGCCCGGCGCGGCTCCAGCGGGCCCCGCCCGGCCAGGTGCTCACGCAGGTCGCACCCGTTGACCAGGCGCATATCGATGTACAGCACCCCGTCCACCTCACCCCAGTCGTGCACCGGCATGACATGCGGTTCCTGCAGGCGGGCCGCGGTGCGGGATTCGCGGCGGAAGCGCTCCACATAGGTGGCGGATTTGGCGAGTTCGATATCGAGCGGTTTCAGCGCGACCGCGCGATCGCGGACGGAGTCGTAGGCCTCGTAGAGCTCCCCATACCGCCCACGCCGAGTAATCGCCGCAATTCGCACTGTCCGAACCGCGAGCCGGCCCTGTCCCCGTTGGCCACCCGCGACCCTCCCATGGTGCTGTCTTGCAACGGGAAAAGGTTACGGGCCACACTCTCCCCTGTCATGCCCCGGGAAGAAGTCGGCCGGACTGATAGGAGTATGAGTCGACTCGACGCGAGTGTGTGACGCACGCCCCGTAAAGTCATGTCACAGCAAGCACCGCACGAAACGCGGCACACCGTGCAGCGCGAGGAGCACCAAGTGTCAGTCGATCAGCCACTCGCCCCGCTTCCCCAGGAGGGCATGGGCTTCGCCTCGGCGTGGCCAGTCCGGGCTGGCGACGTGGATCCCTATCAGCGGCTGCGGTTCGATGCCGTAGCCCGCTATTTGCAGGATATTGCCTGGGAGGAAATGCATTCCGGGTTCTTCCACCGCACCGACCCGGCCTGGATCGTGCGGCGCACCATCGTGGACGTGGTCCGCCCGATCCATTGGCCCGAGCGGGTGGAGTTGACCCGCTGGTGTTCGGCCATGTCGACCCGGTGGACCAATATGCGGGTGCGGATCACCAGCGAGAACGGCGGTCTCATCGAGACCGAGGGCTTCTGGATCAATATCAACGAGTTCACCAATATGCCGACCCGCATCAGCGATGAGGGCCTGGCCGAACTCGCCCGCACCACCAGTGAGCACCGGCTGCGCTGGCGGCCCATGCTCACCGATCACACGCCCCCGGAGTCGGACACGGATCTGACCTATCCGGTGCGCGCCACCGATATCGACCAGTACAACCACGTGAACAATGCCGCCTACTGGCAGGCCGTGGAGCAGTACCTGGTGGATTATCCGAAGCTGGTGGCCGGACCGCACCGGGCGGTCATCGAGTACATCGCACCGGTGCTGGCGCGGCAGCACGTAACTGTGCGCAGCCGGTACGAACCGGGTGACCGGACCGGGCATCCGGTGTTGCGGCTGTGGTTCGTGGTCGGCGGCATCACCACCACGACGGTGCGAATCGGACCGCTGCCCACGGAGTGAGTCGCGGGTTCGAAATCGCTTGTTCGCCGGACATTCCCATCGCAAATCGCGATCGCTGAATGTTTGCCTGGCACACTCTGCACAGGCCGATCGCCGCGAGGTGGTCGAGAACAGGAGATCGCCGGATGAAACCCGCCAGTTATGCGCTGCTCGCCGTCACGCCGCTGCTGATCGCCGGGCTGGCCGCCTGCGGCGGCTCCTCGGACTCGGCGAAGAGCAGCACCACCACGACCGCCAAGTCGGCCACCACGACCGCCACCACCTCGGGCCAGACCGCGCTGCCGACCGCGCGCCCGACCCTGTCCCCCAATCCGGCCCGGCCGCCCATTCCGCCCGCGCCCACGCCCGCCGACGTCGACTGCGGGCCGATCACCGGGGCCAACGGCGCTTCGGCGAATGTGATCGCGTACTCGAATCAGGCCGGTGTTCCGGGCTGTACCGAGGCCATCACGGTCGCCGGCGACTATGTGAACGCCACCCGCGGCGGCGATGCCGTGCAGGTCGACGGCTGGACCTGTGAACCGCAGCCGGACAACACCGTTCCGCATATCTGCTTCAAGGACGGGTTCCTGATCGGCCTGCGCGGTACGGCCGCCCCGAATCCGCCGGTCCCGCCCACGACGACCAACCCGCCGACCATCACCGCGGGCCCGGTCGACAATGCCGACTGCGGCACCGTCACCGATGCGGGCGGCGGCACCCGCACCATCATCGCCGTCGGCACCCCGGCCGGGCGCGTCGGCTGCACCGAGGCCATCGATGTCGCGACGCGGTACGTGCGATCGGTCAGCGATACCGATGTCGCCACCATCGACGGCTGGAGCTGCAATGCCCAGCCCGATGCCCAGGCGCCGTCCGCCTGCGCCAAGGACGGGCTGCTGATCAACCTGCTCGCGCGGTAACCCCGGCACCCGCGAAAACGACCGTGGCCCACCCGGTTCGGGTGGGCCACGGTTCGTTGCACCGCCGGGGCTAGCCCTTGGCGGCCTTGAGCAGGTCCTCGAGGCTGGTGAACTTCACCCGGGGGCGGCCGGCCGCCTTGCCCGCGGTGCGCTCGGCCTGATCGATGGCCTTCCAGCCGTCGCGGCCGACCATATCGGGCTGACGCTCGGTGAGCAGTGCGTCCAGCGCGGCCCGATCCGCCTGCGGGGCAGCGAGTTTGCCCGCGGTGAAGTCCTCGATCAGATGATCGACGGTCTCCTGCGAATCGACGCGGTTGGAGCCGATCACGCCGCGCGGGCCGCGCTTGATCCAGCCCGAGACGTACACGCCCTGCACCGGATCGCCATTGACGTCCACGACGCGTCCGGCCACATTCGGCACCACACCCCGGTTCTGGTCGAACGGGATATCGGCGACGGGCTGACCGCGGTAGCCGATCGAGCGCAGCACCAGCGAGGCGTCCAGGCTGCCGGTGCGGTCCGAGGCGCGGGCGGCGGTGTTGCCGTTCTCCTGGACGAGTTCGTTGTGCACGTACTCGACCGTCTCGACCTTGCCGTCACCGGTGAGGGCGGTCGGCGAGACCAGGTAGCGGAAGACGATGCGCTTGTTGCCCGGCGTCGGCGTGGTGCCCGAGTACTCCCGGGCGAGGGTGTACTTGAGGGCCAGCGACGGCTCCACCTCCGGATCGTCCAGTTCGGCCCGACCGGCCGGATCCAGCTCCAGCTCGGCGGGATCGATGATGACATCGACGCCCTTCAGGTGCCCGAGTGCCAGGAACTCCGAGGAGGTGTAGGCCGCCTGCAGCGGACCACGACGGCCCAGCACCACGACCTCCTGGATATTGCTGCGGCGCAGCGCATCCAGGGCGTGATCGGCGATATCGGTCTTGGCCAGTTCCTCGGGATCGACGGTCAGCACGCGCGCCACGTCCAGGGCCACATTGCCATTGCCGACGATGACGGCCCGCTCACCCGACAGGTCGAATTCGCGATCGGCGAAGTCCGGATGGCCGTTGTACCAGGCCACGAACTCGGTGGCGGAGTGGCTGCCGGGCAGATCCTCACCGGGCACGTCGAGCCTGCGGTCGGTGGAGGCGCCGTGCGCGTAGACCACCGCGTGGTGGTGCGCGAGCAGTTCCTCATGCGAAATGTGCTTGCCCACCTCGACATTGAGCCGGAACTGCAGCGCGTCGCGGCGGAAGGCCGATTCGAACAGGCTCGACACCGATTTGGTGCCCGGATGATCCGGGGCGACGCCCGCGCGCACCAAGCCGTAGGGGGTGGGCAGCCGGTCGAACAGCTCCACCTCCACATCGGCGCGGCGCAGTAGCTCCTCGGCGGCGTAGCAGGCCGCCGGACCCGCGCCGACGACGGCCACGCGTAGCGTGCCGAGCTCCTTGGGCGCGCGGGTGGGCGGAACCAGCGGCTCGAAGTTGGATTCGAGCGGATGCCGGACGAAGTACGCGGCATTGATGTCCTTGAACCGCGCCAGCGAGGCGAGCAGATCGTCCTCGGAGAAGATCGCGTCGACCGGACAGGCATCGACACACGCGCCGCAGTCGATGCAGGTATCCGGATCGATGTAGAGCTGCTCCGTCGTGGAGAACTCGCGTTGCTCCGGAGTGGGACGAATGCAATCGACCGGACACTCGGGTACGCAGCTGGCGTCGTTGCAACAACGCTGCGTGATCACATAGGCCATATCTCGCAGATCCTCGAAACAGTCGCGTGGTGCTACTCCGCTCGGGGTTCGAGCAGGGCGGTAGAACACGTTCTAATATATCGGCGCTCCGGCACCTCACAGCACGCAGGTGTGGCAGCACCTTTCAGTGTGCCTCGAGTGTGAGGCGGGTCTCCTGCCGGGAGCGGGATCGCTTGCTGTGAGACCGGTCTCGGCAGGTGGAGCGGTGCAGCATAACGTAGTGCACATGGCTCGGACTCTCATCTTGATGCGCCACGGCAAATCCGGCTACCCAGACGGCGTGGCGGACCATGAACGGCCGCTCGCGCCGCGCGGGCTGCGCGAGGCCGGACTCGCCGGGGACTGGCTGCGCGAGACCCAGCCGCCCATCGACGCGGTGCTCTGCTCCACCGCGACCCGCACGCGCGAAACGCTCGCGGCGACCGGCATCACCGCACCGGTGACCTACGAGAAGTCCATGTACGAGGCGTCGCCGCACGCGCTCATCGAATTGGCGCAGCTGACCGATGATTCGGTGCGGACCCTGTTGATGGTCGGGCACTCCCCCGGAATGCCGTGGACCGCATGGGAATTGGCCGCCAATCGGGATTCGGCGGCGGCGGACGAACTCAGCGCGAAATTCCCCACCTCGGCGCTGGCCGTCCTGGAGTTCGATCGACCGTGGGCGGAGATCGACCCGGGCACGGGTGAACTGGTCACCTTCCACGTCCCGCGCTAGGACCGCGGACTCCCGCGACCCACGGGGTTCAGCCGAGTAGTTTGCCCCGCCAGACCACCACGCCCCCGGCCACGAGCAGCAGGAGCAGCGCGGGGAAGAACCCGAGCAGCGCCCACACCACGCCGAGCACCACCAGCACCGGCAGAGCCGCGATAGCGGCGATGACCGGTTGTTCCTTCACGGTTTCCAGCGCCGACCGCGCCCGATTCCGATCAATCTCTTTTGCCATGCCACCCAGAGTAGGCGCGTCCGGTCACCGAGTCCCGGGTCGAGGCAACCTCGCACCCCGGCACGCCGGAGCGAATTTCGGCAGAATGGGCTTGCTTGGAGTGCACTCCAGGTAGTTAGCGTCGGCGGTATCTCCGCACAGAAAGGCGAGCCGATGGGCACAGCGGTCGCACCCGTCCAACCGTCCGCGTCACAGAGCGCCGAGTACGACCTGCCGCGATATTCGATCGGTGAGGTCTCCGAGCGCAGCGGGCTCACCCGCGACACCCTGCGCTGGTACGAGCGCATCGGCCTGCTCAATTCCGTCGGTCGCGACCACGCCGGGCAGCGGCGGTTCTGCGATCGCGACCTGGACTGGCTCACGCTCATCGGAAAACTGCGCCGCACCGGCATGTCCGTGGCCGATATGGTGCGCTACGCCGAACTCGTGCGCGCCGGGGACCACACCTATCCCGAACGCCTGGAGATGTTCTATCGCACCCGCGCGGAGGCGCTCGCCCAGATCAGGGAACTCGAGCAGACCATCGCCGTCCTCGACTGCAAGATCGCGCACTACGAGGGCAATCCGAACGCGACGGACTGGCGCACGGTGGTGAAACCGTAGCGCCACAGGCCCTTTCGCACACCCTCCCGGACCGCCCGGTCAGCCCGCGAGGCTGATGGTGTGGCCGGTGTGCTCGACCTTGGCGCGCAGGTAGCGCAGATTGTCCGGGGTCGCGTGCACGCCGGTGGGTACGATGCTCGCCACCTGAACGCCGAGTCCGGTGAGCTGGCGCGCCTTTTCGGGGTTGTTGGTGAGCAGGTCCAACTCGTCCACGCCGAGCGCGGTGAGCATCTGCGCGGCGGCGGTGTAGTCGCGGGCGTCCTCGGGCAGGCCGAGCGCGGCATTGGCCTGATAGGTGTCCAGGCCGCCGTCCTGCAGCGCGTAGGCGTCGAGCTTGTTGTAGAGGCCGATATCGCGGCCCTCCTGACGCAGATAGAGCAGGATGCCACCGGCCTCGCTGATCAGCTCGACGGCCTCGCGCAATTGCGGGCCGCAGTCGCAGCGGGCCGAGCCGAACACATCACCGGTCAGACACTCCGAATGCAGCCGCACCAGCGGGGTGCCGGCGGGCTCGCCGAGCACCAGGGCGACGTGTTCGCGCCCGTCGGCCAGGCCGTCGAAGGTGACAGCCTCGGCGATGGTGGCGTACCCGTCTGCGAAGGTCAGCGGAATTCGCACGCGGGTGCGGACAACCGCACCGGCGCTCGCTGTTGAGCTCATGGCCGCTCCGAGATCGTGATCGACATACTGCTGGGTTGCCAACTCCGGCAACCCGCCCGATATTCCGAACACGGTTCGATTCAGAAAATACGCCGCGCGCGGCGAACCGGAGGGCGGGTTTCATCTCGGCGGCTTACTATGCCTCCACTATGCAGTCGCTCGTATCCCATGACCGTGTCTGGATAGACAAGCAGACACCCGAGGTCTATCACGCGCTCAACAGCGTGGCCACCGCCGTCCGAACCGCCGCTGCCGCAGTCGATCTGGGGCGGGCGGTGATGGAGTTGGTGAATGTTCGCGTCTCCCAGCTCAATGGCTGCGCCTTCTGCCTCGACGTGCACTTCCGGGCCGCCCGGGAGGCCGGGGTGAGCACCCAGCAACTCGCGGTGCTGGACGCCTGGCAGCGCAGTCCGCAGCTGTACTCCGACCAGGAGCGGGCCGCGCTCATCATCGCCGAAACCGTCACCGCGATACCGGACGAACAGTGCATCGCGCGCGAGTACGCCGCTGCGCGGCAACACCTGTCGGATGACCAGCTGTCGGTCCTCATCTGGGCCGCGACCACCATCGGCGCGTTCAATCGCGTCTCGATCCTGAGCGGACATCCGGTGCGGGTGCGGAAGGAGAACTGAACAATGAGCGAACAAACCGTGGTGGCGACCGTCGTCCGCAATGACGCGCAGCACCGCTATGAAGTCTGGTACGGCAACTCGCTCGCCGGGTTCACCGAATACCGCGAGCGCGATGGCGACACCACCTTCATCCACACCGAGGTGGACAAGGCGTTCGGCGGTAAGGGACTGGGCAGTGCGCTGGCCCGGCAGTCCGTGGAGGATGTGATCGCGCGCGGACGGGCCATCGTGCCCCGCTGCCCGTTCATCAAGGCCTGGCTGGACAAGCACCCGGACTATGACGAGCACGTCGTCGGAAAGGGCATCAAACGATGAGCGATCTGGAGGCGAATCCCCAAGAGGCGCTGTGTGAATCGTCCGGGCGGCCGGGACGGCGCGCGGAGCGCTTCCCCGCCCGGGAGGTACCGCTCGGCGGTGTTCGCGGGGTGACCGTCTTCCGGACGCTGCCGCAGCGCGATCTGCCCACCGTGGGCGCCTGGTGCTTCCTGGACAATTTCGGCTCCGGCTCGACCGCGCGACCGCACGGCAGCGATATCGATCCGCATCCGCATATCGGATTGCAAACCGTCACTTGGCCTTTGAACGGGCGCATCCGGCATCGCGACAGTGTCGGGTCGGATGTGGAGATCTGGCCGGGACAGCTGAACATCATGACCGCCGGGGGCGGTATCGCACACTCGGAGTACCGGGTGCCCGATCATGAATCCGGGGCCGGACTCCAGCTGTGGATCGCGCTGCCCGGCGAAACCGCCGCCATCCCACCGCATTTCGAACAGCACCGGGAGCTGCCGGAGTTCAAGCGCGACGGGCTGCGCGGCACGGTGCTGATCGGCTCGCTCGACGGGCAGACCTCACCGGCCACCGCGTACACCCCGATCGTCGGCGCGGATCTGCGGGTGGATGCCGGAACCGCGGTGACACTGCCGCTGAACCCGGATTTCGAGCACGCCATCCTGGTCATCGAGGGCGAACTCACCGCCGACGGCCATACCGCCGCCCCCGGTAGCCTGTTCTACCTGGGCAGCGACCGCGCCGAACTCCCGATCACCAGCACCGCGGGCGCGCACGCCCTGCTGATCGGCGGCGAGCCGTTCGACGAGGATCTGGTCATGTGGTGGAACTTCGTGGCGCGCAGCCACGAAGAGATCGAGGCGGCCCGAAACGATTGGGAGGCACACGATCTCACTCGCTTCCCGGATATCGCCGGGCACACCCCGGATCAGCGCATCCCCGCGCCCCCGCTCCCGCCCCTGCACCTGAAACCCCGTAAACGCCGCTGCGGAGTCCCGCACGAATGAGCTTCACGGCGTGAGGGTTTGGGTGCCGATCACTCGGAGCAGGTCCAGTTTGTCCTGGGTGTCGGTGCCCGAGCGGGGGTAGTAGACCAGGAGCTGGCGGGTGGCGCTGGGGGTGAGTAGGGGTTCGCAGAGCAGGTCCAGCAGTCCCACCTCGGGGTGGATTATGCGCTTGCCGTGACCGGCTTCGGGGCGTACCTCGTGCGCACTCCAGAGCTCCTCGAATTCCGTACTGACAGCGCGCAATCGGGCCACCAGCTCGGTGACATCGGCGGCGCCGGCGCGGGCCGCGGCGGTGGCGCGCAGCCCGGCGACATGATGCCGGGACATGCCGGGCCGATCCTGCGCCGCGAAACGCTCCCGCTCGGCGGGCCTGGTGAACCAGAGCCAGGGCACACAGCGGTCCAGGCCGGTGCGCTGGGAGAAATCGCCGGAGACCAGGGTGTGCATGCGGTTCTGCACCAGCACCTCACCCAGATCCGAGATGACGCAGGCGGGGGTGTCGTCCAATTTGGTGAGCACGTGCAGGATGGCCGGGCTGACATGGGTATCGCCGCCGCGCGCGGGCGGCTGCTGCCCTGCCAGATGGTAGAGATGATCGCGTTCGTTGTCGGTGAAGCGCAGCGCCCGCGCGAGCGCGGCCAGCACCTGCGTGGAGGGCCGAGGACCGCGCGCCTGCTCCAGCCGGGTGTAGTAATCGGTCGATATGCCCGCGAGCATGGACACCTCATCGCGGCGCAGGCCGGGCGTACGCCGGCGCGGCCCCTCGGGCAGGCCGACGGCGGCCGGTTGCAGGGCCTCCCGATGCCGGCGCAGGAAGTCGGCGAGTTCGTCGCGGTTCACCAGACCAGTTTCCCGCCTCCGGGCCGAGCTATCCAGGTACTACCGGTCCCCGGCTCCCGACCGGCCCGATCGTCCGGCCGCGCACCGGTCTCCGAGGCGTCCGGTGCGATCAGCCGGAGCGGGCACGCCGTCGAGCCGCCCACCGGGTCCGTAGCACCGGCCAGGTATCTGCCACCGCATCCAGGGATCGGCGATCCCCGGATGAACGGTCCTCTCCCGGACCCCGGTGCGGCGGCGCATCGTTTATCCCATGACCAACAACCTGCACACCGTCCAGCTCGGCAAGACCGGGCCCGCCGTCTCCCGGATCGGCCTCGGAGCCATGGGGATGTCCGGTATGTACGGATCCGCCGATGAGCGAACCTCCATCGCGACCGTGCACGCCGCCATCGACTCCGGCGCGAACCTCATCGACACCGGCGATTTCTACGGCATGGGCCATAACGAACTGCTCATCCGGCAGGCGCTCACCGAGCGCAAGCGGGAGGATGTGCTGCTCAGCGTGAAGTACGGGGCCATGCGCGGACCCGATGGCGGCTTCGTCGGGGTCGACACCCGGCCCGCGGCCACCCGCAATTTCCTGACCTACTCGCTGCAGCGGCTCGGCACCGATTACATCGACATCTACCGGCCCGCGCGACTTGACCCGAATATCCCCATCGAGGAGACCATGGGCGGACTGGCCGAACTGGTCCAAGCCGGATACATCCGCCATATCGGGCTCTCCGAGGTCGGCGCGCAGACCCTGCGGCGCGCCGCAGCCGTCCACCCGGTGGTGGATCTGCAGATCGAATACTCGCTGATCTCGCGCGGTATCGAAGCCGAAATCCTGCCCGTCGCACGGGAACTCGGCATCGGCATCACCGCGTACGGGGTGCTCTCGCGCGGACTGCTCAGCGATTCACTGCGCGGCGGTGCACAGTTCGCACCCACCGACTTCCGGGCGCACAGCCCGCGCTTCCAGGGTGAGAACCTCACCGCCAACCTGCGTTTGGTGGACGCGCTGGCCGCCATCGCGGCCGAACATCAGGTGAGCGTGGCGCAATTGGCCATCGCCTGGGCACTGTCGCGCGGTGCGGATATCGTGCCGATCATCGGCGCGCGCCGTCCCGACCGCTGGGCCGAAGCCCTTGCCGCCGTGGATATTCGGCTCTCGGAGGCGGAGCTGGCCGCCATCGAGGCGGCCGTACCCGCCGATCAGGTCGCCGGCGGCCGCTACGCCGACGCGCAGATGGCCATGCTCGACAGCGAACGCTGAACGGCCACAACGGAAAACGGCCCGACATCGAATGCCGGGCCCGTTCCCGTGGTCGTACTACTCGCGCCGGGGGCGGATCACCGCGGTGAAAGCCGCCGAGGCCACGGCCTTTCCGGTGCTGTCCGCGATGAGCACCGGCACCTCGAGCTCGATCTCGTTCCGCGCCTTGATATCCGAGCGCGTCCGGGCGATGAGCTCGGCGGAGAGTTCAGAGGTCGCGATGAACGGGCCGAGCTCTCCCTTGGCCCGCGCCAGATAGGTGATCTGGCCGTCCCGCGCGACAATGAAGGTCTCGCCCATCAAATCCACGATGCCGGAGATGGACGCGCCCATCGCCGCGGTCTCGGCCAGGCCGAACAGCAGCGCCGCGTGCATATCGCCATTGTGGTTGAGGTGTTCGGGCTTGGGCGCCATGCTCACCACATTGCGGCCGCTGGCGAAATCGACCGCCTCGATACCGGTGAATTGGATGAAGCCCAGCTTCTTGAAGCCCGCCATCACCAGATCGCCCATGGTGGCGCTGTCCATCGCATCTCCTGAGAAAAGTGAAACCTGTTCCAATTTCATACCGGGTGCGAGGGCGCATTGTCCATGTCCACTTCCTGTCAGGACAGATTGTCGGGCGCCACCAGACCGAGAATCTCCGCCGTCCGCGACATGGTCTGCCGGGCCAGGCGCATATCGGTCGCCAGACTCAGGCCGAGCGTGGGAATCAGTTCGCGCAGCCGCTCGGCCCACAGGCCGCGATAGCGCGGAAAGCAGCGCTCGAGCACATCCAGCAGGATGGCGGGCGCGGTGGAGGCGCCCGGTGACGCGCCCAGCACCGCCGCGATGGTCCCGTCCGAGGAGGACACCACCTCGGTGCCGAAGTGCAGTGCGCCCCGGCCGCTCGCGTCCCGCTTCACGATCTGGGCGCGCTGACCGGCCTTGATCAGGGTCCAATCACCGGTGACGGCGGCGGGCGCGAATTCGCGCAGCGCGGCCATCTTCCGGCCCCGGGTGGCGGTCAATTGCGACAGCAGCAACCAGATGAGGCCCGGATTCTCCTTGATCATCGACGCCACCGGACCCACATTGTGCGAACGCAGCGAGGCGGGCGCGTCCCATACCGACCCGCGCGTGAGGAATTTGGGATTCGCACCCGGATACGGGCCGAAGAGCAGTGCGCGCTTCCCGTCGATGACGCGAGTATCCAAGTGCGGCATGGACATCGGCGGTGCGCCGACCTTGGCCTTGCCGTACACCTTGGCATCGTGCCGCTCCACCACGGCCGGATTGTCGCAGCGCAGGAAGCGGCCGCTCACCGGTAGCAGCCCGTAACCCCGCACCTGCGGCACACCCGCACCCTGTAGCAGTTTCAATGCCCAGCCGCCTGCGCCCGCGAAGACGAAGCGCGCGTCCACCCAGCGGGTGATGCGATCATTGTCGGTGAAGTGGTGAATGCGCAATTGCCAAGAGCCGTCATTGTTCTTGCGCATTCCGCGCACCTCGGAGCGGCGGTGGATCTCCACCCCGGAAGCCTCCAGATGCGCGAACAGCTGCCGAGTCAGCGAACCGAAATCGACATCGCTGCCGGTGGTGTCGCGGGTGGCGGCGAATGGTTCGTACAGGCCGCGCCGCTCGGTCAGCAATGGCGCCCAGCCCTCGATGGTCTTGGATTCGGTGCTGAACCGCATGGCGCTGAAAAGGGGGTGCGCGGAGAGGGTTTCATGTCTGCGGCGCAGATAGTCGACATCGTCGGTGCCGTGCACCAGCGTCATATGCGGGACCGGATTGATGAAAGTATCCGGCTTGCCCAGGATTTCGGCCTCCACCAGGGAGGCCCACAATTGTCTGCTCTGCTGGAAATGCTCATTGACGGCGACCGCCCTGGCGATATCGATACCGCCGTCCGCCCTTTCACTCGTGTAGTTGAGTTCGCAGAGTCCGGCATGCCCGGTTCCGGCATTGTGCCAGGGCGCCGAGGCCTCCGCGGCGAGCTCGGGGAGGCGCTCGTAGACCGCAATCGACCAGGTCGGTTCGACGTGTTTGAGCAGGATACCGAGCGTCGCGCTCATGATCCCGCCACCGACCAGCACCACATCGTAGGGACGCAGGGTCGTTTGCGTATTCATAGTCATCTCTCCGGAGACCCCCATTGGACTCGTAAAGCGTAGGGGCACGCTAACACTCGCCTGTACATGCGTATAGTTGAGCGATGGCCGGACGTGAGAAAATCAACAGGCAACGCCTCAGCCGCGATGCCGTGATAGAAGCCGCGCTCGAGCTGGCCTACCGCCGCGGCCTCGACGGACTCAGCTTCCGGCGGCTCGCCGACGCACTCGACGTCTCACCGATGGCGCTGTACTGGCATGTGGAGAACAAAGACGAACTGTTGAATGCCATGGGCGACAGGGCATGTCGCGACCTGCGAATAACGGCCGATCCGGACGATCCGTGGGATCGCCAATTGCGTTCGCTCATCACCGATTTCGTGCGCATGATCGAGAAGAATCCGGGTGCGGCGCCGATCATCATTCCCCGCGTGGTGTACTCCGAGACCGGCCGCGAATTCATGGAGCGGCTCATCGGCCTGCTGCGCGGGGCGGGCTTCGACATCGGCGAGGCGACGCAATTGGCGCGCCAGGGCGCGCGCACGGCCATGAGCCTGGTCAATGAACCGCTCTTCACCGGCGTCACCCTCGAACCCGAACGCCGGGCGGTCCTGCTCGCCCAGGCCGAGGCGCTGCACGCCCAGCTCCCCGCCGAGCGGTATCCCAATATCCTCGCCGCGTGGAATGACCTGGGCGACATCACCTCCCGGGAATCGTTCATCCAGCTGGGCGTCGACACCTACGTGCACGGGGTGGTCGGACTGGCCGCCGCGCGGGCGGCCGCCCGATAGGCATTGCCGAGGGCTGTCCCGCTGCCGTCCTTCGCCGCCGTGGCCGATCGGGTCGCCCGCGACGACCGCGCCCGGGTGGATTCCCCCGCTGGGATAAGCCTTTTCAGCGCTGACGGGCCCGATACGCCGCCACCGCATTGCGGTTGCCGCACGCGGTGCTGCAATAGCGGCGGGAACGATTGCGGGACAGGTCCAGGACGATGCCCTCGCAGGCGTCGTCGGCGCAGATCGACAGGCGGCTGAGTTCATCCGCGCGAATCACGTCGATCATCGCCATAGCGGTTTCGACGGCGATGCGGACCGGTAGCGGGGCATCGGCCGCGACGGCGTGAATGTGGTAGTCGAGATCATCGTGGCGGACCAGCCGCGGGACCGCGCGATGCCGCGCGAGGATGGCGTTCACCAACTCGACCGCGGTATCGCGCTCGCTGGTGAGCAGGCGGCGCATCGGGGCGCGCTGGGCGCGCACCGCTTCCAGCTCCGCCGCGTCGCCGGTGCGGGAGCCGGTGTAGCCGTGCCGGACGAAGAAGTTCTTCAGCTGGTCGGTTTCGGTCAGCGTATCCGGGGGTTCCGCCGAATTCACCAGATCGACGGCGGCGGCCAGCGAGGCCACCGTGTCATCAGTAAAAACCATGTTGACATATTACACACGGGCACCTTAGCGTCATTAGTCATGGCCACGATGACACATGACACGCAGGCGCGCAGGCGGCTCGGCAATGGGCTGCTCCTCGCGGCGCTGTCCGCATCGTCCTTCGGACTCGCAGGGGCGCTCGCCCGCGGACTCATGAACGCGGGGTGGAGCCCCGCCGCCGTGGTCATCGTGCGGGTACTGCTCGGCGCGCTCGTACTGCTCCCGGTGGCGGTGGTGCAGTTGCACGGCAACTGGAATCTGCTGCGGCGCAATATCCCACTGCTCGCCGGATACGGCCTGCTCGCCGTCGCCGGAGCCCAGCTGTCCTACTTCAATGCCGTGGCGCATATGGATGTCGGAGTGGCACTGCTCATCGAATACACCGCGCCCATCGCCGTGATCGCCTGGCTGTGGTTGCGGCATGCGCAAAAGCCCGGGCGCATAACGGTTCTCGGCTCGCTCATCGGTATCGCCGGACTCATCCTGGTACTGGACCTGCGCTCCGATGTCCCGACCAGTTGGATCGGCGTGCTGTGGGCCCTGGGCGCGATGGTCGGCGCGGCAGCGTATTTCATTCTCTCCGGCAGCGCGGGCGACGCGGTCCCGGGCACCGTACTGGCCACCAGCGGACTCCTGGTCGGCGGCCTCGGCGTGCTGATCGCGGGACTGCTGGGCGTGGTACCACTGCACGCCACCACCGATAACGTTGCCTTCGAAGGCTTTACCGCGCAGTGGTGGCAGCCGCTGCTCGCACTCGGGGTCGTCACCGCCGCGGTCGCGTACGTCACCGGGATCGCCGCCACCCGACTGCTCGGGTCGCGGCTGGCCTCCTTCGCGGCCCTCACCGAGGTGCTGGCGGCCATCCTCTTCGCCTGGGCGCTGCTCGGACAGGCCCCGCACGCCATCCAATTGGTCGGCGGCGCGCTGATTCTCCTGGGTGTCGTGGTGGTGCGGCTCGGTGAACCCGAGCAGACACCGGCCGAACCGACGCTCAGCGAACCGCACTGAAGACGGCGCGAGACGTCCCGCTCCGCGAGTCGGCGCATCGCCGGACAGGCATCTAGGACGTTTTCGGTCCTGGTTCTGAGCGATCATTGACCCCATGAACGACACCCCGGCCCGGCTGCTGCGACTGCTGTCCCTGCTGCAAACCCCGCGCGAATGGCCGGGTAGCGAACTCGCCGACCGGCTCGGGGTCAGCGGCCGCACCGTGCGGCGCGATATCGACCGGCTGCGCGAACTCGGCTACCCCGTCGAGGCGACACTGGGGGTGACCGGTGGATACCGGCTGGCCGCCGGGGCCGCGCTGCCGCCGCTGGTACTCGACGACGAGGAGGCCGTGGCCATTGCCGTCGGATTGCGGGCGGCCGCCGGACAGGCCGTGGCCGGGATCGAGGAGGCTTCGGTGCGCGCGCTCGCCAAGCTGGAACAGGTGCTGCCGCACAAACTCCGGCGGCGGGTGCGGGTGATCGGCGCGGCCACGTCCACCTTCCGGGGTGACGGCCCGGCCGCCGATCCGGAGGTGCTCGCGGCCCTCGCCGCCACCGTCACCAATACCGAACGGGTGCGCTTCGCCTATCGCGACGCGGCGGGCAATGAGACCCGGCGCAATATCGAACCCCGGGGGCTGGCCACCCTGCAACGGCGCTGGTACCTGGTCGGATTCGATCTGGATCGGATGGCCTGGCGCAGCTTCCGGGTCGACCGGATCGAACGACCGCAACCCACCGGGGCTCGATTCACCCCGCGAGATCTACCCGCCGCCGATGCCGCGGCCTATGTGGCCGGTAACCGAACCGATTGGGGCACACGGCCCTACCGCGTCGATATCACCATTCACCTGCCCGCATATCGGATCGCCGGGCGGCTCGGTGAGGCCGCGGGCGCGCTCGAAGCCCTCGGCGAGCACAGCTGCCGCCTCGTCGAGGAACGCGATGACGCCCCGGAATGGGTTGCCAGCCAACTCATCTCGCTCGATGCCGAATTCGAGGTGCGGGATTCTCCCGAACTGGCTGAGCGATTGCGCGCGGCCGCGGCCCGCATTGCCCGCGCGCTGCCCGCGAACGCCGAATAGCTGTGGCGAACGGCGCATATGCGACGAAAGGGTTCCCCTCCCCCGGTACCCCCGGTACGTTCGTCGGCAAACATCGGGCTCCGCGCAGCCCGCGACGCTAGGGGCACCACCATGGCTGGAACCAAGACCATTGCGCCAGTGCTACTGAGCTTCACCGCCACTGTCGCCCTCACCGCGAGCGGCGCACTCACCGCCACCGCGACCGCCGATCCCGCACCGGCGCCCGCGAATTCGACCATCCAACTCGAGGGCACCGACCACGGTGTCGGCTACCGGGTGGCACTCTCCGAGGACCGCCGCGCCACCGTCAGCACATTGCAGGCGGGCCGCTTCCTGGCCACCTGGGACGGCGAGGCCGTTATCGCCACCGACGACGCGGGCCGCGTATTGGCCACCGTCCCACTGAAATACGACGTCGCCGGAAAATCCGTCGAATTCGCCCCCGCCATCGACACCGACAACAAGCGCCTGACCCTCACCCCGGTGGCCCAGTCCCCCACCCCGCTCCGGGATATCGACGCCCAGCAGCGCTTCTTCGACGTGGTCCAGGCCAATATGCCCACCGTCCTCACCGGCGCGGCCATAGGCGGAGCCATCGGCTTCCTGCTCGGCTTCCCCGCGGGCCTGTTCGTCTTCGACATCATCACCGCCCCCATCGGCCTGGTGGTGGGCAGCATCGTCGGCGCGGCCATCGGCCTGCAACAGGGCGGCGGCCGGGAAGCGGTCAACGCCGCCCTCACCTACGCCGACACCCTCGTCCCCGGCGCCTCCCAAGCCATCCGCCCCGCCTTCGAAGCCCTCCCCGCCCCGCAACAACAACCCAACTGACGCTTCACCGCAAGAAGGTAGCGGCCACAATCGCCATGCTGTTGTCGGTGTAATACCAATCGCCATTCATCGGCATATCGAGCTGAAACTGCACGGTGTGGCCGCTACCCGGACCAGACGTGATCTCCCACAACGTATTCGGCAGCCCGGTCACGCCACTGACACTGCCGTCGGACCAGGTGAACGTCCCCGACGTGATCGAACCGCCGCCATTCCAAGGCAATTCGGCATCGAACCGCCCGGACCCGATACCCGGCAACAACGGACTGACACAATCCCACACCTGCGCCGTCCGCCGCACACTCTGCCCCGCACTCCCGGTCCCCGGCACCCGCTGCGCGGTCAGCACACTCCCCCGATAACACCCGCCGAGCCCGCTATCCGGCACGGCCGACCCGGCCCCGGCGGTTGATATCAGCAGTCCCGCACCGCCCAGCAGGACCACGAACGCGCTCCGTAAAGCTCCCACGCCAACCCCTCCTACAGAGGAATCACCAAGTGACTTCGGGCAATTCGATGTCGATCGGGAACGGGCGATCGACCTTTACCCGTCCTCGGTGCACGCCGGTCGGAGCGTAACCACCTTCTGGCAGCAGCTCGAAGGTGTAGACGACCATGGCGTCGTCCTCGTTCTCGACGCGCCAGAAGCACTTGATACCCGCCTCTGCATACTGCAAAGGCCGCAGCTTGCGATCCTTCGTTTTCGTCCGAGGCGATACGACCTCCACGGCGAGGTGAACATGCTCTGGCTCGAAGATCAGACTGTCCGACCGAACCACCGACCGCGAGATGGCGAGCACCTCCGGCTCGGGCACGCTGGCCCCTAGGTTGATGCCCTTCTCACTGCCGATCACGAATTCGCGCGGCGCAACGGCGCGCAGCGAATGCTCGAGAATATCGACCACTTCGTCATGCCAATGCGTGGCGGGAGCCATCGTCACGACGTCACCGTCCAACAGCTCGAAGCGGCCCTCGACCACTTCCAGCAGACGGGGCAGATCCTCGGCGGTGAATCCACCGGCCGGTGGCATCGGCAGCGCCGCCAGCCGCGTCATGATCGGCTCATCGGAGTACTGCGCGGCGATCATATGTGGAGATTACCCCGCGCAGGGTCACCAATCGGTCGCCTCAGGGGACAGGCCGGTGCTTTATGCGACCGAACTGTCCCCTTGAAAGGGACTCTGAATGCCATTCGGCCCCCGCTCCGGAATCGGAGCGAGGGCCGAATGTTTTGCCCTACTAGAGCTTTAGCGGTAGTCGCTGAAGCCGTAGTCGTCCAGCGGAACCGCGGCACCGGTGGTGGTGCCGAAGCCGTCGGGGCTGTAGTAGGTGTCGTCGTAGGACGGCACCGCGTACGCGGCCTGGCGGGCTTCCTCGGTGGGCTGAACCTGGATGTTGCGGTAGCGGTTGATACCGGTACCGGCGGGGATCAGCTTGCCGATGATCACGTTCTCCTTCAAGCCGATCAGCTTGTCGGAGCGGCAGTTGATGGCCGCGTCCGTGAGCACCCGGGTGGTCTCCTGGAAGGAGGCCGCCGAGAGCCACGAATCGGTGGCCAGCGACGCCTTGGTGATACCCATCAGGACCGGACGGCCGGAAGCCGGCTCGGCGCCCTCGGACACCACGCGACGGTTCGAGTTCTCGAACTCGGCGCGCTCGACGAGCGAACCGGGCAGGAACTCGGTCGCACCCGAATCGATGATGGTCACGCGACGCAGCATCTGCCGGACGATGACCTCGATGTGCTTGTCGTGGATCGACACACCCTGCGAGCGGTAGACCTCCTGGACCTCGTGGACCAGGTGGATCTGCACCTGACGGGGGCCCATCACGCGCAGCACCTCGTGCGGATCCGCGGAGCCCTCCAGCAGCTGCTGGCCGACCTCCACATGATCGCCGTCGGCGAGCAGACGCTCGGAACCGTCCTCATGCTTGAACACGCGCAGACGCTGACGCTTCGAGAGCTTGTCGTACAGGACCTCGTCCGACCCGTCGTCCGGGATGATCGTGATCTTGTAGAAGCGATCGTCGTCCTCGAGCCGCACGCGACCCGAGACCTCCGCGATGGGCGCCTTGCCCTTGGGCACACGAGCCTCGAAAAGCTCCTGCACTCGGGGCAGACCACCGGTGATGTCGTCACCCGCGACACCACCCTGGTGGAAGGTACGCATGGTCAGCTGGGTACCCGGCTCACCAATGGACTGCGCGGCGACGATACCGACGGCCTCGCCGATATCGACCAGTTTGCCGGTCGCCATCGAACGGCCGTAGCAGGTCGCACACACGCCGGTGCCGGTGGTGCAGGTCAGCACGGAGCGGACCTTCACCTCGGTGATACCGGCCTCGAGCAGCGCCTCGAGCGCCGGGTCGCCGAGATCGTGACCCTTCTCGATGATGACGTTGCCCTTGGCGTCGAGCGCGTCGGTCGCCAGCGTACGAGCGAAGGTGCTGGTCTCGACGTGCGCGTCCCGGATGAGCGAGCCGTCGGCCTGCTTCTCCGCGATCGGCACCACGATGCCGCGCTCGGTGCCACAGTCGGTCTCGCGCACGATGACGTCCTGCGACACGTCCACCAGACGACGGGTCAGGTACCCCGAGTCGGCGGTACGAAGCGCGGTGTCGGCCAGACCCTTTCGCGCACCGTGGGTGTTGATGAAGTACTCCAGCACCGTCAGGCCCTCGCGGAAGGAGGACTTGATCGGCTGCGGGATGAACTCACCCTTCGGGTTCGTCACCAGACCCTTCATACCCGCGAGGGTACGAGTCTGGGTGAAGTTACCCGTGGCGCCCGAATCGACGATCGTGATGATCGGGTTGTCGGCCGGGTAGTGCGCGCGCAGCGCCTTACCGACCTCTTCGGTCGCTTCCTGCCAGATCTTGACCAGGGCGTTGTTGCGCTCCTGATGATCGAGAGCACCACGCTGGTACTTCTTCTCGATCTGATCGGCCTGCGCGTCGTACCGCGCCATGATCTCCGCCTTCTCCGGCGGAACGAGCACGTCCGACATGGAGACGGTGACACCCGAGCGAGTCGCCCAGTAGAAGCCCGCGTCCTTCAGCTTGTCGACGGTCTGCGCCACGACAATCATCGGGTAACGCTCGGCGAGATCATTGATGATCGCCGCCTGACGCTTCTTCGGCATCGGCTCGTCGATGTACGCGTAATCGGCGGGCAGCAGCTCGTTGAAGATCACGCGACCCAGCGTGGTCTTCGCGGTCCACGCGTCGCCACGCTGCCAGCCGTCCGGGAACAGCTCGGCCTCGATGTCCTTCGGCGGACGCTGATTGGTCAGGCGGACCTTGATCAGCGAACGCACGGTGAGCTCACCGCGGTCCACGGCCATCTGCGCTTCCGCCGGCGAGGAGTACACGCCGAACTCGGCGGAATCCTTTGCGGCGGGCCGGTATTCACCCTTCGCGCCCTCTTCGAGGCGAGTCAGGTAGAACAGGCCGGTCACCATGTCCAGACGCGGCATGGCGAGCGGTCGACCCGAGGCGGGCGACAGGATGTTGTTCGAGGACAGCATCAGGATGCGGGCCTCGGCCTGCGCCTCCGCGGACAGCGGCAAGTGCACGGCCATCTGGTCACCGTCGAAGTCGGCGTTGAACGCCTCACACACGAGCGGGTGCAGCTGGATGGCCTTACCTTCGACCAGCAGCGGCTCGAAGGCCTGGATACCCAGGCGGTGCAGGGTGGGCGCGCGGTTCAGCAGCACCGGGTGCTCGGCGATGACCTCTTCCAGGACATCCCACACCTGAGCGCGCTGACGCTCGACCATCCGCTTGGCGGACTTGATGTTCTGCGCGTGGTTGAGATCCACCAGACGCTTCATGACGAACGGCTTGAACAGCTCGAGCGCCATCAGCTTGGGCAGACCACACTGGTGCAGCTTGAGCTGCGGACCGACCACGATGACCGAACGGCCGGAGTAGTCGACACGCTTACCGAGCAGGTTCTGACGGAAACGACCCTGCTTGCCCTTGAGCAGATCGCTCAGGGACTTCAGCGGGCGGTTACCCGGACCGGTGACCGGACGGCCACGACGGCCGTTGTCGAACAGCGCGTCAACCGATTCCTGAAGCATGCGCTTCTCGTTGTTGACGATGATCTCCGGCGCACCCAGATCGATCAGTCGCTTCAACCGGTTGTTGCGGTTGATGACGCGACGGTACAGATCGTTCAGGTCGGAGGTCGCGAAGCGGCCACCGTCGAGCTGCACCATCGGGCGCAGCTCCGGCGGGATCACCGGAACGGCGTCGAGAACCATGCCCATCGGCGAATTGCCGTTGTTCTGGAACGCGGCGACGACCTTCAGACGCTTCAGCGCGCGAAGCTTCTTCTGGCCCTTGCCGGTACGGATGATCTCGCGCAGGTTCTCGGCCTCGGCCGGGATGTCGAAGTTCTCCATCAGCTTCTGGATCGCTTCCGCGCCCATGGCACCGGTGAAGTACTCGCCGTAGCGGTCCTGCAGCTCGCGGTAGATGACCTCGTCGATGATCAGCTGCTTCACCGAAAGCTTGGTGAAGGTGGTCCAGATCTCGTCGAGACGGTCCAGCTCACGCTGGGCGCGGTCACGCAGCTGACGCATTTCGCGCTCGCCGCCGTCCTTGACCTTGCGGCGCACATCGGACTTGGCGCCCTCGGCCTCGAGCTCGGCGATATCCGCCTCGAGCTTCTGGGCGCGGGCCTCGAGATCGGCGTCGCGCTGGTCGGCGACGTTCTTCTTCTCGACCTCCATCTCGGCTTCGAGCGTGGAGAGTTCGTTGTGCCGCAGTTCCTCGTCGACGCCGACGATGACGTAGGCGGCGAAGTAGATGATCTTTTCCAGATCCTTCGGCGCCAGGTCGAGCAGGTAGCCCAGGCGCGAAGGCACGCCCTTGAAGTACCAGATGTGGGTAACCGGAGCGGCCAGTTCGATATGGCCCATCCGCTCACGACGCACCTTGGCGCGAGTCACCTCGACGCCACAGCGCTCACAGATGATGCCCTTGAACCGGACCCGCTTGTACTTACCGCAGTAGCACTCCCAGTCCCGGGTGGGACCGAAGATCTTCTCGCAGAAGAGGCCGTCCTTCTCGGGCTTCAGCGTGCGGTAGTTGATGGTCTCCGGCTTCTTCACCTCGCCGTACGACCACTGGCGGATGTCTTCAGCGGTCGCCAGGCCGATCCGGAGTTCATCGAAGAAGTTGACGTCTAGCACGTAACTTCCTTTCCCCTGTTCGGGTTGAGTATGAGCAAAAGTTCGCTAAATCCCGCTCGTAGCGACTGCTTGCGGGTCGCTCGAAAGGGTCCGCCCGGGAAGGCTTTTCACATGCTGAGCGGCCTTCCCGGACCGATCGCTCTTACTGCGCCAGGTCGTCGACCGTCGCAGCCTCGTTGCGGGACAGGTTGATGCCCAGGTTCGCCGCGGCGCGCTCCAGGTCCTCGTCATCGCCATCGCGCATTTCGATCGCCGCACCGTCCGAGGACAGCACCTCGACGTTCAGGCACAGCGACTGGAGTTCCTTGAGCAGAACCTTGAACGACTCCGGAATACCCGGCTCCGGGATGTTCTCGCCCTTGACGATCGCTTCGTACACCTTGACGCGACCGACGACATCGTCGGACTTGATGGTGAGCAGTTCCTGCAGGGTGTAGGCGGCGCCGTACGCCTGCATGGCCCAGCACTCCATTTCACCGAAGCGCTGACCACCGAACTGGGCCTTACCACCGAGGGGCTGCTGCGTGATCATCGAGTACGGACCCGTCGAACGCGCGTGGATCTTGTCGTCCACCAGGTGGTGCAGCTTCAGGATGTACATGTAGCCGACCGAGACCGGGTACGGGAACGGCTCGCCGGAGCGGCCGTCGAGCAGCACCGCCTTGCCGTTGTCGTCGATCATCTTCTCGCCGTCGCGGTTCGGCAGGGTCGAACCGAGCAGACCGGTCAACTCCTCCTCGCGCGCACCGTCGAAGACGGGGGTGGCGATATTGGTGTTGGCGGGCTGGCCGATCATCTCCTCGGGCAGGCGCTTGGCCCACTCGGGAGTGCCCTCGACCTGCCAGCCGGTCTTGGCGATGTAACCCAGATGGGTCTCCAGCACCTGACCGATGTTCATACGACGCGGCACACCGTGCGTGTTCAGGATGATGTCGACCGGGGTGCCGTCCGGGAGGAACGGCATATCTTCCTGCGGAAGAATCTTGCCGATAACACCCTTGTTGCCGTGGCGACCGGCGAGCTTGTCGCCGTCCTGGATCTTGCGCTTCTGCGCGACGTACACGCGCACCAGCTCATTCACGCCCGGGGGCAGATCGTCGTCGTCGTCACGCGAGAAGACGCGCACGCCGATGACCTTGCCGGACTCACCGTGCGGCACCTTGAGCGAGGTATCGCGAACTTCGCGAGCCTTCTCACCGAAGATGGCGCGCAGCAGGCGCTCCTCGGGGGTCAGCTCGGTCTCGCCCTTCGGGGTGACCTTGCCGACCAGGATGTCGCCGTCACGAACCTCGGCGCCGATGCGGACGATGCCGCGCTCGTCGAGATCGGCCAGGACCTCGTCGGAGACATTCGGGATATCCCGGGTGATCTCCTCGGCACCGAGCTTGGTGTCGCGAGCGTCGATCTCGTGCTCCTCGATGTGGATCGAGGTGAGCACGTCATCCTCCACGAGGCGCTGCGACAGGATGATCGCGTCCTCGTAGTTATGGCCTTCCCACGGCATGATCGCCACGAGCAGGTTCTTGCCCAGCGCCATCTCACCGTTCTCGGTGCAGGGGCCGTCGGCGAGCACATGCCCGGCCTCCACGCGGGTGCCCTCGTCCACGATCGGACGCTGGTTCGCGCAGGTGCCCTGGTTGGAGCGCTCGAACTTGCGCATGCGGTACGAGCGGCGGGTGCCGTCGTCGTGCATGACGGTGATGAAGTCGGCCGAAACCTCTTCCACCACACCGGCCTTCTGGTTCACGACCACGTCACCGGCGTCGACGGCGGCGCGCAGCTCCATACCGGTGCCGACCAGCGGCGACTCGGAACGGATCAGCGGCACGGCCTGACGCTGCATGTTCGCGCCCATGAGGGCACGGTTGGCGTCGTCGTGCTCGAGGAACGGAATCATGGCGGTCGCGACCGAAACCATCTGGCGCGGCGAGACATCCATGTAGTCGACCGCGGCCGCGGCGACGTACTCCATCTCCTCGTTGCCGTGGCGGGCGAGCACGCGCTCCTCGAGGAAGTTGCCGTCCGCGTCGACCGGCGAGTTCGCCTGGGCGCGGATGTGGCGGTCCTCCTCGTCGGCGGTGAGGTACTTGACCTCATCGGTGACGCGGCCGTTCTCGACCTTGCGGTACGGGGTCTCGATGAAACCGAACGGGTTGACCCGCGCGTACACCGACAGCGAACCGATCAGGCCGATGTTCGGGCCTTCCGGGGTCTCGATCGGGCACATGCGGCCGTAGTGCGACGGGTGGACGTCACGAACTTCCAGGCCGGCGCGCTCACGGGACAGACCACCCGGACCCAGCGCCGACAGGCGGCGCTTGTGGGTCAGACCCGAGAGCGGGTTGTTCTGGTCCATGAACTGCGACAGCTGGGAGGTTCCGAAGAACTCCTTGATCGCGGCCACGACGGGGCGGATGTTGATCAGGGTCTGCGGCGTGATGGCCTCGACGTCCTGAGTCGTCATACGCTCGCGCACAACGCGTTCCATACGGGAGAGGCCGACCCGGATCTGGTTCTGGATCAGCTCGCCCACGGTGCGCAGACGACGGTTGCCGAAGTGGTCGATGTCATCGACGTCGACGGGAACCTCGCGGCCGCCGGGGGCGGTCATCATGCGATCGCCCTGGTGCAGGCGCACCAGGTACTCGATGGTCGCGACGATGTCTTCCTTGGTCAGCGTGGAGCCGGTGACCGGCTGGTCCAGGTTCAGGCCCAGCTTCTTGTTGATCTTGTAGCGACCGACGCGCGCCAGGTCGTAGCGCTTCTCCTTGAAGAACAGGTTCTCCAGCAGGGTCTGCGCGGACTCCTTGGTCGGCGGCTCGCCCGGACGCAGCTTGCGGTAGATGTCCAGCAGCGCCTCGTCCTGACCCGGAGTGCTGTCCTTCTCCAGGGTGGACATCATGATCTCGGAGAAGCCGAAGCGCTCCACGATCTCTTCGGCGGTCAGGCCGAGTGCCTTGAGCAGCACGGTGACCGGCTGACGGCGCTTGCGATCGATGCGGACACCGACGGTGTCGCGCTTGTCGACGTCGAACTCCAGCCACGCGCCACGCGAGGGGATGACGCGCACGGAGTGCAGCGTCTTCTCGGTGGACTTGTCGATGGAGTCGTCGAAGTACACGCCCGGCGAACGAACCAGCTGCGAAACGACAACACGCTCGGTGCCATTGATGATGAACGTGCCCTTGTCGGTCATCATCGGGAAATCACCCATGAAGACCGTCTGAGACTTGATCTCACCGGTGTTGTTGTTGATGAACTCCGCGGTCACGAAGAGCGGCGCCGCGTAGGTCATGTCCTTGTCCTTGCACTCCTCGATGGAGGCCTTGACCTCTTCGAAGCGCGGGTCGGAGAAGGAGAGCGACATGGAACCGGAGAAGTCCTCGATCGGCGAGAGCTCCTCGAGCACCTCCTCGAGCCCACCGAAGGGGTTGACGTCGCCTCGGGCGACTGCCTTTTCCCGCCAATCCGGTGAACCGATCAGCCAGGCGAACGAGTCGGTTTGTAGATCGAGAAGACCCGGAACCTCGAGGGGCTCACGAATCTTCGCGAAAGACACCCGCTTCGGGGCTCCGGGAATACCGGCCTTGGTCTGGGTGGAGACTGCCAAGATGCGTCCTTCCAGCACCTCACGCGCGTCGCGTGGTGGTCCGCGACCGTCGCTTGTCTGCTACGAATTCCGCTGGTTACAACCCGAACGAAACCCGAACAGCAAACAGCGGAAGTAACACCGGAAGGTGGAACTTTCGTCGATGCGATCGAGGTATGGACAGGAGGCAGCCAGCGCAACGTCCAAAACTACACCCAAACCTACGGGGGTGTCAAAGTACCACCCGTGGGGAACCCCCGAGGGCTAACGCGCCGAAGCGTGTCGCGGTGGTGATCACTCCGCATCGCCACGGGTGAAGACCGCGTCGCGGGCCGAATCGAACACCGCACGGCGGTGAGATCGGGTACCGCTGAGCGACGTCGTCACACCGTCTGCCGACCGGGCTCGGTGTCCGCTGGCTGCGTTCCTCGAGCACCCTGCCGGCGTCTGATTCCCCTGTGACGGTCGCCGCTGTTGTGAATAGCGTGACGGGTCGGACGAAACTCGTCAAGTGGCGCGAGGAGTTGACAAACCGCGAGATCCCCTGCCCCAGTACAAGATCACCCGGCGACGTCGCGCAATGGGTGCCCGGGAAACGGCACAGGCCCCGAAAATCGGGGCCTGCGGTCGGGAATGTCCCGGGGGCGGCGGGTCGGCTCAGCGGTCGGCGATCTCCGAGGCCAGCCATTTACCGCCCACCTTCCGCATGTGCAGCACGATCGGACCGGCCGCCAGCGGCTGCGGCTGCCCGTCCTTGATGGCGGCGATACTCAGGTTGACCAGCAGTTCCGCGCGATCACCCGTGAGTAGCGTCACGCCGATCGGATCGGCGGTGGCCTTGGTGTCGGTCTGGGTCTGCTTGATGGCGTCGATGCCGGTGTCGAGCAGTTTGTCCTTGTCGAACTCTTCGAGCATCTTGCCGGTCATGACCGCGCGGGCGGTATCGCGAAACTTGTCGATGTCCTTGGCGTTGTAGCCGTAGATCGTGGTCAGGGCGTCGCGGGCGGCGGCCTTCACCTGATCGGTGGTGGCATTGTCCACATAGGCCCGGTTGCCGTCGTCCACCCCGGGGCGCAGCGCGCCCACGATGGCCAGGGCGGCCAACAGCACCGCCGCGGTGCCGCACAGGATCGCGACCCGCCAGGTGCGCCAGAACGCGCCGGGCGGGGGCGTCGGGCGCTTGGACCGTGGGGACTGCTTCTTGGTCGGGCTGGGGCCGCGCTGGGCCCCGCCGCGGACGGTGCCACGACCGCCGGTGTCACGGGTGGAACCCGTTGCGCCGCGCGATGATTCGGTGGCCCGCAGATCGGCGGCGGTGGTGCGGGCGCCGCTGCTGCGCTGGGCCGCCGGACGGCGCTTGGAGCTGACGCGATTGACGGGGCGTCGATTTGCCATGATCGCGGTCTCCTAGTTGCCCGGTTGCGGTGTGGGCCGGGTGGTCGGGTCGGCGGGAGCCGACTGGGCCGGGGCGGCGCTGCCGATGGCGACCGGATCGGCCACCTGCTGCACCTGATCGGCCTTCCACACCCCGTCCTTCAGCACCACGTCCAGCGACCAGGTGTAGCGCAGCCGGTTCGCGGGCTTGCCCGCACCCGATTCGGTGACCTCCAGGACCACCAGCGCACCGGCCTGATCGCGCTCGGAGTTGAGTTCGGTGATCGCGCCGCCGACGACCTTCGACGTGGTGTTCACATTCGAGTCGGCGGCGGTCTTCTTGATCTGCGCGTCGTTCTTGGTGGAGGCGTCCAGCAGATCGCCGGTCATCGAGGAACGGGCCAGCGCCAGCGAACCGTCGATATCGGCCAGGTTCATCGAGGTGATGTTGATGGCGGCTTGCTGGGCGGCCGCCAGGGCGGCGTCCCGGGCGTCGGCGCGCGGTTTGTCGCGCATCAGGCCGCCGACGATCCAGCTGCCGCCGAACCAGGCCGCGGCCACCGCCGCCACGACCAGCACCGCGATCGAGGCGAGGGTGACGACCCGGCGCGGCGAACCGCCCGCCGCGGGTTCATCGGAACCGGTTGCGGCAGAGGCGGATGCGCGGGATTCGGTGGCCTTGCCGACCGAATCACCGGCCTTGTCGAGTACGACGGTGCCGGAGGCCTCGGCGGTGCCGTCCGGGGTCTCCGGCGCGGAGTCAGCTGGGGAGCTCGACTCCAGGGTGGTCTCGTCCGACGGTGCGTCGACCGGCTCGTCGAGGGCTTCGCCCTGGTTGCTGTCCTTTTGCTGACTCACGCCGCCACCATACTTTCCTCTCCACGCGTCATCGCTTGGTGGTCACGCCCATGAGCGTGGCCAACTGATTGGCGACCGGATTCAGGTTGAGCTTCTCCGGGTCGTACTTGGGCTTGTCATCCCACGGCTGGGCGACGCTGGGATCGGCCAGATCGGCGCGCGCGCCGCCGCGGACGGCGGTCTCACTGCCCTGCGGCGCGGTGCATTTCGCCTCGGTGTTGAACGGGAAATCGTCGCGCGAATCGTCGAAATTCGGGTTCTGCGCCTTCATCTGGTCGATGATGGCCTTGGTGCCCTCGTAGCCGATAGTGCAGGCGGGCGGGTTGTTGGTCTCGAGCACCAGACCGAAGTGCGTGGTGCCGTCGCCGGGCGCGGTGGCCGAGGCGCCGATGGACAGCAGCGGCAGCATATGCAGCACCGGTCCGAGCGCGTAGAACTTCGGCGAGATGGTCAGCAGCAGGGTGCGCAGATTGGTCAGATCCTGGGTGAGGGCCGGACCGCTCTCCTTCAGCAGCTTCCGCAGCTGATCGCCCGCGCCGGTGCTGGTGCCGATGAGCCGCCGGATATCCGGATCGCTGGAGCGCAGCTGTGCGGTGAGCTTGTCCAGGCCGTCGCTGAAGTTCAGGATGGCCGGGCCCTGCTCGGACTGGGTGGCCAGCACCCCGCGCGCCTCGCGGATCAGCGCGATGGTCTGCGGCAGCGATTCGACGCCGGTGGTGGTGAACTTGTTGAGCGAGTCCACCAGCACCTTGAGGTCATTGCCCTTGCCGTCGAACGCTTTACCCAGTTCGGTGACCGCGGTGCTGAGCGCCGCCAGATCGGTGGTCTGGGCGAAGTGGTCGACGCTGGCCAGCAGGGTCTCCACCGGCAGCGGCAGCACCGCACCGGTGATGATCGAGCCGTCCTTCAGATAGGGCGCGCCATTGTTGGTCGGCTGCAGATCCACGTACTGCTCGCCGATGGCGGAGCGGTCGGCGACGATCGCCTTGGCGCTCGCGGGCACCTTGGGCTTACCGGAGTCCATTTCCAGGGTGATGACCACGCCGTCGGGGGTGATGTCGAGATCGCCGACCCGGCCGACGGGGACGCCGCGGTAGGTGACCTCCGCGCCCTTGGAGAGATTGCCGGTGCCCGCCGCCTGCTTGTCGGTGTCGTCGATGCGCAGGGTGACCTTGTAGAGGCCGAAGCCGAGCATATTGTTCAGCCGCACGTACTTGGCGCCGACGAAGGTGACGCCCACTACGGCGATGATCACGAACAGGATCAGCTGATTACGTACCAGTCGGCTCATCGCGGACCCACTCCCAGCTGTTGCAGGATCGATCCCAGCGGATCGTTGGGCAGCGCGACCGCGGGCAGCACCGTGGGCGGCAGCGGCAGCAGGGAGACGGTGGGCCAGCCACCGCGCGGGCCGTTGCCGTTGTAGTACGGGTTGGACGGGTCCACGTTCACCTGCCGGCCCTCGGGCGGCAGGTACACCGGATCCGGTTTGCCCACACCGAGATTGGACAGCAGGGTGCCGACCTCGAGGTCCACCGAGAGCCAGGTGTTGACCTGACCGCCGAAGGCGGATTTGATCGCCTCGTCCGGGAACGGATAGGTCGGGATGAGCGGGAACGCGGTCACCAGATCGCCCGCGGACTTGCCGAGCTCCTGCAGCGTGGGGCGCAGCGAGCTCAGGTCGGTGATCAGGTTCTCCTTGGAGTGATCCAGCACGTCGAAACCGGCCTGACCCACTCGATCCAGCTGGGTGAGCAGCTGAATCAGTTGCGGCCGTTGCTCATTGAGGATCTTGATGCCCTGCGGCAGTTCGTCGAGGACCTTGCCGATCTGCTCGGTCTGCCGACCGACCCGGGTGGAGAGGGTGTCGAGCCCGTCCAGCGCGCGGGTGATGTCCTCGACCTGCTTGTTCAGTCCGTCGATGAGGGTGTTGGCCTGCTCCAGCAGGGAGCGCACCTTGCCGTCACGACCGTCCAGCGCCTTGTTCAGCTCCACCACGATGGGCTGCAACTGGGCCACGCCGCCGCCGTTGAGCAGCAGCGAGAGGGCGCCGAGCACCTGCTCCACCTCGGTGGCGGTGCGGGTGTTCTCCACCTTGATGGTCGAGCCGTCCTTCAACCGCGCCGAATCGGGATCGTTTGCGGGAGCGGACAATTCGACAAACTTCTCACCGAGCAGATTGGACTGCTTGACCTCCGCGCGGGCATTGGCGGGCAGATTCACATCCGAGTTCACCACGGCCTTGATGCTGGCGGTCCAGCCGTCCGGCGCGAGTTCGATCTTGTCGACCCGGCCCACGGCCACACCGTCGACCTTCACGGTCGACTGCGGCACCAGATCCAGCACATCGGCGAAACGGATATCCAGGTGTATCGGGTGGTCACCGACGCTGGGGCCGCCGGGCAGCGGCACGCTGAACGCGCCGTTACCGCAGCCGGCGGCGACCACGGTCACCGCGCCGAGCGTGGCGGCCAGGCTCGCGGTACGAAAACGCTTGCGGCTCATCGCTGTCCACCCTCCTGCGTCGACGGCGGCTGCTGATCGGAGGGCACCCCGGGCACGGTGCCGGGCACCACATTGCGCTGTTCGTTGTCCGCGCCCAGGATGCCGAACGGCAGCACCAGCGAGGGCGTCTTCACACCCGCGGTGAGCTGATCGGTGATCGTGGTGCAGTTGTCCAGAATCGGCTTGAGCTGGCGCGAGATGGCGTCGAACTTGGGATCGCCCGGCCGCAGCTTGCCCAGATCCAGCATCTTGCAGATCACCCCGAACGGGTTCTGCAGATCGGTGAAGTTGGGTCGCATATCCAGGGTGCCGGTCTCACCGTTGTGGACATTGATCAGATTGCTCAGCGCCGTCGGCAGCAGCGGCAGCGCCTTGGCCAGATCGTCCCGCTGATCGGCGAGGGTCTTGGTCAGCGAGGTCAGCGCATCGGCATTGCTCTGCACCAGTTCCCGGTTGTTGTCGACGAAGCGGGCCACATCCCCGAGCGCGACCGACAGCAGATTGAGCGCGTCACCGAGATCGCGGCGCTCATCGCGCAGGAAGCCGGCCAGCGACGACAGCTGGGAATTGAAGGTGCGTACCTGCGCGTCGTTATCGGCGAGCATATGCACGAACTGCTGCAGATTCTTCACCGTGTCGAACACGTCCGTGCGCGAATCCGACAGCGCCGCCGCGGCTTTGGACAGCTGCGTGAAGCTGTTGGCGAGCGCGTCGCCATTGCCCGCGAGGTTCTGCGCGGCGGTGCGAGCGAACTCGTTCACCGCGCCGTCCTTATTGGCGCCGTTGGGACCCAGGGCATCGGAGAGTTCGGTGATGCTCTTGTACAGCCGATCCACCTCGACCGGGGTCGCGGTGCGGTCCTTGGGGATGGTGGCATTGCGCCCCATCTTGGGTCCGCCCTTGTAGGCGGGCGCGAGCTGGATGTACCGGTCTGACACCACCGACGGGGTGATCTGCGCGGCCTTGGCATCGGCGGGCACGTCGTATTTGCGGTCGACGTGCAGTACGACCTTGACCTGTTCGCCCTCCGGGGTCACCGAGGCGACCTTGCCCACCGGCACCCCGAGGATGCGGACATCCGAACCCTCGTAGATGCCGACGGACTTGTCGAAGTAGGCGGTGATCGTGGTGGTGGTGAGCTTGTCCAGCCCCCACCAGGCCACACCGGCGGCCAGCACGGCCAGGATCACCACTCCGGCGATGATCTTGCTTTTGGTACTGGACGCCTTCAGGGCGGTCAGCGGATTCGACGCCATCGCTAGCCTCCCATCTTTCGGATCGGCGCCCGGTCACCCGGCACATCGGGCAGCGCGGGCGGGATCAGGTTGGTGATCACCGCGTCGAACCAGCGGCCGGTGCCGAGCACGTTCGCGTACAGCCCGTAGAAGGGGGCCGCCAGCTGCAGCGTCTTGGAGATATTGGCCTGGTTGGCATTGAGCATGTCGATGGTCTTGTTGAGGTTGGTCAGCGCGGGGCCGATCTGCTCCTCGTTGTCGTGCACCAGCGCGGTCAGCTCGGCCGCAATGGTTTTCGCGCCGGTGAGCAATTGCGCGATGGACTGCTGGCGCACATTCAGCTCGGCGAGCAGCTGTCCGCCATTGCCGATCAACCGCTCGAATTCGGCATTGCGGTCGGCGAGCACCCGGGTGGTCTTCTTGGTCGCGCCGAACAGCTTCTTGAGCTGGTCGTCGCGCTTGGCCAGCGTCTCCGAGAGCCGGGCGACACCGTCGATGGAACCGCGGATCTCCGGCGGGGTGCCGGAGAAGGCGTCCGAGAGCACCCGGAAGCTCTGCGCGAGCTGATCGGTCTTGGTGCCCTCGATATCGGCGGCGGCATCGCTGAACGCGTCCACCACGTCGTACGGGGAGACCGTGCGGGACAACGGAATATCCTTCGCCGGATCGGCCGCGCCGGAGCCCTTGGGGTCCAGCGCCAGATACTTCTGCCCGAGCAGGGTCTTGATCTGGATGGACGCGGTGGTCTCATTGCCGATCCAGGCGTCCTGGGTGCGGAAGTCCACCAGCACCCGGTCGCCGTGCAGGCGCACATCCTGCACCGAACCGACCTTCACCCCGGCGATGCGAACCTCATTGCCCTTCTTCAGCCCGGCGGCCTCGGAGAATTCGGCGGTGTACTTCGTCCCCGCGCCCAGAATCGGCAATTTGTCCAGGCTGAACGCGGACATGGTCACCAACAGCACCATGACCAGGCCCAGTCCGCCCATGAACGCCGGACTGCGCTTACCGAGCACTACCCGATCGTCCATCAGCGGCCTCCCTTCCCATGGCAGCGCGGCGCCGGATTCGTATAGATCGGCTGGTTGACGGTCGGCATATTCTGAATCGCCGCGGGCAGATTCAGCTGCGGCGCGTCGGCGGTACCCGGCCCGGCCACGATGTCGATACCGCAGAGGTAGAACTGGAACCAGGAGCCGTAGCTCGCGGCGCGACCCAGCTTGTCCATCTTGATGGGCAGATTCGCCAGACCCTCGTTGACCTCGTCGGAGCGATCGTTGAGGGTGCCGGTCAACTGGTTCAGGCCCGCGATGGCGCCCTGCAGATTCGGCCGCACCGGCACCAGCAGATCGGCGGTGGCCGAGGCCAGGTTGCCCAGCGAGGTGACCGCGGAACCGATGGTGCCGCGCTCGGCGTTCAAACCGGTGACCAGCGCCTCGGTATTGACGATCAACTGATCCAGCTGACCGTCGTGCTGATTCACCGCGGCCAGAATGGCATTGAGATTGGTGATCACCGAACCGATGACGGCGTCCTTGTCGGCGATCTTGTTGGTCAGCGCGGCGGTATTGGCCACCAGATCGGTGATGGTGCCCTTCTCGCCCTGGAACACCTGAATGATGTTGTAGGACAGCTTGTTCACATCATCCGGGGTGAGCGTCTGGAACAGCGGCCGGAAGCCGTTGAAGAGCTCGGTCAGATTCAGCGCGGGCTTGGTGCGCTCCAGCGGAATCGTCGCGCCCTTGTTGAGCTTGCGCCCCTGCTCCCCCGCACCCTGTTCGAGCGCGATATACCGCTGCCCCACCAGGTTCCGGTACTTGATCTGAGCCGTGGTGGAGGCGGGTAGCCAATTGCGGTCGGTGACTTCGAATTCCACATTCGCCAGCCGCTTGTCGACAATGGACACCTTGGTCACCTTGCCGACACGCACACCGGCGATGCGCACCTCGTCACCCGGATTCAACGACGTCACATCGGTGAACCGCGCATTGAACTTGGTGCCGCTGCCACCGTAATTGGCGATGGTCAGCGCCAGCACGCCGGTGGCGAAGACCGTCACCAGAATGAAGACGATCAGCTTGGTCAGCGTGCCGCCGAGGCCGCGCAGCAGATCCCTCATCGAATGGTCACCTCGCTGCCGCGGAAGGCCGGGGCCGCAATGCGCGCCATCCAGCCGGGCACCTGGTCCGGCGAAACGCCGTTGGCCGCACCGTAGATCGAGTTCAGGGTCTGCTGCTCCTGCGGAGAACCGGCGGTGGTGGGCGCGTGCGGGCCGAACACCTTGTACTGCGGGGACGGCATGATCCCGATGTTCTGATCACCGGGGGTCCGGCTCGGCGCCTGGTACGAGCCGTCATTGGCGGAACCGTTGGTGTACTGGCCCGGATCCACGCCCAGCGGATATTCCGGAATGCACATGGCCGGGCGGGTGTCGAACCAGCGCGGCTCATCCTGATTGGGCACATAGCGGCCGCGCGGATTGACGATCTCCACCGTCACGCGCGAACCGGGCAGATCGGTGCCCTTGCCGAACAGCTCGTCGATGCGCGGCTTCATCTGCGCGAAGTTCTTCAGCGAACAGGTGTACCCGGGCGAATACTTGGCCAGCGCCTCCAGCGCGGGCCGCGAATCCGCCGCCACATCGATGATGTTGTCGCGGTTGGCGACCAGGAAATCCGCCAGATCCGACGAGCTGGGGGTCAAAGTGGCCAGCAGCTGATCGATATCCGGACGCTTCTGCACGATCGTCGCATTGGTGGTGCGCAGATTGTCCAGCGCGTCCACCAATTGCGGTGCGGCATCGGAGTACACCGTCGCCACATCGGCGAAGCTCTTCAAATCCTCCCGCAGCGTGGGCAATTCGGTATTCACCTGGGTGAAGATGTCGTCCAGGCGATCGATGGTCTTGCCCAGCTCCGCGCCCTGACCCTGCAGCGCCTGCGAGATCGCGCCCAGCGTGGAGGCCAGATACTGCGGCGGCAGCGCCTGCAGCAGCGGCAGCAGATGATCCAGCAGCTGGCTCACCTCGATGGCATGGCCGCTGGTGTCCTGATGCAGGGTCATCCCCGCGGTGAGGAATTTGCCGTCCGGCTGCTCCGGCCACACCAGATCCACATAGCGCTCACCGAAGAGCGTCTTGGGCAGCAGCCGCGCGGTCACATTGGCGGGGATCTTGCCGGCCTTGGCCGGATCCAGCGCCAGGTCCAGCGTCACCTGATGGCCGTCGTACGAAGTCGACCGCACCTCACCGACATTCACGCCGCGGATCTTCACATCCGCATTGCGGGTCAGCGCGTTGCCGACGGTATCGGTCAGCAGATTCACCCGCACGGTATCGACGAACTGCTTGTTGTAGATGGCGATCGTCGACCACAGGAACAGCGCCACCACCACGAAGAACAGCAAACCCATGGTGCGCTTGCGCAGCTTCTCGGTCCGACGCCAGAACAACACCCGCTCTGGATTGCTCATGCTCCACCCATCCGGGATGCACGGGGGCCTTGCGTGGTTACGCAAGCTGCCGCCTCCAGGACCTGACCGTTCATCCCGCCACCCGCACCGTCGTGGTCGTGCCCCAAATGGCAAGGCTGAGGAAGAAATCGAGCACATTGATGAGCACGATGGCCGCACGCACCGCGCGCCCCACCGCCACACCCACACCCGCCGGACCACCGGTGGCATTGAAGCCGTAGTAGCAGTGCACAAGGATGATCACGAACGCGAAGACGAGCACCTTCAAGAAGGAATAGATGACGTCTTCGGGTGGCAGGAACAACTGGAAGTAGTGGTCATACGAACCACTCGATTGCCCATTGAAATAAATACTGATCAACCGCGACGCCACATAGGTGCCGAGCAGGCCGACGATATACAGCGGAATGACCGCCACGAATCCCGCGATCACCCGCGTGGTCACCAGGAACGGCACACCCGGCACCGCCATCACCTCGAGCGCGTCGATCTCCTCGGAGATGCGCATGGCGCCCAATTGCGCGGTGAAACCACAGCCAACCGTCGCCGAAAGCGCCAGCGCCGCAACCAAAGGCGCGAGCTCACGGGTATTGATGTACCCGGTCAGGAAGCCGGTGAGCACACCCGAACCGAGCGAATCCAGCGCCTTGAAACCCTGTAGCCCGACCACCACGCCGACCGAGGCCGACATGAAGACGATGACGCCGATGGTGCCGCCGATGACCGCCAGCGCACCCGAACCGAAGGTCACCTCGGCCAGCAGCCGCATGACCTCCTTGCGGTAGTGCACGACGGTCCGCGGAATCGAACTGACCGCCCGGGTGTAGAACGACATCTGATCGCCCGCGCGGTCGACCAGGTGCACGGGCGATTTGAGCGCACCGGTCATCCGGCGCGCCCCCCGCTGAAATGCGTTGGTGCGCTGCGAAACAACCATGAATCACGCGCCCTTGGCCGGGACGACCTGAAGATATATCAGGGTCAGCACCAGGTTCAGGAAGAACAACACCAGGAACGTGATAACCACGGACTGGTTCACGGCGTCACCTACTCCTTTCGGGCCCCCCTTGGGATGCAGACCCTTGTAGGCGGCGATGACGCCCGCGACGAGTCCGAAGATCAGGGCCTTGATCTCGCCGATCCAGAGGTCGGGCAGCTGAGCGAGCGCGGAGAACGAAGCCAGGTAGGCGCCGGGCGTACCGCCCTGCAGACCCACATTGAAGAAGTAGCCGCCGCAGATGCCCACGACCGCCACCAGACCATTGAGCAGCAGCGCCACCAGCATCATGCCCAGGACACGCGGAACCACCAGGCGCTGAATGGGATCGATGCCCAGCACCTCCATGGCGTCGATCTCCTCGCGAATGGTGCGCGAGCCGAGATCGGCGGCCACGGCGGAGCCGGCGGCACCGGCGATGATGAGGGCGGTGACCACGGGAGCGGCTTGCTGCACGGTGGCGAGCACGCTGGTGGCACCGGTGAACGCCTCCGCGCCGAGCTGCTTGATGAGCGAGCCGGTCTGCAGGGCGACCACCGCGCCGAACGGGATTGCCACCAGGGCGGCGGGAAGGATCGAGACACTCGCGATGAACCACGACTGTTCGATGAACTCCCGCCACTGGAAGGGTCGACGGAAAGTCTTGCGCATGACATCCAACAGCAGCGCAAAAATGTTGCCGGCCTGGGCAAGACCCGACTCGACCGGGGTGCGCAGCCGCGTCAGGGTTTGATTCACGGGCGGTATGTTACCCGTTAGTCAGGTTCTGTCGAACCGTGGTGTCGTACCCGCCCGTGTAGGCGGGCATCACCTGTGTGTCGGCGTCACCGTTCTCCTCCATGGAGTGCCGGATCGCCTCCTGCGCGGCGGGCGGCAGGGTGTGCAGAATCTGGCGCACCCGCTCCCGGCGGCGACCGACGGCCTGACGCACCGGCATACCGGGCTGCGCCTTCATCTGCGGGATGATGCCCTCGACCTCTTCCGCGCCACCGGCGTGGTGACCGGCGTCGAACATGGCCTGCTCGCGGGCCATCTGCGATTCGTCCTTCTCCTCGGACATACCGATCGGGCCCTGCATACGGCCGTTGAGGAACTGCTTGACCACCGGCTCCTCGGAGGTGAGCAGCACCTCGCGCGGGCCGAACATGACCAGTTCGCGGCGGAACAGCATGCCGATATTGTCCGGCACCAGGCGCGCCAGGTTGATGTTGTGCGTGACGATCAGAATCGTCGCGTCGATCTGCGCGTTGATATCGATCAACAGCTGCGAGAGATAGGTGGTGCGCACCGGATCCAGACCGGAGTCCGGCTCGTCGACCAGGATGATCTGCGGATCCAGCACCAGGGCGCGGGCCAGGCCGGCGCGCTTGCGCATACCGCCGGAGATCTCACCCGGGAGCTTGCCCTCCGCGCCGAGCAGACCGGTCAGCTCGAGCTTCTCCATGACGATCTTCTTGATGTCGGATTCGCTCTTCTTGGTGTGCTCACGCAGCGGGAAGGCCACGTTGTCATACAGATTCATCGAGCCGAAGAGCGCGCCGTCCTGGAAGAGGACGCCGAACAGTTTGCGGATCTCGTACAGCTCCTTGTTGGAGCAGGTGGTGATATCGGTGCCATCGATGTAGATGGAGCCGCGCTCCGGGCGCAGCAGACCGATCAGCGACTTCAGGAAGACCGACTTACCGGTACCGGAGGGGCCGAGCAACGCGCTGACTTCCCCCGACGGCAGCGTCAGCGAGACGTCCTGCCAAATCCGTTGCGAACCGAACGACTTGGTGATGCTTTCGGTCCTGACCTCGACGCCCACGCCAACCTCCACAATTCTCCGACGAGCGCCCCACTGCGGCGCACCACGAATTTTTCAATGCGCGGTGTGGCGCATCACAGTAGGTCCGGTCACTGTATCGCATAAGCCCCGTCTCGGACACCGAGACCTGACCGGTCAGTAACGAAACATTTCGCAACCATGAATCACGACGCGATTACGAGTACTCGAATACACGAAAAGGGCGGTCCCCCAACGGGAACCGCCCTTTTACAGACGTTGTCAGACGCCCGGCAAGAATTACTTGACGGAGATCTTGGCGCCGGCCTCTTCGAGCTTGGCCTTGGCGGCGTCGGCGGCCTCCTTGTTGACCTTCTCCAGGATGGCCTTCGGGGCGCTCTCGACGAGGTCCTTGGCTTCCTTCAGGCCCAGGCCGGAGACGATCTCGCGAACGACCTTGATGACCTGGATCTTCTTGTCGCCGGCCGACTCGATGATGACATCGAACTCGTCCTGCTCTTCGGCAGCCTCGGCCGGGGCAGCGCCACCGGCGACCGCGACGGCGACGGGGGCAGCGGCGGTGACCTCGAACTTCTCCTCGAACGCCTTCACGAACTCGGAGAGCTCGAGCAGGGTCATGGAACCGAAGGTTTCGAGCAGCTCGTCAACGTTGGCCATTGATGTTTCCTTTCGATGGTTTCATCACCGCGCGAGCGGCGACGAATAGGTTTGGGGTGATGACTTATTCGGCGTCGGCCGCAGGAGCTTCGTCGGCGGCGGGGGCGGCGGCGCCACCCTCGTTCGCCTTCTTCTCCTGCAGGGCCGCGAGCAGGCGCGCGACCTGGTTGCCGGGGGCTGCGAACAGCCCGGCAGCCTTGGACAGGTTGCCCTTCATGGCGCCGGCCAGCTTGGCCAGCAGGACCTCGCGGGACTCCAGGTCGGCGATCCGCTCAACTTCGGCAACGGACAGCGCGACGCCGTCCATGTAGCCGCCCTTGATGATCAGCGCCTTGTTGTCCTTGGCGAAAGCCTTAAGCGCCTTCGCGGCTTCGACCGGCTCACCCTTGATGAAGGTGATGGCGGTCGGACCGACGAACAAGTCATCCAGGCCTTCGACGCCCGCCTCGGCGGCGGCACGCTTGACCAGGGTGTTCTTGGCGACGGAGTAGGTGGCGTCCGCGCCGAGCGCACGACGCAGCTCGGTGATCTTGCCGACCGACAGTCCACGGTATTCCGTGACAACGGTGGCGGTCGAACCCTTGAACTGCTCCGTGATCTCCGCAACCGCGGTGACCTTTTCGGGTTTTGCCATACTTCGCCTCCTCTCTGGATGGTCGGTTCGTATATGAACTACCGACTTCCGCCAGGGGCCAGCGATAAAGCAAACGCCCCGCGGACGCAGAGTGGTCCCGGGGCGTGAAAGAAACACAAGGCGAGTGACTCGCAATGGTTTCCCCTACCTCGGCTCTCCCTGCGTGGGCCGCCAGCAGTAACGCTGGACCTTCGACTGCCCGGGGGCAGCAACCAACGGTCTTCGGTAGAACGATGTGGGGTGATCACCGAACAAGTCGGCGACCGTCGTAAAGGCTACCAGGTGGAGTAGCGCTACCCAAATCGGCACCCCCCTTGACCTGCGTGGACCACCACAGACATTTGCGTAGACCACCAAAGACGAAGGGCCGGTACAGGTTTCCCCGTACCGGCCCTTCAGGCTCTATGCGTTGCTACGCTCGCCCGTCGAAGAGATCAGTCTTCTTCGGCGAAGTTGCGGGTGCGGTTCACGTCCACCGGGATGCCCGGTCCGGTGTTCGTCGAGAACGTCACCTTCTTGAGGTAGCGGCCCTTCGCGGTGGAGGGCTTGACGCGCAGGATCTCGTCGAGGGCCGCGCCGTAGTTCTCCGCCAGCTTCTTGTCGTCGAAGGACGCCTTGCCGATGACGAAGTGCAGGTTGGCCTGCTTGTCGACGCGGAAGTTGATCTTGCCGCCCTTGATGTCGTTGACGGCCTTGGTCACATCGGGGGTGACGGTGCCGGTCTTCGGGTTCGGCATCAGGCCACGCGGGCCCAGTACGCGAGCGATACGACCGACCTTGGCCATCTGATCCGGGGTGGCGATCGCGGCGTCGAAGTCCAGCCAACCGCCCTGGATGCGCTCGATCAGATCCTCGGCGCCCACGGCGTCCGCACCGGCGGCCTCGGCCTCGGTGGCCTTGTCGCCGACCGCGAACACAATGACGCGGGCGGTCTTACCGGTGCCGTGCGGCAGGTTGACGGTGCCGCGGACCATCTGATCGGCCTTGCGGGGATCGACACCGAGACGGACTGCGACCTCGACGGTGGCGTCGGTCTTGGTGGTGGCGGTCTCCTTCGCGAGCCGCACGGCGGCCAGCGGAGCGTAGAACGCCGACTTGTCGACCTTGGCGGCCGCCTCGAGATAAGCCTTGCTTCGTTTTGCCATGTTGTTCTGTCCTGTTCGTAAGTTCAGACGTGGTGTGCGGGCCTGGCCGGCCCTCCCACGGGATGTGCAGCCGAGTGGCTACTCCGCTGGCCGTTTCGAGCGACCTGCGAGCAGTCGCTACGCGATGGTGATACCCATCGAGCGAGCGGTACCGGCGATGATCTTGGCGGCCTGGTCGATATCGTTGGCGTTCAGATCTTCGGCCTTGGTCTTGGCGATCTCACGGATCTGATCCATGGTGACCTGCGCGACCTTGTTGCGGTGCGGCTCGGCGGAGCCCTTCTGCACACCGGCGGCCTTGAGCAGCAGCTGCGAGGCGGGCGGGGTCTTCAGCTTGAAATCGAAAGAACGATCTTCGTAGACCGTGATCTCGACCGGGATGATGTTCCCGCGCTGCGACTCGGTCGCGGCGTTGTAAGCCTTGCAGAACTCCATGATGTTCACGCCGTGCTGACCCAGCGCGGGACCAACGGGCGGAGCCGGATTGGCCGCACCGGCCTTGATCTGGAGCTTGATAAGCCCAGAGACCTTCTTCTTCTTCGGGGGCATCTTTCTTCCTTGGTTAGGTTCTTGCGGTTTGCAAGTCTGATCAGATCTTGGCGACCTGAGTGAACGCCAGCTCGACCGGGGTCTCGCGACCGAAGATCGATACGAGCACCTTGAGCTTCTGCTGCTCGGCATTGATCTCGGAAATGCTGGCCGGAAGGGTGGCGAAGGGGCCGTCCATGACGGTGACCGACTCGCCGACCTCGAAGTCCACATCGATGGTGGGCTTGATGATCGGGGTCTCGCCCGAGGTCTCGCCGGAGCCGGAGGCCGCGGTGGCCGCGGGCTTCTGCTGCTTGGCGGCGGGAACCAGGAACTTCACCACATCATCGATGGACAGCGGGGACGGGCGCGAGGTCGCGCCGACGAAACCGGTCACACCGGGGGTATTGCGGACCGCGCCCCAGGACTCGTCGTTCAGCTCCATGCGGACCAGGATGTAACCCGGCAGCACCTTGCGATTGACGTTCTTGCGCTGGCCGTTCTTGATCTCGGTGACCTCTTCGGTCGGCACCTCGACCTGGAAGATGTAGTCCTCGAGACCGAGGTTCTGCACGCGGGTCTCGAGATTGGTCTTCACCTTGTTCTCGTAACCGGCGTAGGAGTGGATCACGTACCAGTCGCCGGGGGCGCGGCGCAGCGCGGCCTTCATCTCGGCTACCGGATCGGCGGGCTCGGCGTCGACAGGGGCGGCCGGCTCTTCGGCGGTCGGCTCGTCAGCGGCTGCCTCCGCGTCGGCGGGGTCGTCAAATTCCGCGGCGTCGGTGGTCTCTTCCACCAGATCGTCGACGTCGAATTCGTCGGTTGTGCCGTTCTCCGGGGTGCTCACTGGGGCACTCGCTTCCTTGTCGTCACGTAATCCTCTGCGCGCTGGGGGGTCACCCCAGGCGGATGGTCCGTCCCCCGCCTCTGCTCGGGGAGCGGTAACCGGCGCCGACGGTCAGCTAGCCGAACAGCCAGTTGACACCCTTGATGAACGCCACATCCAACCCGCTGATGAACGCGATCATGAAGATCACGAACACCAGCACAACGCTCGTATAGGTGACCATCTGCTTGCGGTTGGGCCAGATGACCTTGCGCAGTTCCGCGATTACTTCTTTGAGGAACTTCACCAGGCGCTTGAACGGATTGCCCGTACCGCCACCGGCCCTGCCGGACTTCTTGTTCGCCTTGGCCGGTGACGCAGGACGATCGATCGTCGCTACATTCGTCGCCGCCGACGCGTTTCGACGCCGGGCGGAACGCTTGCCGCTCGGACGAGCCACTGCGGCGGTGTCATCGCCATCTTCGTGGCGAGTATCCCGCTCGTCGCTCACGTCGATCCTTCCTCGTCGCTGTACTGACCGTTTCGAGCGACCCGCAAGCGATCGCTACGCGTGCAGGGGCGACAGGACTTGAACCTGCAACCTGCGGTTTTGGAGACCGCTGCTCTGCCAATTGAGCTACGCCCCTTCGGTTGGACGTCTGTTGCTCGCCCGACCACAGTATCTCTTCAGTTGTACTACGGGGTCGCCGTGCCGTGCCTTTACATACATACGCGCCGCTCCTCGGAGCAGCGCGCATCGGCTGGTGACCCCAGATAACCGAGTCTACGGTATCTCACGCGGCAATCGCCAATCGGGGGTCACCGGTCGAATCAGGCCAATTGGACGGTCGCGGTGGCGCGGCCGAAGATCTTGCGGCCCTCCGATTTCGCCACGATGGCGACCACGGCGGTGCGATTCTCCGGGTCGATCGACTTCACCTTGCCGGTGTATTCGATCTCGGCGGCCTTGTCCACGGGCACGTACACGGGGCTGGTGAAGCGCACGTTGTACTCCTTCACCGCACCCGGATCGCCCAGCCACGAGGTGACGAAGCCGCCGCCCAAGCCCATGGTCAGCATGCCGTGCGCCACAACGTTTTCCAGCCCGACGAGCTTGACGACCTCATCGCTCCAGTGGATCGGGTTGGCATCGCCGGAGACGCCGGCGTAGTTCACCAGATCGCCGCGGGTCAGGCGCACCACGCGGGTGGGGAGCAGATCGCCGACGGCCACATCCTCGAACCGGATGGCGTGCTTATTCGGGGTGATCTTGCCGCGGCCGGGCAGGGTCACCGGCACCGGCTGCGGCTCCAGATCAGCGACCCGCAGAGTGCGCGGCTTGTGATCCGGGGTCTCCTCCGGGCCGACGCCGTGCATGAGCACATTGCGCACCGCGTCACCGACATTGGGATCGATATCACCGCCGCTACGGCCGATGAGGGTGGTGTAGGTGGTGAGCACCATTTCGTCGTTCTGGTCGACCACGTCGTTCTTGGTGACGATGATGTCGCCGCCGAACGCCTGCCGGAACGAGTGCAGGTACACGATGCAGGTGAGCTGGTCGCCGGCCTTGATGGGCCGGTGGAACTCCAGGATCTGATCGGTCTGCATGATCTGGCTCAGGTCGTAGCCGGTGACGATCTGCTCGAAGAGCTTGCGCTGGGCCAGGATTCCGACCAGCGAGATGAAGCTGAGCGGCGCCACCAGACCGTCGTATCCGTACTCTTGGGCGACATCCTCGTCCCAGTGCACGGGGTGGTAGTCCTGCACGGCGCGGGCGTATTCACGCACCTTCTCGCGGCCCACCTCGTAGTAGTCCTCCACCCGGTAGTGGTGGCCGACCATGGCGGCGGCGTGCGTGGCGGGATCGAATGCCTCACCCGGGGAGACCGTTTCGGTCTCGGTGTTACTGACCATGTCGGCAGTATCGCTGACCAATTCGATCTCGGTGTTGATTGTCACGGCAGAGAGTCACCTATCTGATCCCTTTTCAAGGACCGGCAGAGCGCTGAACCACCGCTATATACACCAAGTGCCGGACCGGGAGCCACTGTCCCCTGGTAGGGGGGACGTAGTGACGAGCCGATCCGGCACTTCTTCCACGCGGTAGAACGCGCGGGGTTAAGTTAGCGAGACTCGCGGTGGGCCCGGTGGGTACCGCAGTTCGGGCAGAACTTCTTGAGCTCGAGACGATCCGGGTCGTTACGCCGGTTCTTCTTGGTGATGTAGTTACGGTGCTTGCACTGCTCGCAGGCCAAGGTGATCTTTGGCCGGATATCAGTGGACTTCGCGGCCACGATGCGCCCTCTTTCCGGTAAGCCTGATGTGGTTAATCAGTATGGGTAGCGATGGCCGGACTTGAACCGGCGACACAACGATTATGAGTCGTTTGCTCTACCAACTGAGCTACACCGCCATGCGAGGATTCGCGGCGGCGATAGCCCGGTCCATCGATCTGGATGCCGAGTCGGTCACCACCGGCAATCCGGCGAGCCCCCTAACGGAATCGAACCGTTGACCTTTTCCTTACCATGGAAACGCTCTGCCGACTGAGCTAAGGGGGCATGTCTGCGTTGCTCGGTCTTTGGAACCGGGCGCTGAAGACTTGAACGAGGTTACACAACATCTCGCCCACTCTCCAAACCGTGTGGTCAGGAGAGGTTTTTACACCGTCTTGAGTGGGTACTCCCCAAATGAGGCCGGCTACCGGTCGACAACGGCGTCGATCACACCCGCGCCACACGGAAAAGCACGAAACCCCCCGGGACCATTGGCCTCGGGGGGTTTCGCGGTGGCAGATGTAGGATTCGAACCTACGTAGGCTTTCGCCGACGGATTTACAGTCCGCTCCCATTGGCCGCTCGGGCAATCTGCCTGGGTACGCCTTGCAGCGCGGTGACGAGAATACATCGAACCCCCGCCCGCAATGCAAACCGGCTGGAAAACGGGGTGCCGGACGGGCTACCTTCGGCGGGGCAATCCCAAAATTTCCGATCTCGGACAGGAGCACAAGCGTGGCCGATTCGTCGTTCGATGTCGTCAGCAAGGTCGACCGTCAGGAGGTGGACAATGCGCTGAACATCGCGGCCAAAGAGCTGGCCACCCGCTACGACTTCCGCGGTACTGGCGCCGGCATCGAATGGTCGGGCGAGGAGAAGATCATCCTCACCGCCGACTCCGAGGACCGGGTCAAGGCCGCGCTGGACGTCTTCAAGGAGAAGCTGATCCGCCGCGATATCTCGCTCAAGGCGTTCGACGCGGGCGATCCGGTGGCCTCCGGGAAGGTGTACAAAATCACAGGCGAGCTGATTCAGGGCATCAGCACCGAGCAGGCGAAGAAGATCGCCAAGAAGATCCGCGATGACGGCCCCAAGGGGGTCAAGGCGCAGATCCAGGGCGAGGAGCTGCGGGTCAGCAGTAAGAGCCGCGATGATCTGCAGGCCGTGCAGTCGCTGCTGCGCAATGGCGATTTCGAGGTCGCGTTGCAGTTCGTGAACTACCGCTAATACTCGCGGGGGCCCGCCGCCGGGCCGCTGGTGCCGCCCGCCATGGCTTCGAGGCGGGCGATGCGGTCCGCCATGGGCGGGTGGGTGGAGAACCAGCGCGCCATTTTGTCGCCCGCCCGGAAGGGATTGGCGATCATCAGGTGCGACTGTGCGGTCAGCTGCGGCTCCGGCGGCAGCGGGGCGGCCTGCACCCCGCGTTCGAGCTTGCGCAGCGCTGACGCCAAAGCCAGGGGGTCGCCCGTGAGGGATGCGCCGTCCTGGTCGGCTTGATATTCGCGCGACCGCGAGACCGCGAGTTTGATGAGCGCGGCCGCGATCGGGCCGAGCAGCGAAACCAGCAGAATGCCAATGACATTCGGGCCCTCGCCGTCGCGATTGCCGCCGAAGGCGCTGGCGAAGAAGGCCAGGTTGGCCAGGCCGGAGATGACCGAGGCGAGGGCGCCCGCGACCGAGGAGATCAGGATGTCGCGGTTGTAGACGTGAGAGAGCTCATGCCCCAGCACCGCGCGTAGCTCGCGCTCGTCCAGGATCTGCAGAATGCCGGTGGTGCAGCAGACCGCGGCGTGCCGCGGATTGCGCCCGGTGGCGAAGGCATTGGGCGCGTTGGTGGGACTGATGTACAGCCTCGGCATGGGTTGCCTTGCGGCGGTGGCCAATTCGCGCACGATGCGATACATGACCGGGGCCTCGAGTTCGGTCACCGGTTGGGCGTGCATGGCCTTCAACGCGAGTTTGTCGCTGTTGAAGTAGGCGTACGCGTTCATGCCCACGGCCAGCAGAATCGACAGGATCAGGATTGTCGGACTGCGGAACATGGCTCCGGCGAACACGATCAGCGCCGACATGCCGACCAACAGTCCGAAAGTCTTCACACCATTGGCGTACCCGTGCGAATGCAACTGTCCCGCCTCTCCGCGTCTTCAGGCCTGCCACTGACGTGCCGCGAGACTCAGTTCCAGGACTCCGCCGGGTGCCCGGCCTGTTCTGGGCGTACCCGAGGAGTTACCGCACCTCACGAAATCAGTTGTCATCTTACGTAACACCTGGTCAACGCCTCGGGTAGGCCAGAAGTTCCCCGCTAGCCGACCCGTTCGATGGTGTAACGAACCAGCCGCTCCAGGGCCTCGTTGGCGGGTCCGCCGGGCAGGGCGGAGAGTTCGGCGTGCGCGGTATCGGCGTAGCCCTGCAACTTCTCCTTGGCCAGCACCATGCCGCGCGAGCGCGAGAGCAGGTCCAGCGCCTCCTCGACCTCGGCATCGGTCTCGAGCGGGCGGGCCAGCAGTTTGCGCAGGCGGTCGCCCTCGGAGCCCTCGTCGCGCAGGGCGTAGAGCACCGGCAGGGTGTGCACGCCCTCGCGCAGATCGGTGCCGGGGGTCTTGCCGGACTGCTCGGACACCGAGGAGATGTCGATGATGTCGTCGGAGATCTGGAAGGCGGTGCCGACCGCGTCGCCGAGCCGGGCCAGCCGTTCCACGTGTTCGAGGCCCGCGCCGGAGAAGGTGCCCCCGAAGCGCCCCGAAGCGGCGATCAACGATCCGGTCTTCTCCCAGACCACGCGCAGGTAGTGCTCGACCGGATCCTGGGAGTCGCGCGCGCCGATGGTCTCGCGCATCTGGCCGGTGACCAGTTCGGCGAAGGTTTCGGCGATGATGCGCACCGCGTCCGGGCCGAGGGTGGAGACCAGGCGGGAGGCGTGCGCGAACAGGTAGTCCCCGGCCAGGATGGCGACGCTGTTGCCCCAGCGCGAGTTCACGCTGGGCGCACCGCGGCGGATCGGGGCCTCGTCCATGACATCGTCGTGATAGAGGGTGGCCAGGTGTACGAGTTCGACCACCGTCCCCGCGGTGATCAGGTCCGGACTGTCCGGATTGGGGCCGAGCTGCCCGGTGAGAATGGTGAACAGCGGACGGAAGCGCTTACCGCCCGCCTTGGCCAGGTGCAGCGCCGCCTCCTGCAGAAAATCCTCCCCGTCGGACAGCTCGGTGATCAGCAGGTCCTCGACTTCGACCAGACCCTTACGCACTGTTACCGCGAGCTCGGGATCGCCGAGATCCACCCCCGCCACCACCGTGCTCTCATCGCTCACAGCCGATGCGCTCATTTCATCTCCCAGTGCCGCGTCCGACCCCACGCCAAAGAACCTAGCGTGTGGACACCCAGCCCCCTATGGACACCACCGTAGTGCGACCGACGGAACACTGTGCTTATCTGCCCTTCGCTTCGCTGCGGGCGGGGTTCGCGGCCCTGAAGTCCCGGTTCTTCCCTCCCTCCGCTTTATCTGCCCTCCGCTTCGCTCCGGGCGGGTTCGCGGCCCTGAAGTCCCGGTTCTTCCCTCCCTCCGCTCCCCCGCTGCGCTCCTCCGCTCCACTCAGTCCAGAACCGGGACGGCCGCGAACCTTTGGGGAATCGGGTTGGGTGTTCGTGCAGAGGGGTAACCCCGTCGACTGTGGTTGCGGTGGGCTGCGAGTATTGGGGCTATGGGTTCAGCGGGAATCGGTTCGGAGCAGGGGCACTCGTCGAATGTGCTGCCGTCGCATGCCGATGTGCTGGTGGTCGGGGCGGGGCCGGCCGGGTCGGCGGCGGCGGCGTGGGCGGCGCGGGCGGGACGTGATGTGCTGCTCGTCGATTCGGCGGTGTTCCCGCGGGATAAGACCTGTGGGGATGGGCTGACGCCGCGGGCTACCGCCGAGTTGGAGAATTTGGGGCTCGGGGACTGGGTGCGCGCGCATACGGTCAATCACGGGTTGCGGATGGCGGGGTTCGGGCGCGAGGCGCTGCTGCCGTGGCCCAAGGGTTCCTTCCCGGTGTACGGAAGCGCTGTTCCGCGAACCGAACTCGACGACAAGCTGCGCGATACCGCGGTGAAGTTCGGCGCGCGGATGGTCGAGGGCGCGAAGGTCGTGGAGGTGGCGCGGGAGGGTGATCGGGTCACCGGGGTCACCGTCAAGACCGAGGCGGGGCTGCGCGTGGTCTCCTGCGAGGTGCTGATCGTCGCCGACGGTGTGCGGTCGCCGGTGGGAAAGCTGTTGGGCCGCACCTGGCATCGCGAGTACGCCTACGGGACGGCGGCGCGGGCGTACATCAAGTCCGAGCGGCACGATGACCCCTGGATCACCTCGCATCTGGAATTGCGGGACGGCAACAACGAATTGGTGCCGGGCTACGGGTGGGTGTTCCCGCTCGGCAATGGTGAGGTCAATATCGGGGTCGGTTCGCTGGCCACCGAGCAGCGGCCCTCGCATATCGCATTGAAACCGCTGCTGCAGCACTATGTCTCGCTGCGCCGGCAGGAGTGGGGTTTCGACGGTGAGGCGCGCGCGGTGGCTTCGGCGCTGCTGCCCATGGGCGGTGCGGTATCGAATGTGGCCGGGCGCAATTGGGTGCTGGTCGGCGATGCGGCGGGCTGTGTGAATCCGCTGAACGGTGAGGGCATCGACTACGGACTCGAAGGCGGGCATATGCTTTCGGACCTGCTGGACGAACCGGATCTGACCCGGATCTGGCCCGAACTGCTGCGGGCGCGCTACGGTCGCACCTATTCGGTGGCGCGGCGGTTGGCGGCGCTGGCCACCCATCCGCGGGCGGTGCCGTTCGGCGGTCCGCCGGTCATGCGGTCACAGCTGTTGCAGCGCACCGCCGTTCGGGTGATGGGCAATCTGGTCACCGATGAGGATCTGGATCTGACCGCCCGGCTGTGGCGGGGCGCGGGTCGCGCGTCGATGCGATTCGACAAACTCCAGCCGTTCGCATGACGCCCCGGCCGGTTCCCGAGGAGCTGCTCCCGCATTTGCGGCGCGCCCGGGATCTGGCCGATCGGAACTACGCGGAGCCTTTGGATCTGGAGGCGCTGGCGGCGGCCGCGAGGGTGTCGAAGTATCACTTTCTGCGCTGTTTCGCCGCGACCTACGGTAAGACTCCCGCGCTGTATCTGGCCGAGCGGCGGATCGAGCGGGCGCAGGATCTGTTGCGCGCCACCAATATCACCGTCACCGAGGCGTGCATGATGGTCGGCTACAGCAGTCTGGGTTCGTTCAGTCGCAAGTTCACCGAACTGGTGGGGATGTCGCCCTCGGAGTATCAGGCCAAGTTCGCCGCCGAGGGCGCTCCCCATATTCCGGGCTGCTACATCTTCATGCACGGTCTCTCGGATCGGAAACCGCCGCGGTAGCAGCGTCTTTCAGGTCACTGCGGCGGCAGGACGTGGATGCCGGACTTATCGGTCGAGAGTGCCAGTGAGCTGATGTACTGGATTTCGCCCCCGGGTCCGGGGATCGGGGAGGCGATCATGTCCGGGCGTTCGAAGTCCATGCCGGTGATGTGGCAGGTGAGCGTCGCACCGGACGGATTGCCGTGTTCGTCGAACATGGGCGCGGCGATGCCGTCGTCGGTGCGGCGCAGGTAGTACTTGCCCCCGGTGAGAATCGCGGTGAGCGGGGTGGCCACGAGGGACACGAGGACCGCGATGATCGGTGAGTACGGCTTCAAGGTCTCACCGAAGAGCCCGAAGAAGGTCATGATGGACAGCACGGCCGAGAGTCCGAAGCCGATCAGGCCGACCGGGTTGTAGTCGTAGAGCATGCCGCGCCGGAACTCCGGCTGCTTCGGCGAGATCTTCAGCAGGTACTTGTTGACCGCGATATCCGTTGCGACGGTGACGATCCAGGCGATACCGCAGTTGGCGTAGAAGCCGAGGATATTGTTCAGGAAGTTGAACATATCGGCTTCCATGAGAATCAGCGCGATGAGCAGATTCAAGCCCAGGAAGACCAGTCGGCCCGGATAGTTCTTGGTGATACGGGTGAAAGAGTTGGTCCAGGCCAGCGAGCCCGAATAGGCGTTGGTGACATTGATTTTGATCTGGCTGATGACCACCAGCACCACGGCCAGGGTCATGGCGAGCCAGGCGGGCATCATGTCCCGGTAGATCTCCAGGAACTGGCGCACCGGCTGATTCGCGATGTCCTGCGCGCCGGGCAGATTCGCGATCAGGTACACCGCGAGGAACAGTCCCACCACCTGCTTGATCGCGCCGAACAGCACCCAGCCGGGTCCGGCCAGCAGCATCCAGCCCCACCAGCTGCGCGTGTTCTCCGGGGTTTTGGGCGGCATGAAGCGCAGGTAGTCGATCTGTTCGGCGATCTGCGCGATGAGCGACAGGCACACGCCCGCGGCGAGCAGCGCACCGGTCAGGCTCACGCCCTGGCCGTCCTTACCGCCGTAGGACAGGAAGGCGCCGACCGAATCCGGGTGCCGCACCAGCAGGAACACGAAGGGCAGCACCATCAGGACGAGCCACAGCGGCGTGGTCCAGACCTGGAGTTTGGTGAGCGTCTTCATGCCGTAGATGACCAGCGGGAAGATCAACAGCGTGGAGGCCAGATAGCCGAGCGGAAGTGGTACGTGCAGGCCGAGTTTCAGGCCCTGCGCCATGATCGAGCCCTCGAGCGCGAAGAAGATGAAGGTGAAGGACGCGAACACCACATTGGTGACGATCGAACCCTTGTAGCCGAAGCCGCTGCCGCGGGTGATCAGATCCAGATCGATGTTGTAGCGCGCGGCGTAGTAGGCCAGCGGAAACCCGGTCAGCATGATGACGAGGGCGAAGATGCCGATGCCCAGCAGCGCGTTTCCGGTGCCGTTGGCGATGCCGATATTGGCGCCGATGGAGAAATCGGCGAGGTAGGCGATGCCGCCGAGCGCGGAGACTCCGACGACGGCCGGACTCCAGGTGCGGTAACTGCGCGGGGCGAAACGGAGGGTGTAGTCCTCCAGCGTCTCCTTGGTTGCCGCGACGGAATTCGCCGGGCGGGTATCGACTTCGACCACCGGTGCTCCTCGATCCTGCTCGTGCTGAGTGGTTGCCGAGGTCGAGGGTTGCCCGCTCATGTAGAGCCGGGTTTGCGGTCCTATTGCGTGCGGGTTACGTCACACTCACAGCGGACTCGGTCGCGACACCGCAATTTCGGAGAAGCGCCGCGGGCGGCCCGGTCCATAGCCTGATGCCATGACGACGATTACGAACGTTTCCCTCACCACCGTCTACGTGACCGATCAGACCGCGTCCAAGCGCTGGTACATCGACAATCTCGGCTTCGTGGAGGTCAGCGATATCACCATGGGCGACAATGGTTTTCGCTGGGTGACGGTGGCGCATCCGGATCATCTGGAGCTGGAGGTCACGCTCATGATCCCGGGGCCGCCGCTGGATGAGAATCTGGCCGAGGCGATCCGCCGGTCCATGGCCAATGGCACGCACGGCGCGCTGGGATTGCGGACCGAGAACTGCCAGAAGACCTTCGAGGAGCTGACCGCCAAGGGGGTGGAGTTCGTGCAGCCGCCGTCCGAGCGCCCGTACGGCGTGGAGGCGATCATTCGCGACAACTCCGGGAACTGGCTGGTGCTCACCGAACCGCGCGAATTCGATCCGTCGCGGGGCTAGGCGGGCCGGTGCCGCCGAGAATCCCGTAGCCGCGGGTGGGCGCGGCCACGGGGTACCCCTCGAAGGTGAGAATCAGCCTGGCTCAGGTGTTCTCGATCTTTCGGCGGCTCAGGCGTTCTGCGCTGCGAACCAGGCCTCGACGGACTTGCGCTCGCTGTTCATCACCTTCTCCAGCAGGTTCTCCACCAGCGGTTCGATGGCGCCGCCGACCAGCGGGACCTTGACGGTCACGGTGCCCGCGGCCTCGATCTCCGAACCCGCGGCGGTGGGCCGCAATTCGAAGGTGCCGGCCATTTCGGTGGTGATGCCGCCGGAGGAGCCGTCGAAGGAGCCCCTGGCGGTATCGCCTTCGAGGGCGCCCCAGGTGTCGGTGCGCTCGAGCACGAGATCGCTCTTGAGGACCTTCTTGACCAGGCCGGGAATCTTGTCTTCGGGTGCTTTTTCGGTCATATGAATGCGGATGGTGCCGGGGCCGTCGGGGTGCGACAGCTCCAGTGTTGCGGTGGAGGCGTCGGCGAACCGCGCGTTCCACATCTCGTCGTTGGTCAGTGCCCGGTGAAGCTCTTCTACCGGAACGCTGTACTGCACGGTGAAGCTGAATTTACGGGACATGGCGGCAACCGTAGTCCAGTCATGGAATAGCCTGGTGAAGTGTCGGAAACCAGCCAGTCTGTCAGCCGGGCTCAGCGCTTCCGCCGGCCTCGGATGACGATCGCCACACTCGCCTGCGCGATCAGTGTGCTCGCGGTGCTGCTGGTGCTGGCGGCCTGGCGCGATGATCACCTCATCAGCTCGAATATGGGCGTGACCAGCGCGGAAGTGCTATCGGCCGGTACCCTGCGATCGGCGGTCACCTTCGTGACGCCCGATGGGGAGACACATAATCCGAAGGTCGGCGTGCTCTATCCGACCAAGCTCACCCAGGGCGAGCGCATCAATGTCGAATACCGGCGCAGCGATCCGGACCTGGTGCGGGTGGCGGGTCGCGATGCGCGTGTCGCGATCATCCCCGCACTGTCGGTGATCCTGGTGAGCTGGGCGGTGGCCATTCCGGCATTGTGGCTGCTCGGGTCGCCGCCGGCCGGGTGGGTCGGCGCGATCCGGAGGCGATGGTCGCGCACTCGCGTCGCGGGCTAATGTGCGGGTGTGGCGAAAACAGAGCGGCGGGAATTGGTTCGGGCCTCGTTGGACAAGCAGCCGCATGAGGTGGCGTCCATGTTCGACGGTGTCGCGAAGCGGTACGACCTCACCAATACCCTGATTTCGGGCGGTCAGGATCGCTATTGGCGCTGGGCGACGCGAAAAGCCTTGGCGCTGCGGCCCGGTGAGCGGGTGCTGGATCTGGCGGCCGGGACCGGCGTCTCCACGCTCGAACTGTCCAAGTCCGGGGCGTGGTGTGTGGCCGCCGATTTCTCCCAGGGCATGCTGGCCGCCGGACGCTTCCGCAAGGTGCCGATGGTGGCGGGCGATGCCATGGCGCTGCCGTTCGCCGATGCCTCCTTCGACGCGGTGACCATTTCGTACGGGCTGCGCAATGTCGCCGATCCGGATCTGGCGCTGCGTGAAATGCTGCGCGTCACCAAGCCGGGCGGACGGTTGGTGGTGGCCGAGTTCTCCACCCCGACCTTCGCGCTCTTCCGGACCGTCTACATGGAGTACCTGATGAAGGCGCTGCCCGCGGTGGCGAAGAAGGTCTCCAGCAATCCCGATGCCTACGTATATCTGGCCGAATCGATTCGGGCCTGGCCGACGCAGTCGCAGCTGGCCCTGCGCATTGCCGATGCGGGCTGGTCGCAGGTGAAGTGGCGTAATCTCTCCGGCGGCGCCGTGGCGTTGCATCGCGGCTACAAATTGGGCTGATCCGCCCCGCGCGGTGTTCTGCCTCACAGCGTTCGCGCACCTCACGGTGGCCGCAATCGATTGTGAGGGGGATTGTCACCTGACGATAACCTTCGGGCAATCCGCCGCAATCGGGGATGACGAAGATCGGATCATGCCTGATTCCAGTGCTACCCCGCCGAGCATTCGAACCGCGTGCTCGTACTGCGGAGTGGGCTGCGGTATCACCGTGCGCACCGAGGCCGATGCCTCCAGCGCCCGGGTGATCGCGAAGGTGAGCGGCGACAAACTGCATCCGGTCAATGCCGGGCGGCTCTGCACCAAGGGCGCCACGCACGCGGACCTGATGCGGACGCGGGGGCGGATGGAGTCCGCGTACCGGCGTCCCGAGCGCGGGCAGTCGCCGGTCCCGCTGCCGGTCGACGAGGCGGTGCTGGAGGCGGCGCAGCGCTTGCGCGCCATCCTGGACGAGCACGGGCCGGACTCGATCGCCATGTACGTCTCCGGGCAGCTCTCCATCGAAGCCCAGTACCTGGCAACGAAATTGGCCAAGGGCCACCTGCGCACCGTGCATATGGAGGCCAATTCGCGGCTGTGCATGGCCGGTGCGGCCACCGGGTACAAACAATCCTTCGGCGCGGACGGCCCGCCCGGATCGTATGACGATATCGATCACGCGGATCTGTTCTTCGCCATCGGCGCGAATATGGCCGACTGCCATCCGATTCTGTTCCTGCGCATGGCCGATCGGTGCAAAGCGGGCGCGAAACTCATTGTGGTGGATCCGCGGCGCACCGATACCGCCGCGCGCGCGGATCTGTTCCTGCAGATCAGACCGGGTACGGATCTCGCGCTGCTGAACGGGCTGCTGTACCTGTTGATCGAGAACGGCGCGATCGACGCGGAATTCATCGCCGAGCACACCGAGGGCTGGGAGTCGATGCCGGACTTCCTGGCCGACTACTCCCCCGACCTGGTCGCGCAGCTGACCGGCGTACCCGAGGCCGATATTCGCACCGCCGCCGAGTGGATCGGCGCGGCGGACGAATGGATGTCGCTGTGGACCATGGGCGTGAATCAATCCACGCACGGCACCTGGACCACCAATGCCATCATCAATCTGCATCTCGCCACCGGCGCGATCTGCCGCACCGGGTCCGGGCCGTTCTCCCTGACCGGGCAGCCCAATGCCATGGGCGGGCGCGAAATGGGTTATATGGGACCGGGATTGCCGGGTCAGCGCAGCCTACTCGCGGCGGCGGACCGGGAGTTCGTGGAGACCGCGTGGGGGCTGCCGCCCGGCACCATTCGCACCGAGGCCGGGCCGGGGACGGTGGACATGTTCCACGGTCTCGCCGACGGGAGTATCAAGGCGTGCTGGATCGTATGCAGCAATCCCGTTGCCTCCATGGCCAATCGGCGCAATGTGATCGCCGGGCTGGAGGCCGCGGAGCTGGTGATCGCCCAGGATGTGTACACCGATACCGCCACCAACGCCTACGCCGATCTGCTGCTGCCCGCCACGCTGTGGGCGGAATCCGATGCGGTGATGGTGAATTCGGAGCGCACGCTGACGCTGCTGCGGCAGTCGGTGGAGCCGATCGGTGCCGCCCGGCCGGATTGGCGGCTCATAGCCGATATCGCCGCGGCCATGGGATTCGACGGCTTCGACTATGCGAACAGCGCCGAGATCTTCGAGGAGATCCGGCAATTCAGCAATCCGGCGACGGGATACGACCTGCGCGGCATCAGCTATGACGCCCTGCGCGACGGGCCGATGCAGTGGCCGTGCCCGGATCCGGCACGGCGGCGCAATCCGATTCGCTATGTGAACGACGGTGTCAGTCAGGAGCTGTTCGTCGACGCCGAGGGTCGGCGGCCACGCCTGGCCTTCGCGACGCCCAGCCGCCGGGCGGTGTTCTATCCGCGACCGCATCTGCTGCCCGCCGAAATGCCGGACGCGGATCACCCGTTCGTGCTCAATACCGGTCGGGTGCAACATCAATGGCACACCATGACCAAGACCGGGAAGATCGCGAAACTGGTCAAACTCAATGGCGAGCCGTTCGTGGAGGTGCATCCCGGGGACGCCGCCACCCTCGAGATCCGCGACGGCGACCAAGTAGAGATCGCGTCCCGGCGCGGACGGGCCGTGCTGCCCGCGCGAATCAGCGATCGGGTGCTCCCCGGGAATTGCTTCGCGCCCTTCCACTGGAATGACGAGCAGGGCGAATACCTGACCATCAATGCCGTCACCAATGACGCGGTCGATCCCGCCTCCCTGCAACCGGAGTTCAAGGCGTGCGCGGTGCGGCTGCGCAAGGTCGCGACCGTGTCCACCACCGTCCGGCCCGATACCGGCACGACGGGGGTTCCGAACCTACCCCCGCAGGATACGAACCGAATCGACCAGAGTCCGAGCGGACCCGAGGGCGGCCGATTCGGCAGTCGGCACGGGTCGTACGGAACGCCTGCGGGTACGACGGCCGAGGGAGGCTCGCACGGGCCACATCCGCTGGCGGCCATGCTCGGCCTGGAACGCCCCGCCGCACCGACGCTCAATGAAGCCGAGCGCATCTACCTCGGCGGCTACCTCGCTGCCCTGCAATCGCTTCCGGTGATCGGGGTTCCGGTGCTGCCGGAGACCGCGCCGATCTCCCCCGGCAGCCGGATGTGGATCGACGGTCTGTTGGCGGGCATGTATTCCCGCGCCCCGCAGCCGGGGACGGTAGCGTCGCAGTATCAGCCGGACTCCCTGTTCGGTTCTGCCACAGCTGATTTCGGCACGAACAGCGGCGCGGCGGCGGTCTCGCGAACCGTGACGGTGCTCTGGGCCTCGCAGACCGGCACCGCGGAGGAGTTGGCGGCGGCCGTCGCGACCCGGCTCACCGACACCGCGTTCACCCCTCGGCTCCTCGATATGGACGCCGCTGAGCTCACCGACCTGACCGGCGATGTACTCCTGATCAGCAGCACCTTCGGCGACGGCGGACCGCCGGACAATGGCACGGATTTCTGGGATCGCCTGAGCGAGAGCGAAATCCGGCTGAACGGCCTGCGCTACGCGGTATTCGCGCTCGGCGACTCGTCCTACGAGGACTTCTGCGGCCACGGCCGAAAACTCGACGAGCTGCTGGCGAAACGCGGTGCGACGCGGCTGCTTCCGCGCGTCGACAGCGAACCGGATCACGAATCGCTGTCCGAACAGTGGATCGACGCGGTGACTGCCACACTGGGCAGCGCCGACCCCGGCGCGGACGGCCCCCGGCCCGGTTCCCCGCCACCGGGCGACGGCACCGGGCGCTCCGATTCGAGTGAATTGCCCTCCAGCGCCACGGACTTCGGTGCGCACACCGCGAGCCCGGGAGGATTCACCCCCGGCGCGGCGAACTCCGGCGGATTCGGCCGGACGGCCACCCGCGGGGCGAATGGCCCGGTCACGGGACGCTCCTCGGTCGCGACCTTGCCCGCGCCCCCGTTCACCCGCAATGCGCCGGTGCGGGCGACGCTGGTGCGCAATGAGCTGCTCTCCCGCGCGGGATCCGGAAAAGAGGTGCGGCAGTTCGGATTCGACTTGCGCGGTCTCGACGCGACCTACGAGGTCGGCGATTCGCTCGGTATCCGGCCCGCGAATTGTGCCGCGCTGGTGTCGGAGTGGCTCGCGGTCACCGGGTTGGACGGGACTCGGATGATCGAGGTCGACGATACCGAGCTCACCCTCGCGGAGGCGCTGCGCACCCGCTACGACATCACCAAGGTGAGCGCGGATCTGCTGTCCTTCATCGCGGAACGCAATGCGCATCCGCGCCTGGCCAAACTGTTGCGCAAGGACAATCGCAATGAGCTGGACGGCTACCTGTGGGATCGGCAGCCGGTGGATGTGCTGCGCGACTTTCCGGCCGGAGCGGATCTGGTCGAGTGGCTCGGGGTGCTGAAAAAGCTACAGCCACGGCAGTATTCGATCTCGTCGAGTCCACTGGTGAGCCCGCACGAGGTGCAGTTGACGGTGGGCGTGGTGCGTTATGGCGCACCGGTGACCCCGGGCGCGGCGCGGCGCGGCGGTGTCAGCTCCACCTTCCTGGCGGATCGGGCCGCGCGGGAGGTGCCGATCTTCCTGCAGCGGGCACCGCATTTCCGGCCGCCGCTGGATCCGAACGCGCCGATGATCATGGTCGGTCCCGGTACCGGGATCGCACCGTTCCGCGGATTCCTACAGGAACGACGGGCACTGGGGTGCCGGGGCCGCAATTGGCTGTTCTTCGGCGATCAGCACGCCGCGGACCATTTCTACTACCGCGCCGAACTGGAGGACATGTTCCGCTCCGGATTCCTGACCCGGCTGGATCTGGCCTTCTCACGGGATCAGCGGGAGCGGATCTATGTGCAGCACAGGATGATCGAGCACGGGGCCGAGTTGTGGTCGTGGCTGCGCGACGGCGGGCACTTCTACGTGTGCGGTGACGCCGCACGAATGGCCAAGGATGTCGATGACGCCCTGCTGAAAATCGCCCGGATTCACGGGAAATTGAGTGAGGACGCCGCACTGGCGTTCAAAAAGCAACTGGTCGCCGAGAAACGCTACGTTCGCGACGTGTACTGATTCGCGCCCGCATTTCTCGGGGCAGCGCAGCGGTGGATTCCCGCGGCCGCCGCCCCTACCATGTGAAACGTATATTTTCCATGGAGGGGCGGGTCTTGAACCTACGAATCACCGGGCGCATCGCATTGGCGGCCTTGGCGGCCACCGTATCGATCGGCACGATCGGATATCCCGCGGTGGCGGACGCCCCCTCGGTCGACACGGTGAGCACCGCGGCGACAGCGCCCGACGGTTCCTCTATCAAGAGCGTCGAGATCAAGGACGCCCGGAATGTGCGCTTGACCGTCTTCTCGGCGGCCATGAACCAGACCTTCCCGGTGGATGTGCTGCGCCCCGCGGACACCTCCGCACCCCGGCCCACGCTGTACCTGCTCAATGGCGCGGGCGGTGGCGTCGACGATGCCACCTGGCAATTGCGCACGGACGCACTGGATTTCCTCTCCGACAAGAACATCAATGTGGTACGGATCGTCGGCGGCGCGTTCGCCTGGTACACCGATTGGGTCAAGCCCGATCCGGCGCTGGGCGTGAACAAGTGGGGCACCTATCTGGCCGATGAGCTGCCGCCGCTCATCGACGCGGCGCTGAATACCAATCGGGTCAATGCCATTGCCGGTATCTCCATGGCCGGTCTGCCGATTCTGAATACCGCCATCTCGCATCCCGGCATGTACCGCAGCGCCGCCTCGTACAGCGGTCTCTATCAGACCACCACCCCGATCGCCCGCGCGGCGGTGCGGGCGGTCACCGAGTTGTACGGCGGCGGCGATGTCACGAATATGTGGGGGCCGGAGAACGATCCGCTGTGGGCCGCCAATGACCCCACGCTGAATGCCGAAAAGCTGCGCGGTATCCATCTTTTCATCTCCTCCGGCACCGGAATACCCGGAATCTGGGATATTCCGGGCGGCAAATTCCGGATGGAGCAGCCCGCCGAGACCCCGAAGGTAGTGGCGCTCGGCGGATTCATCGAGGCGAATGTGGAGTTGTCCACCCTCACCCTGCAGCAGAAGCTGGATTCGCTCGGCATTCCCGCCACCTTCAATTACCGCCCCACCGGCACACATTCGTGGGGTTATTGGCAGGAGGACCTGAAGACGTCATGGCCGGTGCTGGCGGCGGGGCTGTACTCCGCGCCCTAGACGGCGGGCGGATTCAGGCGCGCGAAATCCGGGAGCCGGTAGTACGGGTAGTAGGGGTACGGCGGGGTCACCGCACTCGCCTTGTCCAAGCGAGCGATCTGCTCGGCGTCCAGGCTCCAGCCGACCGCGCCGAGGTTCTGCCGCAGTTGCTCCTCATTGCGCGCGCCGACGATGACCGTCGCCACCGAGGGCCGGGTGAGCAGCCAGTTCAGCGCGATCTGCGGGACGGTGCGGCCGGTCTCGGCGGCCAACTCGTCCAGCACGTCGACCACGTCGTAGAGCTTCTGCTCATCCACCGGCGGTCCCGCCTCGGCCGTCCGATGCAGTCGGCTGCCCGCCGGAAGGGGTTGTCCGCGACGGATTCTGCCGGTCAGCCGACCCCAGCCGAGCGGGCTCCACACCACCGCGCCGACGCCCTGATCGATGCCGAGCGGCATGAGCTCCCACTCGTAATCCCGGCCCACCAGGGAGTAGTAGACCTGGTGTGCGACATAGCGCGGGAATCCGTATCGGTCCGCCGCCGCAAGGGATTTCATGAGCTGCCAGCCCGCGAAGTTCGACGCGCCGACGTAGCGGATCTTGCCCGCGCGCACCAGATCGTCCAGTGCCGCAAGGGTTTCCTCCACGGGGGTACCGGCATCGAAGGCGTGCAGTTGGAACAGATCGATGCGATCGGTGCCGAGCCGGGTCAGCGAACCCTCCACCGCCCGGATCAGCCGCGCGCGACCCGAGCCCGCGTCAGAGGGTCCGGGACCGGTGGGCAGGGCGGCCTTGGTGGAGATGAGCAGTTCCTCGCGCCGGCCCCGAATCGCCTCGCCCAGCACCTGTTCCGAGGCGCCGTCGGAGTAGACGTCGGCGGTGTCGAACATGGTGACGCCCGATTCCAGACTGATGTCCACCAGCCGGCGGGCCTGCCGCGCATCGGTATCGCCCCAGGCGCTGAACAGTTCCCCGCGCCCACCGAAGGTACCCGCGCCGAAGCTCAAAGCCGGAACCAGCAGACCTGATGCGCCGAGTCGACGGTACTCCATTGCCCTACTCCTAACGGAACTACAGTTTCATTAACATCGCAGACGCTACACTCCCGAGAACTTAAATGGAACTGGAGGCCCATTATGACGCCGGACACCACCGCCCCCGGCTCGATCCGCCCCGGCGGGCGCACCGCCCGCATCCGCGATGCGGTGCTGCGCGCCGCCGGGGATCTGCTGGCCGAACGCGGCTTCGCGCACCTGGATCTGAGCGAGGTGGCCGCCCGCGCGGAGGTCGGCAAGACCACGGTCTACCGCCGCTGGCGCACCCCCGCCGGACTGGTCGCCGACCTGCTCGTCGATATGGCGGAAACCTCACTGCCGCACAGTGATACCGGCTCGCTGCGCGGTGACCTGCGCGCCAATGCCGATCTGGTGGCAAAAACCCTCACCGACCCGCGTCAAGGCCCGCTGTTCCGCGCCCTGATCGCCGCCGCCACCACCGACGCCGGCACCGCCTCCGCCCTGCACGCCTTCTACGACACCCGGCTGGCCGAATGGTCCGCCTGTATCGAATCCGCCCGCGCCCGAGGCGAAGTCCCACCCGACACCGACCCCCGCGCCGTCCTGTCCGCGGTCTCCGCCCCGCTCTACTACCGCATCCTCACCAGCGCCGCGCCGCTGGACGAGAACACCGTCGCCGCGGCCGTCGAATCAGCCGTAATCGCTGCTCAGACAGGCGTTTTCGTTATACAAGGCCGGTAGAATCGATAGATGAAAGGTGATCGCGTGGAGATTGTCGTCGATACCGGCGACGGTTCCCGAAATTACGAAGTGACAGCCGGCCGAGCCGGTCGACGAGTCGAAGTCCGTATCGCCCGCGGGGTGGTGGAAGTCAGCGAGGTGACCCGCACCGGCACCAATGTCCGAACAGCTCGTTTCATTTCGAGTCGCGTCCTGGCCCTGGTGGAGCACCCCGCCGACAAGGGCCCGCTCGACGGCGGGTGAAGTCCGAACCGCTCAGCGGGTCAGCATCAGGGGCTGATGCGGAAGCAGCTCCACCAGCGCGACGAGATCGCCGTAGGGAACCGAGCCGTTGGCGAAGCGATGCGCCATGCGGGCCAGGGTGGTTCGAGCGCCGTATTTGATGCGCATGCCCTCCCGCATGCGGGCGGCCAACTGGGCATCGCCGATGACGCGGGCGATGCCGTAGTGCTGGCGGGAGCCGAGCGCGGGACGGCCGCGCCAATCGCCCGACTGGATCACCACCCGGCCGTCGTCGGCGAGCTGCTGGGCCTCCGCGCCGTAGGAGGAGAGCAGGAAGGCCAGGCGGCCGAATTCCGCGGGAACTACCAGGTGGGGGGTGGTGGCTATGGTGCCCGGGCCGACGGCGCGGGTGACCAGGACGGATTTGGCGTCCCACCACAGCGAGCCCTCGTACCAGGGGGTGGATCCGCCATGGGGTGTATCGGGTGTCGGTTGAACGGCTGCTTCCGGCGCTGTACGCGATCCCATTCCCACAAGAACTCCCAAACCAGTTGTCGTGCGGTGCCTTTCGAATCCAAAACAGATCCAAATCGGTGACAGGCACGGCAATCAGACCCATCCCGCAAGATCGGTAAGTGCCGCTATTGTCCCGATCACGAGGTTAGCCATATGCCACGGGGTATGCCATAACCCCTGTTCAGGGCGGGGCGGCCGACGCTAGGAAGCGGCGGTGGGAATCTCCACGGTAATTTCTCCGCCGAGGTGATACCCCTGCTCCAATCGCAGTTTGTCACCGCTCCAAAAACGGCCCGGGTCATACCAATTCGGCCGCTTTTCCGGCAGCAATCCCATGGCCTGATAGGTCATGGCGACAATTTCCGCGCAGTACGCGTTCTCCAGTCCGGCCTGCTCGGATTCGCGCCGCGCCTTCGGCAGCGGCACCCGCCCGCGCAGCCATCGACCGGCCAGCGCGCCGGTGGAGGGGAAGGGCATACCGTCGAGCCGGGCCACGGTGCGCAGCACCGCATCCTCCATCTCGGGTGTGACCGGCCGATCCAACTGCCGCAGCCAGCCCCGCTGCCCGTACTCCCCGTGCCAGCGCAGCACGGCCGCGCGCAGATCATGCAACTGCGCGCCGCGATGATGATTGCCGGACCAGACGTCCGGCAGTGCCCGCCCGAGTTCGGCATGCCACATGAGCGCCGGCAGATCGTCGATAACCACCGCCATGCCAACATGATTCACCGGACTGTTGGTCAATCCGCGAATCGCGCGATCGGCCCCCGAATGCCCGCGGAAGAGCCACAGATCCCCGGTGCGAGTCAGTTCGACCGCGGCGTCCAGGCCGATATTCGCGGGCGCGTCGTGTGGCACGGCGACTAGCCTAGGCGCATGCGCCTGTGGAAGATACTCGGTTTGGCCGGTGCCGCGGGTGTCGCGGCGACCGGTGTGGTGATCGTCCGATCCGAACGCAAACGTCGCGCCTACACCCCCGACCAGGTACGCGACCGCCTGCACACCCGGTTGGCCGATCAGGTTGCCGACTCCGGTGCAACGGAGCATCCTCGGTAGTGCCCGACTTCACCCGGCAGCGCCGATGAGGAGGAGAGGAGCATTCCATGACAGAACGTATCGACGGTGTGCCCGAGGCGGATTACCTCGAACAGCACACCGCGGCATTTCCGGACGACGCCGCGTATCCGGACGCGGACGCCTATCCCGACCGGGACGTACTGGCGGAGACGCTCCTGGAAGCGGATTCCGACATCACCCCGCTCACCGCCGGGGACAGCGGATGGCAGGCCGACGAGGGTGATCTCATCGAGCAGTCCATCCCCGTTCCACAGGACGACGATTACGAACCCGACGCCGGATAGCGCTCAGCCGGCGATACCCGCGCGCACCGTGGCATGCAGTTCCCGGAGGCTGGAGCGTTCCGTGGCCACCTCCAGAACCCTTATGCCGTGGGCGTTTTCGGTGAGCGCCCGGGCCAATTGCGCGGGGTCCAGCTGGCGGTGCGGCACCCGGTAGGCGGCGCACAGCGCCGCCAGGTCCATACCGTGCGGGGTGCCGAAGACGCGTTCGAAGACACCCGCGTACTGCGGGTCGCCCTGTTCCAGCAGTTCGAAGATGCCGCCGCCGTCGTCATTGGCCACCACGATGGTCAGGTCCTCGGGGCGCGGTTCACCCGGGCCGACGAGCAGTCCGGACGCATCGTGCAGGAATGTCAGATCGCCCATCAGGGCGACGGTGCGTCCCGGATGTGTCAGCGCCGCGCCGACCGCCGCCGAGACGGTGCCGTCGATACCGGCCACGCCGCGGTTGGACAGCACCCGGATGCCGGGGCGTGGAGAGGAGACCAGGGCCGAATCGCGCACCGGATTGGACGCGCCGAGCAGCAGCTGATCACCCTCGTGCAGCGCGTCCATCACCACGGCGGCAACATGCAGGCCAGTCGGTTTCGGATGTCCGGCCAGTTCAGCCCGGACCACCGCCACCGCCTTCTCGTTCAGTTCCCTGCATTGCTCCAGCCACTGCGCTCGCGGCGCGCCATAGGTGACCGCACGGGTGCCGGTGCCCACGACATTGCCCGAGACATCGGGCCAGCGCGGCCCGGTGGTGAGCGCGTACACGGTCACCTCGGGATCGGCCAGCACATTGGAGACCTGGCGGTGCAGGGTCGGACGGCCGGTGATGATGGCCTGCTTCGGTTTCAGCAGGCCCAGCGCCAGCGGATGCAGCGGCGGCCCGTGCATGGGCGCGGTGGGCTCGGCGACCGTCGGCAGGGTGGCGAGTTCGGGGCGGTGGCCCGCGCCGTGACCGGAGATGACCACCGTATCCGGGCTCAGGTCGATATCGAGCGGTACGTCCAGGGTCGCGTATTGCGTTGCGGTCCAAGGCCGATCGTCGGCGCGGCCCAGCGGCAGCGGATCGCCCAGGGCCATATCCGGGACGAGCGGTTCACGCAGCGGGATGTCGAAGTGCACGGGTCCGGCATTGCCGGAGCGGGTGCCGCGCGCGGCGGCCAGCACGCGGCAGACCGCCGACCGCCACAGACTGTTCTGCCTGGGGTAGAGGTCTTCGCCGATCTCGATCTCGGCGAGTCCGAGGCTGATGGTCGCGCGCACCTGACTGCCGAAGAGTCCGAGCTGTTCGACGGTCTGATTGGCCCCGCTGCCGAGCATCTCGTACGGCCGGTTGGCGCTGAGCACGATGAGCGGCATACGGGCGTAATTGGCCTCGAGCACCGCGGGACCCAGATTGGCGACCGCGGTTCCGGAGGTCATCACCACCGGAACGGGTCTGCCGCTGGACGCGGTGAGGCCGATGGCCAGGAATCCGGCGCTGCGTTCGTCTATTCGCATATGCAGGCGGATGCGCCCGGCGGCGTCGGCGGCCTGTAATGCGAAGGCCAGCGGGGCATTTCGCGATCCCGGGCACAGGACCACGTCTCGCACACCGCCGCGCGCGAGTTCGTCGACGACGACGTGCGCCTGTGCTGTCGAAGGGTTCACCCTCCCAGCCTCTCAGACAGTCGTTTTCCGCGCTTCGTCAGCCCGCTCACACCTGGTTGTTGAACTTAGGCTTTGCTAACCTAAGCCCATGTCGAAGCGACCCAAATACGTCAAGCCCGAACATCGGGAGATCCTCACCGCGCAGGTCCTGGCGAGCAAGCGGATCAGCCCGAATTTCGTGCGCGTCACCTTGGGCGGGGAGGGATTGGCGGGCTTCACCGCCATGGGATTCGACCAGTGGTTCCGGCTCTTCATGCCGGGCCGCGACGGCAGCCTGAAACTTCCCACCTCCGCCAGCAGCCTGGGCTGGTACGCGCAGTACCTCATGATGGGCAAGGAGCACCGCCCGCTGGTGCGCAATTACACGGTGCGCGACTACCGCGCCGCGGGCTTCGGCGAATTCGGCAGCACCGCCGAACTCGATATCGACTTCTATTCGCACGGCGACGACAGCCCGGCCTCGGCCTGGGCCTCCGGCGCGACGCCCGGCGACAAGGTGGGCCTCCTGGACGAAGGCATCACCTATCAGGCCCCGGAGCACACCGAATGGTCGCTGCTGGTGGGTGACGAGAGCGCACTGCCCGGTATCGCGGGCATTCTGCGCTCCGCCCCGCGCGGACTCGAAGGCGCGGCGTACCTGGAGATCTCGCATGCCGAGGACAAGCAGGAACTCGGTGAACCCGAAGGCGTGCGGGTGCATTGGCTGGTCCGCACCGATCCGCGGGCCCCGACGGGCGCACTGGTCACCGATGCGGTGCGACGCGCGGAGCTGCCCGCCGGGGGCGTCTACGGCTTCGTCGCGGGCGAGCAGAAACTGGCGGCCGGGGTGCGGCGGCATCTGGTGCAGGACCGCGAAATCCCCAAGGCGGACATCACATTCACCGGTTACTGGCGAGTCGGCAAGGCCGCGGGCTGAACGAACCGCGGGCTGAACGAACCGCTGGGAAAACCGAGTTCGCGGCCCCCGATGGGCCGCGAACCGGTCATTTGATCAACCAGCGTGACGCTGCACAAGCGCACCGACGCGCGGAAGCGCCTCGGCCACATGCTTCTTCGCCGAAGACCGCATGGAGTTGTAGACCTTGGTCAGCGCGGGACGCGAGGATGCGGCGGCACGCTCGTCGGTGACCGAGAGCAGCGCCTCGGAGACCTCGTCCTGCTTGGCAACCAGCAGGTCGGCGAACGAGCCCGCGCCGGACGCCTGGTACTCGGACCAGAACGGCTCGAGCGATGCCACGAACTTCGGGATGAAGGACTCCAGTGCATCGCCGACGATGGTCGGGCTGACCTTCTTCACCGCGGCGTAGCCGCCCTTCACGGCGAGCCCCGACGCGCCGCCCTTGTCCGACACCTCAGCATCCAGAACCTCTTTGGCGTCGGCCAGGAAGGCCGGACGCTTGGCGTCATCGAGCAGGGATTCAGACAGTGCTGCAACCACTTTCAGGTTCCTCCGGATAGTTTTTCGATGAACGAGCGCATGGAACTATACGCACCGGTGTCCCCCTGCACACGATGCAGACGCCCTACGACTGCCTAGGCAGCAACTGCACTGTAAAGCCTCCGCAATCAGTTGGCACCCTTTCGATTCCGCGTTATTAACCCGGTCGCCCGACCAGCACTGTCCGCCGCCCCGCGACTTCAAGCGACCGCTTGGGGAGGCCCGCCGGTCGTGCGCCGCGCTCGCGATTACGTACCCAGCGAGTTTCGGGCGTACCCCGGGAGGCGCCCCCGGCGGTACGAAATCAGTCGTCACCTTGCGTTACGCCCTATCGGCCCGGCTATGTTCAGCGGGTGACCTTCAATGAAGCGCTGTGGAAACCCGTCCCTGGATTCGAAGACCTCACCGACATCACCTACCACCGGCATGTCGAGCAGGGGACCGTTCGGATCGCGTTCGACCGTCCCGAAGTTCGTAATGCCTTTCGGCCGCATACCGTGGACGAGCTGTATCGGACGCTCGATCATGCGCGGATGACCTCCGATGTGGGGGCGGTGCTGCTCACCGGTAACGGGCCGAGCCCGAAGGACGGCGGCTGGGCGTTCTGCTCCGGCGGCGATCAGCGGATTCGCGGGCGCAGCGGATACCAGTACGCCGAGGGTGAGACCGCGGACACCGTGGATCCGGCGCGGGCGGGACGGCTGCACATTCTCGAGGTGCAGCGGCTCATCCGATTCATGCCGAAGGTGGTCATCGCACTGGTCAACGGGTGGGCGGCCGGTGGCGGGCACAGCCTGCACGTCACCTGTGATCTGACGCTGGCCAGTCGTGAGCACGCGCGGTTCAAGCAGACCGATGCCGATGTGGGCTCGTTCGACGGTGGTTACGGCAGCGCCTACCTGGCGAAGATGGTGGGGCAGAAGCGGGCTCGCGAGATCTTCTTCCTGGGGCGGCCGTACACCGCCGAGGAGATGCATTTCATGGGTGCGGTCAACGCGGTCGTGGATCACGACGAGCTGGAGAATGTGGCCCTGGAGTGGGCCGCGGAGATTCTCGGCAAATCGCCGCAGGCCATCCGCATGCTCAAGTACGCGTTCAATCTCAGCGATGACGGACTGGTCGGTCAGCAGCTCTTCGCCGGTGAGGCCACCCGCCTGGCCTATATGACCGATGAGGCCGTCGAGGGCCGCGATGCGTTCCTGCAGAAGCGTGACCCGGACTGGTCTCCCTACCCGTACTACTTCTGACACCATGAACCCGACCTCACACACCGGCCCCGAAGGTTCGCGGCCGTCCCGGTTCTGGACTGAGCCGGAGGGAGGGAAGAACCGGGACTTCGGGGCCGCGGACCCGGCCCCGAGCGAAGCGGAGGGGCGGAAAATATGGAGATCTTGAGCAGTCGCCTGATCCTGCGGCCGGTCGACTATCAGCGGACGCTGGAGTTCTATCGGGACACCCTCGGGCTGGCGATTGCCCGGGAGTATCCGGGGGGCACGGTCTTCTTCGCGGGACAGGGGTTGCTCGAGGTGGCGGGACACGGGCGGGGCGAGGGTCCGGCGGGTTTCGCGGGGGCGATCTGGTTACAGGTGCGCGATTGCGCGGACGCCGCCGCGGAGCTCGCCCTCGCGGGTGTGGTGATCGATCGCACGCCGACGCTGGAGCCGTGGGGTCTGGTGGAGATGTGGTTGCGCGATCCGGATGACGTGCCGATCGTGCTGGTGCAGATCCCGGCGGACCATCCGATTCGCCGCGATACCCGAAAGCCTTAGCACGGGAGTAACTGTGAGGCGTGTCGGGGGGCACCGGTTAACGCGATATGAACGGCGTAGCGCAAACTGGACCGCGTGTCTGCCGAACTGCTCGTTCTGCTGATCGTTGTTCTCACGGCCCTGGTATTCGACTTCACCAACGGATTCCATGACACCGCGAACGCGATGGCCACCTCTATCGCCACGGGTGCGCTCCCCCCGCGAACAGCTGTACTTCTCTCCGGCGGGCTCAATCTCGTCGGCGCGTTCCTCAGCGTCGCGGTCGCCGCGACCGTGGCCGAGGGCATTGTCGACCTCTCCGAGGTGAGTGGGCGCGCCCTGCTCGACATTGTTTTCGCGGGTCTGGTCGGCGGCATTCTGTGGAATCTGTTCACCTGGCTGCTGGGTTTGCCGTCGAGTTCCTCGCACGCGCTCTTCGGCGGTCTGATCGGCGCCACCATCGCCGCGCTGGGCTGGGACGGGGTGATCTGGGCCGCGGGCAGCAAGGGCGTGCTCGCCAAGATCATCATTCCGGCGCTGGCCGCACCCATCGTGGCGGCGCTGGTCGCGGCGCTGGGCTCCTGGGCCGTGTACCGCATCACCGGCCGCAGCAATGAGAAGACGGTGGAGAACGGATTCCGCTGGGGCCAGATCGGTTCCGCCTCCCTGGTCTCCCTCGCGCACGGCACCAATGACGCGCAGAAGACCATGGGCATCATCTTCCTGGCGCTCATCGCACACGGCTCGGCCAAGGCCAGCGATCCGCTGCCGCTGTGGGTGATCGTCTCCTGCGCGGTCGCCATCGCGCTCGGCACCTGTCTGGGCGGATGGCGCATCATCCGCACGCTCGGCAAGGGTCTGGTCGATATCGCGCCGCCGCAGGGCTTCGCCGCCGAATCCACCAGTGCGGCGATCATTCTCACCTCGGCGCACTTCGGCCTGCCGCTGTCCACCACGCAGACCGTGACCGGATCCATTCTGGGTTCGGGCATCGGACGACCCGGTGCGGAGGTGCGCTGGGGTGTGCTGGGCCGCATGGTGGTGGCATGGGTGCTGACCCTGCCGCTGGCCGGTGTGGTCGGCGCGGTCTGCTGGGGGATCCTGCACGGCATCGGCGGCACCGCCGGTGTGCTGGTGGTCTTCGCACTGCTGATCGCCATGGCCGCGCTGATCTGGCGGCGCTCCAAGCGAACCCCGGTCAATTCGCACAATGTGAACGCGGACTGGCAGGCCGAGCACACCGCGACGCCGCCCGGGAACACCGCGGCGGTGCGCAGCGATGACACCGTCGGCAATGGAATCGGATAGGAGCGACGCCGTGCACACCTTCCTGTCCAATATCAGCGATCTGTGGCGGGTCACCCTGGCCGCCTTGGTCTTCGGGGCCGGACTGCCGGTCATATTCGCCTTCGGCATCCGCTATCGCGCCCGGATCGACGACGGCGCGACCGGTTCCACCCGTACCGTGGCGGTCGCGATCTCCGCCCTCTGCTTCGCCGTGGTCATGATCGCGGTGGCGGTCGGTGTGCTCTTCATCGCACGCGGCTTCCTCGCGACCCGGCTCGGCATCCATCTGCTCGGCGCGTGACGCCACGGAAGAGAAAGGCACACTGGTGACCACTCCGGAACAGCCGAACTCCGATCCGGCTCGCACCCCGCCGCGCTCGAATGTGCTGCAGAAAGTCCTGGACTGGCTCAAAGCCGGGTATCCGCAGGGCATTCCGCAATCGGACTATGTGGCGCTGCTCGCGGTGCTGCATCGGCGGCTCACCGATTACGAGGTGCACCTGGTGGTGGAGGAGCTCGTCAGCGAGCGCGTCGCCACCGGTGAGATCGAGCGCGCCGATATCGAGGCCGCCATCTCCCGAGTTGCCAAGGAACAACCCGGCGAGGACGATATCGCTCGAGTGGCCTCCCGGCTGGCAGCCGGTGGATGGCCGCTGGCGACACCGACGTCCGACTGACCGATCCATCATCTACCCCGGGCCACGGACCCCACAGGTGCACGGCCACCCCACGACATGACACGATCGCGAACGTGAGCAATACCCTCCGCACCCTGCCCATGCCCACCGGTGCATCGGTAGGCGATGTATTGCCGCACCTGCGGGAAGCCCTCGAGGGCAACGGCCCCGCATGGCTGCCCGTACCCACCGCCGACCGCCGCGAAGCCCAGCGCCTGAGCGGCAGTCTGCGCCCCGGCGAGGAGATCGACGATGCGGTGGCGCTGGTGGTCACCACCTCGGGCACCACCGGAATCCCCAAGGGGGCCATGCTGTCCGCGGCCGCGCTGCGCGCCAGCGGCGAGGCCACGCACGACCGGCTCGGCGGACCCGGACAGTGGTTGCTGGCGCTGCCGACCCATCACATCGCGGGCATCCAGGTGCTGTTGCGCAGCATTCTGGCGGGCACCGAACCGGCCGTGCTCGATGTCTCGGACGGTTTCCTGCCCGAGGGGCTGGCCGCGGCCATCGGCGGTATGCGCGGACCGCGCCGCTACACCTCGCTGGTGCCGACCCAATTGATCAAGGCCCTGGACGAACCGGTCGCCGCCGCGGCGCTGGCCGAGCTGGACGGGGTGCTCATCGGCGGCGCGGCCACCCCGAAACCGGTGCTGGAGCGCGCTCGCGCCGCGGGTATCACGGTGTTCCGCACCTACGGTATGAGCGAGACCTGCGGCGGCTGCGTCTACGAGGGAATTCCCTTGGACGGCACCGAAGTTCGCATCGAGAACGGGCGGGTGCTGCTGGGCGGGGCCATGCTCGCCGACGGCTACCGCAACCAACCCGACCATCCCGCCTTCGCCGAACCCGGCTGGTTCCGCACCGAGGACGCGGGCAGCTTCGAGAACGGCGTGCTGACGGTCACCGGGCGACTCGACGAGGCCATCATGACCGGCGGCCTGCTGGTCCTCCCGCAGGTGGTCGAGGCCGTCCTCATCACCCACCCGGCCGTCTCCGAATGCGTGGTCCTCGGTCTCCCCGACGCCCGCCTGGGCCAGCGCGTGGTCACCGCCATCGTGACCGCCCCCGGTGCGACGGCCCCGACCCTGGAAGAACTCCGCGAACACGTGGTCGCCGAACTCGACGCCATCGCCGCCCCCCGCGAACTCGCCGTCCTCCAGGAACTCCCACTGCGCGGCCCGGGCAAGCCCGACCGCGCCGCCCTACGCGAATACCTCACCTCCACGAACTGATCCCCGATTTCCGGGAGCGCGCGATCGCGCCACGCCTTGCAAGCGGCCTTGCGCGCTTGCGCAATAGCCGTGCAAGTCGCGTGTAAGGCCGGGTCCGCAGAGTGTGTGTCATGACTTCTTACACACCTGCTGAGGCACTCGCCATCGAGGCGAATGACCTGGTCAAGATTTTCGGGGAGCAGCGGGCTGTCGACGGCGTGAGCCTGGCGGTTCCGCGGGGCGCTGTTTACGGCGTGCTCGGCCCCAATGGAGCCGGTAAGACCACCACCATTCGGATGCTCGCCACGCTGCTGCGTCCGGACGGCGGCAGTGCCCGCATCTTCGGTCGCGATGTGCTGACCGAGCCCACCGCGGTGCGCTCACTGATCGGTGTCACCGGTCAGTATGCGTCGGTCGACGAAAAGCTCACGGCCACAGAGAATCTCATTATCTTCTCGCGACTGCTCGGACTGTCCAAGGCCGATGCCCGCCGCAAGTCCGCCGAACTGCTGGAGGAGTTCGGACTCCAGGAGGCCGCCAACAAGGCGCTGGAGAACTTCTCCGGCGGTATGCGCCGCCGCCTGGATCTGGCCGCCAGCCTGATCTCCACTCCCCCGCTGCTGTTCCTGGACGAGCCGACCACCGGTCTGGATCCGCGCACCCGCGCCCAGATGTGGGAGACCATCCGCCGCCTGGTCCGCGAGGGCTCGACGGTGCTGCTCACCACCCAGTACCTGGACGAGGCCGATCAGCTGGCCGACCGGATCGCGGTCATCGACCGCGGCAAGGTCATCGCCGACGGCACCTCGGACGAGTTGAAGGGTTCGGTCGGCCTGTCCGCACTGCAACTCACCCTCGCGGATCGCGAGCGCATCGAGCAGGCGCGCACGCTGGTTTCGGAGTACCTGTCCCGGGCCGAGGGCAAGATCGTCGAGGCCACCGTCTCCCCCGAGGCGGGCCGCATCACCGCTCCCCTGCCCGATCCCACCATCACCACCGACATCCTGATCCGGTTGCGCGAGCACGATATTCGGGTCGAGGAGATCAACGTCAGCAAGCCCAGCCTGGATGAGGTGTTCTTCGCACTCACCGGACACGGCGCGGAAGACGACACCATCGATACCGAAGAGAGCGCGGCATGACCACCACACTCACCGCCCCCGGCAAGCACGCGGCCGTCAGCACGGCCCCTATTCCCGAGGTCAGCAATCACATCAGTCTGAAGAAGACGATGCAGAACTCGCTGACCATGGCCTATCGCGGCCTGCTCAAGATCCGGCACAATCCGGAACAGCTGTTCGACGTCACCGTGCAGCCGATCCTGTTCACCGCCCTGTTCGCCTTCATCTTCGGCGGCTCGATCGGCGGTAGCGTCTCGGCCTATCTGCCCCTGCTGATTCCGGGCATCCTGGTGCAGACCGTGGTGCTGACCTCGGTCGCCACCGGCACCCAGTTGCGCGAGGATATGGACAAGGGCGTCTTCGACCGCTTCAAATCCCTTCCCATCGCCCGTATTTCGGCACTCTCGGGTGCACTGCTGGCCGATATGGTGCGCTACGGCCTGGCGACCACGCTCACCGTGATCGTCGGTCTGGCACTGGGTTACCGCCCCGCGGGCGGTGTGGTCGGCGTCGTACTGGCCGGACTGGTCGTGGTGTTCTGCTCCTTCTCCATCAGCTGGATCTGGGCGCTGGTCGGCGTCACCGGTAAGAGCGCGGCCTCGGTGCAGGGCATCTCCATGATGATCATGTTCCCGCTGACCTTCATGGGCGGCACCTTCGCACCGGTCGGCAATATGCCCGGCTGGCTGCAGAGCCTCAACAAGGCCAATCCGGTCTACTACATGGTCAATACGGCCCGCGAGCTCATGAACGGGACCGGCGTCACCTCCAACCTGGCCTGGTCGCTCATCGGCGGCGTCGTGGTGATCATCGTCTTCGCCCCGCTCGCACTGCGCGCGTACATGCGCCACGCGTGAGCTGAACTCCATCCCGATGCCCGCCCACCGGATTCCGGTGGGCGGGCATTCTGCCGTGCGTTCAGGCACGCCTGTTATGGTCGATCCGGTGAATTCCCATCCAGCCCCGCGCAGCCGAAAGTCATTTCGGCTCTCCTGCGCCGCGCTGTTGACGGGATTGTTCGCACTGGTCGGATTGATCGTCGCGGTCGCGGATTGGGGCTCGGCGCAACAGATTTCCGTCCAGGCGGTGACCGCACCGGTCGATACCGCAACGAATACGCACGCGCCCTTCTGCGAGCGGCGCGATCAGCCCGGACAGGATCCGCTCGGGCAGGTGGCGGCCCCACCGCGCGCAGCCGGAGATCAGCTGCTCACACCGGTATTCGCGCTGATTCCGGAACTCCCTGTCACCCGGCGGCTTTCGTACGACATCACCCCGCGCGGGCCCACCGTGCCGGTGACCTCACCCCATCTGACGACGGTGCTGATTATTTAGGAGACCGGCGTACAGCCATGTCTTCAAGCACATTTGACGTCATTCAGGACCAAAACAGTCCAGGGGTATTCGCATGTCCAAAGTAAGTAAGAACAGTAATAGAGGACTCTTGGCCGGAGCCGCCGTATTCGCCGCGGTCTGCCTACTCGCCATTGCCGCTTTCCAGCTGATCGGCGGCAATGGCAAATCCGAGACCGAGGCCGCCGGTGCGCGGACCAATCCCCTGTTCGCCGAACTCGCCAAGCTGGGCCGCCGGGAGGCGAACGACCCACTTGCCCTGGGCAAGGTCGATGCCCCGGTGGTGATGGTCGAGTACTCGGATTTCCAGTGCTCGTTCTGCCGCACCTTCGGCCGGACCATCGAGCCGAAGCTCATCTCGAAGTACGTCGAACAGGGTGTATTGCGCATCGAATGGCGCAATTTCCCTATCTTCGGCCAGGAGTCCGAGAACGCGGCCCGCGCCGCCTGGGCCGCCGCACAGCAGGGCCGGTTCTGGGAATTCCATCACGCCGTGCAGACCGGTGCGCCGGAGAAGAAGAACACCGGAGCGCTCACCCCGGACCGGCTGGCCGACTTCGCCGAACAGGCGGGCGTACCGAATATGACCAGGTTCCGCGCGGATCAGGAATCTCCCGCGGCCGCGGCGGCGGTACAGCGTGACGCCGCCGAGGCGTACTCTCTGGGCGCGTCCTCCACCCCGACCTTCCTCGTCAACGGCCGACCGGTGCTGGGCGCACAGCCCATCGAACAGTTCTCGGCCGTCATCGACGCGGCGGCGAAGGCCGCGGGGAACAACCCGGAATATACGGAATGAGCGGCACCGTAGGCTTTTTCGCGGCCTTCCTGGGCGGCCTGCTGGCGCTGGTGAGCCCGTGCAGTGCGCTGCTGCTGCCGAGTTTCTTCGCGTACTCGTTCGGTTCGCAGGGCAGACTGCTGGGCCGCACCGTCATGTTCTATCTGGGCCTGGTCACCACCCTGGTACCGCTCGGAATCGCGGGATCTTTTGCGGGGCAGCTGTTCTCGAATAATCGGGAGCTGCTGATCACCATCGGCGGCTGGACCATCATCGGTTTCGGCGTACTCCAAATCCTGGGCCGCGGTTTCGCTTTCGGCTTCGCCCAGCGCGCGGCCGCGAAGCAGGGACGACCCGAGCGTTCGGGTGCGGTGTATCTGCTCGGCCTGGTCTACGGCCTCGCCGGATTCTGCGCCGGACCGGTTCTCGGCTCGATTCTGGCGGTGGCGGCGGTCGGCGGTTCGCCGGTCGAGGGCGGATTACTGCTCGCGGTCTACGCGCTCGGTATGGCCGCCCCGCTGTTCGCACTGGCTTCGCTCTGGGACCGTTTCGGTCTGGGTCAGCGAAAGTGGTTGCGCGGCAGCAGCTTCCATCTGGGTAGGCTGGAGTTGCACACCACGTCGCTGCTCTCGGGGGTGTTCTTCATCCTGCTGGGCGTGGTCTTGCTGCGCTTCGACGGCACTGCGGCGCTGCCGGGCCTGCTCGGCGCGGATACCGAATTCCATGTGGAGGCAACGGTGCAACGCTTCGGCCGGGCCGTCTCCGATACCACCGTGCTGCTGATCATCGGCGCGGCGGCGCTGGCCGCGGTGGGCTGGCGACTATGGCGCGCGGAGGCCCGCACCCGCGAATACGCCGAGAAGGACTGATCTAGGTTCAGCGGGTCCGCTGGAATTGGCCGAACAGCTCGAAGATGCGCGGCGGCGCCGTGCGGCGATTGAAGGGCGCCGCCGCGCGCACCGCCGCCGCCATTCGTTCCGCACCAACGGCGGTCTGCTGGAATTCCCGATGCCGCTCCCAGTGCATGGACGGATAGTCCTGGCGCGGAAAGACTTTCGGGGCGAGAGCGAACAACTCCAGACCCAGATCGGAGCCACCGTCGACGGCGAGCAGATAGGTTCCGACCGCGGTGGCCACCGCGCCGATCTGCGGCAGATCCCGATAGTGCCCGAGCTTGGGCAGCGCTGATTCCACCAGCTGATCGACGAGTTCGGCCACCGCGCCGGCCCGGCCGTGCAGCACATGGGCGTCGATCACCGCCGAGGCCGTCATCAGGTCGCCGGGTCCGGGCGCGACCATCCCGTGCGGCCAGGCCATCGCCTGGAGCGACTGCCGGTAGCGGGCCAGTCCGGCGTCGATATCGCCCTCGGCCAGTTCGATCTCCGCCAATCCGGCGATGACGGTGGCCCGCCGATGATTCGGCTGCGCCGGGGCGCTCATATCGGCCGGATCGACACCGACGCCCGGCAGCACCGGCATCAGTTCCCGGCGGGCCCGCTCGACCTGACCGCAACCCACCAGTGAGACGGCGAGATAGCTGCGGATCTCGATGCTCTCCTCATAGGCCTGCAGTTTGACGAAGATCTCCGCGGTGCGCTCGTAGTACGCCACGGACCGGGCATAGCGCGCGGACTGCCCGTACATACCGCCCAGATGCTGGCACACCATGGCGGTGCCCCAGAGATCGTCCTGTGCGCCATCCTCCAAGGCGCGCACCGCGTCTCGAATGGAGCCGTGCACATCGCCGGTGTTCTCCCGGGTATTGGCGCGCAGCAGCAGCGCCGCGACCCGGGTGTGCACATCCGCCGAACGCACCCCGTCATTGAGCTGGCGGGCGAGTTTGCGGCTGTCCAGCGGGATGGCGGCGGTCGTGCCCAGGAAACGGAAGACCGGGCTCAGCGAATCCCCGGCGCGCACCAGTCGCCTGATGCGGGTGCGCACGCGCATCAGATCGCGATAGTCACCGCTGGTGTCGTCCATGTACATCAGGTGCAGGCCCAGGATGAGCTGGCCGAACATCTGCAGATCGGCTTCTTCGGTGCTGAGCGGGCCGGTACGCAGCGGCATATCCGCGATGCGCCCGGTCCAGGCGAGCAATTCGAGGTGTGCGCCGCGCATCACCCACAGCAGGGCCAGCACCGGGTACACCGCGTGCACGGCGACGGCGTCGCGGCCGTCGACGGCGTAGCGCAGCACCGCGTTCAGATTGTCGACCTCCGAGGCGACGCCGAGCACCACCGCGACCTGATCGTCGGTGTGATAGCGGCGCGCCGATTCGATCGCGAATTCCCTTGCCCAGCTTGCCATTCGGTCCATCACCCGGTCGGCCTCGCCGGTGGCCACCAGCTGTTCCTCACCGAATTCGCGGACCGTCTCCAGCATGCGATAGCGGGTGCCGTCGTATTCGGTGTCGTCGGATTCCAGCACGGTGAGCAGGGATTGGCCGACCAGGCCGTCGACGGCGATCGCGGCGTCGATATCGCCGTCGGCGAGGATCGCCTCGGCGGCGGCGAGGGTGAATCCGGCCGGGAAGCGGCACAGTCGGCGCAGCGCGGTGCGCTGTTCACCATCGAGCAGATTCCAGCTCCACTCGATGACCGCGTGCAGGGTGCGATGCCGCTCCGGTGAACTGCGATCCCCGCTGCGCAGCAGGGCGAAGCGGTGATCGAGGCGCGATTCGATCTCCTCCACGCTCATGGTGCGGGTGCGCGCGGCCGCGAGTTCGATGGCCAGCGGCAGTCCGTCCAGGGTGCGGCAGAGCCGGGCCACCACCTCGGGGTCCAACCGCACCGAGGGTCGTACCGCGCGGGCGCGCGCGATGAAGAGTTCGGTGGCCGGGGAGCCGTGCGCGTCGATGGTCAACGGCGGCAAAGGGTATACCGTTTCGGCGGTGATTTGCAGCGGGGCCCGGCTGGTGGTGAGCACCGTGAGCTGATCGCTGGAGCCCACCAGATCGGCGACCAGCTCGGCCACCGCATCCACCAGATGCTCGCAATTGTCCAGAATCAGGAGCATCGGCCGGGAAGACAGCGCCTCCCGCAACCGGCGGCCCATATCCCGGTGCTGATTGGCCCGCAGGATTTTGGTGTCCCGGCTGAATTCGCCCACCCCGAGTGTGGCCGCGACGGCCGCCTCGATCTCCATCCGGGTTTCGGTGCCCCCCGCGGGATCCGCGCGCAGCGAGGCCAATTCGACCAGCGCCACCGCCCGCTCGTGTGCCACCCGCGCGCCGAGTTCATTGGCGACCCGGGTCTTGCCGGTTCCACCCGGTCCGAGCACCGTGGTCACCCGCGAGACCTGCAGCAGCGCCTCCAGCGCGTCGATATCCGCCTCGCGGCCGAGCAGCGGATTCGGCGCGGCCCGCAGTCCGATCGGCCCGCCGACAATCTCCGCGGCCTCGGCCCGCGAGGACACCGCATAGCTCGCCGCCGCCGTCAGCTGGGGCAGACTCCCCGCGGTGGTCGGCCCCGCCCACGACGCGGGGGCGGCGGCGGACCCGTCGCCGCGCGGCGATTCGCGCAGGCTCGACGATTGCCGGTGCTTCCCATACGCCGCAACGGAATTCACCTGAGGGATCGCGCCCGGATGATCCACCACCACCGGATGGCTGTCCCGCGACGGTCCGGCCGCACGGGAACCGGGCAGTGGTTCGCCGCGCAGCAGCGCGGTATTCATGGCGGTGAGCGCCGGACCCGGATCAGCGCCGAGCTGGTCGACGAGGCGAGTGCGCAGCGAGGCGAAGACATCCAGCGCCTCATTACCCCGCCCGGCCGCCGCGAGCAGCCGCATGAGCATGGCGTGCGCGGGCTCGTCGAAAGGCTGGGCGGCGGCCGCGGTGCGGGCCAGCGCGATCGCCCCCGGCAGGTCGCCGAGGGTTTCGCGGGCCTCGAGTTCGAGCGCGTCCAAGGCCCGCCGGCGGGCGCTCGCGATTTCGGACAGTTCCTCGGCGACCGCACCCGGCGGCAGGTCGGCGCCCGGTTCACCGCGCCACAGCGCGTTCGCCGCGGCGATCAGCGCCAGGCAGGTCTCGTCGTCCCCGGCGGTATGCGCTTGGCGCGCTTGGGTTTCCAGCTGCTGCGCCAGCGTCAGGTCGATCTGGCCGGCCCCCAGCACCAGGCGATATCCGGCGGGTCCGATCTCCAGCGCGCCCTCGGGCAGGGTCGAACGCAGCCGGGAGACCTGGGTGTGCAGCGCATTCATCGGCGCGCGCGGCGGATCCTCACCCCAGACCTCGTCGATCAGCGCCTGTGCGCTGCGACTGCGTCCCGGATGCGTGGCCAGCGCCGCCACCAGCAGGCGCGCCCGGGCCCCGGGTACGGGTGCGAGACCACCGTCGCGCCGTACGGCGATCTCCCCCAGCAGCGCGAGAAGGACCGTGTCGCCGACGGGGGCTCGCCGGGTGGTGCCGGCACCGCTAGAACTGCCTGTTTCCGAAAACATTCCTCGCCAATCGTAGGTGAGTGCCGCCGGGGGTGCCTGATTCGCCGGATACGTCGGTGCGGTCGCCTACCCTGAAGATCATGACCGACTTCGACATCGTGCGGGAAACGGTCATCAAGGCCGATCCCGCCCGGATCCGAGCACTCGTGAACGACTTCCACCAGTGGCAGCAGTGGTCGCCGTGGGAGGGTCTGGATCCGACCATGGAACGCACCTTCAGCGGGGGCGAGCGCGGTATCGGCGCGCGGTACGCCTGGAACGGCAATCGCAAGGCCGGGCGCGGCGATATGGAGATCACCTCCGAGACCTCGCAGGCCGTCGGCATCCGGTTGAACTTCGAGAAGCCGATTCGCAATACCAATCAGGTGACCTTCGAATTCATCGCCCGGCCCGAGGGCACCGCGGTCAGCTGGCGCATGACCGGTCAGCGCGGCGGGCTGATGGCGCTCATGGCCAGGGTGCTGCCGATGGATCGGATGATCGGCAAGGATTTCGAGAAGGGCCTGGCCCAGTTGAAGGCCACCGCCGAGGCGTGAGGACGTACCCGCCGCCACACCGACGGGTACCGCCGGACCCTTCGCATTAGGCTGCGGTACATGGCTACAGCAGCACAGTGGATCGAGGGCGCTCGGCCGCGCACTCTGCCGAATGCGATCGCTCCGGTCCTGGCGGGCACGGGGGCCGCCGCCTCCATCGACGGCGCGGTGTGGTGGAAAGCGGTGCTGTGCCTGCTGCTTTCGCTCTCGCTGATCATCGGCGTGAACTACGCCAACGACTATTCCGACGGTATTCGCGGCACCGATGACGACCGCGTCGGGCCGCTGCGCCTGGTCGGTTCGAAACTCGCCGCCCCGAATGCGGTGCGCAATGCGGCGATCGGCTGTCTCGCCCTCGGCGCGCTGCTCGGCCTGATCCTGGTGGCGACCAGCGCCTGGTGGCTGCTGATCGTGGGCGCGGCCTGCCTGGCCGGGGCCTGGTTCTACACCGGCGGCCGGAACCCGTACGGCTACAGCGGTTTCGGCGAGATCGCGGTCTTCGTGTTCTTCGGCCTGGTCGCGGTGCTCGGCACCCAGTTCGTGCAGGCCGGGCGCGTGGACTGGGCCGGACTGGCGTGCGCGGTCGCGGTGGGCGCGTTCTCCAGTGCCGTGCTGGTCACCAATAATCTGCGCGATATCCCGACCGATTCGGTGTCCGGTAAGACCACCCTCGCGGTGCGCCTCGGCGACACCCGTACGCGCACACTGCATGTGGTGTTGTTGGCGGTGCCGTTCCTGGCCACGCTCGCGCTGGTCGCCCGCACCCCGTGGGCGCTGGCCGGCCTGCTGGCGCTGCCGCTGGCCATCAAGGCCAATGAACCGGTGCGGACCGGCAAGAACGGGCCGGGACTCATTCCCGCCCTCGCCGGTACCGGTCTGGCGCTGTTGATCTGGTCGGTCGTGACCGGCCTGGCGCTGACCCTGGGCTGAGCTCAGTCCTCGTCGGGGACCAGGACGCCGAGCACCCAGTTCACCAGCGTGATGATGATGGCGCCCCAGATCGCGGCCCAGAATCCGTTGACATGCAGCTGGTAGTCCGTGTGCTCGGTGATCTTCGAGGTCAGCCACAGCATGAGTGCGTTGACGACCAGCAGGAAGAGCCCCAGCGTCAGCACCACCAGCGGCAGTGACAGCAGTTTCACCAGGGGCTTGACCAGCGCGTTCACGATGGTGAAGATCACCGTGATCACCGCGATGACAATGATCTTGTCGGTGGTCGTGGCCGGTTCGTCGGGACCGTGGATGTCGATTCCACCGACCCATACGGACGCGAGCCAGATGGCCACACCGTTGATCAGCAGACGTAGCAGGAGCGTCATGCCCTGATCGTAGGGCGCGGACCGCCCCGGCGGTGATCTTCACACGCGTTCGCACCCGCTGGAGCTCGTCAGGCCGCGTGATCGAGGTAATCGCCGACCGCGGTGCGCAGCGTGCCGGTCGCGGTCTCGTCGCCGAGCAGCCCCCGGGTGGTGGCATTGGGCGAGCGCAGGATGCCGAGCAGGATGTGCCCGGCCTCGATATGGTCGTCGCCGCGGGAAAGCGCTTCGCGCAGCGAGAGTTCCAGGACCTTCTTGGCGTCCCGATCGAACGGGATATGGCCGAAGCCCATATCGCGGCTACCGCGGAACAGGCCGCGCCGAGGCTCCTGCACCGGGGCCGCGCGATCGAGCGCGTCCGGGCCGAAGGTCGCCTCGAGGCTCTCCCGGACAGCGTCCAGATCGATGCCGATGGAACGCAGCGCCGCCGCGTCCGCCTCGCCCAGGGGTTCGGCGGTTCGCTTGCGGGCCAAGGCTTCCCGGACCGCCTCGGCGGTGTAGCCGCGCTCGGCGAGCAGTTGCCGCAGCCCGGTGTCCGGGGCGACCAGCAGTCCGAGCAGGACATGCTCCATTTCGATTCGCGGCGAATGCAATTCGCGCGCCTCTTCCTGTGCGACGACGATCGCGTATTTGGCCGCCCTGTCGAATCGTTCGAACATCAGCGGATACCGCCCTTCCGGTTGTACTTCTGGTGGACCGCCTGCCTGCTCACCTCGAGCGCCTCGGCGATGGCCTGCCAGGACCAGCCCTGGGTACGGGCATTGGTGACCTGGATGGCCTCGAGCCGTTCGAGCAGTCGACGCAGGGCGAGGACCGCGTGCAGTCCGACCTTGGGGTCGGGGCTGCCGGCGGCGGCCGCCAGAGTCGTTGCTTCACTCATGCACGTCAATTTACGTTGACATTCGGATCGTGTCAACGAAAATTGACGCAACCGGAAGGAAATTTCGCTTTCCGCGAAGAACTCCCAGGTCAGCGACTCCAGGGCACAAAGGGTGCGTAATCGCGCACGTGCCCGTCCACCCAACCCCAGACGGTCTCGGGTTCCACGGCGACGCCGTCTTGCAGGCGCAGCCGCCAGCCGCACTCTTCCTTCTCCCAGATATCGCCGTCGCGGTCCTCGTAGAGCCCGTACGCGGCGGGCTCCCAGGGGTTCACCACGCCGTCGGCGGCCATCACCCGATGCGGTCGGAGGGCCCGTGTTCGCCCGGCGGTCATGACCCAGGGTCCGACCGTCACATTGACATCGGCCACCGGTCGCGGATGCTGCCCCAACTCGACTCCTGATTTGTTGTTGTTTCAAACTATTGGAGCAGAACGGGATACCGCGCACCCCTCGTCGCCCTACCCGTGCGGGTATCACTCGGCAACCGCGTGTGCACCGGACGGTTATACAAGTAAGGTCACCCTGAGCAATGAATGGAGTACCCACGTTCGGCGAGTACATTCGCCAGCGCCGGACGGCCGCGAACCTCACTCGCCCCCAATTGGCCTGGTTGGCCAACCTCTCGGTGCCGTACCTGACCAAGATCGAGGGCGGCGCGAACCCCTCCCGCCGCGTCATCGAATCCCTCGGCACCGCACTGGAACTGCAGGCCGTCGAGTTCGAATACGCACTGGCCCTTGCCGAAGGCCCGTTCCCGCGGATCACGCCCGATCACCCCAGCGCCACCGATCGGGAATACCTGGAGCTGCTCAATCCCAAGATAGCGGCCTTCATCTCCGGAACCATGGATATCCTCGCCGTCAATGCCGCGCACGCCGAGGCGTTTCCACAGCTCGATCCCGGCTGCAACTACGTGGAATGGCTGCTGCTCAATCCGATATCGCGAACCGTGCTGGTGGACTGGCAGGGTGAGACGCAACAGGCGGTCGGCATGTTCCGCATGCTGCTGGCGCGGCACGGTCCGGACGAGGCGACCCAGCGGATCATCGAGAACTGCCTGGCGAGTCCGGAATTCGAGACCATGTGGCGCAATGACGGGGTCGCCAGCGAGCGGCGCGATCGCACCAAGCTGGTGCGGGATCCGAAAACCCTTGCCATCACCGAGTTGCGGATGAACATCTGGCGCACCTCCTCGACCCTGCAGTCGTGGATGCTCGTGGTCGGCGCGGGGGTCGATCAGCCCCTCGCGGTCACCCGCCCGGTGCTCCGAGAGCGGCCGCTAGCGTCAAGGCCTATTAACGCCGATGAGGCCGTGCAAAGGCCCGCCAAACACCCGTACATGAATGCTTCACTTCGAGAGTCGACACCTACTCAACCGTTACAGCAAATTAACAGCAAACAACTGGAAGGGTGACCAACCCTTCTCAGCCGAACCCCGTGCGGTGCGAAAACTAGCCCGACCAAGTACCGGTGGCGATGAATCGATCGATGACGGCGGTCGGTTCGTCCAGGCTCAGCCCCTGACCGGCAACCCACTCGTCATTGAAATAGGTTCCGGCATAACGGTCCCCGCCGTCACACAGCAGGGTGACCACACTGCCGGTGCGACCCTCGGCGATCAGGTCGGCAATCAGGGCAAACGCACCCCACAGATTGGTGCCGGTGGAACCGCCGACCCGGCGGCCGAGCACCCGGCTGGCATGCCGCGCCGCGGCGATCGACCCGGCGTCCGGCACCTCGATCATGCAGTCGACGACCTGGCCGACGAAGGACGGCTCCACCCGCGGGCGGCCGATGCCCTCGATCCGCGATCCCATCCCGGTCTGATAGCCGGCGTCGGACAGCTCATAACCGCCGTAGAAGGCCGAATTCTCCGGATCCACCACGGCCAGTTTGGTGGCGTGCCGCCGATACCGGATATACCGGCCGATGGTCGCGCTGGTGCCGCCGGTCCCCGCGCCCACCACGATCCACTCCGGGATGGGATGGGTCTCCAGGGCCAGCTGCTGGAAGATGGATTCGGCGATGTTGTTATTGCCCCGCCAGTCCGTGGCCCGCTCGGCATGGGTGAACTGGTCCATATAGTGGCCGTTGCACTCGCGCGCCAAACGTGCTGCCTCGGTATAGATTTCAGGGCCCTTCGCCACCAGGTGGCTGCGGCCGCCCTGCGCCTCGATGAGCGCGATCTTCTCCGGCGAGGTGGTGGCGGGCATGACCGCCACGAACTCCAGGCCCAGCAGTTTCGCGAAGTACGCCTCGCTGATGGCGGTGGAACCGGACGAGGCCTCCACCACGGTGGTGCCCTCGGTGATCCAGCCGTTGCAGATGGCGTACAGGAACAGCGACCGCGCCAGGCGATGTTTGAGACTGCCCGTGATGTGGGTGGATTCGTCCTTGAGATAGAGCCGCACGCCCCAGTCGGCGGGCAGCGGATAGCGCAGCAGATGAGTATCGGCGCTGCGCTGGGCGTCGGCGTCGATCAGCCGGACCGCATTGTCGACCCAGTCGCGCGGGGCCGAGCGATCACAGCGTTTCATTTGTCTTCGCCTCGTAGTCGCGACATGAGCTGCTCCCGGTCCCTGCGCCGCTTCTCGTCGACGGCGGCGATGTCCTTGTTCACCTGCGTGCGAAGCTTTTTGAACAGTGCCATGGAGAGCGGCATCGCGATGAGCAGCGCGAACAGCGCGGCGACGATGAGCGGGATGTCGACGTGCACGATGGCCGCCACACCCATGATGATCGCGGCGAGGACGACGACCAGGCCGAGCCGGGCGACCGTGTAGAGGGCCAGATGCTTGGCGAGGCGGCGGCCCGCGCTCTCCGGTGGGGTTCGGTCACTCGCGCCGGGGGTTGCGTCACTCACGGGAACAGCCTAGGTGACGGGGATTCGGGCATATGCGGTGCCCTCCGCCCGAATGTCGCTGGAAATTCGCTGTGCGGACCCAAGCCGTGATCGCGAACACAGTACGGATATCCGTTTTGTCTATTACTTCCCCTTTACCAAATCGAGACTGTTCGAACACTCGGGGGGTGCAGTGCAACGATGTCGCTACTGATGAGGGATCTGACAAAACGGAAAGGTTTGCGAATGACTGCGTTCACCGCGGCGAGCCGCGTAATGGGTTCCGTCAACAGCCAGGACACCCTGCTCACCCCCGGCCAAGTAGCAGCAATGTTCCATGTCGATCCGAAGACCGTTACCCGGTGGGCTCATGCGGGTCGGCTCGGCTCACTGCGGACCCCGGGCGGTCACCGCCGGTTCCGCGAAAGCGAAGTTCTGCAGCTCCTGCGTTCTCTCACCACCGAGGCAACTCGCGTCTAACCCCTATTTCCCGTTCCGCGGTGCCGCGGGTACGGACACGGATTACCCTCGTTGGCAGGAGGTGAGCGACGTGACGTACCTGTTGGCACTGATCGCGGTAGTGGCCGTCGCGATGCTGTGCTGGAAAGCTTTCGGACCCCAGCGACCGGCCCGCACCGGCACGGCATCGGCACCACGGAGCCGAATAATCGGCCCCGATGACGATCCTGATTTTCTGTGGCGGCTATCGCGCCAGCACCGGGATGGCGAACCCGGCTCTCCCGATCATTAGTTAAATACAGACCGGTCGGCATCCTTCTGGCAACCCGACCGGTCTTCTTTTTTGAGTACCTCCGCACATTCCGTGCTCACCACCGACCGCCTGACCCTCACCCCGGTCAGCGCGGCCGCTCACGCCGTCCTGCCGGCGCACTGGACCGATCCCGCGAATACCTCTTCGACGGTGCGCTGCTCACACCCGAGGAGATCACCGCGACCATCGCCGCCAGTGAGCGGTCGTTCGCGACGGCCGGGCACGGCCTACGGCTCGTCACCGGCGGCACGTTCATCGGCACACCGCCGGTCTGCGACCACTGGACGACCTCGGTCAGGAGGTCTACTACGGCCTCGCCCCCGCGACATGGGGTAGGGCTATGCCACCGAGGCCGCCCGCACACTGATTCGGCACGCCCTCGAAACCCTCTGCCTCCCAGCGATATTCGCCGAGGTGGACCGGGCCGATACCGCCTCCGGAGCGGTGCTCGAACATCTGGTGCTGACCCATTTCGACACCGTCCCGGGCGAACTCGGACCGCTGCTGCGGTATCGACGGCAGCGTTAGTCGTCCTCGTCGTGGTGCGCGACGATATTGAGGACGTTGCCGTCGGGCGCCCGGACGAAGAAGCGGCGCACCCCCCACGGCTCGGTGGTCAGGGGATGGACGATCTCGTACCCGAGCCGCTCGGCCTCCGCGTAGGCGGCGTCGACGTCCTCGGCGTGCACGGACATCACCGAATCGACGGGGGCGCTCGCATCGTGGGTGACGAGTTGGACATTCGCCCCGGTCTCGGGCGAGGTGTACCGGGCCACCCAGCCCATATTGAACTCCTCCAGGCTCAGGCCGAGGAAGTCGGTGTAGAAGGTCTTCGCGGATTCGATATCGGACACCGGGAGATTGGCGACCAGGCGCTTGGCGCGCATTCGTGCTCCTACCTCGCTGCGGATGGAACACCGCCAATCGTACGAGCGGCATGCTCCGGGGCGGGGATTTCGGGGGCAGTGGAGGTCGGGGCAAGGGTTTTGGCGGATACGCCCCGATCCGCACGCTGCCCTAACGTTCTCGGCCGCAAGGTAATCGGCGGGGCGGGAGAGATTCGACGTGGTGGCGCAGCTGACGGCCGAGGTGGTCGAGAGTGGTATGCGGGAGCCGGTAGCGACACCGTGGCATCCATTGGCGCGCACGGGTTTTCGACTCGGTTTCGTATTCCTCGAAGTGGGGATGGCGGGCGGGTGGCTGACGACCGCGCTGGTGCGGTCGTTCGGGGTGCCGCAGGAGACGGTGGCGGGGCTGGAGAAGTGGACGAGCCTGTCTCCGCTCACCGACCGGGTCGCCGCGCACCTGTTCGGCCTGACCCTCGACTACACCCGGACCGGCAGCGGAGATACCGCCGCGCACTGGGTTTCGCTCCTGACCTGGTTGCTCGTCGCACTGGCAGCCACCGCCGTCTGGTCGGTGCTCGATCGCCGCCGGCCGAACTACGTTCGCCTGTACGCCTGGTTCCGGCTGCTGTTGCGCGCCGCGCTGGTGAGCGCGCTACTGCTGTACGGCATGGTGAAGGTGCTGCCCTCGCAGATGACCTTCGTATTGCAGCGGCTGGTGGAGCCGTTCGGCGATATGAGTCCGATGTCGGTGCTGTGGACCCAGACCTCGCTCGCCCCGCCGTATGAAATCGCTTTGGGCGCAGCGGAAATCACCGCCGGGCTACTGCTGATACTGCCGGTGACGGCGGGGCTGGGCGCGTTGCTGGCCTTCCTGGCGACGCTTCAGGTGGCGCTGCTGAATCTCACCTTCGACGTCCCGGTGAAGATCTTCGCCCTGCAACTGCTCGCCTTCGCTACCGTACTGGCCGCCCCCGATATCCGCCGCACCATCGCGACCCTGCTCGGCCGCGCGGTCCCGCCCCGCCGCCCCGATCCGCATCCGGGCACCCGTTGCGGCAACCGAATCCCGCCGGCGGCGCAGCTGATCTTCGGTGGCTGGCTGCTCTTCACCGCGATCACCGAGGGTTACGACGCCTGGCACACCTACGGCAATGCCCGCCCGCAATCCCCGCTCTACGGAATCTGGAACGTCACCGAATACGCCGTCGCGGACCGGGAACTCCCCGCCCTGATCGACCCGCTCGACCCTCCCGGCACAGCACCGCTGAACGCCTCGAATCGCCTGCGCCGCATCATCTTCGACATCCCCGATGCCCTCACCGTCCAGCGCATGAACGACTCCCTGCTCCCCCTGCCCGCTCGGATCGACACCGCGAACCACACCATCACGATCTCCACCGAGTCGACCGGGGCCGCGCCCATAGCCACCTTCGATTATGAACGGCCCCAATCGAATCGACTGATCCTGACCGGTCGACTAATGGGCCGCCCGGTCCGCATGCGACTGGATCTGATCCCGCTCGACCACTATCCGGCGGTCTCCCGGGGTTTCCACTGGGTGCAGGCGACGCCCTATATGCGCTAGGGCGCGCGGCTGATGGGTGCGGGTGTAGGCCGCGCGGGTCTCACGCCGACGATAGTCGAGGTCGGTGCCGCCGCCCAGATGGGATGCGAGACGCAGGGTGAGCCAGATGCCGACGGGTAGGACGGCCGTAGCGGGGTCGATCACGACTTCTCCCAAAGGTTTCCGGTACGCACTGTCACGGACAAGTGGACAGTACAAGCGTGCCGGGCTCGGGACCTAGATTGGTGTGACGTGATGTCTCACTCATTTGAGGGCACGCGGGCCTGATTCCGGATCGGTGACCGGAGCCGGGTCCGCGGTCGAATCAGATGACCAGGCAGGAGCTTCCGGCGTTGATGCCGGTGCCGACGGTCAGGACGATGGTCTTGGAGTCCTCGCCCTGGGTGACCACCAGCGTGTGCATGCCGGTGGTCGTCGGCGTCCAGCTCGCCGTGCGCGTGGTCGGTGCGGAAACGTCCGGTGTGGCGGCGAATTGGACGCCATTGTCGAAGAAGTTCATTCCGGACCACGAGGTACTGTTCGCGACCACGTTATAGGTGCAGCCCGTTCCGAACCCATTGCTCAGTCCGCCGCCCGCGATAACGACGCTGGTGCCGATCTCGGCGGACGCCTGCGGCGTATTCAGCGCCAAACCGGCGGCGGCCAGTGCGATCGCGACCGAAACAGACTTGAAAAGATTCCCCATCGGGTGCCGACTCCTCTGATTGCGCGGGTGATTCGCAATCACGCTGCCAGACGGGCACTTCCGGCAGTATCGGTCAGATGCCCTATATACGGCTCCGGCCGCCGAATTCGAATTCGGCGGCCGGAGCAGGTTTTTCGGGTTGTCCGTATCGGATCAGGGCAGGACCTGCGGAATGACGTCCGGGGCCACCGCGCCGACGATCAGACCGACCAGGGCGCCCTGGAAAGCCGGGCCGAGGGCGCAGAGCGGGATGAGCACAATTCCGATAATGGTGGCGGCACAGACGACCGCGCCGATCACGGCGCCGACAATCGCACCGGCCGCCGCGCCATTGCCCAGCGGATCATGGTTGGCCGCATTCGGATTGGTGGTGATCTCCTGCGCGGACGCCACCGGCTGAACGGCGGGCTCGCCGGCCGCGTCGACGGCGGGCTGCTCGACGGCGGCGGCGACCGGCTGGACCGCCGCCTGGGCCACCGGCGCGACCTGCGTGAACGCGGCCTGCGGAGCCTCGACGGCCCGCACGACGGACGCCACCTGCAGTGCCCCGACCGGGGCGTCGGCGGAAGCGGTTCCCGCCCCCGCGAAGGCAACCCCGACCGCCAGCGGCAATGCCGCGATCAGAGCCTTACGACTGAAATTCCGGATGGTACGGCGCATGATTTTTCCTAACCCCCGCGGCACGCTCAAATCAGATGGCGTGCAGAACGTTTCACGTTGCGAATGACAACGGAACAAGTTCTATCCGAAAAGTTTCACCGAATCAAGCCGGCTAGTTCAGCCCCGCATAGGAGTGCAATCCGCTCACCACGATGTTGGTGATGAACAACCACCTGTACGTTTGCTCGTACCGGGGTTCGACGACATCAATTCTGACTTGCTGATTCTCGTTCTCGGTCCGTTGGTACCAACCAACGTCGTTCGACCTGATTACGTCCCCACTGCGTACGGGCGTCGGCCTACCCGCACCCCGCACCCCAACTCACACGGGCTCGGGGGTGGGGGTCGGAATCGCCACAGGAACCACGGAACGGTGACCGCGGTTGTCCGCGCTCAACTTTTGTACACGGGGGTGCCTAGATCAGCCGCACCGAATCGAGAGAGACTGGAAGCTCGTCTGACCGCTCTCCCAACTCGGAAGTTGCTCACAGCTTTTCGAGCACCCGTGTAAAAAGCCCTGACCAGATCGGGGGTCAGGAAGGGGCGGGAGTCTGGATTTTCTGCCGGTGAGCCCGTCTCGCAGGTCCACACTATCGCCGCTTCTCCATCGCTTCCCGAATCAGGCTCCGGGCGTCATCACCGGAGACGGTCTGTGCAGCAAGTATTTTGAATGCCCGGCCGTAGGTGGCAATCTCGCGCGGTTGAGTAATGGTCAGCTCTGCGGCCGTGCCCTCGACCATGACCAGCCGGTTGTCGAACATCGCGAAGTTCGTAGAAACCACCAGCGCCTCAGCCGTGGACGGGATGATTCCGAGGGTGACCCGAGGCATCCCGAAGATGGCAGCTATCCGGTCGAGTTGGCCGCGCATCACCGCATCGCTTCCAACGGTGGTGTAGAGCGCCTGCTCGGCAATGAGGAAGTGGATGCGGTGGTCACGCTGGTAGAGGGATGCGTTGCCGCTCCATGCGCTTGCTCACCGCTGCGTCCAGGTCGTTGGGAGCCTGGTGGAACTCCATGCCGCGCCGTAGTTTCGCCTCCGCGTATTCAGCGGTTTGCAGCAGCCCCGGAATGATCTGCGGCTGGTAGTCGCGGATCACTGTTGCCTCGGCTTCCAGCTTCAACGCCTTCTGTTGCCGCCGCTGGAGGCCGGTGCCGAGGATGCGCCGCCACTCGACGTACGCGGCGTCGATGGTGTGCAGCGTGGCCAGAAGATCCGGCAGTTGATCGGCCGACCCGGTGTGTTCGCAGTAGGCCCGAATGTCGGCGTCGGTGGGCGTGATCCGCCCGTATTCGATTTTCGAGACCTTCGATTCGTGCCAGCCGGCCAAACCTGCCAGTGCACGGCCGGTAAGCCCTGACCTGCGGCGAAGCTCTCGGAGCCGTGCCCCGAGAGCCTCTCGCGCGTCGTAGACGCTGTTCGTCACCGTTGGGCGTACTCGGCGAACGGTGTTGCCAGAGCCCAGAGCCGTTCGCGTACGCCTCGGTTGTAGGCGACCACGCCCGGATCTGTCGTAACGGCCAGCCCGGCGGGCTTCCCTGCGTCGTTCACGAGGTTGTAGGCAATCCGATCGTTGTCGAGCAACCACCAATCATCCGGCGGGACGTCCCCGGCGAGATGTCGCGGAACGTACCGAATGTCCTCCCCTGCTTCGGTGTTCGAGTCGGTGACCGACAGCAACCATCGGTGGTAGTCGGTGAGTGGCACCGTGACCACTCTGACTCTGGTCACTGCCACACCCCGGCGGGTCGTCTCCCGGATGAGGTCGTTCCATCGGTTCTTGTGTTCGTCCGGCAACGCGGGCTCTCCGTCGAGGAACCGGCGGAACCGTTCGGACTCTTGCGGCACCGCGTAGGCGTCCCTGACCTCGAGGTGAAATGCTTCGTGCTTGCACTCGGCGAACAGACTCACCCAGGGTGCCCCCTGCCTAGCAGGTGTGCGCGAGTTTTCCCGTGCGAGTCTCATCATCCCCTCGACCTGCCTGGATGCGGGTGCGAGTGAACGATTTTCGGCAAACTCAAGCACACTCGTAGCCCACTGCGCACCCGGATACTTAACGTCGGCTCAGGCACTCAGGGGAGGTTGACTACCCCGCTTCTGAGTGGCCGTACCAACGGCGGACAGGGGTCGAGATGAACCGGCGGATGAGGCTATATCAGTTCCCCGGCGGCGTTTTCGAACTCCAGAGCACCGGCGAGGAAGCCGAGGACCACGCGGGATTCTACCTCGAGTACCTCGGCTTAGGCGAACTCGAAAGCAGCCGAGACGACGAACTACCGCGAGGGGCGGACATGCGCTACAAGCCAACGGCTCTCGGGTACGTCCGGGCGGACGTATCCGGGATAAGCCAACTCTGGGACGAAAGTCAGGTGCGCAAGCTCGCTGCGCGACTCGGCTACGACTTCTCCGGCATGGTCGTCTACGACCCGAAATCCGGACAGCCGCCGCTGGCCCGGCTGAAGGCCCAAGCAACCCGCCTCCACGCCGAGGCCGTGATCGTGCCCAGCCCCGAGCATTTCGAAGGCCACGAGATACCGGGGACGCTGGTGCCGCAGCTCGACGTCATCACCGTTCACCCCGAAGAGACCACTCGAGCAGGGCACGCATGTTGCCCCGAGGGGCGCTCAGCAGACCGTCAAGCAGTGGTGTCTCAGCTACTACGCGCACCTATGGCTAGATGCCGACGAGTTCACCCGGACCGCAATCGGCGACGTGCTGAAGGCGCACACCGAAGCCGCTGCGTACTGACTGCGTACCGAGTCGTCGGCTGCGGCGGGGCAGTGACAGAACACATTTGAGAATCAGCAGTTCAGAACGGATTCAGCGGTGCTAATTGAGGCCCGCATAGCTATGAAGACCGCTCACCACGATGTTGATGATGAAGAGGTTGAAGAGCATTGCGATAAAGCCCGCGATATTGATCCAGGCGGCTTTGGTGTCGCGCCAGCCCGAGGTGGCGCGGGCGTGCAGGTAGGCGGCGTAGAGGACCCAGGCGATGAAGGAGCAGGTTTCTTTCGGGTCCCAGCCCCAGAAGCGCCCCCAGGCGGCTTCGGCCCAGATGGCGCCGAGGATTACACCGGCGCCGAAAATCGGGAAACCGATGATGGTGGTGCGATAGGCGAGGCGGTCCAGGGATTGCGCGTCGGGGAGCAGGCGGGCCATACGGCCGAGGAAATTCTCCGATTCCCGGCCCGCGGGCTGCCGAATTCGGAACAGGAAGAGCAGGCTGGAGACGCCGGAGACCAGGAATACACCGCTGCCGATGGACACGACGGTGACGTGGATGGGCAGCCAGTAGGACTTGAGCGCGGGCACCACGGGGGCCGCGTCGACATGCAGTTTGGTGCCCGCCAGGAACAGCAGAATCAACACGGGGGTGAGCAGGAAGGCCCACATGCCGCGGTAGCGCTGTTCGCGCAGCAGCACCAGACCGAGCAGCACCGCTGCCGCACAGGCCATGCTGATGAACTCGAACATATTGCCCAGCGGGAAACGGTGAGTCGCGAAGCCGCGCAACACGATCGACACCGCATGCGCGCCGAAGCCGACGAACAGCACCGCAAAGGCCATATTGCCCAGGCGTTCCGGGAACGGGCGCTTGGGACGCTCGGTGGGCACGATGCGCCCGGGGACGTCGGGGGCGGCCTCGGGCGCCGGCTCGGATCCGCCGCCCGCGGTGACCAATTCCCGCGCGACCGGCACGGTGCGGGTGACGGCGAACTGCCACACCAGCATGATCCAGACCAGCGCGTAGATCACGATGGCCGATTTGAACGCGAGATCGCTGTAGGAGGCGATGGTCTCGTCGATCGGCATTACTTCTCTCCCGTGTTCTCGGTCAGCAGCCGCTCACGCAGTCGGTCGAATTCGCCGCCCCAACCCGCCTGGTCGGTGCGCGCCAATCCACCCATTTCTACTACGGTACGTCGTACTCCATCGTGCTCGGTGTCGGGGTACACCCGCAACCAGATGCGCCGCCGCTTCACCAGCAGCGACACCAGCAGACCCGCCATCATGGTGAGCGCGCTGACCAGCACCCACTGCTGCGCCGGATCATGCGACACCTGCAGATTCACGAATTCGCGCGCACCGTCGAAGGTCACCTTGGTGCCGTCCGAGAGCGCCGAGGTCTCACCGGGCTTCAAATTGACCCGCTGCTCCTTGACCAGTCGCCCCTGCTTGATCATCTCCTGATCCAGCGAGAACAGCGACTGCGCGCGCCCGGTGTCCAGACCCGTATCGCCCTGGTAGATGTCCACCGCGACCATCGGATCCCGCATGGCCGGATACATCGAGGTCAGCAGCGACCCGTGCAGCAGTGCGGTCGGCGCGAACAGGCCCTGGATCGCGACCTGATGCTTACGCCGCTCCTCCTCGCTCGGATACATACCGCCCGGCGGATCGATCCGCAGCACACCCGAGGACAGGAAGGTGGTGGCGTCATCGGGCTTCCACTGAATGGTCTCGGTGCGCGTCTGACCATTCGGGAAGGTCACCGTGAAGGTCGGCGCGAAACCGTGCCCCTGCAGGTATACCCGATCCCCCGCGACCCGCAGCGGATGATTCACCTGAATATTGGTGTCCCGCCAGGTCCCCGCCGCCAAATCCGAGCCGGCCTGATATTGGATATCCGAGGAGAACATGGCCGCCTGACCATTCGGCAGATAATCGGCCTTGAAGTTCTTCACCCGCACGCACATCGGCGACAATCCGGTGCCGTCGTTCACATTGCCCGCGCGGAACGAATCGAATACCGCGGGCGAGGTGGTGCAGAATCCCGGACCGTCATCGGCGATCACGACCACATTGCCCTCGTACCCGAAGAGCTTGCCGACAGCGACCGCCGCCAGCAGCCCCACCAGCGCGAGATGGAAGACCAGATTGCCCGCCTCGCGGGTGTAACCCTTCTCCGCGGAGAGCGTGATCTCACCCTCGCGCGTACCCGGCTGCACCACGGTTCGCCAGCCGCGCAACGCTTTCCGCGCCCGCGCGATCACCTCATCGGGCGTCTCGGCATCCGATCCGCTGAAGTGATGCGGCAGCCGCGACAGATTGCGCGGGGCCTTCACCGGCGGTGTGCGCAGCGCCCGATAGTGATCCAGGACGCGCGGCGCGATGCAGCCGACCAGCGAAATGAACAGCAGCACATAGACGGCCGTGAACCAGGCGCTGGAGAACACGTCGAACAGCTGCAGGCGATCCATCCACGGACCCAGCGTCGCCCGGTCCGCGATGTACTGATCCACCTTCTGCTTGTTCAGACTGCGCTGCGGCAGCAGCGCACCCGGAATCGCGGCCAGGGCGAGCAGGAACAGCAGCATGAGCGCGGTGCGCATACTGGTCAGCCCGCGCCACGTATTGCGCAGCACGGCAAGGACTCTGCGCGGCAGCGAGGGCCGCGGCGGACGGGCGGGGGCGGGAGTTTCGAGGGCGGCAGTCATCAGATCGGCAGGGTCACATTCGAGACGAAGGCGTCGCGGACCCAGGAGATGAACTGGTCCCACGCCCCGGTCACCAGTGCGATGCCGACGGCAACGAGCAGAATGCCGCCGATCACCTGAATGGTGCGGGAATTACGGCGCAGCCAGCCGACACCGCGCAGTGCGGTCGCCGACCCGAACGCCAGGATCACAAACGGCAGGCCCAGGCCCAGGCAGTAGGCCACGATGAGGGCCACACCGCGCGCGGCGGTGGTGCCCTCGGTACCCGCGGAGACGGCCATGACACCGGAGAGCGTGGGCCCCAGACACGGCGTCCAGCCGAGCGCGAAGACCGCGCCGAGCAGGGGTGCGCCGAGCAGACCGCTCAGCCGGCGCGGCTCCATCCGGGTATCGCGCTGCAATGCCGGAATGAGGCCGATGAAGGCCAGGCCCATCAGAATGGTGACGCCGCCGCCGATGCGTTGCAGCAGTTCACGATTCACATTCAGGGCCTGGATGGCGCCGAAGACGGTGGCCGAGGCCAGCACGAAGACCACGGTGAAGCCCAGGACGAACAGCCCCGCCGCACCCGCCACCCGCATCCGCCCGCGATTGCGTTCGGCGACCGCGGTGCGCCGGGCGGATTCGACGGTGACGGGCGGCGCTTCCGCACCGACGACACCCGCGAGATAGGACAGGTAACCCGGCACCAGCGGCACCACGCACGGTGAGGCGAACGACACCAGCCCGGCCAACACGCAGGCGCCGAGCGCGAGCAGCAGCGGCCCGGTTGCGGCGGTCTGCTGGAACGAATCACCCACGCCGGCAAGGACTGTCACGGTCACTGCCGACCTTCCTCGGCCAGGTTCTGCACGACCGGCTGCAGATCGGTCGCGAGCAGCGAGCGCAGGAACACCGCCGCGACCCGATGCTGCCGATCCAGCACGATGGTGGTCGGGATGACGCTGGTCGGGAACTTGCCGCCGAGCGCGAGCAGACTGCGCATGGACGGGTCGTAGATCGACCGATAGCCGACCTTGTTGTCGGTGACGAAATCCTGCGCCTTGTCCTGCTGGTTGTCCCGCACGTTGATCCCCAGGAAGGCGACGCCCTGATCCTTGGTGGCGTCGTAAACCTGTTCCAGCGCAGGCGCTTCCGCACGGCAGGGCCCACACCACTGACCCCAGATATTGATCACCACGACCTTGCCCGGGAAGTCGTCCACCGAGGTGGTCTTCCCGGCGGTCATGAGATCGGGGCCCGAGAGCTTGCCGATGGTGCCGCGCGACTCCGGCGGATTGTAGAAGATATCGGTCTTACCGCCGGGCGAGACGAAATCGAAGGTCCCGCCCTGCGCTACCGCGTCCTTACCCGCGGTCGAACAACCGGCGAGCACCGCCACCAGGGACAGGCTCGCCAGCAGCGTCGACACGGTGCGTGCGAGGGTGCCGGACGCGGTTCCGCTCATGCCCCCGTCACCTTGGGATCCGAGGCGCCCGCGGGTTCGCTGTACACGATATCGATCAACGTATCGCCCTGGTACACAAGCGAAGTCATGGAGGCCAGCGAGCACTGCCGGTTGCGCGGGTCGTGCCACAGGCGCTGGCCCTGCAGGAAGCGGCGCAGCGTCCACACCGGCAGCTGATGCGAGACCAGAACGGCCTCCCGACCGGCCGCCTCGACCCGGGCCTTGTTCACCGCGGCCAGCATGCGGTGCGCGATCTGCAGATACGGCTCGCCCCAGGACGGGGTGAACGGATCGCGCATCTTCCACCAGTGCCGCGGCTTGCGCAGCGCGCCGTCACTCATCGACACCCGCAGGCCCTCGAAGGTGTTCCCGGCCTCGATCAGATTGTCATCGGTGCGGATCACCAGATCATGGTGCAGCGCAATGGGTTCCGCGGTCTCCTGCGCCCGCTGCAGCGGTGAGGCCACCACCAGCGCGATATCGTGATCGGCCAGCGAACGCGCCACGGCCTGCGCCTGCGACCGTCCCGTCACCGACAACTGGAAGCCGGGCAGGCGACCGTAGAGAATCCCCTTGGGATTGTGCACCTCACCGTGCCGCATGACGTGCACGATGGTCTCGACATCATCGGCGACATCGCCGGGCAGTACGAAACCGCTTGCGGCAAGAGCTGATTCGCCCGCACCGG
>NZ_BDAW01000018.1 GCF_001625085.1 Nocardia acidivorans NBRC 108247
CACCCGTATCGGCCGGGGCAGGGGACTCGCCCGCGGCGGAGGAGTGGCCGGATCCAGCCTCACCCTCGTCGGCGACGATTTTCGGGAGATCCTGCACACCGATTTCGGACTCGGCGGCGAATGCGACATCCGCGGCGAAATACCCTCCGGCCGTTTCGACCTCGGCGGCGGCATCGGCCGCTTCGTCGACGACGGCGGCCGACGACTCGGGCTCGGCGGCGGCCGCGGCGGCCTCCGCCACCGCGGTCAGCGGCGGCTGCACGCTCGAGTCATTCGGCGCATCGGCGGAATCAGTTGCGGGCGCGGGGGTTTCGTCCGCCGGAGCGACGGCGATGAGCTCGCCGGTCTCGGCGAGCTCGTCCTCGGCCTGACGGATGGAGTCCAGCAGGCGGGAAGCTTCGGCGGGGGTGAGCGGGGCCGGATGGGGCCCGGGGGCGGGTAGACCGGTGTCGGATTGGGAGGTCACGCGGCGGATCCTTCGGGGGTGGCGGCTGCCGCGGCACGCGCGGCGGCGGGGAGGGCGGCGGCGATGCGGTCGAATGCGTCCTCGTCGAGTGCCGCGGAGACGAACCATGCCTCGAAGGCGCTCGGCGGCGCGTACACACCGGCATCGAGCAGGGCGTGGAAGAAGGCGGGGAAACGCCAGGTCTCGGCCGCCTTGGCGGCGGCATAGTCGGTGACCGGGGTGTCGGCGAAGAACACGCTCACCATATTGCCTGCGAATTGCACCTGATGCCGGACGCCCTCGGCCGTGAGCGCGTCACCGAGCAGTGCGCCGAGCCGCGCGGCATTGCGATCGAGCGCGGCGTAGACCTCGGCGTCGGCGGCGCGCAGCGTGGCCAGGCCCGCCGCCACCGCGACCGGATTCCCGGACAGCGTGCCCGCCTGATAGACCGGGCCGAGCGGTGCCAGCCGGTTCATGATCTCGGCGCGACCGCCGAAGGCGGCGGCGGGCAGGCCGCCGCTCATCACCTTGCCGAAGGTGTAGAGGTCGCCCGCGACGCCCTCCAGGCCGTACCACCCCGAGGGGCTCACCCGGAAACCGGTCATGACCTCGTCCATGATGAGCAGCGCGCCATCGTTCGCGGTCAGTTCGCGCAGGCCCGCGTTGTATCCGGGCAGCGGTGCGACCGCACCCATATTGCCCGCCGCCGCCTCAGTGATGACGCAGGCGATCTGCCCGGGATGCGCGGCGAAAGCCGCCGCCACGGCCGCGAGATCGTTGTACGGCAGCACGATGGTGTCGGCCGCCTGCGCGCCGGTGACACCGGGCGAGGTGGGCAGGCCCAGGGTCGCGAGGCCGGATCCTGCATCGGCGAGCAGGGCGTCCACATGCCCGTGATAGCAACCGCTGAACTTGATGATCTTGCTGCGGCCGGTGTAGCCGCGCGCCAGCCGAACCGCGCTCATGGTGGCCTCGGTGCCCGAGTTCACCAGGCGCACCCGCTCGACGGGCTCGACCCGCGCCGCGATGGCCTCGGCCAGTTCGATCTCCGCCTCGGTGGGCGCGCCGAACGACAGACCACCGCCCGCGGCCCGCCGCACGGCCTCCACGACCTCCGGATGCGCGTGCCCGAGAATCATCGGACCCCAGGAACACACCAGGTCCACGTAGTCGTTGCCATCGGCATCGGTCAGCGTGTACCCGCTCGCGGAGGCGATGAACCGCGGCGTCCCGCCCACCGAATTGAAGGCTCGCACCGGCGAATTCACCCCACCCGGAATGACCGCCGCGGCGCGTTCGAAAAGCTGGGCTGAGACCGGCACCGACGCCCGGCTCACACGCGGAGAAGAACTCACGGCACCCAGTCTCTCAGCCGCCCGCAAGCCCGTCGACGACAGGGTGTAGGAGAGTGGGTTGTCCCACATCGAACCTGTCATCTTCGCATCTGTGCGCCCGGGCCGCATCCGCTACGGCGTCCGGAGCGTCATCGCAGGTGACAGCGCCGCACCCGGACCGACGGAGAACAACACGCCGGAGTCGTTCGGGCGCAACATCGATCGCTGAAGAGTTGCTGATGCGTAATCTCACGACTCAGGCAGCGGCATCGAGGAAGGGCTGAACGGTATGCGGATCGGTGCGGGACCAGTGGTGGTGACGGTGGGAATCTCGGCGGGGCTGATCCTGGGGGCCGGGGTGGCGAGCGCGGGCGCGCCGATCGTGCAGCCCGATCAGGGGCGAATCGGAATGGCGCTGTCGCACGACGAGACCGCGGCGCTGGCGGGCGGCCCGATTCCGGCGGTGGTGAGCATGTTCGTACCGCTGAGCCGGATGGGTGCGGGCCTGAAACCGGACACCAATATCTACAAGGACGGCAGCGGTGGCGTCCATGCCTCGCTGCGGCAGGTGGTGATGGAGGCCGCCGACCACCCCGACGGCTCCGTCGTGGTCTATTTCAATGCACCCGGAACGCGCGGTGGACGAGTGCTGGATATTTACCAGAACTGGGAGTGAGTCGTACGGGTGCCGCTAGGACAGCGGCACCCCGAGGCAGAATGCGGCCCAGCCGGTACTGAACAGGCAATTCAACTGGGGCGGTAGTAGGTCCAACCAGGAGAACGACATAATCGGCAGCTGCGTCATGGACTCCATTGTCCGCCCGCGCAATTGCGGAAACCGGTGATCAGCGATCTTCGCGCACCGGCACCCGGCGTGTCGGACGCAGCGCCCTGGCCACCCCGTCGATGCCGAGCAGTCCGGCGATGATCATGACCGCCGCGGACCCCGCCAGCCACGGCCCCGAGTACCGGGTCGCCGAGAAGCCCGGCGCATCGCCGGTGGGCTTGAACCAGGTGGTGTGCACCCCATTGCGCCAGCACCAGATCGCGGCCGCCGCGATCAGGACGGCCAGGCCGAGTTCGGCGAGCACGGCGAGCCATCGCATCACCGCGCCTCCTTCCCTTGGTCACCCTCGGCCGTTCCGGCGTCGGCCGCCGGCGCGGAATCGGCCTCGGCCACCGGCACACCGGAACCGTCCAGCGCCGCGACCGCCGCGGTGAGTTCGGCCCGCAGGGTGTGGTGATCCCGCGCCCACGCCTGCACCAGGCTGCCGTCGCGCAGTTTCACCCCGATGCCCTTGCGCCGCCGCGGCACCCCGGTGAGTTCGCCGAGTGCGCGCGCCGATTCCCAGTCCACATCATCCCAGGACTCTTCATCGATCTCGGGCAACACTTGGGCGATGTTGCGCAGCGGCAGCGTTTCGGTGCCCTCGCGCAGCGTGTCGGGGGTGAGTTCGACGCTGATGTGCCGCTTACCGGCGATCACCTGCAACCAGACGAACCCGGCCAGCAGCAACCCGCAGAAGATCAGCCCGAACCAGTGCGCCTGACCGCCGCGAATGACCTCCAGCCCCAGCACGATCGCACACAGCACGGGACCGTACGCGATGGTGCGATAGCGCGCACCGGGCTCGGAGAACAGCACGTTCTCGGCGGGGTCACTCATAGGTAGAACCTAGCGGGACCACGCGAACCGGACGAGCGGCGCATTGCGCTCAGGCGAGCAGACCCGGGATCAACAGCACGGCGAGGGTGAGCAGTCCGAACAGGAACAGCAGGCTCAACCCCAGCACATCGCGCCGAAGGCTGTGTGGTTGCTGGATAACCACTCGCATCATTGCCTCCGCCTCTCCGGTGTCGAACAGGCCATGGTCTAACGCATGACGAGCGACGTCCGGTTCCCGAACTCTTTGTGACAGCCCTCACCATACCCGGTAGTAGGCTTGTAACAAACTTCGCAGTACTCATCGCGGTCCGGGCCGGAAGAACGGCTCCGAATCGATTCGGTGGCAAAGGAATACGGCACCGCCGGCGAGCACCGCCTGCACGATCGAGGCGCCCCCGGCGACCATGCCCGCCACCCCCGACAGCGTGCTCTTGCCGATAATCGCCAAACCCGCGCCGAGCGCCAGGAAGAACGCGTACCCGGTCAGAACCGCACGCGCCCAGTTCTTTCCACGCCACAGCTGATACACCACGGCCGCGCCCGCGCCATTGAGCGCCAACCACAGCAGTGCGATCACGGTGAGCCCCACCAGCACCTGTAATCGCGCCTGCGCCAAGGTCACCGGCTGCGCGGTGCCCGCCGCGCGCTCGACCATCTCCCGCGCCAGCTCCCCGCGCTGCCCCAGCTGGGCGAGCAGCACCGCGACCACCTGCACCACGCCGAGCGCCAGTGCCGCGCACCAGAGTTGGCAGGAGGTGCGCACGTCCTCGGGCACCGGGCGCGCGCCCGTCGGGGGGATCATCGAATTCACCGCGGGGAGAGCCTGTTCAGCCAAGCCAGTGCGCGGCTTCGGTGGCCCAGTAGGTGAGCACCATATCCGCTCCCGCGCGCCGAATACCCAGGAGCGACTCCAGAATCGCGCCGCGGCGATCGATCCAGCCGTTCTGCGCGGCGGCGGTGATCATCGCGTACTCGCCCGAGATCTGATACGCCGCCACCGGCACCGTGGAGCGATCGGCGACATCGCGCAGGATGTCCAGATACGACATGGCGGGCTTCACCATGACGATATCCGCGCCCTCGGCGAGATCGAGCTCCAGCTCGCGGATGGCCTCGCGGCGATTGGCCGGATCCTGTTGGTAGGTACGGCGATCGCCCTCCAGCGAGGAGCCGACCGCCTCCCGGAAGGGACCGTAGAAGGCGGAGGCGTATTTGGCGGCGTAGGCCAGGATCGCGGTGTCGATATGTCCGGCCGCGTCCAGGCCCTCGCGAATCGCACCGACCTGACCGTCCATCATGCCGCTGGTGCCGAGCAGATCCGCGCCGGTCTCGGCCTGCGCGACCGCCATCTCGACATAGCGGCGCAGCGTGGCGTCATTGTCGACGCCGCCGTCCGCGCCGAGGACACCGCAGTGGCCGTGATCGGTGAATTCGTCCAAGCAGGTGTCGGCCATCACGACCGTCGACCCGCCGACCTCGTTGACCAGCGCCCGGAGTCCGCGATTCAGAATGCCGTTCGGATCACTGGCCTGACTGCCGTCGGCGTCCTTGTCCTCGGGCCGTGGCACGCCGAACAGCATGAGTCCGCCGACGCCCGCCGCGACGGCCTCCACCGCGGCCTTGCGCAGCGAATCCATCGAATGCTGGAAAACGCCGGGCATGGAAGAGATTTCACGAGGTTCGGTGAGCCCGTCGGCGACGAACATGGGGAGCACCAATTGCCGTGGCTGCAGTGTGGTTTCAGCCACCAGGCGGCGCAGAGCTGGGGTGCGGCGCAACCGCCGGGGGCGGTCCATTCCGGTCATAGGGCGATGATATGCCCGTGCCGCGCGCCCGTCGCGGGGGCCTCCGGAGGTTGGCCGCTGATATCCCGTAAACCTTTGTGAGCAGCGGACTTTGTCGGTACCCCCGAGTAGAATCGAAGATGTGTTCGAAGAGATCACGGGGAGATTCCGCCCCGCGAACTCTGATCGCGACAGGGAGGATTGGTCGTGCTTGCAGCCGTACCCAACATGTCCAGCAAGACAAACATGTCCGATGAGGCCGCGGTGCCCAAGAAGGGGGACGTGATCGATCACGCCTGGCGCCCGCTCATCAAGCAACCACTACCCGCGGGCCGCCCGCGCTCCTGGTACATCTCACACAATCGGCGCATCAAGGCCATGCGCCTGGCCATCGCCCTGCTGGACGCGGGCACCTTCGCCCCGGAGCAGGCCACCAACGAAAAGATCAGGGAGACAGCCGATTTCGTCGGCGTGCACTGGCCCTCGGACGCCACCTGCCGTATGGTCCGGCGAATGATGGCCGCCCAGCGCTGATCCCGCCCCATCGGTCCGGCCCGCCTTCCCGGCGAGCCGGACCATCCGGCACACATCGACGGCGAAGAGGTCAACGACAGAGCGCCGGGAATCCCATCGAGTCGCCGGGGGCCACCGAGGAACCGCTGCTCAGACATTTGAGCAGGAGTTGCGCGGAACCGGTCGCGGAACCGGTGCCCGAATCCGCGATGGGCGCGGATTCGGGCGGAATGCCCTGCGGCGCGGCCGCCGCGGAACCCATTGCCGCCATCAGAATTCCGCTCGAAAAGGCTGCGGCCCCAATTACATTCACCATAATTCGCTTCATCATGCGAACAGTAAGCCGGGCCTCGAAATGTGAAATGCCGTTACTTCCATGGGCAATGTTTTCCAGGCGGAAGTTGATCGGCCCCCGCCTCGCAGGCGGGGGCCGATCGGGGTCGACTGGCCGGATCAGCGGCTGCGACGGCTCTTCTTGCGCGGCGGGGGCAGCAGACCCTCGGCACGCAGGTGGGCGGCGTGCTCGGCGAGCGCCTCGACGAGCGGGCCGACCTGGGCGGTCTCGGGCTGAACGTCCACGCGCAGGCCGAATTCGATCGCCGTCTCGGCGGTCTTGGGACCGATACAGGCGACGATGGTGCGGGCGTGCGGCTTTCCGGCGATGCCGACCAGATTGCGGACGGTGGAGGACGAAGTGAACAGCACCGCGTCGAAACCGCCGGTCTTGATCATCTCGCGGGTCTCCGCCGGGGGCGGGGAGGCCCGCACGGTGCGGTACGCGGTGACATCGTCGATCTCCCAGCCGCGGTCGCGCAGACCCTCGGCCAGGGTTTCGGTGGCGATATCGGCGCGCGGCAACAGCACCCGGTTCACCGGATCGAAAACGTCGTCGTAGGGCGGGAAGTCGGCCAGCAGGCCCTCGGAGGACTGCTCACCGCTGGGGATCAGCTCCGGATTGATGCCGAACGAGCGCACCTTCTCCGCGGTGGCCTCGCCCACGCAGGCGATCTTCACCCCGGAGAAAGCCCGTGCGTCCAAACCGAATTCGCCGAACTTCTCCCACACCGCGCGCACCGCGTTGGTGGAGGTGAACACCACCCACTGGTAGCGGCCGTCGACCAGACCCTTGACCGCGCGCTCCATCTGCGCGGGGCTGCGCGGCGGCTCGACGGCGATGGTCGGGACCTCCATCGGAATCGCGCCGTGCATGACGAGCTTCTCGCTCATCTCGCCCGCCTGCTCCTTGGTGCGCGGCACCAGGACGGTCCAGCCGTACAGCGCCCGCGACTCCCACCAGGACGTCTTGGCGCGCTTCTCGACCTCTTTGCCGACGGTGACGACAAGCGGGCCGACCATTTCCGAGGCCGCGTTGTTCAACGTCGCGAGGGTGGCGTCGATGGTGCGCTGCTGCCGGGTGGTGCCGCGCACGGTCACCGCCACCGGGGTCTGCGGGGCCATCCCGTGCTCCACCAGCGCGCTGGCGGTCTCGGCCAGATGTCCGGAGGTGGCGTGCAGCACCAGTGGACCGGGCGCGGCCGCGACGGCCGCCCAGTCCACCTCACCGCGCACATCGACCTCGGTGTGGCTGGAGCCCAATTCGATGCCCGCGTAGGCGGGCACCGTGGTTCCGGCCGACAGCCCGGGCAGCACCTCGAACATCAGGTGCGAGCGGGTGACGGCATTGACCTCCTGGATCACCGAATCGGTGGTCAGCGGGTCACCGGAGACCAGGCGCACCACGTCGAAGCCGTTGCGGGCCTCGGCGATCAGCGTCTTGGCGACCTCGGCGGCATCACCGAGCGCCGGGCGCACATCGACGGGCAACTGCCCGTCGGGTCCCGGCTCGGAGGCGGTGCCGATCAGGGCGAGCACGCCCTTGTCGACATCCGGGTCGGTGAACGCGAGCTCCGCCCGCGCGAGCACCTCACGGGCGCGCACGGTCAGCAGCGCAGGATCACCGGGCCCGGACCCTACGAAAAGGATCCGGCCGGGGTGCTTCTTCGTCGCTCGGCTCATCGCTGCACCTCGCTGGCGCTCGGCGCAGCGATGCCCGCGGGCGCTGTGTCCGTGATTCGTTCGCTGCGCTCACTCATCGAATATTCTCCATTGGGCTGGGATTGCTGCTGTCGTCGGATTGCTCGGCCACCGGGCTGCCATCCCCGGGGTCACTGAGCAGGTCGCGCGCCCCCAGCTCCAAGAGCTCACGCGCCAGTGCACGGCCCAATTCCGCGGCATCCGCGAGCGAGCCGACCACGGAGGCCCGGATGGTGTCCGAGCCGTCGATCGCCGCCACGCAACCGCGCAGCGACAGTTCATCCACCACCCGGCCGTCATCGTCGAGGGATTCGACGACCTCGGCCAGCGCGCCGATCGGGGCGGTGCAACCCGCCTCCAGTTCGGCCAGCAGCGCCCGCTCGGCGGTGATGGCGGCACGGGTGCCGGCATCGTCGAGGGCGGACAGGATGGTCACGAGTTCGGTGTCCTCGCTGCGGCATTCGACCGCGAGCGCGCCCTGCGCGGGGGCGGGCAGCATCTGCACCGGCTCCAGCGATTCGGTCACGGCGTCGAGGCGGTTGATGCGGGCCAGCCCGGCCCGGGCCACCACGACGGCATCGAGTTCACCATTGGCTACTTTGGCAAGTCTGGTGTCGAGATTGCCGCGCAGCGGCACGATCTCGTGGCCGAGGCCCAGGGCCAGCAGCTGGGAGGCGCGGCGCGGGGCGGAGGTGCCGATACGCGAGCCCGCGGGCAGCTCGCCCAGCACCAGACCGTCGCGCGCCACCAGGGCATCGCGCGGATCCTGGCGCGCCGGAATGGCCGCGATCTCGAAGCGAGGGTCCTGCGCGGTGGGCAGATCCTTGTACGAGTGCACCGCGATATCGACCGTGCCCGCGGCCAATTCGTCGCGCAGCGCGGCGGTGAAGACGCCGACGCCGATGGTCTGCACCGGTGCGGAGGACTGGTCGCCCGCGGTCTTGACGATCACCAGCTCGGCCTGCTGACCGGCGGCGATGAGCTCATCGCGGACATGCCCGGCCTGGGTCAGGGCCAGCAGCGAGCCTCGGGTACCGATGCGCCACGGCGCGTCGACGGTTCCACGCATTGTGTCCGGCACGGCTTCCCGCCCTGTCTGTGTGTCCTGCACCATCGCTCCGGTCATGCGGTCAGCCCCTGTTCGTCCCCCGAATGGGCGGCGGTGAAATCGTCGGCCAGCACGCCGGCCGGCGTGGAGATCTCCATCGGAGCCGCAACCGCCTGCGCCGCACCGGGTTTGAGTTCGAATAGCTCCCGCAGCGCCTCGGCGTAGCTGTCCCCGCCGGGCGTGGAGGCCAACTGCTTGACCCGCACCGTCGGCGCGTGCAGCAGTTTGTCGACCACGCGGCGCACGGTGCGCGCCACCTCTTCGCGATGGGTGGCGTCCAGCCCGGGTAGTCGCGAATCCAGCCGCAACAGCTCGCCCTCGACCACATCGGCGGCCATTTGCCGCAGCGCGGCCACGGTCGGGGTGACCTCGGCCATACGCTGTCCGGCAAGGTATTTGGTGAGTTCGTCGGCGACGATGGTGCGCGCGGCGGCGGTGTCGGCGGCGGCCGCGCCGGCCGACGGATCGCGCTGCAGCGTCTCCATATCGATGACGGTGACGCCCGGCAGTCCGGCCACCGCGTGATCCACATCGCGGGGCAGGCCCAGATCGCAGATGACCAGCTGCTCGCTCGCGCCGGGAGCCGAAAGCGCATGGTGCACATCGGCGATGCTGACCACGGTGCCGACCGCGCCGGTACAGGTGACCACGACCTCGGCCGCGGCCATGGCCTCGACCAACCGGTCCATATCCATCGCCTCGGCGGCGACGCCGTGCATGGTGGTGGCCGTATTGGCAAGTCGCTCAGCGCGTTCCAGCGTCCGGTTCACCACGATGATGCGGCCGGCCCCGGCCCGCGCCAGCTGCGCGACCGCGAGCCCGCCCATGGCGCCCGCGCCCAGTACCAGCGCGGTGCGGCCCTCGAGCGGACCGAGCACCAGCCGCGCGCGATCCAGCGCCACGGACACCACCGACGCGCCCGCGCGGTCGATCCCGGTCTCCGAATGCACCCGCTTGCCGACCCGCAGCGAATGCTGGGCCAGCTCGTGCAGGGTGCGCCCGGCGGCCTGCTGGGAATCCGAGGCGGCGTAGGCGGCGCGAATCTGGCTGAGCACCTGCTGCTCGCCCACCACCATCGAATCCAGTCCGGAGGCGACCGCGAAGAGATGTTCGGCGGCGGCCTCGGCGTAGCGGACGTACGCGTGCTTGGTGAGTTCGGGCAGCGGCAGCCCGGAATGCTTGGTCAGCAATTCGCTGATCTCGCCGAGCGCGGGGTGGAAGGCATCGACGACGGCGTAGATCTCCACGCGATTGCAGGTGGAGACGATCATGGCTTCGGAGACGTGGCTGGAGGCCAGCATCTTCTCGGTCAGCTTGGGCCGATCGTGCTCGGTGATCGCGATCTTCTCGAGCACCGCAACCGGCGCGCTGCGATGTGAGATCCCGACGAGAAGCACACTCATGGCTGGACCACCGCTCCCTTGCTGGTTGCCTCCGGCGTGTAGATCACGCCCACCGAATCGCCCACGGCGGCCACCGCCTCTTGGGTGGCCTCCGCGTTGCGGGCCAGCTCGAAGGAGAGCAACTGCATCTCCACGGCCAGATCTACCCGCCGCACCTCCACGTGCGGCGGCGCGTCCAGCGCCACCGGCGAGAAGCTCAGAATGCACAGCACGCCCGCCGCGACCAGCCGATCGCAGACGCCCTGTGCGGCGGCGTCCGGCGTGGTGATGACCGCGATGGTCGGCTCCAATACCGCCACCGCATCGGTCAGTTCGGACACATCGCGCACCGGCAGTCCGCACACCGTGGTGCCGATGACCGCCGGATCGTTGTCGAACAGTCCGACCATGGCGAAACCGCGCCGCCGGAAACCGCCGTAACCGACCAGCGCCCGGCCCAGATGACCCGCGCCGACCAGCACCACCCGATGTCCCTCGGATAGTCCGAGCACATCCTCGATGCGGTCGCGCAGCTTGATCACGTCGTACCCGACACCGCGAACACCGTTGGGTCCGAGGAAGGAAAGATCCTTGCGCAACTTGGCGGAACCGACACCCGCCGCGACAGCCAGTTCCTCACTCGATACGATGGCAACACCATCGTCGGCGAGCACGGCGAGAACCCGGAGATAGGTGGCCAGCCGCGCCACCGTGGCCTGCGGGATGTCCTTCTGCAGAGCCTTGGCCGAGACACCACTCTGCGGCGTCTCATGCTGCTCTGTCACGTCGCTTGCGCTCCTCGTCCGGCCGGGGTGAGTGTCCGGGTTCTTGTGTGACCCGACGCCGGTGACCGTCACGGGGCGGTCATAACAGACGAGGTCGAGTCAGGGGTTCGGGGTCGCTTCCGCTGAGGGCGGGGTTGCGTGCCACCACCGTAACCGCTTGTGAAGCCCTGCACAAAGTCGGTGAATTCAGTCACTTTGCCGGGGGCCTCCTGCCCCGGGATTCATTCAACCCCGCACAACCCGAACCCGCCATGCAACGCGCCGGGAATCGAACACTCGAACACCCGGTTACGGGGTGGCGTCGGGCCGCTCGGGGAGCGAACCGGACGACCCGCTGTTTCAACGCGCGAGATCGGCGCGCAAGCGCGGTTCGTCCACATCGAAATAGCTGTGTTCGCGGCCGTTCAACAGCACCACCGGCAATCGATCGCCGTACTCCGCGCGCAGGCCGGGATCGGTGGCCGCGGCCTCGTCCACATCCACGAGCGCGATCTCGACATCGAACTCGGCGCAGATCGGCCGCAATTGCTCCAGCGCGACCGCGCAGAGTCCGCAGCCGGCCCGCGTCAACAGGGTCACCGAATGGGTGGGAACGCTCATATCGAATATTCAACACCCGTCATGTCGTTCGCCGTCTACGTCAGCGTCACCCCTGGGCGTTACTGTGGACATTGTTCGCGCTAACAGGCGGAGGTACTGGTGCCGGAACGATCGAAAGAGGCCGGAACGGGTTCGAAGGACTCACGGTCGGGATTGATCGCGGGCCGATTCGGGGAATTCCCGGCCCGCTGGGGACAGGGTCTACAGGACCAGTTCACCAGAATCACCCGCAGCCCGTTCGGACCCAGCGAGGAAGAGGTGCGTGCCAACCTGGCCGGTGAGGCCAGCGCCGACGCCGCCCTCGCGCTGCACGACGCCGAACTGGCGCTGTACGACGAACCCCGTCCCTCGATACCGCGCGATCTCACGGCCGCGGCGTTCTTCGATGTGGACAACACCATGGTGCAGGGCGCGTCCATCGTGCACTTCGCGCGCGGGCTCGCCGCCCGCAAGTACTTCAAGACCTCCGACCTGGTCGACATCGCCTGGAAGCAGGTCAAATTCCGGGTCACCGGCAAAGAGAACAGCGCCGATATGTCCAGCGGTAAGGAGCGCGCCCTGGAGTTCATCGCCGGGCGCCCCACCGCCGAACTCGCCGCCCTCGGCGAGGAGATCTACGACGAGATCATCGCCGACAAGATCTGGCCCGGCACCCGCGCGCTCGCCCAGATGCACCTGGACGCCGGACAGCAGGTGTGGCTGGTCACCGCGACACCGGTGGAGCTGGCGCAGGTCATCGCCAAACGGCTCGGACTCACCGGCGCGCTCGGCACGGTCGCCGAGAGCCATGACGGCGTGTTCACCGGCCGCCTGGTCGGCGATATCCTGCACGGGCTCGGCAAGGCGCACGCGGTCCGCACCCTGGCCATTCGCGAGGGCCTGAACCTCAAGCGGTGCACCGCCTATTCGGACAGCCACAATGATGTGCCCATGCTCTCGCTGGTCGGCACGGCCGTGGCCATCAATCCGGACGCGGATCTGCGCGAGGTAGCCAAGAATCGCGGCTGGGAAATCCGCGACTTCCGCACCGGCCGCAAGGCCGCGAAGGTCGGCGTGCCCACCGCACTCGCACTCGGCGCGGCCGGTGGCGCGGCGGCCGCGGTCATCAGCCGCAAACGCGAAGCGCGCGCGAGCTAGGGCTCGGCGCGCTCCGCGACGGCGACTCCGCCGCGCTCATACGCGCCGCAGCGCCTTCTCACGTCGTTGCGCCACACTGGTTCCCGACTCCCGCCGGGCCATTCGGCGTAGCACCACGGGTGCGATCAGCAGCCCCAGCACTGCCCAAACACCCAGTACCGCAATGGTTTCCAGATGTCGCCAGGAATCGCCGAGTTCGACGGTCACCGCAATGTCGGGCAGCAGTGCCGAGCGCATGCCCAGGCCGAGCCAGTAGATCGGAAATACCTGGGCGATCACCTGCACCCACATCGGTAGCGCCGCAATCGGATAGAAGATTCCGGAGATCGCGATCACGCCCAGCACGGGCAGCGTGAGCAGGCCCTGACCGCGCGCACTGGTGAATATCGAACCCAGCACCGCGCCGATCGGCAGGGTCGCCATCAAACCCAGCGCCAGCACCCAGGCCAGCGTGAGCCAGGCGGTGGGGTCACCGATGGCGAGCCCGGAAATGATGAACAGCGCGGGAATCAGGAAGATGGCCAGATCGGCGAGCAGCCCAGCCGAGACCGACACGATCCGGCCGATCAGATAGCCGGCCATCCCGTGCGGTGTCGCCTTGGCGCGCAACAGGGTTCCGTCCTCACGGTCGGCAGTGAGCTGCTGACTCATGCTGACCATCGACATGGCCGCGTTCATGCCCAGAATGCTCGGCAGCACCAATGCGCCCAGCGCGAATCCGGTCTGGCCGAAGGTCACATCGCGCAGGAAGAACAGGGTGGTCACCATGAGTACCGGCCAGAGGAAATGACTGAACAGTTCCTCGCCATTGGTGAAGGACTGCCGCAGTTCGATCAGGCCGCGGGACCAGCCGATCCGCCAGGCGCGGGCGGTGGGGTTCATCAGGCCGCCTCCTCGGCGTCGAGGGCCGCGGCGGTTTCGGCCCGGTGCACCAGTGCGAGATAGGTGTCCTCCAGACACGCCCGGCGGATTTCCAGGTTTTCGATCGCGGTGCCGTACCGCTGGAACAGGTCGAACGCGAAGGCCGTCGAATCGGCGGTGTGCTGCCGGAAGCGCTGTCCGGCACGCACCCAGCGCACCTCGTCGGCCCCGGCGATCTGCGCGGCGAGTTCGGCGGCGGTGCCGTCCGCGATGATCCGGCCCGCGTCCAGCACCAGAATCCGGTCGGCCAGTCTCTCGGCCTCGGCCAGATCATGGGTGGTCAGCACGATGGTGGTTTCGCCCTCGGCGGCCAACCTCTCGATGAGTTCGTGGAACGCGCGGCGGGCTATCGGGTCCAGCCCGGCGGTGGGTTCGTCCAGGAATACCAATTCGGGGCGGCCGACCAGACCGATCGCCACGTCCAATCGACGGCGCTGCCCGCCCGAGAGCATGCGCACCTTGCGATCCGCCTGTTCGGCGAGGCCCACCGCGGCCACCAATTAGTCTGCGTCCCAAGGGCGTTCGATCGCCGCGGTGGCGTACCCGGCGTAGTACCGGCCCAGATGCGCCAGCAGTTCCCGGACCCGCCACTTACCGTGGTCACGCCAGGATTGCAGGACGATTCCGACCCGCGCCCGCCAATCCTCCCCCGCGCGTGCGGGATCCGTGCCGAGCACCTCGACCCGACCGGCGGAGCGCAGCCGGAACCCCTCCATGATCTCGATGGTGGTGGTCTTGCCCGCGCCATTGGGTCCGAGCAGGCAGAGCACCTCGCCCCGCCGGGCCGAGAAGGTCACATCGTGCAGGACATCGGTGCTGCCGTAGCGCATGCGCAGGCCCTCGACATCGAGCACGACCGTATCGGTGTGCATCGCAAATCGCCTTTCACACGTGATATTCGGAGAGTTCGCGTTCGATACGCGCACGCAGGTCCGGGAGGTCGATACCCGCGAGGGTGAGTGCCCGGGGCACGGTGCCGACCTCCGCGCGCAGAATGCCGAGCAACAGATGTTCGGGGCGTACCCGGCTGCGGCTGACGGTCGTGAAGGTGCGGTCGAGCGCGAGTTTGACCGAAGCGCCGATATTCTTCGGGCGTTCGGCGGCCGGACGCGGTTGCGGCGGTGCGTAATCGGCGACCGACACCCCGGCCGCCGCCAGGCTGTGTTCGAATTCGCGGTCCAGTGCGGCCCGGATGCCGGACTCGGTCACACCGGCGGCGGTCAGGATTCGATCGGTGCCGGGGTCCGCCTCGGCCGCGATCGCGAGCAGCAGATGCTGGGCCTCGATGGTCGCCGATCCATCGACTCGAGCGTATTCGGACCCGCGGGTGATGATCGCGTGCAGATATTTGTCGAAGCCGGTCATTGTCGCCTCCTCAGCGAGACGCCCGCGGCGATGAGCCGCTTGGCGTGTTTCTTGTGCACCGCCTGCCGGGTGACGCCGAGTGCCTCGGCGACCTGCGGCCAACTCCAATTCGCGCGCATCGCCTGTTCGACGGCGGCGTCTTCCAGCTGGTCCGCCAGCCGTCGCAGGGCCACCACGGCGGCGAGCCGGTCGGCCGGGTCCTGAGCGGGGGATGTGTCATCAGCGGCCATGTAAGCAACCGTAGTTGACTAACCGGAACTAGTCAACACAAGTTGCTTATGCGGTCTCTCGGCGAGGTGGGGCACAACTCCCCAGTGAAAAGCGGTGCGGCCCGGTCCAATAGGACCGGGCCGCACCCTGATTCGTTATCCGCCAACGCTATCCGGTGAAGGGATTACGCCGCTTGGTGAGATTCTTGTACAGCGTGCTCTGAATGGTTTCGCGCACCTGATCGGTGATCTCGAACATGGTCATCGGATCATCGGCATCCGACGGTTCGTATTCGGTGGTCGGAATCGGCTCACCGAATTCGATGTACCACTTCGACGGGAACGGGATCGCACCCAACGGACCCAGATGCGGAAAGGTCGGTGTCACAGGGAAATACGGCAGACCGAGCAGACGCGCGAGCGGCTTGATATCGGCGATCTTCGGATAGATCTCCTCCGAACCGACGATCGAGCACGGAATGATCGGCACACCGGTGCGCACCGCCGCCGAGACGAAACCGCCGCGGCCGAAACGCTGTAGCTTATAGCGGTCGCCGAACGGCTTACCGATTCCCTTGTAGCCCTCGGGGAAGACACCCGCGACTTCGCCTGCGCGCAAAAGCCTTTCGGCATCGGCCGGGCACGCCAGGGTGTGCCCGGCCTTACGCGCCATACCACCGATCAACGGCAGTTCGAAAATGAGATCTGCGGCCAGCAGTCGCAATGCGCGCTGTTTGGGATGCTTATCGTGCACCGCCAACTGCAGCATCATGCCGTCGATCGGCACCGTGCCCGCGTGATTGGCGACAATCAGCGCACCGCCCGCCTCCGGAATATTCTCGATGCCATTGACCTCGACCCGGAACCACAATTCGGACAGCGGACGCAGCAACGGCAGGATCACCGTTTCCAAAAGGTGCTCGTCCAAACCGAATTCGTCGACCTGATAGTCACCGGTGAGGCGGCGGCGCGCGAAATCGGCGGTGCGGCCGACGCCTTCGACCACTGCCCCCCGCACCATCTCGCTCAGCGACTTGGGCTGTCGGGCCTCCACCTCGGCGAGCCGATCGGTCAGCGAGGTCACCGGCTGCAAGGCCCGCTCCCCCGGCCAGACCCGCGACGGCCGATGGCGGGCCTCGATATCCACGTCGTGAAGTCGAATCACCTTCGCTACATCACTCATTGGTGTGCTCCCGTCCCGGCCCCGAGCAGGCCGAGAAGTTTGTTCTCTGCGGCGTCGATCCAGCGAGGATCGATCACGGGCCGCAACGCTGCGCCCCCTATGAAGTCGTCGAAAGCCTGCACCGTGGTCCAGCGCGGTTCGAAACCCAGCTCGCTGCGCATCCTGGTGGTGTCCAGACCGCAGCCGAAATGAAAATAGTCGATCTGTTCGGCGGTGAACTCCCGCATCACCGGACCCATGAGGGTGCGCCCGATGGTGCGGAACATGGAGTAGGGCACCGGCATTTCCAACCGGCCGGCCCGGCGAATCGCCTGGGACAACGCCATGGCGCCGTCGCCCGCGACATTGAAGGTGCCGCCCGGGGCGGCCAGCGCGGCATGGGTGAGCGACGCTATCGCGTCCTCCTCGTGCAGCAGCTGCATACGCGGGTCGCGACCCAGGATGGTGGGCGTGACCGGCGAACGGAAATACTGCACACCGCGATTCGCCAACTGCGGTCCCACGATCGGCGGGAAACGCAATATCGCGGTACAGATATCGGGACGACGGCGCGCCAAACCGCGCACGAATCCCTCCACCTCGATCATGTCCCGCGCGAACCAACCGCGCGGTGGGGTGCGCGCGCTCATTTCCTCGGTGAATTTCACCGGATCCTTGGCGCTGCAGCCATATACGGCGGAGGAGGAGCGCACCACCACGCGGCGCACGCTGGATGCCTTGCGGCACACCGCGAACAATTGCATGGCTCCCAGTACGTTCATATCCTTCATGGCCGCGCGGCCGCCGCCCGCGGGCGGGCGCGACAGTGCCGCGGGGTGCACCACCGTATCCACCTGGTTACCGTCGATCACCTTGCGTATCAACGGATTTCGAATATCGGCGCGAACGAATTCGGCCCGGCCCATGCGACGCAGCAACTCCCGGCTCGGTTGTTTGGCGTCGACCGCGATAATGCGTTCGATGGCGAGATCGGCGGCCAGCCGGGCCACCACATTGCCACCGAAGAACCGACTCGCGCCGGTCACCATCACGATCTTGGGCGCCGAACCGTCCCGGGTGCCTGAACCTGTCACACCGGATCCCACTCGCAAGCCCCCATTTCTAGTTTTCCCGCGCTCCAAGGGTAACCGCGAGACCGGGGGTCCCCGAAGGGTATTAACCAGGATCTAACGATGAGTTCTGTCACCGTAAAAAAGGCTGGAAGCCCGCCACCGAAGGTGACGGGCTTCCAGCTACGACGCAGCGCTTACTTGCCGAGTTTCCTGCGCTGAACGCGCGTGCGGCGAAGCAGCTTGCGGTGCTTCTTCTTCGACATGCGCTTGCGGCGCTTCTTGATCACAGAACCCATAGGGTTGTTCCTCGCGTTCTCTCGGGTCACCCCCACCTTCGCGGGGAGCACACTTTCAACCCTGCACAGTCCTACCCGTAACGGGCCGACATGGACCCGACGGCACCACCGGCACGTACAGGATGCCGGTTCATGTTACCGGGCCACTGACGAGCGAACGAAACGGGTGGCCCGGAACCGGGCCGACCCGCTCGTTCCGCTCAACGCCTCGACTTACGAAGGGATCACCCCGCGTCGAAGTAAGACGTCTCCAGATAGTCGTGCACGGCCTTGGCGTGCACCCGGAAAGATCGGCCGACCCGCACCGCGGGCAGCTCTCCCGAATGCACCAGCCGGTACACCGTCATTTTCGATACCCGCATCAGATTCGCCACTTCGGCCACGGTGAGGAACTGGGTTCCACCACCGAGAACATTTCCGCCGACTGCGCTGACTGGGGTGTTCGCGGACCTCGCTTGACTGTTTCCAGACATCATTGCGCCACTGACCTCCGGCACGCCCGCGCCGCCGGCTTCCCCACCGGCGGAACAGACACGCACGTGCTCCTTGAAGCTTAGCGGGACCAGTGGTGTTGCTGCGACGGGTGTGAGAAATCAGCCTTTGCTGTGGCGAGTCGGACCCCGGCAGCAAACGAGCTACTGGCTGGTAAGGCTAATCAGCACTCGCGCCGAGTTCGACGGAACGGCGTTTCGCGGCGTTCAGCGCCTCGTGGAACGCCGAGCGCACCGCACCCCGCTCCAGTTCTCGCAATCCCGCCGCGGTGGTCCCCGCGGGCGAGGTGACGGCCGCGCGCAACTCCACCGCAGACTGGCTGGACTCCTCCAGCAGCGCGGCCGAGCCGAGCATGGTCTGCACCACCAGCTGGGTCGCCACATCGCGGGTCAGGCCCAGACCGACCGCGCCGTCGATCATGGCCTCGACCACCAGGAAGAAATACGCCGGACCCGAACCCGAGACCGCGGTGACCGCGTCCATCTGCGCTTCGGAGACCGTGACGACCTTGCCGACCGCCTCCAACGCCTCGGTGACCAGCGCCAGCTGCTCCTTGCGGGCGTAGCGGCCGGGCGCGATGGCGCTCATGCCCTGGCCCACCAGCATCGGGGTGTTCGACATGACCCGCACCACCGGGAAACCGGCGGGCAGCTTCGCCTCGAACCTGATGGTCGGCACACCCGCGGCCAGCGAGACGATCACCGCCTCGTTCTCCTGCTCACCGAGCTCAGCCTTGGCCAATTCGGTGACCACGCCGTCCACATCCTGCGGCTTCACGGCGATCACGATCAGATCCGCGCCGACGGCGGCATCGGCGACGACGTCGGTAACCCGCACCCCGAAGCGCTGCGCCAGCAATTCCGCGCGCGCCGGCACCGGCTCGACCACCACCAGATCTTTACTCGCCCGCCCGGATTCGAGGAGTCCGGCGAGCAACGCCTCCCCGATCCGGCCTCCACCGATCACCGCAACTCTTGTCATGGAAATCAAGGTTAGTGGGTGGGTGCGAAGGGACCTTATTGCGATTGCGGGATGAGGGCCAGCTGCCGGCTCTGCGCGACGATCGCACCCGTGGAATCGATGACGAGTTGATCCTCGTCGAACATGCGGCCGCCGACCTCGCGGGCGTGCGCGATGACGCGCAGCCAGCCGGGCGCGGGCCGACGACGCAGGTAGGTGGTGAGCTGAACCGTTGGGGCCCAGCCGAAGTGGCCGAGGTTCATCGGCACCGGCGGGGACATGTCGGCGGCCATCATGGCGAAGAAGGCCGCGACGTCGGGATCGCGCTCGTCACCGTCGAAGGGCCGAATCCACAGGCGCAGACGGGGTTCGGAGGTCTCACCGGCGAGGAAGCGCGCCCACTTCGCGTCGAGTGCGACCGAAGAGCCCTGTGCCACATGGACGATCTTGCCCATCGGGTTGTCGTCGCCGTAGCCGAGCGCGTGCTCATCGGGTTCGGCGGACATGTCCTGGGCGTGGTCGGCGGCGTAGACCGGGTCGGTGTCGTCCAGGTGACTGAACGTGAAGGCGGTGTGCACCAGGGTGCGGCCGTGCTGGATCAGGCTCGCGTCGATGAGGCAGATCTGGCGGCCGATCTTGCGGGTGCGGACCTCGTACTCGACCTCGCCCGGATCGGGTGCGCCGAGGAAGTCGGAGCTGGCGGCGATGGGGAACATCTCGGCGCGCTCGGGGGCGGTGCGGCGCAGCCATTCGGTGGCGGCCGCGGCGCTGCCGGCGACCATGGTGCCGCCGTGCAGCTTCTTGCCGATGGTCCAGATGCGGTCGATGACACCGGCGTAGCGGCCGATGCCGGGATCATCCGAGGGGAGTTCGGTCACCGTGCAGACGCGGCTGAAGGGCGCGTCGGCGCGTGCGCTCGCCTGATCCGGCTCGACGGTCAACTCCGTTGTCATCCGCTGGTCCTCTCCACTGTCGGTTTGTACAGCGTACAAGCGACCTACCGGCGAACTCCCCATCCGGTGGGATGAATCACTTCAGCTGCCGACGCCGGTCGGCTCGGGCTGCGGCGCCGACGTCGGGGTCGGGGCGACACCGTTGAGATGGGTACGCGCGAAGATCAGGGCGCGATGGAGCATGGCGGCGCGATCCATGGTGGTGCGGGCCATCTGGGTATTCACCTCGATCACGGCCTGACCGTCGAAATCATTGGCCAGCAACAGCTCACAGAGTTCGGCCACCGGCTGGGTGCCCTCGCCCGGAATGAGGTGCTCGTCCGTGGCGGCGCCGCGGCCGTCGGCCAGATGCAGATGGGTCAGCCCCGAACTCATCCGGCGGGCCAGCGCCAGCGGGTCCACTCCGGCCGTCGCGGTGTGCGAGGTGTCCAGGGTGTAGTGCCGGAAACCGGTGTCGGTCGGATCGAAGGAGGGGCTGAAGGTGGTGATGGACGGCCCCGGACCGCCGCGCCGCTCCAGGCGCTTGACCGAACCGCCGCCCCGGCCGAAGAGGGTGTCCACCCGCATGGGGAACATGTTCTCCACCGCGACCGCGACCGGACTGGCGTTCTCCAATTCGGCCACCTGCGCGGCGAAACCCTCGGCGTAGCGGCGCTGCCAGCGGAACGGCGGATGCACCACCACGGTGGCCGCGCCCAGCGCCTCGGCGGTGTGCACGCTGCGGGTGAGCTTCGCGATCGGGTCCGACCCCCAGACCCGTTGCGAGATCAGCAGACACGGCGCGTGCACCGCCAGCACCGGCATCCCGTATTTGTGCGTGAACGACTGCACGGTCGAGATGCTCTGGCTGGCCGGTTCGGCCCACACCATCAATTCGACGCCGTCGTAACCGAGTTCGGCCGCGTATCGGAACGCCGCCTCGGTGTTCTCCGGATAGACCGAGGCGGTGGAGAGTCCTATTCGGACTTCCCTTCGGCCGACTCGGTTTTCGTTCGCCCCCTGCGCGTTATTCCCCACTGCCCGCTCCCTGCTCAGTTCGTACTGAGTAGAAAGGCTAGCGGTCCGAGCGTCACAAAGACGCCTACGACGACGGCAATCACAGTGCTGAAAATGTCATCGGTGCGCCGCAATACGCGCACGAGCGCGACCAAACCCAGAATCACGATCATCGCCAGCGCCAGCGCAACCCACGGGAGCATTTCCCACATGCGCTCGAAACCCTTGAACAGCAACATTCCAGCGACCGCCGCGCCGAAACTCTGTCCGCCCAGGATCATCCATTGGCGGCGATTCTCGTCATCGGTCGGCAGTCGATTTCCGGCCGCCCGGGCGGGTGCGGATTTCCTTCCGGCGGTGAGCGATCCGGCGCGCGCGGTGAACTTCGACGTGACCGCCGAAAAGCGCTCGGCCATGGAGATCCGCGGCTCATCGTCGTAATCGTCGTCGTCGTAGTCTTCGTCATCCTCGTCGAGCGGTGAGTAAACATCGGTGAGATGTTCGTCCGGCTCCGGATGATCGTCATGGCCGCGGCGTCGCGAAGCACCGGCGCGACGTTTGCCGCCGCGTCGCGAATCCCGTTCCGCGCGTTCGTCTTCACGCTCGAGCGCATTGTGCAGCAGATCTCCGGCAACCGTGCCGCCGGAGACCAGCTGCTGATCCTGATCCGGTGAGGTCCAGGCGGTGGTCGGAATAGAACCCTGATCATGCGCGGCGGGTTCGGGCGCCGGGCGTCTTCGCGCCGACCACGCGGGCAGGCCGCCGCGATCGGACTCCGCGCCCCGGGCGGGTTCGGGGGCGGAGCGCCCGTTGCGGCGCGTCTCGTCCGGGCGCGGGGCGGCGGGTTCGTCGTCGTGCCACCGGTCCTGATCCTGCCAGGGCTGAGGTTGCGGGGGCTGTGCCTGCGGGCGGCGCTGCGGTACGCCGTTCTGCCACTCCGGCTCGGGCTGGCGCGCACCGTTCTGCCAGGGCTCGGGCTGACGCCGGGAGTCGTTCTGCCACTGCGGCTCCGGCTGCTGCCACGGCTCCGGGCGCGCGG
>NZ_BDAW01000019.1 GCF_001625085.1 Nocardia acidivorans NBRC 108247
GTGGCGACGCGATGCCCGCAAACATCCGAGCCCGAATGCCGGTGTGGCCGAAGCCTCCATGGCCGGTGCGCTCGGCGTGCGGCTCGGCGGCCGCACCGAGTACCGGCACGGCATAGAGATGCGCCCGACCCTCGGCGACGGCCCGTCCCCACGCGTCGCGGACCTGCGCCGCGCCGTACACCTCTCGGAGGCCGTACAGCTCGCGAGCGTCGTGGCCGCCGCGGTGATCGCGGTCGTCCGAGGCTGATGCGAACCAGCTGCCCCGCACCGGGCGACCGTGCCGCACCGGGCGAATGTCACAGTGTTGAGGTCTGTTCCGTCTGTTTCGTGAGGGTCGCCCGGATGGGCCTAATGAAAAATGGTGAGGAATGAGCGACGAACGGCACGGGGTACCGGATCAGGCGGAGTTGGCGCGGCGGTTCGAGGAGCATCGGAGTTATCTGCGGCGGGTCGCGTACAGCACGCTGGGCAGTTTGAGCGATGCCGACGATGTGGTGCAGGACGCCTGGCTGCGGTTGCAGCGGTATTACGAGACCAGCCCGGACGGGGCCGAGATCGAGAATCTGCGCGCTTGGCTGACCACCGTGACGGGTCGGCTCGCCCTGGATCACCTCGGATCGGCGCGGGCGCGGCGCGAACAGTATGTCGGCGAGTGGCTGCCGGAGCCGGAGATCACCACCTGGGATGATCCCGCCGACCGCCTCTCGCAGGATGAGCGCGTGACGACCGCGCTGCTGGTGGTGCTGGAGTCCCTCTCCCCCGCCGAGCGCACGGCCTTCGTCCTCCAGGATGTCTTCGGCATGACCGGTCCGGAGGTCGCCGATGTGGTCGGCCGCACCCCGGCGGCGGTGCGGCAGTTGGCCTCTCGCGCTCGCAAGCATGTGGAGTCCGGCACCCCGCGCTTCCCGGCCAGCCCGGACGAGCACGAGAAGGTGGTGTCGGCGTTCGCTGTGGCCTGGCGCTCCGGCGATCTGAGCGCCCTGCTGGGCGTGCTGGATTCCAATGTCACCTTCACCTCCGACGGCGGCGGCAAGGTCAATGCCTTCCGGGATCCGCTGCACGGTGCGAGCACGGTCGCCGAGACGCTGCTCGGTTTCCTGCGTTTCGCGGGCGAGGTCGGTGGCGCGTGGGGCCGTTCGGTCATTGTCAACGGCCGCCCCGGACTGGTGGTCTTCGACGGTAAGAACACCGGCGTCTTCTCGTTCACCATCGACGAGGGCCGCATCACCAATATCGATGTCGTCCGCAACCCGGATAAGTTGCACAACCTCCCCGAGGACGGCGACCCGGATTGGCTGCTCGGCGAGAAAGCCGCCGAATAGGCGAAAAAGTCGGGCCCGCAATCATATTCGAGTGCGGGCCCGTTCGTTCAGTTACCCACGGGATGCAGTCCGTGCGCGGCGGCGACCTCCGAGGAGTAGAGCTTGCCAGCATCGGCGGTGAGCCCCTGGGCCAGACCGTGATCGGCATCGCAGGCGGCGCGCCAGCCAAGATCCGCGATGGCGAGGACGTACGGCAGGGTGGCATTGGTGAGCGCCACCGTCGAGGTGTGCGGTACCGCGCCCGGCATATTCGCCACGCAGTAGAAGAGCGAATTCGCCACCGGGAAAGTGGGTTTCGCGTGGGTAGTCGGGTGTGAACTCTGAAAGCAACCACCCTGGTCGATGGCGATGTCCACCAGCACCGACCCCGGCCGCATCAGCGCGACCAGACTGTCCGGCACCAGCTTCGGCGCTCGCGCACCCGGCACCAGCACCGACCCGATCACCAGATCGGCTGCGGGAACTGTCTTCTCGACCTCCGCGGCATTGGATCCGATGGTGGTGATCCGCCCGCCGAACCGCGCGTCGAGTTCACGCAGTCGCGCGATATTGGTGTCCAGCACCGTAACTCGCGCACCCATGCCCACCGCAACGCTCGCCGCGCTGGTGCCCGCGACACCGCCGCCGAGCACCAGCACATCGGCGGGTCGCACCCCTGGCACCCCGCCGAGCAGGACGCCCTCCCCGCCCTGCGGCGACATCAGCTGATGCGCCCCGACCTGGGTGCCGAGCTTGCCCGCGACCTCGCTCATGGGCGCCAGCAGCGGCAGTGAGCCGTCTGCGGCGCGCACCGTCTCATAGGCGATGGCGGTGATACCCGAGCCGAGGATCGCCTCGGTGCAATCCCGGGAGGCCGCGAGATGCAGGAAGGTGAAGAGCACCTGGCCGGCGCGCATGCGCGAATACTCCTGGGCGATGGGTTCTTTCACCTTCAATATCAGGTCCGCGGTGCTCCAGACCTCGTCCGCGGTGGGCAGGGTGCGCGCCCCGGCGCCGAGGTAGTCGGCATCGGAGAAACCCGATCCGATGCCCGCCCCGGCCTCGATCAGCACCCGGTGCCCACCGCGCACCAGCTCGCCCGCACCGGCGGGGGTGAGCGCCACCCGGAACTCCTGCTCCTTGACTTCCTTCGGAACCCCAATTTGCATACCGCCATCGTGTCCCACCGGCTGCTTCCACGCCACGACCGCCACGACCGGACTTCCGCAATCGATCCGGCGGTCACCGGCCGGGAATGAAAATGCTGCGCTCGTTCGCGGAACGGGCGCAACATCTTCCGAATGCGGCTGCGGGGTGTGGATCCCGGCCACAAGCATGCCGGGATGACGGGGGTTGGCACTAACTGGTGGCGGGATAGGCACTGACGCTGGCAGCACTAACGGGTGACCGGATGGGCACTAGCAGTAACGGGCACTAGCGGATGGCGAGGTAGGCACCAGCGGTGGCGGGCACTAGCGGGTGGCGAGGGTCAGGGTCTCGCCCGGGGTGGGGATGCGGAGTTGAGCACTGCGGCCCGCGTACTCGAAATTGCGGGCGAGGTAGTCGAGGGATTCGGAGAAGTGCCCCCAGCCTTCGCCGTGCACCGGGACGATGACCGCATCGCCGAGGGCCGCGGCGGCGCGGACCGCGCTACGACCGTTCAGGGTGACGTCGCTGTCGCCGAAGCGGTCCACATTGGCCGCGCCCACGAACAGGATGGCCACATCGATGCGCCCGATCCGATCGGCGATCTGCCGCACCAGATCCACCGAGGCGTTGTCGCCGGAGACGTAGACGGTGGGCAGGCCGTCGCCCTGCAGGATGAAGCCGGTGACCACACCGGAGAGCGCCTGCGCGCCCTCGGGACCGTGCAGTGCGGGCACACCGGTGACGGTGACGTCACCGATCCGTACGGACTCCCAATTCGCCAGGCCCTCAACGCCTTCCATACGCGCCGCGGCATCGGGGGTGGAGAGCGTCCGCGCCACGGTCGACAGGAATTCGCGCCCGGAGTTATCCAGATTGTCGGCGTGCTGATCGTGCGAGAGCAGGACCGCGTCGACCGCCCCGACCTGTTCGACCGGGATGGCCGGTCCGGTCAGCTTGTGCAGGGTGATCGGCCCGGGGTAGTCGCCGGGCGCGTCGAACGTGGGATCGGTCAGCCAGGTCAGATTGCCGTAGCGCAAGCGCACGGTGGGTCCGCCGATGTGCAGGATTTCGATGGTGGCGGTGGTGCTTTCGATCGTGTTCGTCATGGGTTAGAGCTTGGCGCAGCGCACGAGGGCGCAACAGTGGCCCGAAGGCCGGGTATCGATAAGATCGGGCCATGCGCTCCGTTGCCGTGCTGGCGTTCGATCAGATCAGTCCGTTCCACCTGTCGGTGCCGAGCCTGGTGTTCGGCCGGGTCGGCGCGGGCGGTGAGGCGCCGTACCTGGTGGATGTCTGTGCCGAGGAGCCCGGAATCCTCAGTACCCCGGCGGGATTCGACATCATCGTGCAGCACGGGCTGGACACCCTCGAGCGCGCCGAGACGGTGATCATTCCGAGCTGGCAGCGGCATCGGGCGCTGACCGAGCCGACCCGCGCGGCCCTGCATCGCGCGCACGCCAATGGTTCCCGCATAGTCGGCCTCTGCCTGGGTTCCTGGGCGGTGGCCGCCAGCGGTTTGGCCGACGGCCGCGAGATCACCACGCACTGGTCGGCCGCCGCCGAATTGGCCCGCGCCTATCCGGCCGTGCGCGTACGCGCCGATTCGCTCTGGTCCGACCACGGCGATCTGATCACCTCCGCCGGGGTGGCCGCCGCCCTGGACTGCTGCCTGCACCTGGTGCGCAGCGATCTGGGCAGCCGGCGCGCCACCGAATTGGCGCGCGCCCTGGTGCTGGCACCGCATCGCAGCGGCTCCCAGGCGCAGTACATTCCGGTCGCGGTCCCCGAGGCCGTCGACGACGATCCGATCGAGCACGCCATGGTCTGGGCGCGAACCCATCTCGACGAACCCGTCGACCTCGACACCTGGGCGCGCACCGCACTCATGTCGCGCCGCACCTTCACCCGCCGCTTCCGCGACCGCACAGGCTCCAGCCCGCAGCAGTGGTTGCTGCAACAACGCCTGGACCATGCTCGCCTGTTGCTGGAGTCCACCGACGAGACTATGGAGCGCATTGCCGCCGAGTCGGGTCTGGGCACCGCGGTGAACCTGCGTCACCACTTCCATCGCCAGCTCGGCACCAGCCCTGCGACCCACCGATCACTGTTCCGACAGTCCCGCCTCCCCGAAACTTCAGCGGCCGGCTAAGTGCCACACGGGATCAGCACCCGCAGCGGCGGTCGGGTGCCCCACATGTTCTGGGCGTGCCCCCGGAGTTACCCCGAACCTACGAAATCAGGCATCACCTCTCCCAACCACGGGCCGATGCCAGCCGCAACGATATGGACGATAAGTTCCCCCTATGAGGATTCAGCTGGGTGATAACGCGCCGCAGATCGACCAGAGCGCGTGGATCGCGCCCAATGCCACCGTGATCGGCCGGGTGCGGCTGGAAGCCGATGTGAGCGTGTGGTACTCGGCGGTGCTGCGCGGGGATCTGGAGGACATCACCGTCGGCAAGGGCACCAATATCCAGGACGGCTGCGTGCTGCACGCCGATCCGGGTTTCGCCTGCACGGTGGGCGCGGGAGTCTCGGTGGGGCACAACGCGATTCTGCACGGCTGCACCATCGGGGACGATGTGCTGGTGGGGATGGGTGCGACGGTGCTCAATGGCGCGGTGATCGGGGCGGGGAGTCTGATCGCGGCGAACGCGCTGATTCCGGAGGGCGCGCGGATTCCGCCGCGTTCGCTGGTGGCGGGCGTTCCGGGCAAGGTGCGGCGTGAGCTGGGCGAAGCCGAGCTGGATCGGATTCGGCTCAATGCCGCGGTCTACCTACACAACACGAGCCTGCACCGCGATGGTCAAGAGGTCTGAGAACGGGTGTCGTGTGAGAACAGCCACACTGAACAAGCGACCATATCGAACCGCTGTTAGCATTCGGCGAAGCGTTCCCGGCGGCCCGGGCTGTGCCGTCGCTTGCCGGGTGCGTGCTCAGGGCTAGCAGGAGGTTTCATACGGTGTCGTACGAGCAGAACGGTATGCACCGACGGCGGATCAGCGTCGCCGATATCGCGGGCGAGCCGGGGGGTATCGAGGCGCTACAGCGTCGAGTTCACGAATTGCGTTCCAATGGAATCGATTTCGCCGCGAACGCGATAGAACGCGAGATGGCGGCGCTCAACGTCCAGTAACCGGACAGTAGGTGCACGGCGGGGCCGGTACGCGCGCACCGCGATGCGATAATGCGGGTTGACCTTTTCCGCCATGGCCGTCGTCACCGCAGCGTCGCGGATGCCAACCGACTCGACTGGAGACTCGATGCCGTCCGTGCCCGCCATCCTGCAGCGCATTCTCGAGAAGCCGCGCGCAGAAGGCGAACAGCTGTTGGAGAGCGCGCTCTCGGCCTTCCTGGACTTCGGAATCAAGCGAACCAGTATGGGAGAGATAGCGCGTCGCGCGGGTATCAGCCCGGCGACGCTGTACCGCCGCTTCGAATCCAAGAACGATCTGGTCGAGGCGGTGAGCGTGCGCGAGGCGCAGCAGTTCATCGCCGAGATCGACGCGCGGGTGCGGCAGGTCTCGCACAATGGTGAGGCCGGGGAGGAGCAAATGGTCGAGATCTTCGTCGCCTTCATCACCAATCTGGCCAATAACAAACTGCTGCAACGACTCCTGCGCACCGAACCGGATGTGATCCTGCCCCGGCTCACCACCGATGCCGGACCGGTGCTCGCGGTGGGCCGCACCTACCTGGCCGAAAAGCTGCGCGCGCTACAGGAATCGGGCAGCGTGCCGGATTTCGACGCCGATCTGGCCGCGGAAGTCCTTGCCCGGCTGGGGCAATCACTGGCGCTCACCCCGGAGGGGCTGATCCCGCTCGGCGACGAACAGGCCGCCCGCGAGTTCGCCCGGCGCACCATTCTGCCCATGATCGGCGTGCCTCGCCGCTGAGAGCCCGGCCGGTGGATGCGGCACCGGCCGCATGAGATCAACCGGCGCGCACCGACTTCGGTTCGGCCCGGGACCGCCCGGCGAACCGGCGCATGACGGGGACGTCCACCAGGTGGTAGAGCAGCGCGCCGAGGGCGAGCGAGGCCACCAGGCTCAGCAGGGAGAATCCGGCCCAGCCGAGAATGCCGAATTGTCTGCCGCCGATGAGATATCGGGTGATCACCACCATCACCGGTAGCTGTACCAGGTAGAACGCGAAGGTGATATTGCCCAGCCATACCAGGCGCGGATGCGAGGTGATTCCCTTGATGCCGTGCATATCCCGTGCGCCGAGGGTGGCCACGACCGCTGTCATGGGCGCGAGCATGACGGCCGACATCTTGTAGTTGACCGGCACCAGCCAGGTCGCGGCATACGAGAGTGCGAGCACCAGCAGCGGAATCGCCAATCGCGTATTGCGCCAGCGGCCTTCGAGCACCATGCGCGCGGCCAGCACGCCGAGGTAGAACTCCGGCAGGCGGGAGGCCGGGAAGGTGTAGCTCAGCCAATACGACGGGGAGACCGGGATATTCGGCTGTGCGAACCACGCCGGTGAGGAGTGCAGTTCGTAGTACGGCGAGGTGTCACCCGGAACCAGCCGGGGCACGAAGATGTTCGCGATGCCCTTGGGGCCGGGCACCCACAGGTAGTAGGCGGTGTGCAGGGCGAGCACGAAGAGCACGATCACACCCATGGCCAACAGCAGCCGCCGGGTCGGAATCCGCCGAATCAGCGGGAGCGCCAACGGAAAACTGAGATAGAACAGCACCTCGGCGGCGAGCGACCAGGACGGCACATTCAGCCCGCCGACCATGGTCCACTTGGGCACCCAGGTGTGGATGAGCAGTGCGTTCGGGGCCCAGACCACGAGCCGGTGCAGCGGAACCCCCGCCGCCACAATGAATGCCGCCGCACCCAGCAGATGGGTCGGATAGATCTTGAGCACCCGCCGCCGGTAGAACCCGCGCACCGAGGCCCCGGGCCGGAACGACCAGTAGATGATGAATCCGGACAGGACGAAGAAGAACGTCACACCCCCCGCGCCCAATTGCATGGGAATCCACTGGTGGATGGTCCGGAACAGCTCCGACTTCTGGAACGGATACACCGGCAGGAAGACCAGCGCGTGCACCAGGAATACCGCGCACGCCGCCCACCAGCGCGCCCCGGTCAGCGACGGCAGTGCGGGCCGTTCCCGATTCGCCCGCGCCGCAACACTTTCCGGGACCACGGGCGCGTCCAGCACGGTCGCCGCACCCGCCATCCCGGCATCCGCACCCGCCATTCCCGCGTGCCCACCCGTCATTACGGCATGTTTTTGACCGGGATCGCCCTCGGTCAGCTCGATTCCGGTCGTCGTCATCGGCCGTACCGCTCGTAGGCGGCGTTCGCGACGACCGCGTCACCGTGCGCGGAGGGGTGGAAGGGCAATCCACCGATATCGGTGCGATAGTCCAGCACCCCGTTCAACCACGGGTCCGCGGAACACAATCCGTGGCCGAGGGTCGGGGTCCGGGTGTCGAGGAAGTCGATGCCGAGCAGCGAAGCCGCCTCGCGCTGGGCCCGGTCGATGCGATCGAGGTATTCGATCGCCGCCCGCCCGCGCGGCTGAATGAACGGTGCGATCCCGAAGAGGCTGATGCACACGCTGTCCTGTCCGGACGGGAACAGCTCCGGATACCCGACCAGCACGATGCGGGCATTGGGTGCGTAGTACTTGATGTAGGTCACCACATTGCTGATCCGCTGCGCGAACATCGCACCGGAGACGCCCCGGTAGTCGGTCATCCGCCCCTGTTCGGCCGCCTCCGGCCCGCATCCGTCGATCAGATCGAAAATACATTTCTGCAGCGACCACCACATGATCATGTCGGTGGCGCCCCACCGGTCGTTCAGCCCGATCTGCAACGTCACCAGTTTGGTGTTCGGCCCGAAAGCCCCTGCCTTATCGGCCTTCTGTGCCTCCATGGCGAGGGTGTAGCCGGGCGGGGTGTCGATGGAGGCGCCCGGACAGGAGGCGTCCATATAGTCGTCGGTCCGCATCAGCTGAACCAGTTGCGCGGGCCAGGAGGTCTCACCGTGCACGCATTTGACCTCCTCGGAGAGGAAGTCCCACTTATTGGCGGTGAATGAATCACCCAGCACCACAAGCTCTTTGCCCGCGGGCGCGGGGTCGGCCCCCGCGACCCCGGATCCGCTGATCGTCGCGGCCACCACCAGGGCGACCGCGCACGCCCATATCCCACTCCTACCGAACACGTTTCAGCTCCTCAGTACCCGGCGCGCGGTTCGAATCCGGGCACGTCCAGGGTCGGCGGCGCGGGCTTCTGCACGGTCTGCGCGGGCTCCTGCTGCACCGGTTTGGGTGCGGTGGGTTGCGGGGCGGGCGGCTGCGCGGGCTCGATCGGCTGTACAGCGGGCGCTTCGGTCGGCGCGGGCGCCTGCGTCGATGCGGGTGCGGGCGCCACCGGCGCGGTGGTCACGGGTGCGGCGCTGGTCACCGGCGCGACCGTCGCGGTGGTCGTCGTCGGACTCGGCGATCCGCCCGATTCGCTGTCACTCCCGCAGGCCACCGCCCCGCCGATCAGCAGAACGGCGCCGGCCGCGGTCGCGATGGCGCGAACGGTGGATCGGAGTGGGGCACAAGGTTTCATGGGGACCCTCGAATCATGAACTGAAGTGTTCGCTATTCACTCCAGCGGAAGTGTACAAACCTCCGAGCCCCCACCACCCCGATTCGCCCAATCCCCCCGCCCCCATTTCCTTGGGCACCCCCGAACCCTCCGACCAGCGGAAACCAGCGGGGTTAACCAGCCGATCACTGCCGCCGCGGGGACGCCCGCCGCAGACGAAAAATCGGTAGCGGATCCCTACTTCCGCTACCGGCGTTCCTTCGTGCGGTTACAACCGCGGCGACTCAGATATTGCCCACCGTCGCCGCAGCGCTACCGGCTGCTCCCGAGGCAATGGCGCTACCTGTGCACAGCCCCGCGAACAGAAGAGCAAGAAGCATTCGGATTACCTTTCGAACAGTGCGTGATCCCTCGGTGTCTGATGAGGACAATTCGAAAAGTACTGCCCTGCAAGCATTTATCCGATGGCCTGAGCGATTCTCCCGGTAACCTCCATGGCGATCCCCAGTAACCTCCAAGCCCCCGCCGAACCCCGGTGTGCTAGGTCGAGAAGGGTGAGCCCGCTCCCTCGGCACGGGTGCGGCCGCGGCGGCCGGTCGCGGCCAGCGGCAGGGCGATATCCTCCAGCGAGCGGCCCTCGGCGTCGACGGCCAGGGCGCGCGCGATCAGCCCGCCCGCGATCATGACGGCCGCACCGAGCAGATAGCCGAGACAGAGCCGCCCGGGATGTGAGCCGTCACCGATGAGCGCGCCGTAGATGACCGGGCCGAGCGCGCCGAAACACTGTGCGATGGCGAAGAATACGGCGATCGCCTTGGCGCGGACCTCGAGCGGGAAGATCTCGCTCACGGTGAGATAAGCGGCGCTCGCACCCGCCGAGGCGAAGAAGAATATGACGCACCAGCAGATCGTCTGGGTGACGGCATTGAGCACGTCGGCGTAGAACAGGCCCGCCGAAATCGCCAGCAGCACACCGGCGAGCAGATAGGTGCCCGAGATCATGGTGCGCCGGCCGAGGGTGTCGAAGAGATGTCCGATGGTGAGCGGGCCCACCAGATTTCCGACCGCGAAGGCGATCAGATAGATCGGCGTGGATTCGGAGGGGACGCCGTAGAACTTGCCCAGCACGAGCGTGTACGTGAAGAAGATGGAGTTGTAGAGGAAGGACTGGCTGATCATCAGCGATGCGCCCAGAATGGAGCGCTGCGGATATTCGCGGAAGAGCACCCTGGTCAAAGCCAAGAAACCGATCTGGGTGGCGGGCTTGACCTCCATGGCCTTCGATTCGTCCACCGGCGGAAGGGTTTTCCCGGCGGCCTCGACCTCGTGTTCGATCTCCTCGATGGACTGCTCGGCGGCCTCCGCGCGACCGTGCATGATCTGCCAGCGCGGGCTCTCCGGCAGATGCCGCCGGACCAGCAGCACGACCAGTCCGAGCACCGGACCGATGAGGAAACCGAGCCGCCAGCCGATGGACAGGCTCATCTGATTGAGCAGAATATAGGTGCCGATGGTGCCGATAATGGCTCCGGCCCAATAGGTTCCATTGACCGCGATATCCACCCGCCCGCGATAGCGCGCCGGAATCAGTTCGTCGATGGCGGAATTGATGGCCGCGTATTCACCGCCGATGCCCATACCGGCGATGAATCGCGTGATGTACAGGAAGGCCACCCAGCCCGCGCCATTGCCGAGCGTGAGCGCGGTGAGACCGCTGCCGATCAGATAGATCGCCAGCGTCACCATGAACAGATTGCGCCGCCCCAGCCGATCCGAGAGATGCCCGAACAGCAGCGCCCCGACGACCTCACCGGCCAGGTAGACCGTGGCGATCAATCCGACCGCCGCCGAGGACATTCCGAGTGTCTCGGGTTTGGTCAGGGTATCGGCGACCGCGCTGGCGACGGTGATCTCCAGCCCGTCCAGCACCCAGGCCACCCCGAGCGCCACCACCAACCGGGTATGGAATCTGGACCACGGCAGCCGATCGATCCGCGCCGGCACCAAAGTCCGCACCACCCGACCCGCCACCTCAGTCATCCCGACCTCCAGTCCGAACCTCGCAAAGTTCCGACTACCCGGCCCGGGCCAGCGCAAACACCACGCCGTCGACGAACACGCCCGGGCGATCAGTAGCGGCACAGACCTTACCGCCGCGAAGACGGACCGCCCCGGGGCGCGCCGACCCGCATGGCCCGGCCGACGGAATCAGCCGGGGCGGCAGCACCCGGGGCTTGGGATGGGCGAACGTCGGTGGCGCAGGAGCGAACTCCCCATGCCAGGGCCCAAGCCCACAGACGCAACCTGGCCCGTGCTACCCGGCCGAAGCCGGTCGGTCGCGGGCGCGCACCTCGAGGATCTGGAGGGCGCGGCCGATCGGCCCCCGCTCGTCATGCAGGACGGTGGAGCACATGCCGACGCCGTCCGGGCCGATGGAGGTGGCGACCGACAGCCCGATCCAGTCGGAGACCGGGAGGCGGAACAGATCGACGGTGAGGTCGGTGTTGAGGAACGTGTACTGCGCCGGATCAAGCTGCGCGCCGATCCCATTGGCGATATCGGCGACCGCGAAGACGCTGCCCAGCGGCGTCACCGGCTCACCGTCCACCACTTCGCTGTGCGAGCGCACCCAAACATGGCGCGCCCCACCGGAATCCGGCAGCGCGCGAATATCGACGGTGCGCACATAGCCGACATCCCAGCCCTCCGGAACGTCCCAGCCGACCTGCGCCGAAGGCGGAACCGGCGGTAGCGGAGCGTCTGCCGCCAGCGCCACCGCGGCGGTATCGGTGGTGGCGATCCGCCACGCACTGGCCTTGGCGACCACCCGCCGCGCCCCATCGGGCAGCAACGCGGCGAGCTCGGCCGCTACCAATTCGATCCGCTTGCCGGGCCGCTCCACCCACGCCCGCACATCGATCTCCGCCACCGGAATCGGCCCGAGAATCTCCATGGTCAGCCGCGTAACCCGCATACCCTCGCGCGGCGCACACCGCTCCACCGCCCGAGCCAGCAATGCCGAAGGCGGCGCACCGTGCTGCATGGTGTGCGCCCACACACTCACCGTGGACTCGGTAGCCAGATACCGCTCGTACCCACCCCCGACAGCCCCGAGCGGCAAAAAGTAAGCGGGCATAGCCACCCGATCGCCGACAGCGGCGTCATCACTCCAGGTCATCTCACTCACTCGGCTCACCGCGCCAACGTACCAACTACTTCGCTCGGCTACCGAACCCGCACGCGCCCAGCCCCGCGCTCCGCGATCACAGCACGAATCCTCCCGCTCTCCCGGCACGAATCCCCCGTCATCCCGACATGCTTTTGGCTGAATCCACACCCGCGGCGCATCATCCGATTGCGTGGATCCCGGCCAAAACGCGCCGGGATGACGGGGCTTACCCATCCGGGGGCCGACGAGGACTTCGCTCAGTCCTGGGCCGGGCGGGGTGTGCGTTGTTCGGCGGCGGATTCGAGGTAGGCGCCAAGTTCGGAGTGCAGGACTCGGTCGAGGGCTTGGGCGAGGGAGTTCTGGACCGCGGTGACGCCGAGTTCGCGGAGGTGGTTGAGCATTTTGGCGGTGGCGGCTACTTCGGCGTCGGTGTCGGGGAGCCAGCCGGGGCCGTGTTCGGCGACTATCTGATCCTTCGCCGCGACGACCATGCGGCTGGCTATGTCCTCCACACGCTCCACCACGGCGGCGTAGACGTCGATGAGGCCGGTGAGGTTGTAGCCGTAGCCGTGCAGGTCGGCGAAAATGCCCAGCAGTTCGGGCTGGGTGAATTCGACGGTCTCCTCGTGCACGCGGGCCAGGCCCAGATCCGCGAGGCGGTCGAGTTCGTCGCCGGTGACCGGGGAGACGTCGCCGCCGCCGAGGAAGGTGTCCAGGAGTTCACGCGGAACTTCCAGCGGCTCTTCGGGTTTGCCCCACGTCGCGGTGACCGCCTGTTGGAGGCCGAGGACTTCGGTGAGGTCCTTGCCGGTCTCCCAGCTGGTGATGAAATCGCCGATATGCGCGGTGGTGAAACCGCGTTGCAGCAGCGCGTCGATGATCTTGAGCCGGGCCAGATGCGAATCGTCGTAGATGAGCGCGCGCCCGACACGCCGGGTGGGCGCGGTGAGCAGGCCGCGCTCCTGATAGGCGCGCACATTGCGGGTGGTGGTCCCGGCGGCGCGGGCGAGATCGTCGATGCGGTACTCCGCCATCCTGGTCTCGCCCTCCCTGTCTCGCGGTCGCCGATCGGCGCTGGGCCCTCGCAGGGAAGGCATCGCCCATGCCACGGTGCGGGTGAGCACCGAGGGCATGGGCTGCGCACGTCGTGTCGACATTAGCCGAGCGAGACGGAGATTCCGTGGTCGGCACTCACGGTGCCCGCCGCGTCCCGGGGTGTGAGGACGTAGTCGCGCGCCTCCACCCGGGCCAGCTGCTTGACGAACTGGGTGCCGAAGCCCGGATACATGGTGGCGTTGAACCCGTCCTCGGTGAGATACCAGCTGCTGCAACCGGAGTTCCAGGTGGTGGAGCGCAGTCGCTGTTGAATCCGCGCGTTGTACGAGTCCTGCCGGTCGCGGCGCACCTCGAGCATGCGCAGATCGCGGTCGAGCAGCAGGCCGATGGCATCGGTCAGGTACTCGATCTGCGCTTCCATGTAGACCAGCGCCGAATTGTGCCCCGGCCCGGAATTGGGTCCGAAGGTCAGGAACAGATTCGGATAGCCCTCCACCGCCACACTCTTGAAAGCGTATGCGCCCCTGCTCCATTCGTCTCCGAGCACGCGACCGTCACGCCCGGTGATCGGAATCGGCGCGCCCGCCTTGGAGATATCGAATCCGGTGGCGAAGACGATGGCGTCGAACCGGTGCTCGATACCCTCGGCGGTGCGGATGCCGTGCGGGGACAGTTGTGCGATCGGCCAGGTGACCAGCTTGCAATTGTCGGCCTGCAATGCCGGGTAGTAGTCATTGCTGATCAGCAGTCGCTTGCATCCGGCCCGGAAATCCGGGGTGAGCTGACGGCGCAGCCACGGATCGCTCACCTGGGATCGCAAGTGCAACAGGGCAACCCGCTCCACCACCCGGGTCAGCGGGGTATTCCACACCACACCGAGCGCCACCGATTCGTGCCCCCAGAACCAGGCGTCGCGCGCCAGCTTCTGGGTGATCGGGGCCTGCCGGTACAGCTGCCTGGTCCGGGCGGCGGTGCGCCGATTCACCCGAGGCAGCACCCAGCCGGGGGTGCGCTGGAAGACCTTGACCGAGGCCGCGGTCTTCACCAACTCCGGAATGATCTGCACCGCACTGGCTCCGGTGCCGACCACGGCCACCTTCTTACCGGTGAAGTCGTAGTCGTGATCCCAGCGGGCACTGTGGATCTTGTGGCCCTCGTAGGTCTCGATGCCCGGAATCTTCGGCAGGCTGGCATTGGACAGCGGCCCGGAGGCCACAACCACGGTGCGCGCCTTGACCTTTCGCCGTCCGCGAGCGAAGGAGAGCTCCCACAGCCCGCTCATCTCGTCGAAGGCCAGTCCGGTCACCGTGTGGTCGAAGCGGATACTCGGCGCGATCCCGAACTCGGCCACCATGGATTCGATATAGCCGAGGATCTCCCCGCTCCCGGAGTAGGTGTGCGACCAATCCGGATTGGGGGCGAAGCCGTACGAGTACAGCCGCGACGGAATATCGCAGGCCGCACCGGGATAGGTGTTGTCCCGCCAGGTGCCACCGACGCGACTGTCCCGCTCGAAGATCGCGAAGTCGGTGATTCCCTTCTGCCGCAGTCGAATAGCCGCGCCGATACCCGCGAATCCCGCACCGATGATCGCCACGTCCAATGGCTTGACCGCGGCGCTCATGCGACGGGCTCGTAGGTGAGTTCCTTGGACCAGGTGGGCTGGGGTCCGAGGAAGCGTTCGGGAATCCGCGAGGTCACCTTCACCATGGCGTCGGCGAACAGGTGATACGGGTGATCGCGATTGATCACCCAGTTGGCGTGCATTTTCACGATCCGGTACATGGGCACGCGATTGGCGATCGGCGCGCGCTCGCCCACAGAACGGAACCGGCGCATGGCGGCGTAGAGCTTCTCCTCGTCCACGCCCATCTCGACGATATTGTCGCGCATCTTGTTCAGCAGCGGCACATAGCTGAGCACGCCCACGATGAACGACGGTTTGGCCCAGCCGCCCACCAGATCGATGGCGAGCTTGCGCGCGGTGGAATGCCCGAGCAGCTCCATCACCGCGTAATCGGTTGCCAGGTGCCGGGATTCGTCCGAGTTGATCCGCTTGAAAACCTCCTGCGCGACCGGATCGCTGATCTCATCGGTGATGAATTTGATCAGCGCGCCGTCCAAGGCCACCTCGAGCATGGGGATCACGGTGCCCAGGAATGAGAGCGACATATCGTCGGCATGCTTGTCCAGGAAGTCGATCACCAGTTTGACATTGATATTCGGCTCCGGGATCTCGTCCCCGTCGAGCATGCCCCACCGGCGCATCAGGGCCAGTTCGGCATTGGCGTGCCGCTGTTCCTCGGCGTGGAAGTACTTGTAGATCTGCTTGAGCGTCTCGGTGGGAGCCTTCTGCGCCATTGCCGCGAAACCGCGTGCGCCGACGTTCTCGATCCACATGAGATCGGCCATGAACGGCTTGAGTTTGGCGTGCAGTTCCGGGTCGATGAGTTCGGCTCCCGGTGCGTCCCACTCGATATCGGCCAGCGCCCACTGCTTGGACGCGATCTTGCCGAGCATATTGTCGAAGTCGAAGGACATGTCAGACTCCTGTCTTCAGTGCGGCGGTCTCCGAATCGTTCTGCGGGAGAACGCGATTCAGCACGCCGAGGGCATGGGTGTAGAGGGCCGGGAAGTGCCGCTTGAGCAGCCAGACCGCATGCGCGTCCAGCTGCGGCAGCACATAGAGGCGGCCGTGGTCGTGGGCATCGAGGGTGGTGCGGGCGACCCGTTCGGGCGAGAAACCGGTCCGGCGCATCAGCTCATCCGCCAGACGCGATGAGGCCGAACCGATTCGGCCGTCGCGCACCACATTGGTCTTGACGAAGGTCGGGCAGAGCACGGTCACCGCGACCCCGCTGCCGGAGAGTTCGGCGGCCAGGGTCTCCGACAGGGACATGACCCCGGCCTTGGAGACGTTGTAGACCGCCATGCCCGGTGCGGCGGCGAACCCGGCCGCCGAGGCGACATTGATGATCCCGCCCCGCCCGGCCGCGCGCAGCTGCGGCGCGAAGAGCTCACAGCCGTGCACCACACCCCACAGGTTGATGCCCAGCGCCCACTGCCAGTCGTCGAAACCGATGCCGCCCACCGGCTTTCCGCCGATGCCGACACCGGCGTTGTTGATCACCAGGGTCGGCGGTCCGCCGAAGACGAGTTCGGCCTGCGCGGCCAGGCTTTCGACATCCTCGCGCCGGGAGACGTCACAGAACACCGCGTGCGCCGGGCGGCCGTGCGTGCGCTGGATCAGCTTGACCGTCTCATCGGCGCGATCCTTGTCGATATCGGCACAGAGCACTTCCCCACCGCGCGCGGCGATTTCGAGCGCGAAGGCCCGGCCGATGCCGCTTCCGGCGCCCGTGACCACGGCCTTCGCATTATGTGTCCGGCGCGGTCCCAGGACCGGCAGCACACCGTCGAGAATTCCCATCTCAGCTCGCTTTCGGGGTTCGCGCGTCGTCCAACGCGGCGTGAATGAACTGCCGGGTGCGCCGAAGCGCCTGTGCCGCTTCAGGAACCAGCAGCGGCAGGGCCTGGAAGACGTGGATGCGGCCGGGCCAGAGCTCGAGCTCGCAATCCACTCCGGCCGCACGGGCCATATCGCGCAGGTGCACCGCGTCGTCGGCGAGCATCTCCCCCGCACTGGCCTGCACCAGCAGTCGCGGCAGCGCGGCACCGGGCGGGATGGTCAGTCGCAGCCGTGGTGAATCCGCGTGCTGCCCTTCGGTATACAGCTCGATGAGCCGCCGCCCGACCGGAGCCGGAGCCATGGGATCGGCCAGCCGCCGATCGCGCTCTTCGGCCAGGGTGAGCGTGAGATCCATGACCGGCGAGTACATGAAAACCCCGGCGGGCTGCGCGATATCCCCGCGCAGATTCTGCAGCAGCAGATCCAGCGCCAGATGCCCGCCCGCGGAATCCCCGCCGATCACCAGATCCGCTGCGCGATAGCCATTGTCGAGCAGCCAGCGGTATCCGGCCTCGACATCGTCGGCCGCCGCCGGGAACCGATGCTCGGGCGCGAGCCGATAGTCGATCAGGAAGACCGGCAGCCCGGTCGATTTGGACAGCCGCGAGGCCAGCCCGCGATGCGTGCGCGCCGAGCACACCACGTATCCGCTGCCGTGAATGTAGTAGATGGCCCGTTCGCCCTGGGCGACCCCGGCCGCGCGAACCCATTCGCCGCGTACCGCGCCCGAGCGCACCGGCGTGACCCGGGTGCCCGGCAGTACCGGCCCGAAGGCCGCCATCACCCCGGCGATCAGCCCTCGCCCCGCCGCGATGCCCACCCGATTCGGTGGCAGCACCCCATTGATTCGTCGCAGTCCGACCACCGACGCCGATGCCGCCAGCCTCGCCTGTCGCGAGGCCGATACGGGTACCACCGCCGATCCGAAGGTCGCCATTGACCCTGTTCTCGTCATGCCATGAGAATCATCCACCAATGCGCCAGTTGTCAATGGCACATTTAGAACAGAGATTTATCGGATCGGCAACGAACCTGGTCACAGCACCGGATACGGGCAAAAAACGAGCGTCACGGACGGGAAGAGTGCATGGAACGCCCGCCAAGGAGGTGCTGGGACGACGAAGGCGCGGTCACAGCTTTCGTGACCGCGCCTGATCGCTACGTCTTGAAATGACGTCGGCTACGCCTCGACTTCGCTGCGGTCACCGCTCCAGAGCGTGTGGAACTTACCCGGACCGTCGATGCGCTCGTAGGTGTGCGCACCGAAGAAGTCGCGCTGCCCCTGGGTGAGAGCGGCCGGGAGGCGCTCAGCGCGCAGGGCGTCGTAGTACGACAGCGAGGATGCGAAGGCGGGCACCGGAATTCCGAGCAGCGTCGCGGTCGCGACCACACGCCGCCAGCTGTCGATGGCGGTCTCGATGGCCTCGCGGAAGTACGGGGCCAGGATCAGGCTGGGCAGGTTCGGGTCGGCGTCGTACGCCTCCTTGATGCGGTTCAGAAACCGCGCCCGGATGATGCAGCCACCACGCCAGATGGTGGCCAGGTCGCCGGGATGCAGATCCCAGTTGTATTCGGCGCTACCGGCTTCGATCTGATCGAAGCCCTGCGCGTACGCGACGATCTTGGAGGCGTACAGCGCCTGCCGGATCGCCTCGGTGAATTCCGCGACGTCCGTGGGCTTCTCGGAGAGCTGACCCGAGGCCAGCCCCTGCGCGGCCTTGCGCTGGGCGCGCGAACCGGACAAGGCGCGGGCGAAGACGGCCTCGGCGATACCGGTCACCGGCACCCCGAGATCGAGCGCGGACTTGACCGTCCAGCGGCCGGTGCCCTTCTGCTCGGCCGCGTCGACGATCACATCGACCAGCGGCTTGCCGGTCTTGGCGTCGACCTGGTTGAGCACCTCGGCGGTGATCTCCACCAGGTAGGACTCCAGGTCACCGGAGTTCCAATCGGTGAACACATCCGCGATCTGCTTGGCATCGAAGCCGAGGGCGTCGCGGAACAGGTTGTACGCCTCGCCGATGAGCTGCATATCGGCGTACTCGATGCCGTTGTGCACCATCTTCACGAAGTGGCCGGAGCCGTCGGGTCCGATATGCGTGCAGCAGGGCACGCCATCGACCTGTGCCGCAATGGATTCCAGCATCGGGCCGAGCGATTCGTAGGATTCCTTCGGACCGCCGGGCATGATGGCGGGGCCGTTGAGCGCGCCCTCCTCACCACCGGAGATGCCCGCGCCGACGAAGTTCAGTCCGCGCGCGGCCATGGCGGCCTCGCGGCGAATGGTGTCGGTGTACAGCGCGTTACCGCCGTCGATAATGATGTCGCCCGGCTCCATGGCCGCGGCGAGCTCCTCGATGACGGCGTCGGTGGCCTCACCCGCCTTCACCATGATCAGGACGCGGCGCGGCTTCTCCAGCGCGGCCACGAACTCCTCGACGGTCTCGGTGCGCACGAAATCGCCGTCGCCGCCGTGCTCGGCGAGCAGCGCGTCGGTCTTCGCGATACTGCGGTTGTGCAGCGCGACGGTGTACCCGTTGCGTGCGAAATTGCGGGCGATATTGCTACCCATGACCGCCAGGCCGGTGACGCCGATCTGGGCGCGCGCTGTAGAGGTCGCCATGAAACAGCCTCTCTCCATTCGACAGATGTAGTTGCGTGGCCGCACGAACCGGGTTCGTCGGCGGCACCCCGGAAACGTGCGGAACGCCTGTCCTTTTCTACCCCACCGCCGAATCGCCACCCAGCGCGGGAGCGGTGACGGTCAATGCCTCGCGGGCAGCTCGAAGCCGACTTCGGCGCCGCCACCGGGGTGATTCGCGGCGAAGACGGTGCCGCCGTGCGCGGTGACGATGTCGTGCGCGATGGCCAGGCCGAGGCCGGATCCCGGGGTGGCGCGGGTGCGGTCGGCGCGTAGCCTGTGCTTGTGCCTCTCGACCACGGTGATCCCGGTGATGCCCCTTCGACCCCGCAGCCACTGACCGAGGTCGTGAACGCGCGGCGTCCGACTCCGGCGGAGGAGGCCAGAAGTGTTGTGGCGGCGACGAATACCGCGACGCTGGCCTCACTGAGCACCGACGGCGCACCGTGGGCGTCCTTCGTCACCTACGGGCTGCTCGATGGCCAACCGGTGCTGTGCGTGTCGCGGCTGGCCGAGCACGGGCGCAATCTCACCGGTGATCCGCGCGCCAGCCTCTCGATCGTCACCCCCGATCTGCCATCCGATCCGCTGGCCGGTACCCGGGTGACCCTGGCCGGACGGGTCGAACAACCGCGGGGCGACGAGGCGGCCGCCGCGCGTGAGGCGCATCTGGCCGCGGTGCCCTCGGCCGAGTACTGCATCGACTTCAGCGATTTCACCGTCTGGGTGTTGCGCGTGGAGCGCGTGCGCTGGGTCGGCGGCTACGGTCGTATGGACTCCGCCACCGAGACCGAGTACGCGGCAGCGACTCCCGATCCGATTGTCTCGGTGGCCGGTCGCGCCATCACGCACCTCAATGACGATCACGCCGACGCGCTGCTGGATATGGCAAAGGCGCGCGGCGGCTATCCCGACGCCACCGCCGCGGTGTGCGAGCGCGCCGACCGCTACGGCCTGGACCTGCGTGTCACCACCCCGCGCGGTATCGCCGTCACTCGCGTCGGCTATCTCGCACCCATCGATTCGATCGGTGAACTTCGTTCGGCGACAGTCGAATTGACCCGGGTGTCCCGGGAAGGCGGAGCGGCGGCGCTCAGTTGATGTCGTTGATGCAGTAACCCTCGGGGCCGATGGTCGTCTTGAACACCATCGGCTGCGTGGCGCCGGACGAATTCGTCACCGGCACCGACACATCCACATCGGAGATGCCGGAGCCTTTCGAGGTCAGCTGACCGAACGCGGTTGTCCCGGTGAGCCTTCCGGGATTGTTCGCCAGCACCGATCCGGCGCACACGAGCGGGTACTTGCCCTCGACATCTTCCTTGTCGACCGGATTGCCGGTCCACCGGGACAGGTACCGCTGCACGGTGTATCGCGCATCCGCCTCGTTGAAGGTACTGCTGGCACCGGCCGGAGCCACGCGCGGACAGGCGTATCCGGAGGCGATCTCGCTGCGCTTCACACTGACGGTCTGCACCGGCCCCTTCCAGATGACGGCGAACTGCCCGTCGATTCCGGGCTGTGCGACCGCCGCGAGAATCCCGTCCCTATCGGCATACATGCTCCGGACATGCTGCGGTTCGATGGTCCAGCACTTGCGCACCAGCTGTTCGATATCACCGCCGACCAGATCCCGCACCCAGGGCTGAACCGCCTTGGCGGCATTCGGATTTCCGGGCACCTCCCCCACCGTGACATTCGCGCCGGGAGCACCGGTGCCGGGCACACTCGTCCCCGCGGGTGCGCCCGTCGTGGTGACCGCCGCCGACGAACCCGGCTGCGGCGGCGCCGATGTCACCGAGGGCGATGCCGAGGACGAATGCCCCGCATGTTCATCGGTCGACGGACCGCAGCCGCTCAGCAGCGCGCACGCGGCCATCGCCACCAAGCCGAAAGCCCCATACCCCACGCGTGTGATCACCCGCACAATGCTAGCGAGGAACAGCCCCGCAGTAGGGTCGACCTCGAAAGATGACACGTCCAGGAGGTTTCATGTCGGTGGGTGACCCGCATATCGTCGTAGTCATGGGCGTCTCCGGATCCGGGAAGTCGACGGTGGCGGCCATGCTCGCGGACGAACTGGGCTGGGATCTGCTCGAGGGCGATGATCTGCACCCGCCCGCCAATGTCGCCAAAATGGCCGCCGGACAACCGCTCACCGACATTGACCGCCAACCCTGGCTGGCGGCCATCGCCGCCTGGATGGCGGACCATCTCGCCACCGGCCGCTCCGGCTTGGTCACCTGCTCGGCCCTCAAACACTCCTACCGAGATACCTTGCGCCACGCCACAATCGGCCGCTCCGGCGATATCACCTTCCTGCTCCTGAGCGGCACCCGCGAGGAACTGCGCGCCCGCGTCACCGCCCGCAAGGATCACTTCATGCCACCGGGCCTACTGGACTCCCAACTCGACACCCTGGAGCCCCCGACCCCTGACGAGCACATCATCGCCATCGAAATCGGCCCTGCGCCAGCCGAAGTCGCCGCGGCCGCGCTCACGGCGGTCCGAAAACGGATAGCCGGGCCGGCGTGATCGCCAAGACAGTGCCCGAATGACGCGTTTGAATCAGATTGTCGCCGTGGAGAAGGGGATCAAGTCCCGCACTTTTCCGAGCTCACCCATCAAGTTCTCCGGCGCGCTGCCCGCCAAGCGGGTCAACGATCTCACCGATCGCGTCGAAAAGCACCAGCAGGCAGTGAAGTTCGCGCGCGAGGAAGCCAACAACGCCGAGATCACCCAGCGCAAACCGGGCGAGGAGATCTTCGGATATCTGTTTGGCTGACCACCCGCGTACCGGCTAATGTCATTGCCGCGCATGAGCGCAAGCTGAATCAGAAGTTCAATGTGATCGGCACAGCGGCACAGTGGGGGTTCGAATCCTCCTCCCGCCACTCGCGGCGGGATAGCCCAATCGGCAGAGGCACCGCGCCGTCAAACTCACGTTATCGCTCCAGCTTCAGCATTTTCGCCGACGCCGAATCGAGGGAACGGATCGGGACCTAGAGGTTGCAGGTTCAACTCCTGCCGGCCCAGCCTCCAATGGGCCGTAGCTCAATCGCAGAGCGCTAGGCTAATTTCACATTCAATCCGTTCTTGAACGTGTCGGCGTGTTGCAGATGGCGGACACCGAGGCCCCGGGGCAGGCTAGACCCCGGGGCCTCCCCCATGTCCGGACCGAGTCGGCGAGCCACTCGCTCACCCGCGCCGAGCTGCGTGTTCGCTCGAAACGGCCCGAAACGAGAACACGTTCTAGTACCATGAGATTCGTTGAATACTGCCTATTTTCATGTCTCTAATCGTGAATTCTCAACAGACCGAACGAAGTGACATGACATATTTTCAGAAGTTTTCCAGAAACCCTGGACGATCGTCCAACTATCGGGTTAACTCATCTGCCAGGCGGCCTGACACCGGTTAATGGGTGCGGGCCGCTCGTCGATGAGGAATTGGTTCCGGCACCACCGGTACCGCTGGAAGGAAACATGCTTCAGACTTCACGATTGGCCGCCGGATTCGCGGCCTCCGCTTTGCTCGTCGCGGGCGCGGGCGTCGCGCTCGGCACCGGTGTCGCGAGCGCCGACACCTCCACCTGCGCGGTGTCGAGCCACGACACCAAGCAGGACATCAGCACCGTCGGTATCACGCACGTGTACGACAAGACCGCCAGCTCCGGCTCCATCGGCGTCGGCACCACGGTCACGTACACCATTGTCGTGGGCACCACGAGCATTGGTAACCCGTACGTCAACACCATTACCGATTACCCGCCGACCGGTTTCGCGGCGCCCATCAAGACCACCATTACCGCATACCACGCCATCGGTGGTCAGAAGGAAGAGGAAGTGACCCCCGAGCCGAATGGCGGTGGCTGGAAGGTCACCAGCACCGGCTGGTTCGTCAATTCCGGTAACCCGGTCACGATGAAGATCACCTACAACGTGCCCGCCAGCGTCAAGACCGGTCAGATGGTCACCAGCGGTGGTATCGGCGTCGCCGGCACCGTCGGCGTAGGCGCCAGCTTCCCCAACCTGACCGCGTGCTTCACCGCGCGCAATGCCAACCCGGGCGAGTCGGTCCAGGGCAGCCTGAGCAATAACGGCCTCGGCTCCTCCGACGGCCAGCTCAGCTCCACCGGTTCGGTCACCGACATTCTCAGCGGTGTGCTCAAGAACCTGATCGGCAGCTGATCACCTCCCGTGGCCGGTGCGGTATCCCCGCCCGGCCACGGTCCGGGTAGCATCCGGAATTCCGGTATCCGCCAATAGTTTCCGAGGACCAATCTCCTTGCTCGTGCGTAAATCCGCGGGGCTCATCGCAGCCGCCGCCCTCGCCCTGTCGTTGATGTCGGGTCTGCCAGGCTCCGCGGGCACCGCCCACGCCGAAGCCGCGGCCCGGCTGGATCACATCGACCGCGAAGGACAGCGCCAGCAGGTCTTCTACGTCTACTCCGCGGCGATGGATCGCATTATCCCGCTGCAGATCCTGACCGCCTTCGACACCGGCGTGCCCCGGCCCACGCTGTACCTGCTCAATGGCGCGGGCGGCGGCGAGGATTTGGCCAGCTGGTACAACCAGACCGATATCGTGCAGTTCCTCGGTGAGAAGAATGTGAACGTGGTGACCCCGGCGGTGGGCGCGTTCTCGTACTACACCGATTGGCAGCGCGATGATCCCAAGCTCGGCCGCAATCGGTGGGAGACCTTCCTGACGCGTGAGCTGCCGCCGATCATCGACGCGCAACTGCACACCTCGGGCGTCAATGCCATCGCCGGAGTATCGATGTCGGCGACCTCGGTGCTCTACATGGCCGGCACCGCCCCCGATCTCTACCGCGCCGTCGGATCCTTCAGCGGCTGCGCCTCCACGACCGATTCCTTCGGCCGCACCTATATCGACCTGGTGCTGGCCCGCGCGGGCGCGAGCCCGAAGAATATGTGGGGCGCCGACGATGATCCGGACTGGCGCGATCACGATGCGATCCTGAATGCGGAACGGCTGCGCGGCAAGGCAATCTATCTCTCCAGCGCCACCGGCCTGCCGGGTGAGGCCGAGGCGATTCTGCCGCCGTACTCGGTGGGGCAGGTGGCGTCCAAGGCCAATCAGATGGTGCTGGGCGGGCTCATCGAGGCCGCCACCAACTCCTGCACCCATCGCCTCGCCGATCGCCTGGCCGAGTTGAGCATTCCCGCGCAGGTCGAGTACCGGGCCGCCGGATCGCATACCTGGCACTACTGGGAGCAGGATCTGCACCTGTCCTGGCCGATGTTCGCGGCGGCCCTCGGGGTCTCCTGAGGGACAGGACAATTCACCCGTAGGTGCCGGATCGGATGCGCCGGTGCGCGCGGCGTGTCATGGCTGTGAACCGAATGTCGCGACAAGGCCCGCCGGTCGGTGAGATGGCGGGCAAGCGAATTCGGGCAATCAATCAGCATGCGCCGTCCGAACTGGCCGGTTTCTTGGTATGTTCGGCCCGCGCGCCCTCCGCATGCCGGCAATTCGTCAGCGCCGACCGGACCATCGACAGGGGCGGGTGCGCATGCCGAAGTGTTGCCAACCCGTGAATGCGGGGCAGATCCGCCAACAACGAACGGTCCGAGCAAGGAGTGATGCGCCTTGTCCTTTGGAACAACACAGGCTTTGAAGATGGTATGCGCCGCAGCCGCGTCGACCGTGGCTGTCGCGACAGGATTGCTGTCCATCGGAACCCCGGAGGCGGGCGCCGCGCCCGGCTGCCCGGATTTGAATGTGGTCGCCGTGCCCGGCACCTGGGAAACCACCCGCGACGATTCCCATCCCACCGGCATGCTCTCCATCGTTACCCGGGGGCTACCCGGAAACGTGCGGACCGACTACGTGGGGTACGCGGCGACCGCCCTGCCCTGGGAGGGCGAGGTGTACGGCCGCTCCAAACGCGAGGGCATCGCCAATGCCCGCGCCCTGATCGCGGATATGGCGGCCCGGTGCGGCGCAACGCGATTCGCGCTGATCGGATACAGCCAAGGCGCGGACGCGGCCGGTGATCTGGCCGCCGAGATCGGGACGGGGCACGGCGTGGTGCCGCCCGACCGGGTGGTCGGGGTCGGACTGATCTCGGATCCGCGCCGCTCCCCCACCGATGCGCTGGTCGGGCCGCCGGTGCCGGGCACGGGTGCGGGCGGGGCGCGGATCGGCGGATTCGGCTGGCTCACGCCGAATGTGCGCACCTTCTGCGCCGCGGGGGATCTGTACTGTTCGGTGCCGGTGGATGACCTCGCCGGGCGCTTCGCCGGATTCATGACCCAGCTGTCCGCGCCGGATCCCTTGCAGATCGGCAATTACGCGCTGACCATGCAGTCGATTCTCGGCGAAGCCTTGTTGCCGGGCTGGTCGGCCATTATGTCCGCGCCGCCGGACAATCCGTCCGGTGAGCAATGGACGCGGCAGGTGCAGCAGTTCCTCACCTCCGGTGTGCACCAGTCGTATCCGCGGTATGTGGTGGACGGCAATGGTGCGACCGCGACGGTATGGCTGCACAACTGGCTGCTGGACATGGCACAGCCCTGAGGTGGTCGGACGTTGCGGGGCCCGGCATCGAATCCGTTGCCGGGCCCCGTTTTTCATGCGCTGACCACGGGAGCGCGCTGCCCCAGCCGCGCGGGCATGCTGGAGTACCCGCGCAGGGTGAACAGCGGACGCCGGACCGGGTCGGCGGTGAGCGCCAGATCCGGGAAGCGCTCGAAGAGCGCACGCAGCGCGTGGATGCCCTCCATCCGCGCCAGGCTCGCGCCCAGGCAGGCGTGGATGCCGCTCGAAAACGACAGGTGGTCTTTGGCATTCGAGCGGGTGACATCGAAGACATTCGGATTCTCGAACACCCCCGGATCCCGATTCGCGCCGCCCAGCGACATCACCACCAGGCTGCCCTTCTTCAACTTCACCCCCGCGATCTCGGTGTCGGACAGGGCCAGTCGCGCCGCCGCCTGAATCGGGGCCTCGAAGCGCAGCATCTCCTCCACCGCATTGGGCCACAGCTCCGGCTCGGCACGCAGCAGCGCCAACTGCTCGGGATTGGACAGCAGGTGCACCACACCGTTTCCGATGAGATTCACCGCCGTCTCGAAGCCCGCGCCCATGAGCAGGGTCGCCGCGGATTTGAGTTCACCATCGGTGAGATCACCGGCCGCGACCAGGCTGCTCAGAATGTCCCCGCGCGGCTCGGCGCGCAGCCGGGCGATGTGCTCGTCGAGGTAGCCGTCCATACCGCGCATGGAGACCACGGCATTGCGCCACTGCGGCCAGGAGATTCCGATATCCAGCATCGGGCTCACCACATCTCCCCAGGCCAGGAAGGTGCCCCGGGATTCGTCCGGGAAGCCCAGCATTTCGGAGATGATGGCGATCGGCACCTGCGCGGCGAAATCGTGGATCAGATCGGCCGATCCGTCCGCGGGCAGCGCGTCGAGCAATTCCGCGGTCACCGACTCCACCCGATCCCGGAGCCGGCCGACGGCCCTGGGCGTGAATGCCTTCGACACCGATTTGCGCAATCGCGTGTGCTCCGGCGGATCACTCAGCAGCATGGACGGCTTCTCCACCGGATTGGGCGGAATCGGCGCGCTGTCGGCGATCTTGCGTACCACCCCCGTGCGCTCGAATCCGGTGATCCCGTATACGCCCCAATCGCCGTCCCGCAGAATCGACCGGCAGATCTCGTAATCCGCTGTGCCCCAGGCGATCGGACTCGATACCAGGCGACCTCGGGCGCGCAGTTTCTCGATGGGAGGGAACGGATCCCGCAGTCCGGCAACGCTACCCATCAGCTCGGCGAGCGGATCGTCGCGCAGTGTCTGCAATCTGATCCCGTACCTCGGCGCACCCTGCTCCACCAGCCACCGCACCCAGTACCGCGCACCGATCATTTCCTTCTCCTCATCATCGGACGGCCTACCAACATACGAAAACCCCTTGCGCGGCAAAAGGTCCCAGAAACAGGGGGGACAATTCACGACAACACACGCAACCGGCGGGTGAATCAGGCTGGACAGTCGGCCCGATTGCCGCGATGATGCCCCGGTATCGCTGTTCCTCTCGGGGGTTGATTGCATGACATTGTTGGGAAAGTCCGCGCTGGCCATGGTTATTCCGGCCGCGGGTGCACTGGTCGCCGCGGGAGGCGGCACCGCGCACGCGAGCGGAAACCTGTACGGGGCATTCGCCGCGGGCATCAATACGGTCGCCCACGCGGTGGACTATCCGACCCAGGACGCCGCGGATGCCGCCGCCATCGAAATGTGCGGTGGAAAGACCTGGTGCACGGTCAAATTGCGGCTCCAGAACGATTGCGGTTCGGTGGCCGAATGGGGTTCGGTCGGTATGTGGGGCAATCAGCCGATCTACTACTACGGCACCGGCGCCAATGCCGCCGACGCCGAGCAGATGGCGATCTCACAGGTGCCGCAGTCGAGTTGGCTGGGCGGCACCCTGATCGGGATCTTCTGGGGCAGTTCGATGCGCACCAGCCCGTTCATCAAGGACACCGCCTGCACCGCGAACGCCCGATGAGGATCGCGCATATGTCTCGAATGATCAAATACGCCGCGGTCACGCTGGTTTCGGCCGGCGGCATGCTCGGCCTCGGCACCGCGCACGCGGCCGGTGACCTGTACGGCGCGATCGCCGTCGGCGGCTTTCGCGTCGGCGAGGCGTTCGACTATCCGACCCAGTACGCCGCGGACCAGGCCGCGCTGGAGGCGTGCCGGAACCAGAACGCGACCGGCACCTGCTCCATCGCGACGCGCATTCACAATGAGTGCGGTGTGGTGGTCGAACGCGACTCCCAAACGGTATTCGGCTCCGCGCCCTGGTACATGTCCGGCAACGGCCCCACCCCCGCGGCCGCGGAAGCCGACGCGCGCAAGAAGTTCGGCGTGGACACCACCCAGTCGATGCCGACCCTCGGCGGTGTGGTCCAACCGGCATTCGTGCTGGACACCATCTGCACCTCGAATGCCGGTTGACACAGGCTGTTTCATTCCCCGAACTGATGCGCCCGCGTCTGCGGCACCACCGGCGGGGCCACCGGAACCTGGGCGGCGGGACTCTGCGCCCGGGTGACGGGCGGAGCGGTGTACCGCGGTTGTTCGACGGACGGCTCGGCGCTATCCGCCGGTGGAGTGTCCACCGGCGGCGGTATCGAGGTCGCCTCCCGATTGACCTGAATCGGCGTGGCGGTCACCGTAACCTGCTGTGACACAACGGCGGACGAGGTATCAGCCCCGGGCGTCGAGGCGGGCGACTCCGCACCGCCGCGCAGCGCCAGCGTCCCGCCCACCGCCACACCGATACCGGTCACCAGCACCCCGGCCACCACCGCCACCCGGCGTCGACCGGTCGAGACACCGCCCCGCGGCAAAGAGGGGTGACCGGGCTCGGGTCGCGGCGCGCCGGAGATCATCGGGGCCGGACCGGGCTCACGTCCCACCGCACCAGCGATCACCGGGGCCGGACCAGGCTCACGTCCCACCGCACCAGCGATCACCGGGGCCGGACCAGGCTCACGTCCCACCGCACCAGCTGTCATCGGTGCCGGACCGGGCTCGAGTCCCGGCAACGGGGCGGCGACCCGCTCCGGGCCGGGCTCGACTCGTCGGGGTGGCGTATCGGACGCCGCCGTATCGACCACCGGCGCGCCCTCGGGCGGCCGGTTCGAAACCTCCACCGGCTGTGGCTTTTCCAGTCGCACCGTGACGGCGGCGGCCGGGAGCGCCCGCGCCGCCGCCTCGGCGAGCGCGGTGCACGTCGGGTACCGATCCCCCGGGGATTTGGCCAGCGCGGTGGCGATCACCGCATCCAATTCCGCGGGCAGGTCGGCCCGCAACGCTCGCGGCGAGGGCGGCGGCGCGGCCAGATGCGCGCCGATCACCGCGGCCTGATCGCGCCGCACGAACGGCGGCTGCCCCGTCAACAGTTGAAACAGCGTGCAGCCCAGCGAATAGATATCCGCCCGATGATCGGCGGCCGTCTCCCCGAAGCGTTCGGGGGCGGCGTAGGCGAAGGTGGCGGCGATGCCGGAGAGCGTGACCGTGTCGTCCAGGGTTCGCGCGATCCCGAAATCGGTGAGCACCGCCCGTTCCCCCGCCCGCGCATCATTCTCGATCAACAGGTTGGCGGGCTTCACATCCCGATGCAGCACACCGCGCCCGTGCGCGTAATCCAGCGCATGCGCCGCATCGGCGACCAACCGCACCGCCCGCACCGGCTCGAGCCCCGACGGAGACCTGTCCAACAGCCCCGCCGCATCCCCACCGTCGATATAGCGCATGGCCAGCCACAGCGCGGCATCGTCCACCGCACTCCGGTCATACACCGCAACGATATTCGGATGATCCAATCCGGCGGCGAGCGTCGCCTCCCGCTCGAACGCGTTGCGCGCCTTGGGATCCAGCGTGAACGTATCCGCCAGCACCTTCAGCGCCACCGCCCGCCGCAACCGCGGATGCCGCGCCAGATACACCGCTCCCATCCCGCCGGATCCGAGCAGCCGCTCGATGGCGAACCCCGAGAAAACCTCCCCCGCCCGCAATCCCACGAATATCCTCCCCGCCGCACTCGGGCCCGGCACCCGAATCATGCCGCGGCCCCGAGAGAATGTAGCGCACCGCCGGGGTCGAATCCGATCGGCGACGAACCTATCCGGCGACCGGGGCGAGCGCCTCGGCGGCATCCTGTGCGCCCAGGTGCGGGTAGGTCGGGTACTCGATACCGGAGATGTATTGCACGGTGCGCACCACCTGGCAGGAGTAGCCGAATTCGTTGTCGTACCAGAGATACAGGATCGCGGTGTCACCGTCGACGATGGTGGCATTGGCATCGACGATGGAGGCGGCGCGCGAGCCGATGAAATCGCTGGAGACCACATCGGTGGCGGCGGTGTAGTCGAGATTGCGGCTCAGCGGGCCCGAAAGCGACATCTGCCGCAGGTAGTCCAGCACCTCGGCCTTGGTGACCTCACGTCGCAGTTGCAGGTTCAGGATCGCGACCGAAACATCCGGGGTGGGAACGCGAATCGAGTTTCCGGTGATCTTGGCCTTGAAGTCCGGCATGGCCTTGGCGACCGCGGAGGCGGCGCCGGTCTCGGTGAGCACCAGATTGAACGGCGCGGAGCGACCGCGGCGATCGGCCGGATGGTAATTGTCCAGCAGGTTCTGATCATTGGTGAACGAGTGCACCGTCTCCACATGGCCGCGGGTGATGCCGTACTCGTCATCCATCGCCTTCAGCGGCGGCACAATGGCATTGGTGGTGCACGAGGCGCAGGAGACGATCCGCTCGGACAGATCCAGCGCCAGATGATTCACCCCGTGCACGATATTCGGCACATCACCCTTACCGGGCGCGGTGAGCACGACCTTCCCGATACCGGGCCGCAGATGCTGCGAAAGCCCTTGGCGGTCACGCCATTTGCCGGTGTTGTCGATCAGGATCGCATTGTCGATCCCGTACGCGGTGTAGTCGATCGTCTTGGGATCATCGCTGTAGATGAACTTGATGACATTGCCGTTGGCGATGATCGCGTCATTCTCGGCATCGACCTTGATGGTGCCGTTGAACTGCCCGTGCACCGAATCCCGGCGCAGCAGCGAGGCGCGCTTGGTCAGATCATCCGCGCCGCCCCTGCGCACCACCACCGCGCGCAGATTCAGGCCATTGCCCGAGCCGGTCTTCTCGATCAGCAGTCGAGCGACCAGACGGCCGATGCGCCCGAAGCCGTAGAGCACCACATCGCGCGGTCCCTGCGGTTCGGCCTTGTTGTCACCGGTGATGTCGGAGAGCACGGCGGCGGTGAACTCGGGAATCGAAAGTCCGCGCGTATCAATGCGATACGCCATGACCAGCCGGCCCAGATCGATCTTGGACGGTCCCAGATCCAACGTGGTGAGCGCCTCGAGGAAGGGCAGCGTCTCCTCGATGGAGAGCTCCTCGCCCTCGATCTGCCGGGCGAAGCGGTGCGTGCGCAGAATGCTGATCACCGATTTGTTCACCAGCGAGCGGCTGTGCAGGAGGATGGTGACCCCCTTGTCGCGGTACAGCCTTCCGATGATCGGAATCATCGCCTCCGCGGATGCCTCGTGGGCATTCCAGCGGTCAAGAGAGTCGGTAGTCAACACAAGTCCTCGGGGTCGCCTCGATCTGTACGTGAATCGATGCTAGTCAGCGCCGCATTCTCTCAAACCGCCCCTACCCCCCGGTGAGCCGTGGAGCACACCCGCGGTCACGGTGGGTGATCGGCCGCCCCCTCCGTGGCCGATCACCCACACCCGATCCGCCGCGTCGCAGCCCACATCAGGATACGAAAATAGTACGAAAATATAACGCTCCGAGCAAGGCGATACCCGGAGATCCCGCCGGGAAACCAGCTCGTGGGCAAAGGATTTTCGTACTACTATTCTTCGGATGGCGGTGACCGAAGCGACCGATGACGCGTCAGCACGGCGACTCGCCGACGTCGTGGTCGCCCGCATGGGCGCGCTGCACCGATCCCGCCGACAGGTGCATCTGCGCGGCGGCCCGACCGAACCCACCATGCTCAAGATCGAGCGCGGTGAGGCCCGCGGGCTGACGCCCAAGACACTGCGCAGAATCAATGTCGGATTGGATTGGACCGCCGGATCGGCGGAGAACGTCTACTTCGCCGGCGGCAATCCCACCCCACTCAAGGAGCGCACCGGAATCATCTCCGGACCGCCCGGGGTCTATGTGGACGCCGAGACGATTACCGAATTGATCACGGCCGCAAGGGAAGTCGGCGATCTCGCGGAGACCGGGACACCCGCCATGTCGACGGCGGCACGACGCCTGGACGCGGCCATCCAACCGCTGTACGCGCGCTATGTCACCCAACTGCTGGAGGCGAATCGACGCCGCGGTGGTGCGCTCGGACCGCTGGTGACGATTCTGGGACCGTATCTGGACCGGCCGATCGACCCGGCCCGGGACAATGAGGAGGAAGCCCTGTACCGCCGATGGCTCGCGGGTATGCGCGTCGACCTGGACGAATCGACCCGTCAGCGTTTCGAAGCCCGATTCGGCGAGGGCGCATGAGCCTGTCACTGGCGCAGCGCGTCGACATCCTCTTTCGCGCCCTGCACGGTCCCGACGAAGGTGAGCCCACACCCGAGCTGATCGCGGCCGCGCTGCGTGATCGGGGGATAGCGACGACCGCGGCCGATCTGTCCGCGCTGCGCCGCGGCGATATCGACACCGCGTCCGAGCCACTGCTCACCGCGCTCGCCGAACACTTCAACCAGGCACCGTGGTTCCTGACCGATTCCGGCCGGGAGCAGCGCGTGATCGACACCTACGTACAGCTGGACCTGTTGCGCGCCCTGCGCGAGTCCGGGGTGCGGCGGGTACGCCTGCGCGGGCGGCCCGCGACCTCGGACCGACAGGCGCTCACCGAGGCGCTGCGTGCCCGCCGACAGCCGGGCGGCGAGTCACCTTGAGCCGCAACTGATCCGGCTTCAGCGTGATCGTCTCCTTGACCTTCAGCCGATAGTTCGGATCGGGTTCCAGATCGTAGTTGCGCAGAATCGTGGCCAGGACGAGCACGATCTCGTGGTACGCGAACTGACGGCCGATGCAGGCGCGCATGCCCACGCCGAAGGGCCGGTACAGCTCCGGGTGCCTGGCCCGAACACGTTCGGGCAGAAAGCGATCGGGATCGAAGGCTTCGGGATCATCGCCCCACAGCCGATGCCGGTGCAGTTGCAGCAGCACGATGAAGACCCACTCGCCCTTCTCGAAGGGGTACTCACCGCCGAGCATGGTGTCCGCGTTGGCTTTTCGGAAATAGCCGGGCGCGGTAGGCCACAGGCGCAGTGATTCGTCGACAATGCGGCGCACATAGCGCAGCTTGGCGACCTCCTCGAAGTGCAGCTCCTCGCCCGTCCAGATCTGGTCGATCTCCGCGCGGGCGCGGTCGGCGATCTCGGGGTTGACCGAGAGGTAGTGCAGCGCGAAAGCCATTACCCCGGCGGATGTTTCGTGTCCGGCGGCCAGGAAGGTCAGGATCTGATGGCGGATGTTCTGCGCGTCCAGGGACTCGCCGGTCTCCGGATCGGCCACGGTGAGCATGCGCTCGAGCAGGTCCTCGTGTCCGCCCGGACCCTGGCCCTGCCGTCGGGCGATGATCGCGTCGACCTCGCGGTTGACGAACGCGATATCTCTCAGGTGCTGGGCGCGCTGTGCGCGAAATACGGTGCGCTCCACCACCGGATGCGAATACGCGGCGCGATTGATATAGGTGAGCGCGCGCAGCATTGCGGCCACGATCGGATGCTCATCGGTGCGGTCGAACGAATCGAAGGAATAGCCGAAACCGGTGCGGCCGATCACCTCCAGGGCGACCTTATTGGTGTCACCGGGGATATCGATCCACTCCCCGGCGCGGCCGTCCCAATGCTCGATCAGCTCCGCCGCGCACTCGCGCATGGTGGCGTGATAGCCGCGCATGGCGGGCGCGGTGAACGACGGGGCCAGAATCGCGTGCGCCCTGGCCCAATTCGGCTCGCTGTTGTGTGCGGTGAACAGGCCGTCGCGCGCCACCGTGCGCAGATCGCGAATCGGAATGCCCAGGAACTTCGCCCATTTGGCGTCGTCGTTGATCTCGCGCAGCAGCTCCGGTGAGCTCACATACGTCACCCGCGCGCCGAAGATATCGCGCTCGTAGATATCCCCGTATTTCTGCGCACCGCGCATACCCCACTGGCTGGAGTCGGTGACATGCAGATCCCAGACATCGCCGAGTACCGGCAGGCGGTACGGCGGATGCGGCAGCACCCGATCCTTGGCGCTGATCCGGCCCGAATTCGGCGTGGTGATGGTCATCGTGCGTTGTCTCCGTCCGATAGGGAGCTGGCGTAGTGGGGAGCTGGGGCGGCCCAGTGATCGGCTATCCGGCGCAGCGCACGCGTCTCGTCGACGATATCGCGGCCGGGGGCGGAAACCTGCAACCGCCGATAAGGGCCGGGATCCGCGCCGGATCGCTTGCGGTGCAGGGCATTCGCGATCTGCTCGGCTTCGGCCGCCGGACCCTCGGCGGAAACGGGCTCGGCGAAACGGCCCAGCACCAGCAGGCAATCGCGAATCTCGACGGTCATGCGATGCACCCGGCGGCGCGGGGGCATGGTCGTCTCCACGCGCGGACGCGGGATCTCGGGGCAGGCGTCGACCAGATCCGCCCACAGCGGGTGCAGCTGCCGCACCGCGCGCGAGGCCGGATCGATGCGCAACCTGCGCGCGAGTTCGGCCACCACCCCGCCCGCGGCCACCGCCGCACCGCCCGCCAGTAGGTAGACGTAGTTGTTCTCATTTGCCCGGAAACGGAATTCGACGAAGGCGGGCCCGGTGCCGCTCGCGGCGCAGACCGAGCTGACGAAGATCGAGACCGCCTCCTCCAGCGCCCAGAGCCCGATCACCGTAATGGTCAGATAGGTGAGGCGGTGCAGCGGGCGCAGACCACCGGCGCGCAATTCGCGAATGCTGGTGGCGGCCATCAGGGTTCCGGTGAATCCGCACCACAGGGAGAAGAACGCGAAATAGAGCGGGGTTTGCCAGCCCCGCGTGCGATCGATGTATTGGCCGAGGGATCTGGCATGCGCACCGGCCAGCAGCATGAGCGTCGCCGAGGCGTATCCCGCGGCCCAGACGTATCGGGTACTGCGCACCGAATGCCCGGACCAGCGCTCGGACCAGGACACCGCCAGCAGGCACAGCGGTACGAAGGTCAGCACCATGACCACGGTCGACAACTGTCTGGTCAATCCGATATCCAGGACGTCCGAGAGCGCGTCCTGTACCGCCCGCTCACGCAGCAGTCCGGACGCGGTGCCCAGCAGCAGCCCGCAGGTGACCAGCCGCTCACTCGGCCTGTCGAACAACCATCGCAACCGGAACAGCACGGCAATCGTGCTGAACCCGAGAATCGTCCACGCGATGAGCGCCGGAGCGGAGGAGGTCACTGATCACCCCAGAACGACCGCATCGGCCGACTGGCCCGCCACCGCGACGTACTCGACAGCAGCAGATCCGCGAACAGCTCCGCCTCATCCTCCTGATGGTCGGCGAACTCCGACCGCCGCAGCACTCGCCGAATCGTCGCGAGATCCACATCCGGCAGCAACTCCGCCAACCCCGTCAATCCGTCGGCCCCCGCATCATGATCGAGCACCATATGCCCCGCCTCATGCGCGATGATCTGATCCACATGGAAATCCGTGGTCCCCGCCGCGTAGGCGATCACATCGGCCGCCACGGTATCGAGCCACAACCCGCACGGCGTCCCCCGCACCGGCCCCCACACCCCCGGCAGCGCATCGGCCTCCACCGCCATCAACTCGATAGGCCGCCCCCGCCACTCGCCCAGTGCATCCACGAACCTCCCCCGATCCCACGGCGAAGGCACCAAATGCGCAATAGCGGCCCGCCCCGCGAACACCCGCCCGGTCGACTCATCCATCCCGACTCACACCCCCGAAATCACACCATCGCGCCGAGCATACCGAGGACGGATTCAGTGCACCCAGCAGCTCGAGCCCCTCCTCGATTGTCCGCGAAGGGTTGCGATAGCGGCCTGTCATCGCCTCGATGGCCTGCGACGCCGCATCGGACCAGACGGACACCGTATCGGCCGCGAACCCGGCCGGTTTGAGAATCTGAATCTGTTCCGGCACTTCGGATCTGGGAAAGTGACGCGCATTGTCGGTCACGATCGCACCGGCATTTCCAACGACAGCCGCAGCCAAACATGTTCGCCGTAGGGGTCCGGAAGGCCGAACGTTCCCTCGTAGGGTTGCCAGTGATGAGTTTGCGTGCCTCACAACACTCCAACTCCTCGAGGATCGGATCCGACCACAGCGGCCGGTATGGCTAGCTCAACCTTTGGCCTTTCGTCGTTCGGCGACTATGCGGCGGGCTTCGAGCAGTTGTCACCGAATCTGTTCCGGTTCCTCATCACCCGTGATGTCGACCGTTGTCGCCGACACGTCACGCCACGGGAACAACCACCGAGGGGTACAGCTGGTCAGCGAGCGCCCGATGGGGTCGCCCGAGCCACGACGGGACCTCGACCGGTCGGTTTACTCAATCGCGGAGAACCACAAGGATAGACAAGCGGTAGTTCACTATCGATGTGCTGCAAGCCTTTCCATGAGGACTATCTCGAACTCTGGTGGCCAACAACGTATCTGAGCACGACCAGATGTTGCATAATAGATTCGATGGTTCGGGGGACCTGAGAGTGCGGTGGCATTATGACCGAGGCAAATATAGGTCCACTACGCCAAATTTCTGTCCGTAGCCTGCCTGGACTCCGGACAGATCTCCTCGTTCAAGCCGATTGCGGCCGGCAGGACGCGACGGCATCGTTGGCGCACACCACCGGCGTCGGAGTCGTGTACTCGGCAAACAGCCGACGACGCTCACGCCGGAAGCGCTACACGGAATGTGCGGCGGCCATCCACTTCACACAAAAGCGTGCGCCGCTCGCCGACGTCCTGGTTGATGCGAATCTCTACACCGGCAGTACGCGGAAGCCCGCCGACCAGCAACCTACGCAGGACTGGATCACCTTCCAACGGCACCACCGATTGCCCTGGGCAATGACCGATTCCGGCTACTGCGCCGCGTCGGACACGACAGGACCCATAGCCATCCTGTCCGCTGCCGGGCGAATGGGAGATCACGTAATCGCCGCCTTGCCGGTCGCATCTTCGTGGTTGACCGAGGATGCTTCGACATTGCGGGACGCTATCGACAAGTACGGCGTACCCGTCGCTCTGATGATCGAGGACGAAGCCGATCCCTTCGACCGGCGCGGAGCTGTATCCGGCCTCGTCGAAATCCTCCGGGCAGATACTCCGGTACTTCTGTTGCGCAGCGACACAGCAGCTTTGGGCGCGCTGGCCTACGGGGCCGCTGCCGCGGCGATTGGCGTGACGTCAACATATCGTCACTTCTATCCGAAGGCCGACAATAGCTTCGGACGGGAACCCCAGTTGTCATTCCTGATTCCGGCATTGCTCGGTTACTACCTCAATAGACGCTTCGAGAACGCCTTCCGCGTCGACCCAACCCTGGATGCCTGGCGGTGCGACTGTCACTACTGCAACGGCAACAACCTCACTTGGATTGCCAACCACGTCGATCCGAGCGGAGCAGCTTTCCAGCACTCCGTGGCAGCCCTGTCCGCCATCGGGCAAGAACTTGCAGGCGTGATCAGGGCAGGCGTATCGGGACCGTCGGCCTGGACACGAAGATGCCTCGAGGCATGCGGACACAGCAACACCATCCGCACGGAATGCGACGAAACCTGGAGGGCGAAGAAGTCCCTGGCCGAGTGGGTCAGGAGCGAGCCTTCAAACGTCACCGGGTGAGCATTCCCATTCGCAGCGCATGCGCGTACAGACGTTCCTCCCAGTATCGAGTGGCGACCATCCGCTGCTGCGGTTCCCGCCGGATCCGTTGGCCGCGAACGAGAATCTCCCCAGCGGTCTCACCGGCCATGACGACGTGGACGCCCGCTACGTCCGCCTCTGTCAACCGCAGTGGCGACGGTCTGTGCGTCACTACGACAAATGTGTCGCCGAACCCGCGCAGCTCCGTGGCGGCACGCATTGCGTGGCGCCACCCTGCTGTTGAGGCAAAGCCCACGATATGTAGCGGCTGCGGCGGGGGTGCCTGCTCCATATCGGCAGGCCACGCCTCCCACAGCGCCAATGTCGGACGATCCGGCATCGGTGCAGGACTGTGGAGCAAACGCTCGGTGATACCGCCCGACCATTGAATAATCGGGTGGCCGTTGAACCCCGACAGTTCGGTGGCAGGTAGAACGACGCACCCGGGCAGGACAATGTGTATTGCCTGTTCAACTGCCATGGGCGCTGACCGAGTCGTTGCGACATCGAGGTTCATCAGCACCCAGCCTTCGACTCGGGACCCATCCGGGCCTCCCACTCATAGACCCACTTCGCATCCTGCCCCGGATATCGGGAACACGCCCAACACGTTTCGGGAATCAGTGTTGCGACCGCGGCCGACACCCGAAAACCCAGGTATGGCCCGGGTTTTCGGAGGCGGAGCTGGCGGTCCGTTTGGTCAGCGGGTGACGATGGTGGCCGAGCCGTGGCCGAAGAGGCCCTGGTTGACGGCGATTCCGACGCGGGCGTTCTCCACTTGGCGGCCGTCGGCCCGGCCGCGAAGCTGCCAGGTGAGTTCGCAGATCTGGGCGATGGCCTGGGCGGGGATGGCCTCGCCGAAGCAGGCCAGGCCGCCGCTGGGGTTGACCGGGAGGCGGCCGCCCAAAGTTGTCGCGCCGCTGCGCAACAGCTGCTCCGCGCCGCCTACCTCGCAGAGGCCGATGTCCTCGTACCAGTCCAATTCCAGTGCGGTGGACAGGTCGTAGACCTCCGCGAGGGACAGGTCCTCGGGGCCGATGCCGGCTTCCTCGTACGCGGCCTGCGCGATGGCCGAGCGGAATGTGCTCGGCTGGGGCTCGACGGCCACGGCGGAATCGGTCGAGAAGTCCGGCAGGTCGACCACGGTCTTGGGGAAGGTCGGGGTCACCGTCGACAGGGCGCTGATGCGGACCGGGTCGGCGATGCCGTGCTTGCGGGCGTACTCCATCGAGGTCAGCACGACCGCGGCGCCACCGTCACTGGTGGCGCAGATGTCGAGCAGGCGCAGCGGATCCGAGACGATGGCCGAGGCGGCGATCTCCTCGGCCGAAACCTCTTTGCGGTAGCGGGCATTCGGGTTGTTCAAGCCGTGCCGGGCATTCTTCACCTTGACCGCGGCGAAGTCGTCGAGGGTTGCGCCGTGCAGGGCCATCCGGCGGCGGGCGTACAGCGCGAAATAGATGGGGTTGGTCGCGCCGAGCAGATGGAAGCGCAACCAGTCCGGATCATCGCGGCGCTCACCGCCGACGGGCTGGAAGAAACCCTTCGGGGTGGTGTCCGCGCCGATTACCAGCGCCACATCGGTCAAACCCGCCAGGATCTGCGCCCGAGCGTTCGCGATGGCCTGTGCACCGGAAGCGCACGCCGCGTAGCTGCTCGAAATGCGCGCACCCGACCAACCCAGCGCCTGCGCGAAGGTCGCACCGGCTACGAAGCCCGGGTAGCCATTACGGATGGTGTCCGCGCCCGCGATATAGCCGACATCGCGGTGGTCGATCCCGGCATCGGCCAGCGCCGCACGCGCCGCGACCAGTCCGTATTCGACGAAGTTGCGCCCCCACTTACCCCACGGATGCATACCCGCGCCGAGGACGGCGATATCGCGATTCGATTCAGTCATTGACCGGCCTCCACATCCACACCGTGTGCTCAGCTTCGTCGTCCTCGTACAGCACACCGACGGTCAGCTCGACCGGCATTCCGACGGCCAGATCGTCGACGGTGAGACCGCGCACGACCTGCCCGAGAATCACCATCTTCTCGACCTCTAGTTCCACGGCCGCAACGACATACGGCACGAACGGATCGGCCGAGACATAGGGCGCGGGCGGCTTGTACCTGGCATCGGCGTAGGACCAGATCCGGCCACGCGTGGAAAACAGGTAGTCGACGAGCTCAGACCCGTCCTTCGGACCCTCACAGTACGGATTCCGACAGGCGAGCGTGTTCTTCGGAAAATACGGTGTGCCACAGCTGGTGCACCGGGTTCCCTTCAGACGCGCCTCGCCGTCCTCCGCAGTGAACCAGTCGGCCACGGCCGGGCGTTGTTCTTTCTGCACAGCCCCGACGGTATAGGAACACGTTCTACTTTGGGGCGGAATTCCGTTCCGGTGCTCCACCGCCGCGAGTACCGTGAGAACGAATTGGGGATGCGACGACGCCCCCGAGTCGATCTGGAGTACCACAGCACGATGGGCACCAAAGCCATTGACCCGCAGTCGATCCGCAATGTCACGATTATCGGCGATCCCGAGGCGACGACGCGGCTGAGCCGGCGGCTGCGGCGGTCGGCCGGGACGGTCGGCAGCGGCGAAATCCATTGGTCGACAGCGCGAGTCGAGCACACCATTCGCATAGCGGAGCTCTCCGGGCACGCTCCGGCGGGCGAGCTGGAACGGTCGATACGGGTGGCCGACGGTGTCATCGCGCTGGCACACGCGGGGCGGCCACACGACCCGCAACTCGAGGCCATGCTACGGATAGCCGACGATCATCAGGTCGCCCGGTTATGCCTGATCGACGCGCTCGACCATCCCGCCGCCGACTTCGACGGCTGCGTGCGGTCGATCGCCGACACACGCGGGGCGGTTCCGCTCACCCTGCACCTCCCCCTCGGGCAGGGCACCGGCTTCGAAGGCGTCATCGACCTGCTGCCCCTCTGGGCGCTCGAACCGCTGGCCGCCGAAATCTACGGCCCCCATTGGGAACTCGCCGAACAGCGCTATCGGCTGCTGATCAAAACGGTGATGGAGCAGGACACCCCGGATTCGAACGCCTTCCACGCGCTCCGCGATATCCCCCTGGAGCAGGTGCAGCAGCGCATCCGGTCGCTCACCCGCATCGGCGATGTCGTCCCCATCCTCTGCGGCGCACCGCACGCCAACGATGAGCTCTCCCTCCTCGACGCGATAATCCGCTACCTCCCCTCACCTTTGGAGGTATGCCAGCCCGAGCACGCCCTCGACTACTGATCGACGCCGAATCGCATAAGCCAGTTACGCGGCCCGCCATCGGGCAGGTCGACCGTCGCCCCGCCCACTCAACTCGCCACAACAGCTCACGAATGTAGCCGTGACCGTCGACTGTCGGTCACCATAAGTTGTCCAACCCGTGCGAGGAAGTGAGAGCAGGGCGTAATGACAGTGCTGGACAAAGAGACTCGGCGGTGGTTGAGCGAGGCGCGGTTCTGGACGATGGGGACGGTGAACGCGGACGGCAGTCCGCAGTTGACGCCCATGTGGGTGGGGTTGGAAACCGTCGACGGGGTGGAGTACATCGTGGTCAATACCTCGGTGGGGCGGGTGAAACAGGAGAATCTGAGTCGAGACCCGCGGCTCTCACTATCCTGCTTCGACACCGAGAACGCCTACGACCGCATAGAGATTCGGGGCCGGGCCGTCGGATATATCGAGGGCACCGAAGCGGTCGCGATCATGGATCGGCTGGCGCGGAAGTATCTATCGGTGGAGAAGTTCCCATGGCTGATCCCCGGCGAGCGGCGACTCGCGGTGCTGATCGAAGCCGATCGGGTGCACCACACGATCGGAGTCGAACCCTTCCGACCCGGTGTACTCTCCGCCGACTAGCCGCCTGATAACGGTGGTGGCCTCAGCGCGCTTCCGGATCGAGGCCCAGGGCCGCGCGGCACAATCGACCGGCAGGGTCGCACCATTGACGAAACCGCTCTGCGCGGAGAGCAGAAACTCGACAACCGAGGCGATTTCATCACTCATGGCGGCCCGGCCCATCGGATGCAGCGCGGCAATCTCCCGCTCGACCAGCGTCGCGGCCTCAGGGGTGAGCGCAGCCAGATATTCGGTGAACCGTTCCGTCACAACCGAACCCGGCGCGAGGGCATTCACCCGAATTCCGTGCCGCCCGTACTCGACCGCCAGCGCCCGGGTCAGCCCTTCGATCGCCGCTTTCGCCGTGCTGTACGGCAACGCACCCGGCACCGCGCGCCGCACCTGATCCGAACCTTAGGCCCGTGTCATAACCCCAGAATGCCTTGCTTCCCAAGAAGTCTCATCAAGAAGTGCCAGGCCGATCGCGCCGCGATGATCGACTCAGCCGAGCCAACTGTCCAGCAGCTGAGCCGATCTGCCGGTGCTGATCTGTACGTCCAGCCAAGCGTTGACGACCGTGTTGAAGGCCAGGTCACCGCGGGGCAGCAGGTAGACCTTGGTGGCGGAGTCGAAGGGGTGGTCGGGGTGCAGGACCTGTAGGGCCGGGTGGGTGCGGTTTCGGTAGCGGCCTTCGACCGAATCGGTGACGAAGACGTCGGCGGTGCCCTGCTCGAGCTGGTCGTAGATGGTGAGGTTGTCCGGCCAGACGATCAACTGGGCGTCGGGGAAGTTGGCGCGGGCGAACTTCTCGTTGGTGCCACCGGGATTGACTATGACGCGGACACCCGGCCGATTGATATCCGCGATGGTCGAGTAGGCGTCACCATCGCCGCGGCGGGTGACCGGCGTCTTGCCGTCGGTGGCGATCGGAACCGAGAAGTCGGCGACGCGGCGGCGGTCGGCGGTGTCGGAGATACCACCGACGGCCAGGTCGCACCGCGCGACGAAATCCTCGGCCAGGGTCGACCAGGTGGTCGGAATCCATTGCGGCACAGCGTGCAGAGTCGCCGCGAGATCGGTGGCGAGGGTGATGTCGACACCCGTGTACGCACCCTCCGCATCGCGCAGGGTGTAGGGCGGGTAATCACCGGTCGTGCACACCCGCAACACGCCCGACTGCACCACGGTGAGCAACCGCGACAACTCCGGCTCCGCGGCGGCCGCAGGTCCGACAACCCCGGAGGCGAACAGCCCACCCACCACGGCCATGATCAGCGACGGCATCATCCGAGTCGAAAAGCGCACGCGCACAGGCTACTCAATGACCTCGGCGGCGGTGCCCGAAGTGAAACCAGATCACCGACGACACCCTTGGCATACTCGGACCAGAGATATCGCATCGGCACGAATCGATCACCCAGGTTGAACGAGCGCAGGAGCGAGCGTGATGAAAGCCTTAGCCGTGGCAGCAGCCTCAGCGCTGGTGCTGCTCACCGGTTCCGGCAATGCCGGACCCTCCCCCGCCGGGCAACCCGAGTCCCTGAACCGACTGACGGATCTGCTGGCCGACCGCCTCGACACCGCCGATACGGTAGCAGCCGCGAAATGGGCCACCGCATCGCGCGACGGCAGCGAACCGGTCATCGACGACCCCACCCGCGAAGCCCAGATCGGCGACGCGATGGCCGAATTGGGTACCACCCACGACCTCCCCGAACCCTGGGTCCGACAGGTCTTCCAAAGCCAAATCGAAGCCAGCAAACTCATCCAACGCGGACTGGTCCTGCAATGGCACTACAACCCCGCACCCCCACCCGCCATGGACCTTCCCACCATCCGCCCGATAATCGACCACCTCAACACCGAGATCATCACCGAAATGGCCGATACCCAAGCCACATTGGCAAGCCCCGACTGCCCCACCCAGCTCCTGGGCAGCGTAGCGACCACAATCAGCACCCACCACAGCGATCCACTCCACCAGGCAGCGCTGGTGCGCGCGGCAATACCCCTGTGCGGCCGATGAGCGCCGACAAAGAAAACCCGGCAGATACCCGGAGGTACCTGCCGGTTCGGAGTGGGCGCAGAGGGTTTCGAACCCCCGACCGCTGGTGTGTAAAACCAGTTTGACCAAACCAGCCTGCCTGCGGCTATGACCTGCCGGTCGTCAACCATTTCCTCATGCAGGTCAAGGTACGTCATGGTGTCTTGGATCGGACACCAATGGACTCGAGAACCCATGTGCGGACACCTGTCTGCAACATGTTTTGCTACATCTGGGCTCCTTGCTGCTACATGATCAGCCCCCGACGAAAGGGGGACTGTCACAGGATCGCAGTAGACCAGACCAGCATCATGGACGCTCCAGATCCACACGGCGGCGCACGCACGTGAGTTCAGGGGCAGTGGTGATCGACGATCCGATCCTCAGCCTGTCCCGGGAGATTGTTTGCAAACTGGTCGCTTGATACGTTATTGCAAGTTGATATCGGGGGTCCCAGGGGGTGCGCAGCGCGATGGTGATTCATTACTCCAACTTTGGCAACTTTGATGACGACTGGGATGACGAGCCGACACCGGCCCCACGTCCGGTCAAGCCCAACGAGGTGGAACCGCCGACGAAAATCGGAGTCGGACTTCCCGCAGTTGTCGTAGTCCCGGTACATCCGCGGTTGGATGATGGCGGCATTTCAATCGAACTCAGTGCGGAAGTCTCTGGGGATCCTGTCGCGATCGTCTTCTCGACTGTCGAGCGGTTGATCGAACGGTTGGGGCGGCACCAGCCGTGGGTGATGGTTCCCTCAGTGGCGCTACCCGAATTGCTCGGCACAGCGGCCATCTCGGTCGTGCTTGATCCTCTGCCGAAGACCTGCCGCACCTGGTGGACCAGCGATCGACTCAAGCAGCTGGAGTTCTATCAGAACGGCATAGAGGAACCCGAGCCCATGAGAGGGGACATCCGCGCATGAGTGCTGGATTCGAGGTCATCCTCGATGACTTGAAGTCGATGGCGAAGACCTTCGGCGACGAGGCCACAACTTACGAAGGGCTGGTGCCCGGGTTCCTTCCCGCCGCAGTGGATTCCGGCGATGCGGTACTGAACGAGGCGATGAAAGGCGGTCTCGAATTGCTGGAGATCCTTCATCACCAGATGGTTCGAGCCATTCAGATCCATGCAGAAAAGCTCGCGTATGCTCGGGATTCTTACGAGCGTCACGACATCGACAATCGCAAACTCTTCGACGATCTCACCAAAGATCTGGACTAACCAGCGGGAAGGAGTGCCGGATGAGCTGGATCGGTGGCGATCTCGGCGGCCTTCAGGCCATGGGCACGGCAATGAAATCCGCTACGGATTCGACCGATCCCGTCGTCAAAGCTTTGAGCTCCAAGGTTGATACGGTCGTCGGTGATGTCGGCTGGACCGGTGGCGCGGCAGATTCATTCCGCAAGGCGTGGACCGAGACCTCGATTCAGGTCGGCGCATTGGCCACGGTCAATAGCAACTGCGGGAAGATTCTCGGCGATCTGGGTGACAACTTGGAGAAGATCGAGGCCGACCTAGTTAACGCCGCGCACGAGGCCCAGCAGAAGGGCGCGCAGATCGGCGACGACGGCAAACCGGGGACCCTCGTCATCACCGGTGATCCCGATTCTCAAGCAGCCAAGGACGCTCGCCAAGCCCAAACCGACTACACCAGCACCTACAACGCCGCGATCAAGCTTGCCCAGGGATTTCGACTACAAGCGGCCAAGGAATTCACCGGTGCAATCAACCTGATCAAACCTACCGGCAATGAAAGCGATTTCAGCTGGGACAAGCGCGTCACCCTAGCCGACTATATCCGGGGCCTGTACGTCATACCCAACGAGAAGAACAGTGAATGGGCAAATAAGCTGCCAGACAAGATCAAGGCCGCTGATGCCGATCTGGACCAGGCTTTCAAGGACTACACCAAGGCGCACGACGAATACCGCCTCAAGGGTGAGCAGATCCCGTTCGACGACCCCCGCTTTACCGCCACATTCGACGCCACCAAGGACCTAACACAGCTGGAATCGAAGCTGTCGGCAGCTGAAGCCGGAAAGGGCGAAGCTCCTTTATCCGACGTCCTCAACATCAAAATCAAAGACGCCGACAAACTGATCCCCGCACTTGAGAAGGTCACCCCGAAAGGGCTTAACTTCTTGAAGGAGATCCCGGTCGTCGATGTCGCGGCATCCGGCGTGGTCGCCGAACTTCAAGCCCAAGACGACATTCAGAAGGGCCAGAACCCCACCTCCGCCCGCGCATACGACTATGGCGCTGCCGCAGCAGGTCTCGCGGCCGGTGCTGGCGTCGTGGCCGGAGCAGCCGCGTTATCCGCCGCTGGCGTCGTGAGTGCACCCGTGTGGGCAACGGCAGTCGTCGCAGGCGGTGTGGTCGTCGGCGTCGGCGATGTCTTCTACGAGGGATTCCATGAACACTGGGCCGAAGACATCCATGACCGCGGAGTTATCAGCGGTGTCGTGCACGGCACGGGAAACATGTTCTCCAACACTGGACATGACATCAAAGATCTGGGTACCGGTGCCTGGGATGCCACAACCAAAGTAACGTCCAAACTCTGGCATGGAGTCTTCGGATGACCAATCACACCACCAATATTCAACCGCCGATCCCGTCGATCCCGTTGTTCGGACAGTCCTGGTACGAACGAGGTTTCGGATACTGGACGAAGCGGGCACTGATTTCGATTGCGCTCGGGCTCCTGCTGCTACTGTCGATCGTCTTCATTTGTGCCGTTGTGGCAACGATCATCGACAAGGCAAGCTCATGGCCCCGGATCGTGCTGCTGCTCCTTGTGATTGCGGGCATCTCATGGAGCCACTACGTCGCCTTCAAACAGGTCCAGGCCCGGAAAGCCAGCCCATCTTCGAACACCGTAGCCGGATCGGCTGGGCTCGTAACCGGTGCCGCCGCCTACGGCGGCTCGGGCATTGCCGGAAGTCTCATTCTCGTCGGCCAAGTCTTTGTCGTCGGATGGATCACCGCCAATTTCGTGTACTCGCTTCAGCGCTACGTCAGTCCTTTTGAAGTTCGCGCAGTAAGACACATGCAGGAGTGGTTCGTGCAACATCCGGAGGTTCCAAATAGTCAGCGTCCCAAGCAATTTCAGCGATAGTTCTCGCGACCACCTTATTTTCGCCATCCGGGCAGGCCGCTGCTACACGTCGGCTGACGAGAAGCACCCATCACACAGACCGCAGTAGATCGGTCCAGCGTCGTAGACGCTCTGCGAGACCCGGATCTTCCGTCCACAGTCACATTCGACAGACAGCCCGTTGTTGTTGGACTTCCGTCCACCGCGTCGTTCCGGTTCGCGGCGTCCAGCGCGAATGCCAGTTCTTCCAGCTCGTCGCCGTAGCGGTCGCGCGTCGAGCCGGGGACGGTAGTAACCGACCACCCGATCTTGTCGTGATGCGCAACGGTGAGCCTGACTTCTTCGGCGAGCTCGCGATATCGCTCGTTGTGCCAGCGACCCTGGCGGCTTGTGTCCTTGATCTCACGCATCTCGGCGTTACCGTGGGCGGCCTCGTGTAGCAGAGTGCCGAGCACGTCGACCGCGCCGCGCTGAAGCCCTTCCCCGCCGACGAACAGCTCATGTAGCTCGTACTCGCCGCGGACCCATCGATTCGGCGCGAAGTGCCCCAGGGTCAAGTCACTGCCGCCAGTCGATCCGGCCCCCACGGTGAGCACCACGTCGGGTACGTCGGGATGGTGGGATCGGATGGCGGCCCAGGTGTTTTCCACCGCGGTGACAAGTAGACCAGTGATGGTGTCGGAGTCGGTCATGGTCTCCGGGTTCCTTCCGGGAGCTTTGACACGTACGTGTCAATCGGGCGGCCCAACGGTTTGACACGTACGTGTCAACGGGAATGGGAGACCCGCGAGAGCGTGGATTCCCTGGGCGCGCGCCGCGCTCTCGTGGGGCAGGCCCCCTGCGGCCCGCCCTCAACGCCTGCCCAGGGGCCGCAGTACCGAATGCAAGGGGACGCGCCAATGCGTGCACGGTCGAATTTCCTCGCCGCACTGGAGGATCAGCGCCCGGCGCGCGTCGGGAATTCGACCGTGCCTGGCGCGGACCCCTTGCATCTCGGAGGGGCGGTCCCGCACAATGCGGCCCGCGCCCAGAGAATCCTCCAGCCGCACAGCACCTCCGGACCCACCCCAGCACCGGACCGGCAAACGCAACCCATCTCGCCGGACGCGCCCGCCTCGACTCAACTTCTCGCACCGGACGCCACTACCGCGCCAGCGCTCCGGACCGCATCCGACTACGCCACCGTCACGTACGCACCCCACGTCACCGAACGCCACCACCTACTCAACAGCAACGCTCATTACCCAACGTAACCACTTCTCTTTACTCCCTGAAATCCTTTACCTACCTACCGTTTTCCCCCGACACGCAGACTCTCTTACTTACCTGCTCCATCACCGCAGGTCGGTCTGCGTGTCGGGGGGTATCAAACGAAGGTCTTGCTCGGCAGCCACCACGTCGGCATACGGTCTGTAGAGCGGAAACCCGCTCACCATCTGATCCCACTCGGTCGCGATGTCTTTCCAGACATGGCCCCGGAGCTGATCATGCCGCATGGTGAGCACACCTATCGCTTCCTTCACTCCACTGTTCGCTACTAGAGACAGACGCAGCTCACACTGACGCATCTCTACGACACCAGAATCCGAAAGCTGTCGACACTCTGTCGCACGATCGCCGGTCGCCAACCTAGCCGCTGGCCCTCGACGGAAGAAGTGACGCGGAGACGTCTTCATCGTCGGCTTCGTCTCCAAGGCGACCTCTCGCATCAGCCGTGAAAGTTCGAGCACGGGACAACAGCGGGATGACAGTCTCCCGCCGCCACTTCTCGTCCTCCTTGACCGCGGGGCGATGGGCCGTCCAGATAATGCCACCAAGAGCAACGAATGCCACGGCGATCGGGATGCCTATCGTCAGCCACTGCTGCCACCCCAGCGCCGTATCAGTCGACGCAGTACCAGTGGACGTAGCGGTACTTAAGACGGAGGTAGTCCGATGCACCAGAATCCTCACTCAGCTAGTACAGAGTTAACGATGACTGCTACACGAATGCCACCACAAGCTGCTTCTAAGATCGGAGCTGATACACGAAAACCCAGGCAAGACCTGGGTTTTCGGTGGTGGGCGCAGAGGGTTTCGAACCCCCGACCGCTGGTGTGTAAAACCAGTGCTCTACCACTGAGCTATACGCCCGAGTCGCCCGGCGGAGGCCGGGGTCGGTGTCACCTTCCGGATCGGAAATCCGGGGCAACGGGTTATGAATCTAGCGCGGCGAGCGCTTTCTCCCAAGCCTGCTGGTCACGGGCTTCTCCGGGGCCGTTCATTTCGGCGAAGCGGATGATTCCGTCTTTGTCGATGACGAAGGTGCCGCGGTTGGGGTAGCCGGATTTTTCGTTGAAGACGCCGTAGCGGGTGGCGACTTCGCCGTGCGGCCAGAAGTCGGAGAGCAGGGGGAAGGTGTAGCCCTGTTCGGCGGCCCAGATTTTGTGGGTGGGCGGGGGGCCCACCGAGATGGCCAGGATTTCGGCGTTGTCGTTCTGGAACTTGGGGAGTTCGTCCCGGACCTTGCAGAGCTCGCCTTGGCAGATGCCGGTGAAGGCGAGGGGGTAGAAGACGACCAGGACGTTCTTCTCACCGCGGTAGTCCGAGAGCGAGACTTCCTGGTTGTTCTGGTCCTTGAGGGTGAAGTTGGGTGCGACCGTGCCGACCTCTAGTGGCATGCGAAACCTCCATCTTGTCCGGGCATTCGAGGACGGCGCACCACATCACGTGATACGCCGTCCTCCGAAAACCTTAGCGAAGACGCTGGTCAGCGCTGCTTCGAGGGCGTCTTGGGCTGCACCAGGCGGCTGCCGGACCAGTCACCGAGGCTGATCGACGAGGTCTGGGTAAGGCCCGCCGGCGATGCTGATTCGGCGATTTCCGCCGGATCGACATGGCCGCTGTGCCCGGTCTTGGGTGTCAAGACCCAGACGATGCCGTCATCGGCCAAGGGTGTGATGACATTGAGGAGTTCGTCGACCAGGTCGCCGTCACCCTCCCGCCACCACAAGAGCACGACGTCGACGACCTCATCGGTGTCTTCGTCGAGCATTTCCGACCCGATGGCCTCTTCAACGGCGGCCCGCAGGTCGTCGTCGGTATCGTCGTCCCAGCCCAGTTCCTGAATCACCATTCCGTGAGTAATGCCAAGCTTCTGAGCGTAGTTCTGCGCGTCCGCCGCGGCGACCACGGTGGCGTCCTCCTCAACTCCAGACAATAGGTAGGTGCAAGCGAACATGGTTATGGCCCCGAGCGCAAGCTGATCGGCCGAATTCGCACCCTAAATGTCGTATGTGAGACTCCGCGCCCGCCCCGGAACCCCGGCGCGAAATCAGCGAATCGCCGCCGGGACCGAACCGAATCACCGCGTGGGACAGGCGTTCCGGACCGCGTTCAAAGCATCGTTGACCTTGTGACTTGCGTCATTCAACGGCCCCACCGACGAGTTGTTCCCCATTTTGCGGACCTCCGCGGCGAGTCCGCGCGCCGCCGCGATGTAGTCGGTGAACTTCTGCGCGAGATCCGCGGGCAGATCCGAACCGGACGCGTTCACCCGCGTCTCGACCGTATGTGCCGCATCGTCCAAAGCATTGGCCGCACCGTCCCGCCTGTCCGCCTGGTCGGCGGCCTGCCCGTCGTGCGCGTCCACGAAATCGTTGTAGCGATCCACAGCGGTGCCCGTGGTCGAGCGGAACGGATCGCAATTGTCGGTGATCGCCTTGGCTTGCGCGGCGGCCGCTTTCGACGCCGCGGCAGCCGATGAAGAGGTCGCCGCCTCGGCCTTGTACGAGGTCGCCTCGGCCTGGTTCACCGTCGGAGTACCGTCGACAGTATTGGCGCAACCTGCGATAACGAGCCCTAGACCCACCGCCACGGTCGCGCTCGCCAATCCGAACCCACGCGGGTTCAGCAGCTTCATCGTCTCCCCGTTCCTGCCTCAGCCGGTTCCCTGGAGAACCGTACTGGATTCGCTGCTGACATGATGACCTGGGACGCACCATGCACAAGGATGTGAGGTGCGCCCCAAACCAATCGTTACGGGTATGCCGACAACCGGCGGCTACCCGGGTGAATGACGCCTATCAGATGTCCCACCCTGTGTACGAGGAGCAATCGTCTTGACCGACCTGATGCACCCCAACCCTTCGTCGAGTCCCACAAACGGCACGGCACGAAATCGCCCGGCGGGGGGCCGGGTCCGAGTGATCCGCGAGGGGGTGGCGTCATACCTTCCGGACATTGATCCGGAAGAGACCAGCGAATGGCTGGACAGCTTCGACGAAATGCTCGAGCGGGAGGGACCCGGCCGCGCCCGCTACCTCATGCTGCGAATGCTGGAGCGCGCCGGTGAACGCCACGTCGCGATCCCGTCGCTGACTTCGACGGATTACGTCAACACCATCCCCACCGAGAACGAGCCCTGGTTCCCCGGCGACGAGGAGACCGAACGCCGCTTCCGCGCCTACATCCGCTGGAACGCCGCGGTCATGGTGCACCGCGCCCAGCGGCCCGGAATCGGTGTCGGCGGCCATATCTCGACGTACGCGTCGTCGGCCGCCCTCTACGAGGTGGGTTTCAACCACTTCTTCCGCGGTAAGGACCATCCGGGCGGCGGCGACCAGATCTACATCCAGGGCCACGCCTCCCCCGGCATCTACGCGCGCGCGTTCCTCGAGGGCCGCCTCACCGAGGATCAGCTGGACGGCTTCCGCCAGGAGTACTCCCATGGCGGTCCGGGCGCGGGCCTGTCGTCCTACCCGCATCCGCGGCTCATGCCGGACTTCTGGGAATTCCCCACGGTCTCCATGGGTCTGGGCCCGATGAACGCCATCTACCAGGCGCGTTTCAATCACTACCTGCACGATCGCGGTATCAAGGACACCTCCGATCAGCATGTGTGGGCGTTCCTCGGCGACGGCGAGATGGACGAGCCGGAATCACGCGGCCTCATCCAGGTCGCGGCGAACGAGGGCCTGGACAATCTGACCTTCGTCATCAACGCCAACCTGCAGCGCCTGGACGGCCCGGTGCGCGGTAACGGCAAGATCATCCAGGAACTGGAGTCGTTCTTCCGCGGCGCGGGCTGGAATGTCATCAAGGTGGTGTGGGGCCGCGAGTGGGACGCCCTGCTGCAGGCCGATCGCGATGGCGCGCTGGTCAACCTGATGAACAGCACCCCCGACGGCGACTACCAGACATACAAGGCCAATGACGGCGCGTACGTGCGCGAACACTTCTTCGGTCGCGATCCGCGCACCAAGGAGCTGGTGAAGGGCCTGTCCGACAGTCAGGTCTGGAACCTCAAGCGCGGCGGCCACGACTACCGCAAGATCTACGCGGCGTACGCGGCGGCCATGGCGCACAAGGGACAGCCGACGGTCATCATCGCCAAGACCATCAAGGGTTACGGCCTGGGCAAGCACTTCGAGGCGCGCAATGCCACGCACCAGATGAAGAAGATGACGCTGGACGATCTCAAGTCGTTCCGCGATGTGCAGCGCATTCCGATCACCGATGAGCAGCTCGAGGCCAATCCCTATCTGCCGCCGTACTACCACCCCGGTATGGACGCGCCGGAGATCCAGTACATGATGGGCCGCCGTAAGCAGCTGGGTGGTTTCGTGCCCGAGAGGCGTACCGCAGCAAAGCCTCTGCAACTTCCGGGTGATGAGGCCTACCGTTCGGTCCGCAAGGGCTCGGGCAAGCAGAGCGTGGCCACCACCATGGCCTTCGTGCGCCTGATGAAGGAGCTGTTGCGGGATAAGGAAATCGGCAAGCGCATTGTGCCGATCATCCCGGACGAGGCCCGCACCTTCGGTATGGACTCGTGGTTCCCTTCATTGAAGATCTACAACCGCAACGGCCAGTTGTACACATCGGTCGACGCCGAGTTGATGCTTGCCTACAAAGAGTCGAGCATCGGCCAGATTCTGCACGAGGGCATCAACGAGGCCGGATCGACCGCGTCGTTCACCGCGGTCGGCACCTCGTACAGCACGCACGGCGAGCCGATGATCCCGCTCTACATCTTCTATTCGATGTTCGGTTTCCAGCGCACCGGTGACGGTCTCTGGGCCGCCGCGGATCAGATGGCACGCGGATTCGTCCTCGGAGCAACCGCCGGGCGAACCACGCTGACCGGAGAGGGCCTGCAGCACAACGACGGTCACTCGCTGCTGCTGGCCTCGACCAACCCGGCGTGTGTCCCGTACGACCCGGCCTTCGCCTTCGAGATCGCCCATATCGTGCGCGACGGCCTGCGCCGCATGTACGGCGGCGGGGTCGGCAGCACGGGATATCAGGAGGCCCTGCCGGGCACCGATCCCGAGGCCCGTTCGGAGCATCACGACTTCGGCGGCGAGGACATCTTCTACTACATCACCCTGTACAACGAGCCGCAGTCGCAGCCGGCCGAGCCGGAGAACCTCGATGTGGAGGGCCTGCTCAAGGGCATCTATCTCTACAAGCGCGGTGGCGAGGGGGCGGTCCGCGCACAGATCCTGGTCTCGGGCGTCACCATGCCCGACGGCCTGCGCGCACAGGAGATGCTTGCCCAGGAGTGGGGCGTGCAGGCCGATGTCTGGTCGGTGACCTCCTGGGGTGAGCTCCGAAAGGAAGCCCTCGCCAAGGAGATTCAGAAGCTGCGCCATCCGGACACCGATCCCGGTCAGCCGTACGTCACCCAGGCGCTGTCGCAGGCGCAGGGTCCGTTCGTGGCCGCCTCGGACTGGATGCGCGCGGTTCCGGACCAGATCCGCCAGTGGGTCCCCGGTACGTTCATCTCGCTCGGCACCGACGGTTTCGGTTTCTCCGACACCCGTCCCGCGGCGCGCCGCGTCTTCAATGTGGACGCGGCATCGATCGTGGTAGCGGCCCTTTCCGGGCTCGCCGAGGCGGGCAGCATCGACCGCGCCAAACTGGTCGAGGCGGCCGCCAAATACCGCATCGACGATGTGAACGCCGCGCCGAAGGCGGCACCCGGTAGTGAAGGTGGCGACGCATAACGCACGATTAACCCCGTGGAACGCAAACCGCCGAGACCGCGCCGGATCAACGAGGGCTCCTCCGAACACGAGGTCTACCTTCCGACCGGCGCACTCTCGCCGAACCGGCAGACCCGAGATCCACTCCCCGACACGCTGCTCAAGCGCGTCAAACAGTTCTCGGGGCGGCTATCCACCGAGGCGGTGTCCTCGATGCAGGAGCGGTTGCCGTTCTTCGCCAATCTGGATGCGGCGCAACGCGCCGGGGTCCAGATGCTGGTGCAGACGGCGGTGGTGAACTTCCTGGAATGGCTGCAGGACCCGGAGAGCGATATCAGGTTCAGCCTGGACGCTTTCCAGGTCATCCCGGACGATCTGGCGCGGCGGCTGACGCTGCGCCAGACCGTGGACATGGTCCGGGTGGCCATGGAGTTCTTCGAACAGTGGCTGCCCGCGCTGGCGCGCAATGACCGGCAGCTGGTGGCGTTGACCGAGGCGGTGCTGCGATACGGGCGGGAGCTCGGCTTCGCGGCCGCCTCGGTGTACGCCAGCGCCGCGGAATCGCGTGGCGCCTGGGATACCCGGCTGGAAGCGCTGGTCGTGGACGCGGTGGTGCGCGGCGATACCGGCCCCGAAATGCTGTCCCGCGCCGCGACCCTCAATTGGGATGCCACCGCCCCGGCCACGGTGCTGGTCGGCACGCCCCCCAAAGATCAAGTGGCCGTGGTCGGTTCGGTGCATTCGGTGGCCGCCCGGCACGGCCGCAATGCCCTGGCCGTGGTGCAGGGCTCACGCCTGGTGATGGTCGTCAGCGGCCATCTGGGCGACACCATGTACCCCTCGCCATTCCTCGCCGACCTGCTCAGCGAGGCTTTCTCCGATGGCCCGGTGGTGATCGGCCCGACCACCCGCACGCTCTCGGCCGCACATATAAGTTCGGTCGAGGCGATGGCGGGAATGGAGGCCGTGGTCGGCTGGCGCAGCGCGCCACGCCCGGTGCACGCGACCGAATTGCTGCCCGAACGCGCACTGCTGGGCGACCGTGCCGCCGTAAATGCCCTCAACGAACTGCTTGTGTTACCGTTGGCCGCCGCTGCGGGCGAGCTGTCCAATACCTTGGACGCCTACCTGGACTGCGGCGGAGCCGTCGAGACCTGTGCTCGCCAACTGTTCGTTCATCCAAATACCGTCCGCTACCGGTTGAAGCGAATCGCCGATATCACGGGCCGGGATCCGATGAACCCGCGCGACGCCTACGTGTTACGAATCGCGTCCACGATAGGTCGGCTGACTCGAACCCGTAACGAATCGTCCACTTCCGCCCCAGATGCAACCCCCGTCACAGATGCGTAAGTCGGCATGTAACGCCTTCGGCGAATCGGACGATCCGAACAACCCACGTGCCCTTTTGTAGACACCTCACAAAAGACCCCGCCAAGCTTCATTCGCGCCGACATCTCGTGCGAGCGCCACCACGGTGTTCTCTTAGAGGCGTGATCGCAGTGTTCGCCCCAGGACAGGGCTCTCAGACACCCGGCATGCTCACCCCTTGGCTCGAACTGCCCGGCGCGGCCGATCGAATCGCGTTGTGGTCGAAGGCCTCGGGACTGGACCTGCTGCGGTTGGGTACCACCGCGACCGCGGAGGAGATCACCGATACCGCGGTGACTCAGCCACTGGTCGTCGCGGCGGCGCTTCTGGCATTCGCGGAAATCCCCACGGATTCACTGACCGCGGATACCATCGTCGCCGGACATTCGGTCGGCGAGCTCGCGGCCGCGGCCATCGCCGGAGTCATCTCCCCCGATGACGCGGTGGCACTGGCCGCTCTCCGCGGTGCGGAGATGGCCAGGGCGTGCGCGCTCGAGCCGACCGGTATGTCCGCGGTGCTCGGCGGTGACGAAGCCGTCGTGCTCGCTCGACTCGACGAACTCGGCCTGATCCCGGCCAACCGCAACGCGGTGGGTCAGATCGTGGCGGCCGGTAAGCTGGACGCGCTCGCGGAACTCGCGAGCAACCCGCCCGAAAAGGCGCGCGTCCGAGCTCTTCCGGTCGCGGGCGCTTTCCACACCGCGTTCATGGCACCCGCCCAGGACGCCGTGGCAGCGGCCATCGCCAAGATCACTCCGGGCGAGCCGATTCGGACCCTGCTGTCGAACTTCGACGGTAAGCCGGTCGTCTCCGGCCAGGATGCGGTCGACAAGCTCGCTGCTCAGGTCACCCGCCCCGTGCGCTGGGATCTGTGCACCGAAACCGTTCGCGCGGCGGGTGTTTCCGCGGTGGCAGAGCTGCCACCGGCCGGAACCCTGGTCGGCATCGCCAAGCGGGAGCTCAAGGGCACCCCGAATCTGGCGCTGAAGACCCCCGCGGACCTCCCCGCGCTGGCCGAACTTTTGATCACGGGCTAGCTTGACTCGCGGTCCCGCACCGTCAACGGCGACGGCGCACTCGGATCGCAAGCACGAAGAACACCATCCGACCCCAACTACCGAATATGAAGGGAGCCACCACAGTGGCCGCTCTGACCCAGGAACAGATCGTCGAAGAGCTCGGCAAGATCATCGAAGAGGTGACCGGTATCGAGCCCTCCGAGGTGACCATCGAGAAGTCCTTCGTCGACGACCTGGACATCGACTCGCTGTCGATGGTCGAGATCGCCGTTCAGACCGAGGACAAGTACGGCGTCAAGATCCCCGATGAGGACCTTGCCAGCCTGAAGACCGTCGGCGACGCCGTCTCCTACATCCAGAAGCTCGAGGCCGAGAACGCCGACGCCGCTGCGGAGCTCAAGTCCAAGTTCGGAAGCGAGTAGGACCGCAACCGTGACCACTCCTTCCACCTTGAACGGGAACTTCCCCAACGTCGTCGTGACCAGCATGGCGGCGACCACGTCGATCGCTGGTGACGTCGATGCGACGTGGAAGGGACTCCTCAACGGCGAGAGCGGCATTGACGTTCTCGAGGATGACTTCATCGAGGAGTACGACCTTCCGGTCCGTATCGGCGGGCATCTGAAGGTGTCCCCGGATACTCTGCTGAGCCGTGTCGAGATCCGCCGTATGGCGTATGTCGAGCGACTGGCGACCGTCCTCGGTCGCGAGGTCTGGAAGAACGCCGGCACCCCCGAGGTCGATCCGCTGCGCCTCGGCGTGGCCATCGGCACCGGCCTCGGTGGCGGCGATGCTCTCATCGATTCGGTGGACAAGCTGAAGAACGGTGGCTACCGCAAGATTTCGCCGCTGGCTGTTCAGATGGTCATGCCGAACGGTCCTTCCGCCGTTGTGGGTCTCGAGCTCAAGGCCCGGGCAGGAGTGATCACTCCGGTCTCGGCGTGCTCGTCGGGTTCGGAGGCCATCGCCAACGCGTGGCGGATGATCGTCATGGGTGACGCCGATATCGTCGTCACCGGTGGCGTCGAAGGTTTCATCGATTCGGTGCCGATCGCGGCCTTCTCGATGATGCGTGCGATGTCCACTCGCAATGACGATCCGAAGGGTGCTTCGCGACCCTTCGACAAGGATCGCGACGGCTTCGTCTTCGGCGAAGCGGGTGCGCTCATGGTCATCGAGACCGAGGAGCACGCCAAGGCTCGTGGCGCCACCATCCACGCCCGGCTCATGGGCGCGGGGATCACTTCGGACGGCTACCACCTGGTGGCGCCGGATCCGGAGGGCACGGGCGCCGGTCGGGCCATGCAGCGCGCAATGCAGACGGCGGGCCTGTCCGCGAAGGACATCACCCACGTCAACGCGCACGCGACTGCCACCCCCATCGGTGACACCGCGGAGAAGAACGCGATTCACTACGCAGGCGTTCAGCATGCGTCGGTCTACGCACCCAAGTCCGCCCTGGGCCACTCGATCGGCGCCGTCGGCGCGCTCGAGTCGGTGCTCACGGTTCTCAGCATTCGGGACGGCATCGTCCCCCCGACGCTGAACCTGGAGAACCAGGATCCGGAGATCGATCTGGATGTCGTGCACGGTGAAGCTCGCCGTCAGGACATCGAGTACGCGATCAACAACTCTTTCGGTTTCGGTGGGCACAATGTCGCGCTCGCCTTCGGCCGGTACTGACGCACTGCTGAGCCGTTGATTCGGTTCGGCATCAGCGCCGGTTCGTAAGACAGGCGGTCCCGGGGGGATTCGGAAAACGCGATCCCGCATCCGAATCCCCCCGGGACTTCGACATTTTCGCAGCCGCTCTCAGGCGACCGCACTTCCTTAATCAAGAGGAGAGTTTGCGATGACCATCATGGCCCCTGCTCACGCTGACACCGCGACCGATCCCCGTGATCCACTGGGCCGGTTGCAGCGCTTCTTCGACCCGGGCACCGTGCTTCCGCTGCACCCGCGCGACAAGTCCGGCGTGCTCGCCGCCATCGGCGAGGTCGACGGCGTCCGCACCGTGGCCTACTGCTCCGACGCCACCGTCATGGGCGGCGCCATGGGCGTGGAGGGTTGCAAGCACATTGTCGATGCGATCGATACCGCCATCGACTCCAAGATTCCCGTTGTCGGACTCTGGCATTCGGGCGGCGCCCGACTGGCCGAGGGTGTCGAGGCATTGCACGCGGTCGGACTGGTCTTCGAGGCCATGGTCCGCGCGTCCGGCCTGGTTCCGCAGATCTCCGTGGTGCTCGGTTTCGCCGCCGGTGGTGCGGCGTACGGTCCGGCACTGACCGATATCGTGATCATGGCCCCCGAGGGCCGTGTCTTCGTCACCGGACCGGACGTGGTGCGCAGCGTCACCGGTGAGAACGTGGATATGGCGACTCTGGGCGGGCCGGTCACGCACGGCAAGAAGTCCGGTGTCTGCCATATCGTGGCCCATGACGAGGCCGATGCCATGCAGCGCGGTCGTCGCCTGATCTCCATGTTCGCCGAGCAGGGCGAATTCGATCTGGTCGCCGCCGCGCACGGCGATGTGGACCTCAAGGCCATGCTGCCCGCCTCGGCCAAGCGCGCCTATGACGTCAAGCCGATCGTGCACGAGCTGCTCGACAATGTCGACGGCGAAAGCACTTTCGAGGAATTGCAGGGCGGTTACGCGCGCTCGATCGTGACCGGTCTGGGTCGGCTCGGCGGGCGCACCGTCGGCGTGCTGGCCAATAACCCGATCCGCATGGGCGGCTGCCTGAACTCCGAAAGTGCCGAGAAGGCAGCGCGTTTCGTGCGCCTGTGCAACTCCTTCGGCATTCCGCTGGTCGTGGTCACCGATGTTCCGGGCTACCTGCCCGGTGTCAGCATGGAGTGGGAGGGCGTGGTGCGCCGCGGCGCGAAGCTGCTGCACGCCTTCGCCGAGGCCCGCGTCCCGCGTGTCACCCTGGTCACACGCAAGATTTACGGTGGCGCGTACATCGCCATGAATGCCCGATCCCTCGGCGCCACAGCGGTGTACGCCTGGCCCGAGTCCGAGGTCGCCGTCATGGGCGCCAAGGCCGCGGTCGGCATCCTGCACAAGAAGGCCATTGCCGCCGCTCCCGAACAGGAGCGTGAGGCTCTCATCGAGCGCCTCACCGTCGAGCATGAGCAGATCGCGGGCGGCGTCGAGCGCGCCGTGGCGATCGGCGTGGTGGACGAGGTCATCGATCCGGCCAAGACCCGGTCGATCATCGCCGCCGCACTGGCCGCGGCTCCGGCCCGGCCGAGTCACCTGAAGAACATTCCGCTGTAGGGGATTACAGGGGAAGCAGTAAATACGCGGCACATCGAAGGCGGGCGGTCTCCACAAGAGACCGCCCGCTTTCACATTCCGGGTCGCTCAGGCGGGGCGGATATTCGCATTATGACGCAGCACGTTGTCCGGATCCCAGATGGCCTTGAGGGCGGCCAGGCGAGAGTACTTGTCGCCGTAGGTATCCCGAATGCGCTGCTGATCGTCGTCGACCAGGAAGTTGATGTACCCGGCATCGGAGCGAGCGTGCGGGAGCAGGGCCTCCCAGGTGTCGCGGACCCAGGCGCGTTCGGCGTCGAAGTCGGACGGATCGGTGCACAGGGCGCTCAGATTGATCGCCCAGCAGGGTTGCCGGGAACCACCGAATGCCGTTGCCGCATCCGGGATCTCGGCATATCGTCCGCGCAGCGGGAAGATCGGCGCGATGGTGAGCGGCGAGTGCCGTCGCGGAAAGCGGTGCACCAGTTCGGCGATCACCTCGTCATTGAGATCGTCTATGTAGAGCGACTTTTCGTAGGCGGGCAACCCGCGCGGTGCGGCATCATCGAACATCTGCTGGAGTGCGGTGTACGGGATGGGAGTCACCAGATCCCATGCGGGTGCGGGCGCGGCGGCGCGCAGGGGTGCGACCACCTCGGCGAGCTCTTCGGCGGTGCCGAAACCTATGACGGCGGTGACGAATCCGGGCCGGCCCTGGTACTCCTGCGGAACGAACGGCAGCGGCGGGGCGCTGACCGCGAGGATCGCGCCGCTATAGCCCTCGGGCAGCTCGCGCAGGCAGGCGGCCCCGGCGGCCAGACCGGCCGGGGCGTCCGGCGGGGTCCAGTAGAGCATGGTGAGCTGACCCAGCGGGGGCAGATCATGCAGGGCGAAGGTGAATTCGGTGACGATGCCGAAATTGCCGCCGCCACCGCGCAAGGCCCAGTGCAGATCGGCGTTCTCCGCGGCCGAGGCGGTGACGATATGTCCGTCGGCGGTGACGACGTGCGCGGAAATCACACTGTCACAAGATAATCCGAACAGCGAGGTGAGCCAGCCCATGCCACCGCCCAGGGTGAGGCCGCCGACACCGGTATCGCTGATGAATCCGCCGGTGACCGCGAGCGCGTGCGCGGCGGTGGCGGCGTCGACCTGCGCCCAGGTGGCTCCCCCGCCGACCGTGGCGGTCTTGCCCACCGGATCGACGGTGATGCCGTCCAGCGCACCGAGGTCGATGAGCATGGCGTCATCGGCGACCGCATGCCCCGCGTAATTGTGCCCGCCACCGCGCACGGTCACATCCAACCCGTGCCTGCGCGCGTGCAACAGCGCCCGCGCCACCCCCGCCGCCGAGGCGGGCTGCACGATCACCGCGGGGCGGCGATCGAAGCATCCGCTCCAAATCTGCCGCGCCACATCGTATTCGGCGTCCTTCGGCGTGATCACCGCGCCGTCGATTATGGCGCGCAGTCCCTCGATATCGATTCCAGCTGTCGTCACAGTGCCGCTCCCTCGCGTGCCGCGTCAGGGCCGGGACCGAGGACCGGGGTGCGTGTGGCGGCGGCGCACCCCGCGTGGTCGTTCGGCCTCATCCGGAGCTGACGTGTGTCATATCGCCACCCAGAGCATTACGAGGCGGCGGGCCGCGAAGTTCATCGCGCACAATGCGTTTTCGCGAAGGAGTATGCGAAGACCGCGGATTACGAGAGCAGTCGGACCTTGTCGGCCGATTCGTTCTGGCTGGCGCACTCCTGGAAGGGATTCGGATCCCCCTGGCGCACACCGCAGACCCAGCGCATATCGGCCACCTCGATGGCGAGGTCACCGTCCGCCTTCTTGGCCCGCTCCCGGGTGTAGGTGGTGGCGACCTGAACCGCGGTCGCGCAGAAGTCCGTTCCCTTCGCGGTGAGGGTGACGACCGCGAGTCCGTCCGGGCCGGTGCCGCAGGGGACCGCTTCCTGGCCGGGAAGCGCCTGGGAGGCCGCCGCCGGGGTGGCGCTCGGCCGGGAGGCGCTGGTTGCGGCGGCATCGGCCGTATCGTTGTTACCGCATGCCGCCACCGCGAGCACGGTCGCGGCGCAGACCGCCAGGGTCAGCGGACCTTGAATTCCCCGCACAAAGATCTCCTTTTCGCACAGACCGATTGACTACCGGATCGGACTTCACCAGGTCGGAGCGAATCGCGGGACTTCGTCAGCCGACGTCGCGACGCAACCAGGTGACTTCCGCACCCTCGCCGCCCAGGCGGAAGGGCTCCAGGGCATCGTCCCATGCCGTGCCGAGTGCGCGATCGATCTCGGCGGCAATGTCATTGGCGGAGCCGCGACCATTGGCGCGCGCCTCGGCGACTATCGAGCGCAATCGCATCTCGCCGACCATGACATCCCCGCTGGCGCTGGTCGCGCCATGCCAGAGGCCGAGGCCGGGTACGAAGCTGTAGCGTTCGCCGTCGACTCCCTCGCTGGCGTCCTCGGTGACTTCGAAGGCCAGTACCGGCCAATCACGCAATGCTCCAGCTAATCGTCCGCCGGTACCGACTGGCCCGTACCAATCGGTGGTCGCCCGCAAATTTCCGGGGGCCGCGGGTTGGGCGGTCCAACGCAGTTTCGCGGGTGCTTTGAGGGTGGAGGTGAGGGTCCATTCGATATGCGGGCACAGCGCCGCCGGCGACGAATGAATGTATACGACACCAGACGTCGCGTCGGAGAACTGACTCGTTCCGCGCACCACTAACACCTCCGGCTTCGACGGGGACGTCTTCCCCAACGACCCGCTCCAGCCAGCGTTGCCCGAGTTTACTGGAGTGCTCGGAGTTACGTGTGTTACTTATTGCCCGTGTCGTGTTTCTACGCAAACTCCGCGATCACGGCATCGCTGAGGGTAGGCCACGCCGCGCGCGCCCAGTCTCCGAAATTTTCGTCCGCCAGCGCGAGACACGCCATGCCGACTTCCGGATCAACCCAGAGAAAAGTACCCGATTGCCCGAAGTGCCCATAGGTCCGCGCGGAATTCGCGCCGCCGGTCCAGTGCGGGGCTTTGTGATCACGAATTTCGAAACCCAGACCCCAGTCGTTGGGGCGCTGTGACCCGTAGCCGGGAAGTACACCATTGCGTCCCGGGAACTGCACTGTGCTTGCTTCACCGAGCAATTCCGCGGTAACGCAGGTGGGATTCAGCAATTCTTCGGCGAACCGCAGGAGATCTGCGACCGACGAACTGGCCGCATGTCCGGCGGGCCCGGCGAGCACGGACGATTCCATGCCCAGCGGCTCGAAAACCGCCTCGTGCAGATAGCGTTCGAACGGGATACCGGTTTGCCCGGCGACGAACTCGGCCAGCACCTCGAATCCGGCACTGGAGTAGATGCGCCGCGCACCCGGTTCGGCCAGCACCTCGGTGGAATCGAAGGCCAGTCCGGAGGTGTGCGCGAGCAGGTGCCGCACGGTGGCGCCGAGCGGACCGGCGGGTTGATCCAGTTCGATCGCGCCCTCCTCGACGGCGACCAGAACCGCGTATGCCACAAGGGGTTTGGTCACCGAGGCGAGGCGATACACCCGATCGACATCACCCTCGGTGTCCTGGACGCCCTTACCCCGGACCACGACCCCCGCCGCGGTATTGGGGACCGGCCACTCTCGAATCTGCTCCAGCGCTCGCACGGTCACGAGCCTACGAGTCCAGGGTGACCGCTGCCGGCCGGGGCCGATTCAACGCGGAGCGGCGGCGGCCGTAGGCGAAGTACACGATCAGGCCGACCGCGGACCACAGCGTGAAGGCCAGCCAGGTCACGCCGGGCAGATGCCAGAGCAGCCAGAGGCACATGCCGACGCCGAGCACCGGAACGAGTGGGACAAGCGTCCGGAAGGTGCGCGGCAGATCGGGTTTGGTGCGGCGCAGCACAAGCACGCCGATATTCACCAGGCCGAAGGAGACCAGGGTGCCGATATTGGTGGCATTGACCAGCTCGCCCAGCGGGATCAGCGCGGACAGCACCGCGACCACACCACCGACGAGGAGGGTGTTGGTGGTCGGCACCCGCTTGGCGCCGACCTTGGACAGCACCCTGGGCATCAGGCCGTCACGGGACATGGCGACCAGGATCCGGGTCTGCCCGTACAGTACGGTGAGTACCACCGAGGCGATGGCGATCACCGCACCGGCAGCGAGAATCGTTGCGGGCCAGCTCTTTCCGGTGACCTGATCCAGCACGGTCGCCAGTGACGCGCCGGACGAGCTGACACCGTCGACGCCGACTGCGGCGACCGCGGTCAATGCGACCAGCACATACATGAGCGTCACGATGCCCAGCGAGATGATGATGGCGCGCGGTAGATCCCGCTGCGGATTCTTCGCCTCCTCACCCGCGGTGGAGGCGGCGTCGAAGCCGATGAACGAGAAGAAGACCATCGATGCCGCGGACCCGATTCCGGCCACGCCCTCGGGCGCGAACGGGCGCAGGTTGCCGGATTTGAACGCGGTCACCGCGACCGCGACGAAGAAGATCAGCACCGCGATCTTGATCAGCGTGGTGCCGGTGGTGACCCGGGCGCTCTCCCGAATCCCGCCCAGCAGCACCGCCGTCGCGATCAGAACGACCACGGCCGCAGGCAGATTGATGATTCCGCCGTCGCTGGGCGCGGAGGCCAGCGCATCGGGAATCCGCCACCCGACGGTCGAGCCGAGGAACTCGTTCAGATACGCGCCCCACCCCACCGCGACGGCGGCCACCGAAACCCCGTATTCGAGCAGCAGGCACCACCCGCAGACCCAGGCGATGATCTCACCGAGCGTCGCATAGGTATAGGAGTACGCCGATCCGGAGACCGGCACCGCCCCCGCGAGTTCGGCGTACGACAGCGCCGAGAACAGCGCCGCGAGCGCCGCGATGGCGAACGAGATGACCACGGCGGGCCCGGCCAGCGGCGCGGCCTCCCCCAGCACCACGAAGATGCCGGTCCCGAGCGTCGCGCCCACCGACAGCGAGATCAGCGGAACGAGCCCCATACTGCGCCGCAGGGCCGTGTGCTCACCCTCGGAGGTGAGCTGTTCGACAGGCTTGGTCCGCAGCAACGAAGCGGTAATCGAAGGAAATCCAGGCACGTCCGGCAACGCTACCGGCTCGCGGACTGGTTTCTCGCACCACACCCCGGCACTCCGGGCGATACCACACCAGTCAGCAATCGACCCGCGACGCTTCGTACCGGGCATGCGAACTCTTCGCCCTCCCAGCTGGATGGCCGTGGTCACCTACAGAACGCACACCCCGAGACCCTGCACGTGCGATCACGGGGTACTCATGCCGCGGACACGCCGAATATCCCTTCACCAGCACCCCATGAACGCATGCCCAGATGTGTATTGGCGTGTGGCGCGGGCATTTCGGGGGTCGTTGCGACGCGGGATGCGTCATGTACGGGATACGGCGTGGTTGGTGACTCGAGCTCCCGGTGGGCGCACGTCCAGAGTGGGGCGTCAGGATTCGTAAGGGGCGGCCAGGACTGCGGCTTCTTGGCGAGCGAGGAGGGCGCGCTGGTGCTGGAGGTCGGCTATTTGGGTGTCGAGGCGGGTGAGGCCGTCCTGGACGACTTTTCGGGAGTGGTCGCAGTGCTGGAAGCCGGTATCGGTGGCGCACGGGAGGAGTTCGCGGATGGCGCGGGTGGACAGGCCGGCGTCGAGGAGTTCGCGGATGCGGTGCACGCGGGCGGGGGCCTGGTCGCCGTAGGTGCGGTAGCCGTTCGAATCACGGTGCGGGATCAACAGTCCCTGCTCTTCGTAGTAGCGCAGCAGCCGGGGCGCGACGCCGGTGGCACGCGACAATTCACCGATCAGCATTGTGACCTCCCGCACAGCGGATTGACCTTCACATCCATGTGAATCCCTAACGTCACCGGCATGACGAACATTTCGCTCTCCACCACAGTCACCGGTTCCGGCCCCGCAGTACTGCTCGCCCATGGCGCGGGCGGCGGTATCCAGGCCAACTTCGGCGGGCTGATTCCGCTGCTCGCGGAGCGGCACACCGTGATCGGACCCGACTATCCGGCCGATGACACTCATCTGGAACTCGACGCGCTGGCCGACGCCCTGGTCGCGGAGGCGGATGCGGTTGGGGCGGAACACTTCACGATCGTCGGATATTCACTCGGCACCACGGTGGCCGTGCGCGCGGCGATCCGGCATCCCGAGCGGGTGCGCGGGCTGGTCCTCACCGCCGGATTCGATCGGCCCGACAACCGCACCCGCCTGAATATCGAGCTGTGGCAGCGCGCGCTGGCCGCCAACGATCGAGAACTGTTCGCGCACATCGTGCTGCTGGCGGGTTTCACCGCCGATTTCGTGAATTCCATGTCCCCCGAACAGCTTTCGGAGGCGCTGACACAGACCGCCGCGAACATCCCCGGCGGTACGGCGGCGCAGGCCGCGCTGATCAGCACCATCGACATCACCGCGGATCTGCCGCGCATCACCGTACCCACCCTCGTCATCGGCCTCACCGGTGATCTGCTCGTCGATCCGTCGGGTGCGCGCCGCCAGGCCGCGGCCATCCCGGGGGCCGAGTATCGGGAACTCGACGGCGGTCATGTCGTCATGCTGGAGAATCCCGCGCCCTGGTATGAGGCGGTTCTCGATTTCATCACCAAGCACCCGATCGAGCAGGCATAACCGCGCTCGACCGCCCCGGCTACGATCGGTTCCACCATGAGTGAGCAGGTCACGGTCCACGGTGAGGTGGACAGCGGGTTCGGGGCGGTCGCGGATGCTTTCCGGCGGAATTTCGCCGAGCACGGCGAGATCGGGGCGGCGGTCGCCGTTTTCGACGGGGACCGGCCGGTGGTGGATCTGTGGGCGGGCCGCCGCGATCGCAAGCGGCGGCTGCCGTGGGAGCGGGACACCATGGCCCCGGTGTGGTCCTGTACCAAGGGCATGACGGCATTCGTGGTGGCGGCGGCGGTTTCCCGGGGATTGCTGGACTACGAGGCCCCGGTGGCGCGGTACTGGCCGGAGTTCGCGGCCAATGGCAAGGAATCGATCACCGTCCGCCAACTGCTGGACCATCAGGCGGGTCTGGCGGCGCTGGACCGGCCGGTCCGGCTGCGCGATATGGCGGATCTCGACGGACTCGCGACCATTCTGGCGGCTCAGAAACCCCTGTGGCGACCGGGAACTCGGCACGGCTACCACCCGATCACGGCCGGGCTGTATCAGGGCGAACTCATCCGCCGGGTCGATCCCGAACACCGCACCCTCGGCCGGGTATTCGCCGAGGATTTCGCCGCACCGCTCGGCCTGGACTTCTATATCGGCCTGCCGGAAGCGGTTTCACTGGATCGCGTCGCCACCCTCTCGGCCACCGAGGGCCTGGATATCCTGCGCTATGAGCGCGATCTCCCGCTGCGTATCGGCGTTCAGCTGTACGCCAAGCGCGGACTCTCCTTCCGCGCCTTGAACTCTCCGCAGGTCGGCGCGCCCGCCCGGGCCGCCCGCCGCGAATTCCTGGAGGTGGAGAGCCCGGCCGCCGGCGGTGTGGGCACCGCCCGCTCGCTGGCGCGCGTCTACGGCGCGGCCGCGGGCAGAACCGGGGAACTCCCCGTCGACGCGGAGCTGTTGGACCGCTTGGCATCCGCCGATACCGCCCGAGACGTCCCCGCCGACGATCTGGTCCTGCTCACCCCGAGCCGCTATCACCTCGGTTTCCGAAAGTCCTGCGGTGGTTTCCGTTTCGGCACCGACGCGCGCGCCTACGGCACCACCGGTTACGGCGGCTCCTTCGGATTCGCCGATCCCGCAACGGGACTGGGCTTCGGCTACACGATGAATCGCCTGGGTATGGCGGTGCTGGATGATGTCCGCTCCCGCAATCTACGCGAGGCGCTGCGCCGCGGCGTATGACCGCGTTCCTCCCCGGAACCGCCCCGCACACCCGCTAACCTCGTATTCGCCAATGGTTTGCCCGCACTTGTCGCGGGTGCCGACGAGGTCAGGAGTCGTTCGATGCAGCGATACCGGATGCCTGAGGAAGGCAGCCCGCACCAGCGCACCTGGATGGCGTTCGGGGCCGGCGAACAGGTCTGGACCGCGGACCTGCTACCCCTGGCCCAGCGCGCCCTGGCCGATATCGCCCGCGCCATCGCGCGTTTCGAACCCGTCTCCATGCTGGTGCGGCCCGCGGAACTCGCGGTGGCGCGCGCCCTGGTCGGCCCGGATATCAGCCTGTACGAGGCACCCCTGGATGATCTGTGGCTGCGCGATTGCGGCCCGGTCTTCGTGGTCGACGAATCCGGTGCGCAGGCGGGTATCGACTTCAATTTCAATGGCTGGGGCGATAAGCAGGAGCACACCGAGGATTCCCTGGCGGCCAGTTTCGTGACCGCGCGGGCGGGTGCGGAGGCGGTGCACACCGAACTCGTCCTGGAGGGCGGCGGTATCGAGGTGGACGGCGCGGGCCTGGCGATCATCACCGAAAGCTGTGTGCTGAACGACAATCGGAATCCGGGCTGGACCAGGCCGGAGGTAGAGCAGGAACTGGAGCGCCTGCTCGGCATCGAGAAGATCATCTGGCTGCCCGGCGTCGCCGGACGCGATATCACCGACGGTCACACCGATTTCTATGCCCGCTTCGCCCGGCCCGGTGTGGTGGTGGCCGGATTGGAGAACGATCCGGACGCCTTCGACTACGAGGTCACCCGCACCCATCAGGAGATCCTGCAGGAGGCCACCGATCAGCACGGCCGCCCCCTGCACCTGGAGATCATCGAGGGCCCGGACACCATCCGCTCGGAGTGGGTGGACGCGGATTTCGCGGCCGGCTACATCAACTTCTATCTCTGCAATGGCGGTGTGATCGCCCCGCAGTTCGGCGATGCCCCGCGCGATACCGCCGCCGCGAACACCCTGCGCCGCCTGTTCCCGGATCGCGAAGTCGTGCAGCTGAATATCGATGCCATCGCCGCCGGAGGCGGCGGCATCCATTGCACGACCCAGCAGGAACCGGCGGCGTGACCGCTAAGCCGTTGTGGTGCTGCGGTTCTCGACGTCGTGGGCGTGGTGCACGACGTCGTGCAGGAAGTACCTGCCGAGGGTCTCGACGGTGAAGACCGAACCGTTGCTGCGCTTGGCCGGGCGCTTCAACTCGGCCACCGAGACCGATTCGTATGCGCGCGCGGTGGTTTCGGCGGCGTCGCGCAGGTCGGCGGCGACCTGCGCGGTGTTCTGTGCCGCGTAGTTCTCGGCGAGGGCGGTCTCGTCCTGATCCCAGTTGGCGAACATGGGGATACCGGAATCGTCGAGGGTGACCGCGGTGTCGTAGCCGCCGATCACCGGTCCGGGGCGGGGCGAACCGGTGCGGGCGATATCGAGGCGATGCTCGAAGATCCGGCAGACATCGCGGACGTGCGCGGCGTACTCCAGGGCCGACCAGGTCGAATCATCCGGGCGCACAGTGGCATTCGGATCATCGAGGGCGGCAGTCAGCACGGCGGCGCTGGCGCGCACCCGCGCGGGAATCGACTCGAACGCGGTGGCGCTGGGGTCGAATCCGCATTCGTCGCAGGTGCGTTCCAGCACCCAGGTCCAGTCTTTGGCATCGGGCACGATCGGCATATCGGTAACCTATCGTGGCGCGAGATTATCGGCCACCAACATCCTGCCGTGGCACGTCGAGATCGCGACAGGTCCGCGACTCCGCCCACGATGGGCGCGCGGCCGGGCTCACTCCATCAACCGGTGCGCCTTCTCGAACAGCTCCAAGGTGATGGCGTGCAGGAAATCGCCAACCTGCTTGGGCGCCTTGCCCGCCGACGCGCGGGCATACGTGCCCTCCAGGACGATGCCGAGTTTGAAGCAGGCCAGCACCGTATACCAGGTGACATTGCTCAGATCGCGGTCGGAGAATTTGCCGTAGTGCTCGGTCATCTCCGCGGCGGTGGGCAGCCCGCCGACCGCGCCGAGCGTACCGATCAGCGCCGCGCCGGTGGTGCCGGGTTCGGGGCGGGTGGCGATCTGCCAGCCCAGATCCAGCAGCGGATCGCCGATGGTGGACATTTCCCAGTCGACCATGGCGGCGACCTGTGGACCGTCATAGGAGAACATCATGTTGGCGAGGTGGCAGTCGCCGTGCAGGATGCCGGGCCGCCACTGCGCGGGGCGATTACGGTCCAGCCAGTCGCCGACGCGGTCGACGCCCGGGATCTCGGGTCCGGCATAGCCCTCGTTGACGCTGTACGAGTCGAGTTCCTTGAGCCAGCGCGGCACCTGACGCTCCAGGAAGCCTTCCGGCTTACCGTAATCCGCGAGTCCGAGCGCCTCGTGGTCGAGCGAGCCGAGCCGGGCGATGGCCTCCACGGCAGAGAGCCCCATCTGGCGACGGATCTCCGGCTGGCCCGCGTGCAGCGGGGGGAGTTCGTTCTGTGGATTGAAGCCGATGATCGGTTCCATGAGATAGAAGTTGGCCCCGATGAGCGATTCGTCGGCCCCGGCCGCGATCACCCGGGGTGCGCGCACGCCGGTGCCGGCGAGGGCTTCGAGAATGCGGGATTCGCGGCGGATGACATTATTGCTGGCGGCCCGCAGATGTTTGGGCCCGCGCCGCAGCACATAGTCGCGCCCGCCGCGGGTGAAGCGCAGCATGATGTTCTGGGTGCCGCCGCCGAGGGGTTTCACCTCCTCGAAGTCACCGCCGGGCAAGCCCTGCTCATCCATCCACTTCCCGACGACCGCGAAGTCGACGAGGTCGCGATCCACGCCGACCGGCTGCACTTCTGACATGCCCCACATTGTGCCGTAACCGTCCAGGACAACTGAAGGCATATGCCCGCAGAAGTGGTGGTGACCTCGTTCACGCAGGTCGAGGCCGGGGGCGCGGGTGGGCGTGGCGTAAAGTTGCCAGCCAAATGCGCACGCTGCTGATCGACAACTACGACTCGTTCACCTACAACCTGTATCAGCTGATCAGTCAGGTCAACGGGGTGGAGCCGGTCGTCGTGCGCAATGACGAGGTCGCGAACCTCGCGGAGCTGGGGCTCGAGCGGTTCGACAATATCGTCATCTCGCCCGGGCCCGGCAGGCCGGACATCCCGCGCGATTTCGGCATCTCGGCGGCGGCTATCGCGGATTCGGCACTGCCGCTGCTGGGTGTCTGCCTGGGACATCAGGGCCTGGTGATCGCGGCGGGCGGTACGGTGACCGCCACTCCCCGCGCCCGGCACGGATACCCGGATCGGATAGCCCACGATGGGCGCGAATTGTTCGCCGATGTGCCGCGGGACTTCACGGCCGTGCGCTACCACTCACTGTGCGCCACAAGGCCATTGCCCGCGATGCTCGAGGTCACCGCGACCGCCCCGGACGGCGTGATCATGGGCGTTCGGCATCGCGATCGGCCGCAGTGGGGCGTGCAGTTCCACCCCGAATCGATTTCGAGTGAGTACGGCGCACTGCTGCTGCGCAATTTCTCGGATCTCACCCGGGCGCATCAGCGGCGCGCCGGTGAGCGGCGAGATGTGTTCGTGCACACACCCGGTGGCGTCGAACCGCCTGACTCGCGCGCGGGGACGACCCGACATGCGACCCCTGAAAGCGCGCCGCGCCAAAGCTCCCGCCCTGCTCCTGAACTCGACTCCAGCTCCACCACCACGACCACAACCCTCGCCACCGACACCCGCACCGACACCGTCCTCGCCGCCGACACCCGCACCGACACCGTCCTCGGCACCGGCACCGGCACCGGCACCGGCACCGGCAGCGTCCTCGACACCGGCAGCGGCAGCGACAGCGACAGCGACAGCGACACCGCCCTCGGCAACGGCAGCGACAGCGACACCGCCCTCGGCAGCGGCAGCGGCAGCGGCAGCGGCAGCGGCAGCGGCAACGGCAGCGGCAACGGCAGCGGCAGCGAGGACAGTCGCGCTCAAATCCCCTCTGCCACAATTCATTACCGCATCGAGCAGATAGTGCTCGACCGGGCCGTCGACGCGGAGGCGGTGTTCGACCGGCTGTACCGCGACTCGCGCACGGCATTCTGGCTGGACAGTGAGCACGTGGAGCCGGGGCTGGACCGGTTCTCCTTCCTGGGTGACGCGTCCGGTCCGCTGGCCGAAATCGTCCGCTACCGAGTGGGTTCGGGCGAGGTGCAGGTCGAATCGGCCGCCGGGCACCGCAACGTGGCGGGCGGTGTGCTCGACTACCTATCCGCCGAACTGGGCCGCAGACGGATCGAATTCCCCGAGGTGCCCTTCGATTTCGTCGGCGGATACGTGGGATACCTCGGCTACGAGATGAAGGCCGACTGCGGGGCGCGGGTCGCGCACCGCGCACCGACCCCGGACGCACAGTGGCTCTTCGCCGATCGACTGATCGTGGTCGACCACGAAGCGGGACGCACCCATCTACTGGCCCTGGCCGAATCGACAGCGGATTCTTCCGCCACCGAAGCGGATTCCATTGCCGCCGCACGGGATTGGCTGGCCATGACGCGCGCGACGCTGGACGGGCTGCCGACCTGGGAGAATCCGCCGGATCTCGAGTTACGGACCGATGAGAGCATGGTCGCTCCGCTGCTGACCCGGGGGCGGGCACGCTATCTCGCCGATGTGGAAGAGGCTCGGGCGCAATTGCTCGCGGGGGAATCGTATGAAATCTGTATCACCGACAGCGCGTATCTCCCCGCCGCGAGTGACGGGCTGAGTGTCTATCGGACGCTGCGCCGCTGTAATCCGGCCCCCTACGCGGCTTTTCTGCGCTTCGAGGAGGTGGAGGTGGCCTCGGCCTCCCCCGAGCGGTTCCTCAAGCTGGATCGGGCGCGGACGGTGGAGAGCAAGCCGATCAAGGGCACCGCGCCGCGCGGGCACACCTCGGCCGAGGATGAGCGGCTGGCGCGGGAATTGGCGCTCGATCCGAAGACGCGCGCGGAGAACCTCATGATCGTCGATCTGCTCCGCAATGATCTGGGCCGGGTCTGCGAAATCGGCTCGGTACACGTCCCCAAACTCATGGCGGTGGAGACGTATACGACTCTGCACCAACTGGTTTCGACCGTCCGCGGCACCCTGCGCCCGCACCTGGACATCATCGATGTCCTGCGCGCCTGCTTCCCCGGCGGCTCCATGACGGGCGCGCCGAAGCTGCGCACCATGGAGATCATCGACGGTCTCGAAACCGAGGCGCGCGGCATCTACTCCGGCACCATCGGCTTCCTCGGCCTGGGCGGTACCGCCGACCTGAATATCGTCATCCGAACGGCGGTGCGCCACAACGGTTCCTGGCGTGTAGGCGCGGGCGGCGCAATCGTCCTGGACTCCGACCCACACGCCGAATACCAGGAAATGCTCTGGAAGGCAGCCACCGCCCTCCGCGCCCTCCCCGGCCTCACCCTCCCCCCGAGGACCCCCCTCCCCTCCGCCTGACACCTCGAACAAGGCCCCCGACACCCGCCGCCAAATCCCTTCGCCAACCCCGTAACCACGGCGTCCCTCGTCCCTCCCGGAGCGCAATGACATCGCTCGTTGCGCACATCCCGGGTTCTCGGCCACTCGCACACCGGGAGCGGGGGCCATTACCTGCCGGGAGCGCGTGCAGGTGTCACTCCCTGAATGCCGTGCGGCTATTTGATCCTGCGCGGCCTCGACGGGGGTGGTTCGGGGTCGGGGTCTTCGCGGGTGAGGCCGGTGAGGCGGCCCAGGAGGGAGAGGCCGGGGAGTTTCTCCAGGCGGGAGACGGCTTCCCCGCCCGCCGCGGAGAGGGTTTCCAGGCGGGTGAGCAGTTTGTCGTAGGCGATGAGGGCCGGTTCGGCCAGGGTCAGGGTGCGGTCGAGGCGGTCGATGGTGGAGTTGAGGCGTTCGACCGCGACGGTGAGGTTCTCGATGAGGTCGGGGAGTTGGGCGGCCAGCTGCATGGAGGCCGGAGGCAGCCGGACGGCGGTATCGAAGGCCTGGGTGGCGGTGAGTTGGGCGGAGTCGAAGGCGTCACCGGCGGCGGCCTGCGCGGCGACGACGGCGGCCTGGGCGGCGGCGAGGATCTCACCGGGCGTGGGCACGCGCGGGGTTTGCGGTTTACCGCGTGGGGGCTGGCGGCCCGGCCCCTTTGGTATTGTCATGATTCCACTGTGCCGCAGCTTCGGGGCCGCGTAAATCCTGCCACGCACCGGGTATTTTCCGGCGGCGCGGAGGGTGTCGGGGGTGCGTGGCATAGTTCGATCACAATGAAACTCACCAGGGGTGGTCATGCGCCGGTACCGACATCGCTTCTGACGGTTGTCCTTTCGTGGCAGTCCGATCATGAGGTGGATGCGCACGCCTTGCTGCTGTCCGACGGCGGGCGGGTGCGCTCGGATCGCGATTTCGTCTTCTTCAACGCGCCCCGGCACGTGTCCCAGGCCGTGACCTTGGATCCGGAGCCGGATCCGGGCACGGCCAGACTCTCGGTCTCACTCCCGCGCACCGAATCCGAGGTCGAGCGGATTGTGGTGACCGGGTCGGTGCCCGATTCCTTCGCCGCGGTGCAGGGTCTGATTCTCACGGTCTTCGACCACAATCGACCCGTCGCCTGGTTCGAGATCGCCGAGGCGGAGCCGGTGCGCGCCATGATGTTCGGTGAGTTCTATCGGCGCGAGAGCGGATGGCGTTTCCGGGCGGTCGGACAGGGTTGGGCGAGCGGCCTGGCCGGGATCGTCACCGAATTCGGCGTCCGCGTGGACGATCCGGGCGAGGTGGAGCGGCCCGTACCCCCTCCCGCGCCGATGCTACCGCCCAATCCGGAACGGCCGGACTGGCATCCGGATCCCGAGGGGCCGGGCCTGCGCTGGTGGGATGGTCAGGCGTGGACGGCCACGACACGGCCGGCGGTGTCCGGCGACGCCCGGCATTGTTCGCGCTGCGGGCGGTCCCGGCGCTGGCGCTTGTTCGGCGGCCCCGCACTGTGCCGCGACTGCACCGAGGAGATCGAGGCGTATCTGTCGGGCTGGCGCGGGCGGGCCGAACGGGTGCTGCGCACGGGCGGTCCGCGCGGCGACGACTGGGAGGGGCTGTGGACGGCGCTGCGCTATCAGCGAATTGACGCCGCGGCCGGTGCCGGGGCGTTGAAACCGCTGGCGCACGACCATGTGGAGCGGCTGGTGGCATTCGCGTTCGCGGACGGCAGTATCGAACAGTCCGAGATGGACGAATTCGATGCCGCGATCACCGCGCTCGCGCTGGACGGCCCGCTCATCGAGGATCTGCGCCGCCGAATGGGCCGCGGCCGCATGCTGACTCGGCTGCGCGGCGGTGAGCTGCCGATCCTGGGCGCGACCGGACTGCACCTGGATCCGGCCGAGCAGCTGCACCTGAATGTCCCCGCCATTCATATTCGTCAACTGGCGCGCGGCCCCAAGCTCACCGAGGGCCGCCTCATTTGCAGCAATAAGAAGCTGCGCTTCACCGGCCCGGACACCGGCACCGAAATGCCCTGGGCACGAGTGGTTTCGGTGACCACCACGAGCGGTCGCGTGGCGGTGTCGGCCACCTCGGCGCGCGGTGGCGCGGTCTTCGAGGTCGCCGATCCCGATCATGTGGCGGCCACCATGGAGGGTGCGCTGCGGGTGGCCAAACGCCTGGCGCTGTCCCCCGGCCGCCGGGACACGCGCAGTATCTCGCAGGAGATCAAGGCCCAGGTCTGGCAGCGCGACGGCGGTAAATGCGTCGAGTGCGGCGACAGCCACTATCTCGAATTCGACCACATCATCCCGCTCAGCCGCGGTGGTGCGACCAGCGCCGCCAACCTCCAAATCCTGTGCCGCGCCTGCAATCGCGCGAAGGGTGCCAATATCTGACCGCTCCCGGTGCGCCCCATTGCGCAATCCCCGACCACGCTGTCGAGGGACCGTCACCCGGCCGGTTCACCCCGGCACCGGCCGATGACCTGACTCAATCCTCGGCGATCGCCGTGCGGCGCGGTATCCGGAATCCCCCGGAGACTCCCCGGATTCACCCCCGCCCACGGCAGGAGGCCCCTGATACCCGAGACAACTCACCCTCGCTATCGCGACGCATCCCTCCGTCATCCCGGCATGTTTTTGGCCGGGATCCACACGGGCCGAGGTGGATCCCGGCCAAAAGCGCGCCGGGATGACGGGGGCGGTTTCCACCGGGATGACGGGGGTCGGCTGCGTCAGGGATGACGGAGCGGTTTCCGCCCGGATGACGGGGGTCAGTTGCGACGGAGGCGTTGCACCGCGGGTTCGGCGCAGAATTGCTGGGTGGCGTCTTCCGGAGTGAGGCCCATGGTGTTGAGGCCACCGGAATCCGTTGCGGCGCAAGTGGTTCCTGCGACCTTACCGGTGCCGTCGGCAATCGGGCGCACCTGGGCGGTGAGCAGGGGCTGGAGTTTGTCGGCGACGAATGTCCAGAATTGGATATCCCAGCTGGCGTAACCGATGCGGGCCGAGACCAGAACGTAGTTGGCGGCCGAGGTATCCATGCCGACCCCGGAGAGTTCACCGGCGCGGTGGTAGTCCAGGGCGTCGCCGGTGACGTGGTAGATGGCGTAACGAGCATTGGCGGTGGTCAGCGCCAGCGGGATGATCAGCTCATCGCGGCCGTCATTGTCCAGGTCGCGAAGTTTCGGAACGGTTCCGGAGGCATCGGTATCGGGTTCGACAATGGTCTGGCGCACGCGATGTCCGTCGTCGAGCACGGTGACGGTGGTGACCACGTGCGCGCGACTGCCGGTGTGCCGGACTTCGAAGGCGAGTCCGGCGGGATCGTGGGATCGCAGGAGACAGTCGGGAACCGTTGCGGCCGTTCCGATATCCCCGCAGGGCGCGAGCGAGGCAGCCGGGTCCGCGCCGGGCATTTCGGTGCTGGGCGGCGGTTCGGCGCCGAGGGTGGCGGTGGCCGAGACCACCGGCAGCGCGCTCACCTCGAGCGTGGCGGCGGGTGCGTCGCTGTCTCGGTGTGCGCAGCCCGTCAGCAGTAGTGCCGAAACCGCGGCAGTACCGACCGCAAGGTTCCTCCACATACCGGCGAGGATAGCGGTCCACCGTCGCCAACCGGACATTATGTGCACAGCTGCGCACCTAATGTCTTATACTCGACCGCATGCTCGATGCCCTGCGAGACCGTCGATTCCGGCGACTCTTCACCGCACAGGTGGTCGCACTGATCGGCACCGGCCTGCTCACGGTGGCACTGGGACTGCTCGCCTACGATCTGGCGGGCGCGCACGCGGGCGTGGTGCTGGGCACCGCCCTCGCGGTCAAGATGATCGCGTATGTGGTTGTCGCACCGGTGATTTCGGCCCTCACCGCACAGGTGCCGCGCACCGCGCTCCTCGTCTCGGCCGATGCGATCCGGGTGGTCATCGCACTGCTGCTGCCGTTCGTCACGCGCACCTGGGAGATCTACCTGCTGATCGCGCTACTGCAATCGGCCTCGGCGACCTTCACCCCCGCGTTCCAGTCGGTGATCCCCACCGTCCTGCCGGATGAGCGGCAGTACACCCGCGCCCTCTCGCTGTCGCGTCTGGCCTACGACATGGAATCCCTGCTGAGCCCGATCCTGGCCGCGGCCGCGCTGACGGTCATCAGCTATCACTCGCTGTTCCCCGGCACCGCAGCGGGTTTCGTGGTGTCGGCGACCATGGTGTGGCGCGCCCGCCTGCCCCGTCTCACCGATGACGGCTCCGGCCCGTTGCGGGCGCGGATCACCCGGGGCGCGCGCCTCATGCTGAACCGCCCGGTATTGCGCGGCCTCCTGGCCATGAATCTGGTTGTGGCGGCCGCGACCGCACTGGTGCTGGTGAACACCGTCGTCTACGTGCGCGAGCGGCTCGGCGGCTCGAATACCGAGGTGGCGCTGGCCCTGGGCTGCTTCGGATTCGGTTCCATGGTGGTGGCCCTGGCACTGCCGCGGGCGCTGGCGGAACTCTCCGATCGCCAAATCATGCTGACCGGATGCCGCGTACTGCCGCTCGCGCTCGCGCTGGCGGCGCTGATTCCCGCGATGACCGCACCGGCGGGCGCGAGGGCGCAGACCTGGAGCGGGCTCACCCCGGCCGAGGGCGGCGCACTGCTCGCCCTGACCTGGATGGCGCTCGGCGCGGGCGTCTCGATGATCACCACGCCGTCATCGCGCCTGCTCCGCGCCGAATCGGATTCCGCTTCGCGCACCGCGGTTTTCACCGCGCAGTTCTCGCTCTCCCACGCGTGTTTCCTGCTCACCTATCCGATCGCCGGGGTGCTCGGCGCATTGGCAGGGTTGTCGATCACGGCGGTCACCCTCGCGGTGATAGCTACACTGGCTGCTACGACGGCCGCGCGGGTGTGGCCCGCGTCCATACCGGTGGGCGGCGAAGTGGTGACCGCAGGAGGGTGAAGGGTGGCGAGCAAGCGCGAGGCGAAGGCGCCCTCGATCGCCGCGCCCAGTCTCGCCCACCGCATCGATCCGGATCAGGCTCGCCTGGACGCCGCCACCGCGACCTTCCGCATGCTCTCGGATCCGACTCGGCTGCATATCCTCTGGATTCTCGCAGCCGGTGAGGCCGATGTCAGCGCGCTCACCCGGGCGTGCGGCGCATCCCGGACGGCGGTCAGCCAGCATCTGGCCAAACTGCGGTTCACCGGACTGGTGGAGACCCGGCGCGATGGTCGCCGCATCATCTACCGCATTCGGGACGGGCATTTGGCGCGCCTGGTGCGCGAGGGCCTGAACCACGCCGATCATGTGGTCACCGGCGAACCCACGCACGAATAATTCACCCTCCGACGGAGATCCCGGCCGTCCGCGTACCGGGATGACGGGAGCGTTCTCCTGGTCAGTGGGACGTACTCTCGCGACCTGCCGCTGCGCACTTGACGATATGCCTAGTCGAAATAGTTCTAGACGAAGTCGAGAGGGCACGCATGCATGCCAGCGCGGAGCAGACCGGTCAATACGATGTGATCATCATCGGCGCGGGATTCGCCGGGCTCTACGGTGTCCATCGGGCGGCCCGCGCCGGACTGAATGTGCTGGGCCTGGAGGCCGGCGAGGATGTCGGCGGAACCTGGTTCTGGAACCGCTACCCGGGCGCGCGCTGCGATGTGGAGAGCGTCGACTACTCCTACTCGTTCGACGAGGAGTTGCAGCAGAGCTGGACCTGGACCGAGCGTTTCGCCGCCCAGCCGGAGATCCTGGCCTACATCAATCATGTGGCCGACCGCTTCGACCTCAAGCGGCGCTACCGCTTCGAGCAGACCGTCACCGCGGCCCGCTTCGACGACGACACCGCGATCTGGACGCTGACCACCGCCTCGGGCGAGGAATTCCGTTCCCGCTTCGTGGTTTTCGCCACCGGCTGCCTCTCCGCGCCGATCAAGCCGAATATCCCGGGCGTGGAAACCTTTGCGGGCGAAGAGCTTTTCACCGCTCGCTGGCCCGAGGAAGGCGTGTCCTTCGCGGGTAAGCGGGTCGGCGTCATCGGCACCGGTTCCTCGGGGATTCAGGTCTCCCCCATCATCGCCCGGGAAGCGCAGGCGCTCAACGTCTTCCAGCGCTCCCCCAATTTCAGTGTGCCGATGCCGAATCGGCCGTGGACCGACGAAGAGCAGACCCAGATCCGCGCCACCTACCGGCAGCGCCGGGAGAAGTCCTATTACGCCCCGGCCGCCACCCCGCACCCCAGCATTCAGACCAAGGCCCTGGAGCTGAGCGCGCAGGAGCGCGAGGCTGCCATGGAGGATCGCTGGAATGGCGGCGGCGTGCTCTTCAACAAGGTGTTCCCGGATCAGAACAGCGATATGGCCGCCAATGAGATCGTGCGCGAGTTCGCGGTCGCCAAGATTCGCGCCAAGGTCGAAAGTCCGGATGTGGCAGCGGATCTCATTCCCGATGACCATCCGATCGGCACCAAGCGCATCTGCACCGATTCGGGCTACTACGAGATGTTCAATCGCCCGAATGTGTCGCTGGTGAATCTGCGCCGCGAACCCATCGAGGAGATCACTCCGACCGGTGTTCGCACCGCGGACAAGTTCATCGAGATCGACACCCTGGTCTACGCCACCGGTTTCGACGCCATGACCGGTGCGCTGCTGCGCATCGACATCCGGGGCGCGCGCAATACCCGGCTGCGCGATACCTGGGCGGACGGCCCGGTCACCTATCTGGGCTTCGGCATTCACGGTTTCCCGAATATGTTCAGCATCAACAGCGTCGGCACCCCGTCGGTGATGGCGAATATGGTGCTGCATTCCGAACAGCAGCTGGACTGGGTGCTCGCGCTGATCGAGCACTGCCGCGCACTGGGGATTCGGCAGGTCGAGGCGCGCGCCGAGGCCGCGGCCAAGTGGACCGATCACCTGATGGAGGTCGCCGAGGGCACGCTGTTCGTGAAGGCCAACTCCTGGTACATGGGCGCGAATGTGGAGGGTAAGAAGCGCGTATTCATGCCGTACATCGGCGGATTCGGCAATTACCGCCGCTTCTGCGATGACGAGCGCGAGAACGGCTACCCGAATTTCGAGCTCGGCCGATAGCGGACGAAAGAACCGGTTCGCCTCCACATCCCCTTGGAGGCGAGCCGGTTTCTTTGTGTGCGAAGAACTCCGGTCAGGCGGGCAATCCGAGTCCGGCCGCCAGCACCGGCCAGGAATTCTTCAGGTCATCCTGCCAGTAACCCCAGGAGTGCGTACCGGTCGGAGTGAAGTTGAAGGTGGCCGGAATGCCGAGCTGACCCAATTTCGCCTGCAGATTATGCGAGCAGTAGTTGGTCGCGGCCTCGAGCGCACCGCCGAGTCCGACCTGATTGACCAGACCGCCCCAGCCGGGCAGGGTGTGCGGACCGTCGAGGGTGTCCCACGGACCGGGCAGGCCCGAGCCGCTGGAGATGTACAGGTTCACTCCGCGCAGTTGATCGGCGTGCACATAGGGATCGTTCGCCGCCCACATCGGATCACCTTGCGGGCCATACATATTCGCCGCATCGCCACCGCCCGCGGCCACCACGGTATTGACGAAGTTCCAGCCGATGGGATCGCTGATCTGCGCGCAGCCGCTGTACGAGGCCACCGATTGGTAGAGCCCCGGCGCGGCGATGGGCAGTTGCAGCACCGAGGTGCCCGCCATGGAGAGCCCGGCAATGGCATTGCGCCCGTTGGTGTTCAGCGCCCGGTCGATGAGCGACGGCAGTTCCTCGGTGAGGAAGGTCTTCCACTTGTTCACGCCCAGTTTCGGATCGGGTTCGCGCCAGTCGGTGTAGTAGCTGAAGCCACCGCCCACCGGCTGCACCACAGTGACGTTCTTATCGGCGAGGAAGTTCAGCGCATCGGTCTGGCGCTGCCAGGTCGCGGAGTCCTCGCCGCCGCCCGCGCCATTGAGCAGGTAGAGCACCGGGGCCGGGGCGGAGGTGTCCGCCGGGCGCTGGACGTCGACCTCGATGTTCTTGTCCATGGCGGCCGAGTAGACCTGGAGTGTGAGCGTGCGGGCATCGGTCGCGGTGCTTTCGACGACCTTGGAACCATCCGGGGAGGTGCCCGAGGGGCTGACCACGGCGGGGGAATCGGCGGAGGCGGTGCCCGCGACAATGGGTAGCAGGACAGTAGCGGTCAACGCGATAACCGCGCTCCCCCAGGTCTTCGACAGGCGCACGCGGATGATCTCCTCTGTAGAAAAATGGTTCTTTCTGGAAGGGTTTCACCCTGCCCTAGTTCACTGTGCATTTGCTGGCCCGAACCTGATCGCCCGCTGAGAGAGCCCGCTTGACCTCTGTCAGCGGCGGCCGTCGGGACTGTCAGCGCACTGTCGGCCGACTGTCAGCGGACCCCGGCAATCTGATTCCAGACCGGATGAGCGACCGCCACGAGCCGCTCACCGAAGGACAGGGAGAAACCGAAATGTCTGAGATCGCGCTGCGGGAATTCGTCGAGGCCACCGCCACCAAGTTCGGCATTCCCGGCATCACCGTCGGCATCTGGGTCGACGGTAGGGAGATCTTCGCCGCGCACGGCGTCACGAGTATCGAGAACCCGGTGCCGGTGGACAAGGACACGCTGTTCACCGTCGGGTCGGTCAGCAAGACCTTCACCGTGACCGCCATCATGCAGCTGGTCGCCGAGGGCCGGATCGACCTGGACGCGCCGGTGCGCACCTACGTGCCCGAACTCACCCTCACCGATCCGGCGCATGCCGCCGCCATCACGGTGAAGCAGCTGCTCAACCACACCGCCGGCATCGACTGGAACCTCATCAACGACACCGGCGAGGGCGATACGGCACTGGCGGATTTCGTCGCCAAGCTGGCCGAGATTCCGCTCATCGGCGCTCCCGGTGTGCGCGCCTCCTACAGCCAGGCCGGATTCAATCTGCTGGGCCGGGTCGTCGAGAAGGTCACCGGGCAGAGTTTCGAGCAGGTGATCCGCACCCGGGTGCTGGCCCCGTTGGGTATGACCACCACCGGCTATCTGCGCAATGAGATCATGACCCGCCGCTTCTCGGTCGGCCATGAGCGCGGCGAGGACGGGGAGCTGTCGGTGATCCGTTCCTGGAACGGGACCCGCGCCAACAATCCCGGCGGCGGCATCTCCTCCTCGGTGGCGGAGCAATTGCGCTGGGCCCGTTTCCATCTCGGCGACGGCACGGCCGAGAGCGGGGAGACGGTGCTGCCCGAGGCGTGGCTGAAGCTGACCCAGCAGCCGACCGTGGAATTGAAGGCCAGCACTCTCGGTGACGCGCTGGGCCTGTGCTGGTTCCTGCGCGAGGTCGATGGTGTGCGCACCGTGGGCCACGGCGGTTCGGCCTTCGGCCAGTTCGCCGAGCTGCTGCTGGTGCCCGAGCGGAATTTCGCCATCTCGGTCATGTCCAATGCCAGCCCCGACGGCATTCCGTCCAATGTGGCGATCGTGCGCTGGGCGCTGGAGCACTACCTGGGCGTCGTCGACAAGGATCCCGAGCCCGTCGCCTACGATCCGGCCCGCGCCGGGGAACTGCTCGGCACCTACGATATCGACGCCATGACCATGACCGTCATCGCCGGCGCCGCCGGTCTGTCGCTCGAGTGCAAGATCAAGCCCGAGATCCGCGCCGCCGCCGAAACCGAACTCCCCCAGGACCATCCGCCGTTCCCCTTCGGCCTGCTCCCCGGCGAAGGCGACGAGTACATCATCACCGAGGGCTCTTTCAAGGGCCAGCGCGGCTACTTCAGCCGCGACGACTCCGGCACGATCATCGGCCTCGACCTCGCAGGCCGCCTCTTCACCCGAGTCTGAGCACCAACGAAAACCTACCGGGCTGACGGAGGAGACCTCCCCGTCATCCCGGTAGGTTTTCGGCCGGGATCCACACCCGCAGCGCCGCAACAGTTCTGGGTGGATCCCGGCCAAAACCGCGACGGGATGAATGCGTTCCGGCCGAGACGTCGCAGGTGGCGGCGTCGCCCCGGGGCGCGGACGCTCAGTCGCCCGGCAGTGCGGCGCGCAGGCGGGCGAGGGCCTCGTCGCGGGGGAGGTCGGAACCGGCGAGGTAGGCGGCGCGGAAGCCCTCTTCACCGAGGCTGGTCACCAGATCGGCGATGAGGTCGCGGAGTTCGGGTTCGCCATCGTCGAAGGCGCCGCGGACTACCGCGCTCATGCCGAGGGCGGCGGCGGAGCCGGTCGGATCGCCTTCCAGCAGTAGGAGTTCGGCCAGTAGTTCGGCGGCCCGGGCGAGGGCCTGGGCCACCGCCGCCACGTCCCCGTAGACGAAGGAGCCGTCGATCACTTCGGGGAGCAGTGCGCGGGCCGCGGCGGCGGAGCCGTCGGCGAGGCGATCGGCCATGCGGGCCACGGCGATTCGGTTCAGGACGATGCCCTCGGGGATCGGGAGGCGGCGGATGCGCTGTTCGAGCAGTTCGAGATCGCGGTCCGCCTGTGCCACATCGCCTGTGCGGCGGTGTAATTCGGCCAGGCTGAAGCCAATTTCGGCGCTCATGCGGGTGTAACCGAGGTCTTCGGCGAGCCGTTGCGCGGCCCGGATATCGGATTCGGCTCCGGCCAGGTCATCGCTGCGCATGCGCTCGCGGGTGAGTTCGGCCCGGCTGGTCACCACATCGTCCTCCAGCCCGAGTTCGGAGGCGATGACCACCGCGCGCCCGAAGGCCGCCATCGCCTCCTGATGCGCGCCGCGCAGCGAGTGATCACGGCCGACCGCGATCAGGGCCATGCCCAACCCCCAGCGGTCACCGGCGATTTCGAAGTCGCGCAACGCTTCCCGGCGTTCGGCGGCACCGGCGAGCAATTCACCGCGCCCGGTCAGGGCCAGATCCCGGGCGAGATGCGCACTCGCCCGCAACCACGGATCCGGGTACTCCAGCGCCCATTCCAGTTGCCGCTCCCCCAGCTGCTCATCGCCGACCTGGAATGCCAGCAACGAGGTCCACAACGGCAGTGCGGGATGGAATTCCAGCGCGCCCGTGCGCGCGCACTCCGCGATCAGCTCGGGCACCGGAACCGATTCGTCCCCGGGCGCACCGGCCATCAACTGGATCACCCGGAACGCGGCCAGCGCGTCCTCCGGTAGCGCGTCCCCGAATCGCAGCACCCCGGCGATGGCGGTCTCGAACTGACTGCTCATCCCCCGAATTCCCCAGTACCAGAACATGGCTCGCGCGAACCGGCTCGCCCGCCGCGCGTCCGCGACGATGCGCGCGGGATCCGCGGGCACCGCCGCCCCGCGATCGACCGACGCAGCGCGCACCGCTCGCGGAGCGGGGCCGGGCACCATGCGCAGCGCGGCAGCCATATTGGCGTGTTCGGCATCGAAAATAGCTATGGCGCTGAGCTGTTCGCCGGTGCGCAGCAGGGGTTCGAGTCGTTCGGCGAGAATCAGATGGTGGTGGATGAAACCATCTTCGAGATCGTCGCTGGACGCCGTGAGCCGTTCGGCGGCGAAGGCCCGAATGGTCTCGAGCATCCGATACCGGGGCTGATCGCCGTCGGCGACCTGCACCAGCGACTTCTCGACCAGCGCGCCCAGGACGTAGACGATATCGGCGGCCGGGAGCAGATCATCGGCGCAGATGGCTTCCAGCGCTTCGATTGTCGCACCGCCGGGGAATATCGAGAGTCGGCGCGCCAGCACGCGCTCGGCGTCCTCGAGCAGGTCCCAGCTCCATTCGACGAGGGCGAGCAGCGTGCGCTGGCGGGGCAGCGCGGTGCGGCTGCCGGAGGTGAGCAGGCGGAACCGGTCGTCGAGGCGGCGCGCGATCTGATCCACGGTCATGGACCGGAGTTTCGCGGCGGCCAACTCCAAAGCCAGTGGGATGCCGTCGAGTTGGCGGCAGATCTCCACCACCGGCCCGGTCGTGCGATCGTCCAGCTCGAAGCCGGGTCGCACCGCGGCGGCGCGGTCCAGGAACAGTCGCACCGCCGGAGAGCGCTGTGCCACAGCGGATTCGGTCGCCGCGGGGGGAACGGCCAGCGGGCCGAGATGACAGAGCGCCTCACCGGTGATGGCGAGCGGTTCGCGACCGGTGGCGAGAATGCGCAGCCGCGGCAATCGGTCCAGCAGATGGTCGGCGAGTTCGGCCGCGGCGGCGATGAGGTGTTCGCAATTGTCCAGAACCAGAACCGCCGCACCGACATCCAGCAGTTCGGCCAGGCGGTCGGACTTCTCGGCGGGGAGCCCGTCGGCACTGTCCAGCGCACCGGCGACGGCATCGGCGAGCCGATCGGGCGTGCCGATCTCGGCGAGCGGTACGAAGAATACCGGGCCGCCCTCGTATCGGGACATGGCTTCGAGCGACAGCCTGGTCTTGCCCGCCCCGCCCGGTCCGACAATCGTCACCAGCCGGGAGTCCGCGAGCAGCCGGGCCACCGTCTCGAGTTCGCGGTCGCGACCCACGAAGCTGGTCAGCCGCGCGGGTAACGCGCTCCCGACGGGTTCCCTTCGGGCGACCGGACTTTCGAGCTCACCGCGCAGCAGCGCGAGGTGTGTTTCGCGGAGTTCGGCCGAGGGGTCGATACCGAGCTCCTCACCGAGTCGCTCGCGCATATCCTCGTACACCGCGAGGGCGTCGGACTGCCGTCCGGCGGCGGCCAGGGCGCGCATGCGCAGCGCAGCCAACCGCTCACCGAGCGGATGTTCGACGCCGGCCACCTCGAGATCCACGAGAATCTCCGCGTATCGCCCCAATTGGAGTTCGGCGGCGAATCGATCCTCCACGACCGAGGCCCGCATATCCTCCAGCCGCGCCGCCACCGCCTGCGCGTAGGGTGCGTCCCGCACATCACCGAGCACCGATCCGCGCCACAATCCGAGCGCCTCCGCCAGCACGGCCGAGGCGGTATCGGCGCGCCCGGCCGCGAGTTCGCGCCGCCCGCGCGTGCGAAGCTCCTCGAACCGCGCCGCATCCACCTCGACATCGGGCAGCCGATACCCGCCCGCGGTCAGTTCGACGGTCCCCACCCCGCGCAGCGCGCGCCGCAGTCGCGACACCAATGCCTGTAGTGCGCCCGCCGCCTCGGCGGGTGGCTCCGCACCCCACAGCCCGTCGATGAGCGCCTCGACCGGCACCGCTCCCCCGGCCTCCAGCGCGAGTCTGGCCAGCAGCATGCGCACCCGGACGCCGCCGATCTCAACCGAGGCCCCCTCCTCGGTCCAAACCTCCACCGGCCCCAGCACACCTACCCGCACCCGCCGAGTCTGGCAGAACCGCACGGGCGGAATCCATCCGATCGCGGAGAGATCCGCGGAGTGCGCATTACCCGCGAGGTAATCGACGGGCGGACGGGGTTCGGGCACAGTAGCTTCCATGACTGAATTCCCCGTCGACCCGATCGGCGCCAAACTCTTCAGCACCATGCCGTTCGCCGACCGGCTCGGCATCGAGGTGCTCGAACACGGAGCGGAGCAGGTGCGTGCCCGGCTCGCCTGGGACGAATCGCTGTGCACGCTGGGCGGCGGCCTGCACGGCGGCGTCCTGATGGCGCTGGCCGATTCCACCGGCGCGGTCTGCGCGTTCCTGAATCTGCCCGAGGGCAAGCAGGGCACCACGACGGTGGAGTCGAAGACGAATTTCCTGCGCGGTGTGCGCTCAGGTCATGCCACCGCGACGGCGCGACCGCTGCACGCGGGCCGCAGCTTCATCGTGGTGGAGACCGAGATCCGCGATGACGCGGGCAAACTCGTCGCCAAGGTCACCCAGACGCAGGCGGTGCTCTGATCGAGCGTCTTTCCAGCAAATACCCCATGACCATCCGGTGAGCCGAACCCAGTTGTGAACCGTGATAGGGGCTGGCGATAGCGTCAAGGCGAACGTTCGGCAGCATGAGGTGGTCAGATGAGGCAGATTCTTTTCGCGGTGATGATCGCGCTGGCGGTGTCGATCACCTTGACACCGTTGCTGATCAGGCTGTTCGCGAAAAGGAATGTCGGACAGGAGATCCGGTCCGACGGCCCGGCCAGTCATCAGGCCAAGCGCGGCACCCCGACCATGGGCGGTATCGCCATCATCGTCGGCATGTGGGCCGGATATCTGGGCTCACATCTGATCGGAATCCGCTATGACGCAGAGGGTTTGACGGTCTCGGGCCTGCTGGTGCTCGGCCTGGCCACCGCGCTGGGCGTCGTCGGGTTCCTGGACGACTACATCAAGCTGAGCAAGCGCCGCAATCTCGGCCTCACCGCCAAGGGCAAGTACCTCGGGCAGGTCACCGCGGCGGTGGTCTTCGGCGTACTGGCACTGCGCTTTCCGAACAATTCCGGTCTGACTCCGGCGAGCCGTCATCTGTCGTATGTCCGCGACTACAACTTCCTGTACTTCAGCGTGATCGTCTTCCTGATCTTCGCGGTATTCCTCGTGGTGGCGTGGTCGAACGCCGTCAATATCACCGACGGACTGGACGGTCTGGCCGCAGGTTCCATGGCGCTGGCGCTCGGCGCGTACGTGATCGTCACGCTCTGGCAGTACACCAACGCCTGTTCGATCAAGCCCGGCCCGGCCTGCTATTCGGTCCGCGATCCGCTGGATCTGGCCCTGGTGTGCGCCTCGGGCGCGGCGGCCTGTATCGGCTTCCTGTGGTGGAATGCCAATCCCGCCAAGATCTTCATGGGCGATACCGGTTCGCTGGCGCTGGGCGGCCTGATCGCGGGCATCTCCATCACCACCCGCACCGAACTGCTGATGGCGGTCATCGGCGCGCTCTTCGTCGCCGAGATCCTCTCGGTGGCCCTGCAGATCGCGGTCTTCCGCACCACCCGCACCCGCCTGTTCAAAATGGCCCCGTTCCATCATCATTTCGAGCTCAGCGCCTGGCCGGAAACCGCCGTGATCATCCGTTTCTGGCTGCTGGGCGGCATATCCGCAGGTGTGGGCCTGATGCTCTTCTACGGCGAACACCTCGCTACGGTGCACTGACCCTCGCGGCACCACGGTCGCGTTTTTAGCTGTAACCGTGGGTTCCATATATGCGTAGAATATTGCTACGCTCACGCAGCAAAAGTGGCCGCGGTCTGCTGGACCCGCCGTCGACGCCATGAAGCTGTGTCATTGGAACGAACCAGGAGTATCGATGAAGCTACTTCCGAAGCTGGCGCGCCGCGAGGTGACCGAACCCGGTGAGGTAGCCCTGCACGCCCGAAATGTGCAGTTCGACTGGTCGCGGACCGCCCCCGTGTGGATGACCGCGGAACCGATCGCCTCCCATGTCCTGAACGCGCTGAGCATGCTGCTGCCCGAGGGCGAGCGCATGTTCCTGGTCACCTACGGCGAAGCCCTGGAACTGGTGCGCGATGAGAAGCTGCGCGAGGCCATGATCGGCTTCATCGGCCAGGAGTCCATGCACGCCGAGAGCCATAACGGCGCGCTCGAACAGGTGCTCGCCGCGCACGGCATCGATGTGGAACCCTTTGTGCGACAGGCGGAATTCCTCTTCCGCAAGACCCTGGGACACCGCGATATGCCGACCGCCGCGGCCCAGCAGCAGGTGCTGGTCGAACGCCTCGGCGTGATCGCGACGCTCGAGCATTTCTTCGCCTTCCTCGGCGACTGGATTCTCAATGCCGATCTGGAGAAGTTCGACGCCGACCCGCAGATGCTGGATCTGTTCCGCTGGCACGGGGCCGAAGAGGTCGAGCACCGCATGGTCGCGCACGATGTGGCCGAGTACTTCGGGGTCGGCTATCTGCGGCGCGGGGCGCTCATGCTGATCGTGTTCCCGATCTTCATCGCACTGCTGCTGCGCGGGACCAAGTATCTGGTCCATCAGGATCCGACACTGCCCAATCACCGGTATCCCATGCTGGTCGGGCGGATCTTCGCGGCCATGTGGCGGGGTTCGGTGCCCGGCATTCCATCGCTGCTGATCAGCGCGCTGTCCACCTTCAAGCCCGGCTACTCGCCCGAACCGGTCGGCTCCACCGCACAGGCCCTGGCCTACCTGGCGCAGTCCCCGGCGGCGCGGATCATGGCGTCGTGACCGCCGTTCGCGAGCCCGAGATGAACCTCATTCGGCCCGTGCCCGTCGAGCCGCCACCGGATCTGTACGGAAAGGCGCGCTCCGACCGGGCGACCCGGGTCTTGGACCTGATCGCCGAATCCCGTTTGCGCTGGACCACTTTCGTGAACCGGAAGCGGCCGCCAGCACCGGTCGACGATCGTCGGATTCCGCTGATGCTGGTCGAGCGCCGGGTGGAGGCGCACGACACCGATGTGATCAGCCTGATGTTCACCGCACCGGACGGGCGCGCGCTGCCGGTGTGGCGTCCCGGTGCGCATCTGGATCTGGAATTGCCGTCCGGGCGCGTGCGGCAGTACTCGCTCTGCGGTGATCCGGCCGATCGGCACGCGTATCGAATCGCGGTGCGCCGCATACCGAATGGTGGCGGCGGTTCCCTGGAGGTGCACGAAGCGCTGACCGTGGGCACGCCGGTGACGGTGCGCGGGCCGCGCAACGCGTTCCCGTTCGTGCTCCCCGGTTACGGATCCTCCGCCGCCCGAGTGCATTTCGTGGCCGGCGGTATCGGCATCACGCCGATTCTGCCTATGGTGCGGATGGCGCATCGACTCGGCGTGGACTGGACCATGACCTATGCCGGGCGCAGCCGGGACGCCATTCCCTTTCTGGCGGAGGTGGAATCGTTCGGATCGCGCGTCACCGTGCGCACCGATGACGAACACGGGCTGCCCACCGCGGCCGATCTGCTGGCCGGGGTCGGCGCCGACACCTCGATCTACTGCTGCGGGCCGGTCGTCATGACCCAGGCGATCGCCGATACCGTGCGCGAGATGCCCGGCGTGGAAATGTATTCCGAGCGCTTCTCACCGCCGCCGGTGGTGAACGGCGCCGCCTTCCAGGTGGAGCTGGCCCGCACCGGCGAGATCATCGATGTGCCCGCGGACAAGTCGGTGCTCGAGGAAGTGCTGAAAGTCCGTCCGGACAGCCCGTACTCGTGCCGCCAGGGCTTCTGCCGCACCTGCAAGGTGCGAACGCTCGGCAGTGCGGTCGAGCACCGGGACACCGTACTCACCGATTCCGAGCGGGCCGCGGGCGACATGCTCATCTGCGTATCCCGTTGCACCGGCGACCGTTTGGTGCTGGACCTCTGACCGCCCCGCGGCTCCATCCTCTAGCCCCATGGAGAAGATCGTGACCGAGACCATCATTCCCGCCTCCGAGCGGATCGTCCGCAGTGGCGAATTCGATATCGCCGTCTACGAATACGGTGAGCCGTCAGCGGAAACCATTGTGCTGGTGCACGGCTGGCCCGATGACAATCACCTCTGGGATCGGGTCGTGCCGCTGCTGGGCGACCGCTTCCACGTCGTCACCTACGACACCCGCGGGCACGGTCGCTCCACCCGCACCGATCGCACCGAGGACTACCGGCTGGAACATTTCGCCGCCGATTTCTTCGCCGTCGCCGCGGCCGTGAGCCCCGACGCGCCCGTGCACGTGCTGGCACACGACTGGGGTTCGGTGGAGATGTGGGAGGCGGTGTGTGAACCCCAAGCCGCTTCGCGCATAGCGTCTTTCACCTCGGTCTCGGGTCCGAACCTGGATCATATGGGCGCGTGGATGCAGAAGAATGTCGCGCGCGGCAAGCTGTGGGGGCCGTTCACCCAGTTGCTGTCCTCGACCTACACCGGGCTGTTCATGACCCCGGTGCTGCCGCGCGTACTGCTGCGCCCGCTGGGCACCGAGAAGGTGTGGTCGCGGTTCGTCGGGCTGATGAACGACACCTCGCCCGAGAACATCAAATTCGGTCCGGAATTCCGCCGCGACTTCTTCGACGGGATGCGGATCTACCGCGCGAATATCCTGCAGCGCGTGACGGGTCCGCGTGAGCGGCGCACCGACGTGCCGGTGCAGTTGATCATCGCGCGGCGCGATGTGGCGGTGCGGCCCGCACCCTATGCCGACACTCAGGAGTGGGCGCCCAACCTGTATCGGCGTGAGGTCGGCGGCGGGCACTGGCTGCCGTTCTCGCATCCGGAACTGCTCGCGACCTCGACCGTCGAGCTCATCGACGCACTGCGCACCGGGGAGACCTCGCGGGCGCTGCGGCGGGCCGAAGTCGGCAGGGAGCAGCGGAGTTTCGAGGATCAGCTGCTGGTGATCACCGGTGGCGGCAGCGGTATCGGGCGCGAGACCGCACTGGCCTTCGCCCGGCAGGGCGCGGAGGTGGTGCTCTCGGACATCAACCTCGATTCGGCCAAGGAGACCGCGGAACTCATTGCGCGCGAAGGGGGTACGGCACACGCGTATCAGCTGGACGTCTCCTCCGAGGCGGCCGTCACCGAACACGCCGCGACGGTGATCGCCGCGCACGGGGTGCCGGACATCCTGATCAACAATGCGGGGATCGGGCAGGCGGGCGATTTCTTCGACACGCCGGCGGCGGAGTTCGATCGCGTGCTCAATATCAATCTCTACGGCGTGATCAACGGCTGCCGTGCCTTCGGAAAGGCCATGGCCGATCGCGGGCTCGGCGGGCATATCGTGAATCTGTCCTCGATGGCGGCTTATACGCCGCAGCGCGGATTCTCGGCGTATTCGACGAGTAAGTCGGCGGTCTTCATGTTCTCCGATTGCCTGCGGGCCGAACTGTCCGGCAAGGGAATTGGCGTGCATACCATCTGCCCGGGAATCGTGCATACGAATATTGTCGCCACCACCCGGTTCTCGGGCGTCTCGGCCGAGGAGGAGGCCGCCAAGCAGCAGCGTTTCGACAAGCTGTACGCCGCGCGCCGATACGGGCCGGAGAAGGTCGCCGCGCAGATCCTCAAGGCCGTTGAGCAGGATCGGGACGTGGTTCCGGTGACGCCCGAGGCGTGGCTGCAGTACCGCTTCAACCGGTTCGCCCCGGCCGTGGCGCGGTTCTTCGCGGCGCGCGTGAAGCTCACGTAACACGAAATAAGCAAGCGCCCCTCGCGGATATACGCGAGGGGCGTTTTTCGTATCACTACCAGAATTGCCGGTACCCACTTCCGGAGGTTTTCACACCCATTCTCATTCCCCGAATTGCTAGGTATGGCGAATTCTCGCGCATCGCAGTAGCTTTCAGCTACAACGATTCACACCGGGGAGGATGGCGACTCGCAATGGACGCTCTTATCGTTTTGGTGATCTTCCTGGCGCTCGTGGGGGCGACCGGGGTGTTCGTCCGGTTGAGCCGCACCGCGGAGATCGAGACGCGGCGGCCGCGCAATCACCGTTCGAGTTATCGCCACGGCCTCGCCGGCGGTTCGAGCAGCCCGACGTACTACGACGGCGGTGGGGGCTGTGGCGGGGGTGGGCACGGCCATGGCGGCTGCGGCGGCGGGGGCTGCGGCGGAGGCGGTGGTTGCGGCGGCGGAGGCGGTTGCGGCGGAGGCGGCGGCAGCTGAGCGCCACCGCTCACTCCGAGTGCGGCGCTGCGGGTTTCAGGCTTGGGCCCGCAGCGCCGTTTCGATGAGATCGACCCGATCCCGGGCGATGCCCCACGGATCATCCACTCCCACAACCGCATCCAGATCCCACAGCACGCATTCCTCATCCGGCCGCGCCACCATCGCCCAGGCGACCACGGTGCGGCCGAGCTGATCGACCATGGGGTCCTTCGGATCGCCCGAGCCCTCACCGGCCGGGAAGTGGTGCAGGAAGCGGCCGTACGCGGCATCGCAGAAGCGCTGATACCGCACGGTGCACAGGATGAGTCCGTGCCAGGCCTCATCGACCGCGAAGGACGGCATACCGATCACCTGTCCGTCCCGCATGGCCGCGCCGCAGCAGCGAAGCCATTGCCGCAGCCCGGTTTCCACCAGTTCGCGGGGCTGCCACGGGCAGGTCTTGTACACGGCCTCGGGAAGCACCAATTCGTCGACCACGCGGTTGATCCTGTCGACACCGATCGGCCGGAAACGTTGCAGCATCATGATTCACGGTACGTCGGAAGGATGTTCGGGGACATGGCCTCGGTTCTGGGGGGATCCCGCTCAGTTGACGGGTTCGATCTCGTCGCCGCTCCGACCGCGGGTCGCGCGCAGGCTGGTGAACGTGACCGTCGCCAGCACCACCACGATCACCACGAGCGAGGCGACCGTCGGGATGGTCGGCACACCGCTCCAGACGCCGTGCGCCCAGTGCAGCACCAGTTTCACGCCGATGAAGGCGAGGATGGCGGCCAGCCCGTACGCCAGGTGCACCAGTCGCGAGAGCGCCGCGTGCAAGACGAAATACAGTGCGCGCAAACCGAGTAGCGCGAAGGCGTTGGTGGCGAACACCAGGAACGGATCACCGGTGACGCCGTAGACGGCGGGCACCGAGTCGACGGCGAAGACCAGGTCGGTGGCCATGACCGCGGCGACGACCAGCGCCAACGGGGTGAGAGCCCGGCGCCCGGCCTCCCGGACGGTCATCTTGGTGCCGCGGTAGTCGTCGGTCACCGGCATGAACCTGCGCAGCAGTTTGACCGACTTCATATTCGAGACGTCGACCTCCTGGTCGTGTCCGCCCGCGGCGTCGGCCAGCAGTTTCACGGCGGTGATCAGCAGGATCAGTCCGAAGAGCAGGAACGCCCAGTCGAGGGTCGCCAGGGCCGCCGCGCCGAGCGCGATGAAGATGCCGCGCAGCACCAGCGCACCGGCGATGCCGTAGAGCAGCACGCGCTGGGCCAGCGCCGCCGGGACCGCGAAGGCGGACAGCAGCAGCATGAAGACGAAGAGATTATCGACCGAGAGCGATTTCTCCAGCAAATATCCAGTGAAGAATTCCATGCCGGTATTCGTGCCATTGCGCGTCCACAGAAAGATGCCGAAGGCGACCGGCAGCGCGATGTAGAAGACCGTCCAGCCGATCGCCTCGCGCATGGAAACCTCGTGCGGGCGACGGGTGATGGCGAAGTCGAGCACCAGCAGCGCCAGCACCACGCCGATGGTTCCAGCCCACAACCAGGGCGTACCAACGGATTCGATGGCGGCGGGGCTCGCCAGGACAGCTAGATCAGTACTCACAGGGACCTCCTCGGGCAGGAAAAACCGCCTGAGGTCTCCTTCACCCGTGCAGTTCGACCTACACAGCCCTGGGCGATCACCCGGGGATCACGACGGCGCGATCCGTACTGACCGGAATGATTCTTGGGAAGTACTCCCCTCGGCACCGAGGATAGCCGAGTCTTAGCTCGGATGTCCAACTCACCGCGCCAGGGCGTTCACCGTCCCGACCGCGGTTCACCCGCTTCTACCTGGGGCTGAGCACGACCACGGCAATCTGCCGAGAGGTCTTCTCCTGATACTCCGTGTACCGCCCCTTATTGACCTTGTCGACCAATGCGAACCGGCGCGCATAGTCCGGATCGTCCGGATAGGTGGCCCGCGCGGTGACCGGAATCTTCCTGGTCCCCACCTGAATCTCACAGTCCGGCTTGGCCTTCACATTCGCCAGCCACCCCGGCGGCCGCGACGAGCCGCCATTGGAGGCCGTCACCAGATAATCCTTGCCCTCGGTGGCATAGGTCAGCGCCGAGGTCCGCGGCTGCCCCGTCTTGCGCCCCACCGTGCGCAGCAGCAGCGTCGGATTCCCGAACAGCAGCCGATGCCCCACCAGCCCGCCGCTCTTCTCATAGAGGAACTGATGTCCACGAAGCACGTTCACGAACAGATTCGCCATGATTCCCTCCAGCCGAGTGGTTAACGCCAGCCTATTCGCTTCACGATCTGATCACGAAGCCACCATTACGGTCGCCTCACCCCGGCTACCCGGGCCCGAATTCACCTCGACACCAACAGGATCCACATGAACCCCACCCAGGTGGCCACCCCCATCGAAGAGCGCAACCCCGTCCTGGTCTGGCTGGTCTGGCCCCTGATCACCCTCGGCATCTACTTCTTCGTCTGGTACTACAAGATCCACAAGGAAATGGCCGAACTCCGCCGCGACCCCGAAGCCCCGGTAGCGGGCCCATTATTGGTCATGATCTTCCTGTCCTGGACAGGCATCGCCGCCATCATCAGCTTCTGGCGCACCGGCACCCGCATCAACCAATCCCAAGAGGCCGCAGGCCTCGAGCCCACCTGCAACCCGGCAGTGGCCTTCCTCCTGAACTTCGTCTTCGGCCTGGGCATCCTCTACTACCAGCTGGAACTCAACAAGATCGCCACCCACTACGCCCGCTGACGGAACCCCATCTCCCCGAGGCCAATTCGGTCAAACCACCCCCTGCCGACCCGTCGCCACGGGGGATTCCGACCCAAAGCTACGACACCGTAGCCCCCAACTAGGCATCCCCCACAGGGTCGAGGTAGCATCGCGAGGCCCGCAGCTTCACCCTGCGGCCCGGGGCGGTAGCTCAGTCGGTTAGAGCCGTGGACTCATAATCCATTGGTCGCGGGTTCGAGCCCCGCCCGCCCCACCATCTCTCCCTTCTGATCAGCGGTAATCCCGCACATTCGGCTTGCGATCCACCGACCTCGGCATGCGCACTGTCGAGTGGCGACTCCTATCCGGGCCAGCCGGGATGGTCATGCGTGCAGGGGTGGGATGCCTACCGTGAGAGGGACAGTCATTTCAGATTCGATCTCACGGAGCGGGAGTTGATGAGCGGGAGTTGATGACCGTGATCGCGAGAATCGTAGGTTCGACAGCCCTGACCGCAGTTGCCTTGTCGCCGACCGGGATCGGGGCGTCGGCCGCGTCCGCCGGCGACCCGCGTGTCGAACCGGTGGACGGGTCCGTGGGTATCTGTTTCACGGTCCCGATGCCGGGATCGGCGGATCCGGCGTGGTGCTTGTAAGAACTGGCGGGATCGGCCGGTTTCGATACACCGATAATTTCACTCAGCTGAAATTATCGGTGTTCGGCGGTCATTCGGAATCGCGTCGAGTTCGATACCTCGACCGCCATGTCGACGAAACCCTAGATTGCCTGGCAGAAGCTGCCGGCGTTGATGCCGGTGCCGACGGTGAGCACGACGGTGTTGGAGTCGAAGCTCTGCGTGATTCGGATCTCGTGGGTGCCGGGCGTGGTCGGCGTCCACTGCGCCACCTGCGTTGTTTTGCCACCCGGGGTGACGGCGAAGCGGAGGCCGTTGTCGTAGAAGCTCATGGCATCGGGGTCGGTGCCGTTGCCGATGACGCTGTAGGTGCAACCGGTGCCGTAGCCGGTGCCGATGACGCCGCTGTCGATATAGACCTGGATTCCGATGTCGGCGGACGCGGCGGGGGCGTTCCAGGCCGCGCCGACGGCAGCCAGCGCGATCGTGACCGTCACAGAGCTACGCAGATTTCGCATCGAGTACTGACTCCTCCGGATTGGTGATTGAACTCCAATCACGCTGCCAGGCAGGGGTCCCCGAGCGGTATCGGGCAGATGCCCCGGGGACCCCCATTACCCGCCCGCAGGGTCAGGCGGGTGCCGCCCTGGCTTTTGGTTTCCAGTACCGCCTGGTCGAGCAGGGCCCGACCCACGCCGCGACCGCGCGCGGATTGGGCGACCGCGAGGCCCTGGATCGTGCGGACGTGGGCGGCGCTCGGGACCGGGATCGGCTGGACCAGACGGAGGTAGCCGACGACCTCGGAATCCAGCTCCGCCACCAGATAGTGCTCGGGCGAGCCGGCCTCACCGAAGAAGCTGCTGCCGCGCGGCGGACGCGGAACGATTTCGGATTGGGGAGACCACGTGTGCCGGTAGAGATCGGCCAGGGCCGTATCGTCCGAGCCGCGCGCCTTGCGAATCGTCACCGAGGTCATGGCTCCAGCGTGCAGTACCGGCGCGGGTTATGCGCGATCGGCGGGGTTGCGGGGGCGCAGGATGACGACTGGGATTTCCCGGTCGGCCCAGGCTTGGTAGGTGTCGAAGTCGGCGTAGGCGGCGACGAGTTGGGGCCAGAGGCGGGCGCGGTCCTGGGGGTTGGCGGTGATCGCGTGGACTTCGTGGATGTCGCGGCGGATTTGGATTCGGGTGTTGGGGTGGGCGCGAAGGTTGTTGTACCACTGGGGATTTGCGGGGAGTCCGCCCTGGGAGGCGACGATGATGGTGTCGGCGCCGTCGGTGATGTAGAGCAGCGGGGTGGTGTAGACGGTGCCGGATTTCCGGCCGCGGTGCTCGAGCAGGAGGGTGGGGACCGGTTTGCGGAAGCCCGCGCCGATGCGCCATTTACCGCCGATGCGTCCACCGGTGCGGCGGTAGATCCACACCTGTGCTCTGCCAACGTATTTGAAGATCTTCGGCAGGACGGGTGAGTCCAGTTGTTTGGGGCGCGGCGGGGTGGTCGTCATTGTCAGACCATACATCTAGGCATGGGTGTATGGTCAAGGGTGCGGGGTAACCTCGGCGGCGACCGTTGGAGGCGAAGGAGTGATTCGGTGCGCACGCATGGCTGGTCGGGGGCCGCACCCTCGGACGATGCGGAGGCCGTCGATCGGATTCTGGCCGCCGCACGACGGGCGATCGACCGCTCGGGTAGCGACTTCGGCATTGCCGAGGTGGCCCGCGATCTGGGAGTCACCCGGCAGACGGTGTATCGCTACTTCCCCAGTGCGGAAGCGCTTTTGACCGCGACGTCCATCGCACAGACCGGGCATTTCCTGGATGTCCTCGCCGCGCATTTGAGCGAGATCCGCGATCCGGCAACAGCCGTCGTGGAGGGCATCGCCTACACCCTGGAACGCCTGCCACACGAGAAATACCTCGGTCTGCTGCTGGCGCCGGGGCGCGCGAGCGCCTTCTCCGCGGGCGTAACCTCGGACACCGCACTGGAATTCGGCCGTTCGATGCTCAATCGCTACGCCGTCGACTGGTCCGCCGCCGGTATCGACGAGCTGGATCAACTCGCCGAGCACATGCTGCGGATTGTGCAGTCATTCGTCATCGACCCCGGACGGCCACCGCGCAGCGGCGCGGAACTGCGCGCGTACCTGACGACCTGGGTCGCCCCGGCACTGACCCCATCGCGCCGCGGCTGAGCGCTACGCGGGCGGTCGCAGCAGACCGCGAGCCACCAACTCGAGGACCTGCGCGAGAGCGAAATCGACATCCGCCCGCGCGGTGGGGAGCGGTCCGTCGATCAGCAGCCCCGCGAGTCCGTGCACGGCCGACCAGGCGGCGATCGCGGCGCCGGGCCTGCGATTCGGGTCCAGTAGACCGGTGGACTGGGCCTCGTCCAGCACTTGTCCGAGAATGTCGAAGGGCTCTTCCCGGGCGGAATCCATTGGGGTGTCTTGCTTTTCGGACGACGCGACGGGATGCGCGTAGAAGGCGGTGCGAAACAGACCGGGGTTGGCCAGCGCGAACGTGACATAGGCGGTGCCCACCGCGCCCAATCGCGTCAGGGGTTCGGGGGCCGCGTCGATGCCTCGGCGCATCTGAGCGGCGAGTTCGGCGCGCGCGTGACGAGAGACTTCCGCCAGCAGGGCTTCGCGGTCGGCGAAGTGACGGTAGGCCGCGGAGTGGGACACGCCCGCGATGCGGGCCGCCTCACGAAGGACGACGCTGTCCGGACCACCTTCGCGAGCCAGGGCGACGCCCGCGTCGATGAGGGCCGTGCGCAGGGAGCCGTGGTGATAGGTCCTGCGGCGATCCGGCGAAGCATCGGCTGGGCTCATGGGGTCAAGGATGGCATATGCGGGCCGCGGTGTTGACAGCGGTCACATTCGCGCACACACTTGATGTGACCAGCGGTCACTTTGCTGGTTTCACGGATCGCTATCGATGCGGAAGGAAATCCGATGGCTCGGAATCGAGTGCCGACCACAGGGCAGATCGATGGAACGGTAGATCCCGGGAATATGTTGAGCGACAGCGTGATTCAGTACTCGAACGGGAACTCCCGCCGCAATATCGAGGACGCTCTCGTAGCAGCGGGTAAGGACCTGAACGATCTGCGCCCGGCGGATCTCATGCTCGTCGAGGACTTCCACACCATGGGCCGCTTCGCGACGGTCCAACTCGCGGATCTCACCAATATCGACGCCGATGCCGAGGTCCTCGACGCCGGAAGCGGAATCGGCGGCACGGCACGGTATCTCGCCGAGCGATTCGGATGCCGAGTGACGGCTGTCGATCTCACCGAGGACTACTGCCACACCTCGCGATGGCTCAATCACCTTGTCGGACTCGATGATCGAATCACCGTCCACCAGGGTGACGTCACCGCGCTGCCGTTCGCCGACGCCGGTTACGACGTCCTCTTCAGCCAGCACGTGCAGATGAACATCGCCGATAAACCGCGCCTCTACCGTGAGGCCCGCCGCGTGCTGAAAGACGGTGGGCAACTGGCCATGTGGGATATCACCACCGGCGGACCGGACCCCGAGTATCCACTCCCCTGGGCCGATGTCCCCGCCCTCGGCCACCTGGTCGATCAGAGCCGACTACGTTCTCTCATCACCGAATCCGGCTTCGAGATCGATCAGTGGAACGATCTCACCGACCAGGCCGCCACCACCATGCGGGCCATTATCGCCATGCCGCCCAACCCTCTCGGCCTGCACGTCTTCAATCCCAACTTCCCCGACAAACTGAAGAACCTCACCACCGCCCTCGCCGACGGCAGACTCCGCGCCGTCCAAGTCCTGGCCCGCCGCTCCTGAGCGATCACGCGTTCTGGCGTTCGGCCCGCTCCCGGACCAGTTCCTCCCACGCCGACGGCAAGGTCTCCTCGAAGTCGATGAGCTTCACCCAGGTCGGGGTGACGACAATGCGCACCATGCCGTAGTAGAGCGAACGCACCTCGGCCTCCCACTCCACCCGCTGTTCGGGTGTCATCTGGTAGCCGCCGTTGATCTGGAGGTACTCGTCCGGAATCCCGTCGACCTCATCCAGTTCGACGGTGCCGCGAATGAGCAGGATCTCGGGCGGATGCACCTCGGTGCCGATGGTGCGGGCGACCGCCGGATTCTCGCGCAGCGCAGGCAGTTTCGGCGCGTTCTTGGTGGTGCACAGCACGATCTGCGCACCAATCCAGACGAACGAGATGGGGATGCGGCGCGGGGTGCCGTCGGTGGCCACGTACGCCAGCCGGGTGACATCCCGGGCCAGCAGCTCCCGGCTGTTCGGACGGTTCAGAATCTAGGTGATCCGGCTCTGCTCCATGGTGATCGCTCCTTCGAGGCTGCCGAGCGGTCCCTCCGCTCGCTATCCCTGGGACGGAGCCGATCGACAGTTCTCGACATCACCGGCGAGATCAACCCGCCCGCGTCGCGATGCCCGGGTATTCCAGTACCAATCCGGCCTCGTCATAGATCAATTGGCTGGTGAAATCGAAGGCCGGAGCGAGGTACTCATAGCGGTAATGCCCATTGGTGTCCGCGGTTCGCTGATACTGCTGTTCGAGCCGGTGCACCGACAGGTCGCTCGCGCGGACATACGCCGCGGGCGTCGCCACCCGGGTGCCGACCGGCGGATCCATCCGATGAATCGGCAGCGCATTGGTCAATGCCGAGGACTCCAAATCCACATCCAGGCATCCATTGAGCCGCTGCGCGGGTTTCCCATCCACCAGCCAATGCCCGATCCCGGTGGATTCGAGCACCACCTCGCGCCGCCCGGACCACGATCGCCCGGTCACCCGCGCGGCCCGGGTATGCCAATCGGCGGCGACCGTAATGCTGTATTCGACGAACCAGGTACCGTCCTCGTCGAGCGCGGTGGTGCAGCCGTCTATTCGAAGACCGCCGTCATCGAGTCGTTCGAAGTAGACGACCTCGAAGCCCGATCGTGTATCCCGGTGCGACCAGGCCGCCGTCGCCGGGAGTGCCGCGAACGACATTCCGCCTCGCTCTCTCATGGAGGTTGTGTTCGGTGCAGGCAATCATCCGCCTGCACGGCTGAGTAGTTACCCGGTTTCGTGCTCCTGGACCGGCGACAAGGATGGAATCCGTTCGCGGACAATCGAGTGCGGGGGTAGATAATGGATTCGGGACTGCGGCCCAAGGGTCTGGGCAAGCGCGCCTGGGTGGTCACGCATTTCGTACGGCGCATTCTGCGCACGCTGGCCTGGTCGAACTTCGTGCACGTCACCGTGCTGGGCCGGGGGTTGGTCCCGGCGACCGGTCCGGTCATCATCGCGAGCAATCACATCTCCATGCTGGACGCGGTCTTTCTCTGGGGCGCGCTGCGCCGCCGCGCCGTCGCCATCGCCATGGCCGAGCTGTGGTCCTGGCCGGTGGTCGGCTGGCTGGTGCGGCGTCTGGGCCAGATTCCGGTGGTGCGCAAGGACAATGACTCCGGTGCGTCGGCGCTCTCACAGGCCGAGCGGATTCTCCGGCACGGCGGCGTGCTGATCATCTATCCGGAGGGCCGCCTGGTCGCCCCCGGGGAGAATGAACCGTACAAGCCGGGTGTCGCGAAACTGGCTCTGGCGACCGGTGTTCCGATCATCCCGGTCGGCACCACCGGCACCGATCGCGTGCTCCCCATGCGCCGGCTCCGCGGCGACGGCCCGAAATTCGACCGCCGTCAGCAGGTCACCATTCATTTCGGCGACCCGATCAACCCCGCCGACTTCGACGATCCGGACAAGCTCCTCGATCACCTACGCCAGCGCATCGAGTCCCTGCGCGCCTGATTCCGACGAAAGACCGCTCGGTATCGAACAAAGGTTCGACTCGAGGTAATCTCCCGTCCCATGCCGGAACTGTCTCGCCTCGACTGGGCGACGATGAACCTCGAGCAGGTGCGGCACCAGCTGCTCGACGCCGCCGCCTTCGGGAAGTACATGACCCCCGAACAACTCGAGAACGCCGCGGGCAAAATCGGCGAGGGCCTGCGCATCTTCCGCGAGGAGACCGGCCACCCGCGCTGAAGTCAGCTGTCCACGTGCACGTGCGGGCGCTGGGACCGGCGTGGGACGGCGCGGCGCAGGATTTCCCGGGTCACCGGGGCCACTTCGCCCTCACCGAAGAACATGAAGCGCACCAGATTGGTGAGCGGATTGCCTTCGGTCCATTCGAAATACACGTGCGGGGGCGCGCCGGTGCGGTCGCGAATCGCCAGCAGGATGGCGGCGATGCAGTTGGGCACCGCGGCTGCCTCGACCGACAGAATGTGGTACTTGCCGATCTCCAATTCGGTGACGAGCAGTTCGGTGCTGAATTCCGACGGGTCCTTGACGATCACCTCGAGGAACAGAATGGGTTCCGCATCGGGGATATGGCTTTCCCGGCGTTGATCGGCTTCCTTCTCCGCGTACTCCTGCGGCTCGCGCTTGTCGATGTCGTGCGTCACGATTCGGACCTCACCGCGCGCGGCCAGCGAATCGATCATGGCGGCCGCCTTCTCATCGAAGGTGACTGTGACAGCACGCAATTCGAAGGCGCGGCGGAAGCGCGAGGCGAACGAGACGACCAGCGTCGCGATGACGAACAGCAGGGCCAGCTGCGCGCCCTCGGGCTTCTCGATCACATTGTCGATGGTGGTGTAGATCAGAATCAGCGTCACCACGCTGAAACCGATCACCCGCGACCGCTGCTGCTGACGCGCCGCCGAGAGCGTCACCGCGACCGCGGCGGAGGTGATGAGCACCAGCACACCGGTCGCGTACGCCGCGCCCTGCGCATCGACGCTGGCATCGAAGTACCAGGTGATACCGAAGGACACCGTCGCGAAAACCAGTACCAGCGGCCGGATCTGGCGCGCCCACTCCGGCGCCATGCCGAAGCGCGGCAGATACCGCGGCACCAGATTCAACAGGCCCGCCATGGCCGACGCGCCCGCGAACCACAGGATGGCGATGGTGCTGATGTCGTACACGGTGCCGAAGGCATTGCCCAGATGCTCATGCGCCAGGTACGCCAGCGCGCGCCCATTGGCCGGACCGCCGACCTCGAACGCCTTCTCCGGAATCAGGATGGTGGTGATGAAGCTCGACACGATGAGGAAGCCGCTCATGATCAACGCCGCGGTGGTGAGCAGTTTGCGCGCGCCGATGATCCGCATGCGCGGATACTCCTCGGTGTCCTCCGGGCAGCCCTTGATCTGCGGCATGACCGCAACACCGGTCTCGAATCCCGACATGCCCAGCGCGAGTTTCGGGAACACCAGCAGCGCGACGCCGATCATGGCGATCGGATTGCCGTGCTGCGCCGTCAGCGCGTGCGTCCAGTCGGTCACCATGGACCCGTGCGTGATCACCTGCGCCACACCGACCACGGCGACAACCAGATTCAGCGAGAGGTAGACCCCGACCAGCACCACCGCGATGCTGATCGCCTCGCTGAACCCCTTGAGGAATACCGCGGCCAGCAGGGCCAGCAGCACCAGCGTGATGATCATATTGTGCCCGTGCAGCACCTCGGGCATCAGCGGATTCTCGACGATATGCGCCGCGCCGTCGGCCGCGGAGAGCGTCATGGTGATGGTGAAGTCGGTCGCCGCGAAGCCCAGCAGCACCAGAATCAGAATCTTGCCCCACCAGTTCGGCAGGAATTTGGCGAGCATGGCGATGGAGCCGCCGCCGTGCGGGCTCTCCTTGGCCACCCGGCGATACACCGGTAGCGCACCCAACAGGGTCAGCGCCACCAGCACCAGCGTGGCGAGCGGTGACAGCACGCCCGCGGCCAGCGCCGCGATGCCGGGTTGATAGCCGAGCGTCGAGAAATAGTCGACACCCGTCAGGCACATCACCTTCCACCAGGAATGCTGATGCTCTTTGGGCGCGCGCTTGGCCATGGGTCCGGGAATTTGGGAGTGTTGCTCCCCCGCGTCCTCCAGCAGCCAGGCCGCGAATCGCGAACGTGGCTGCGCCTGGGTCGTGGTCAAGAGAATCCTCCCCGGAACCCGTGTGTCCGGTTCCCCGGAATTGGCCGAATAGTCGTGGACAATGTACTCAGGGCAAACCGGGCACTGACACACCCCGCGCCGCGAGTCGCGCGGGCGGCTGTGCTAGCCGGGAACGATCCTCGCGCTAGCCGAGGTACGCCAGGACGGCATTGGTGAGCGCCGTCGCCAATCGGGCACGGCCATCGGGGGATTCGAGCACGGCGGCATCGTCCGGATCGCGCATGTTGCCGCATTCGACCAGTGCCGCCGGACGCTCGGCGAGATTCAACCCGGCGAGATCGGCACGCGGGTTCAGACCGTTCGAACCGACGTAGGTCGACGTGGTGAAGCCCGCGCCGACCAATCCGTCGCGCAGCGTGCTCGCCAATCGGCTGGACGGCTCACCCTGCGAATCATTCACCGCGGGCGAGGAGTACGCCACGTGGAAGCCGTGCGCACCCGCGGGCGCGCCATCGGCGTGAATGGAGACCACGGCCGCCGCGCCCACCCGCTGTCCGAGCGTTCCGCGCTCGTCGACGCACGGTCCGACCCCGGTGTCGTTGTCGCGACTCATCACCACGCGAAGCCCGCGCGCGCTGAGCAGATCCCGCATGCGCAGCGCCACATCGAAGTTGAATTCGTGCTCGGAATAGCCGTCGGCGGCATTGGTGCCGGTGGTGTTGCACGCCTTCGTACCCCCGCGGCCATCGGGGACCTGGGCGTTGATCTCATCGAGGTGCCCGGCGGTACCGCCGTTATGGCCGGGATCGAGCACCACCGTCCGCTCGGCGATCGGAAAGACCGGCAGCGCGGGCCATTCCGCCCTGGGTTGCGCGGGCGTCGCCGCCGCTCCGGTTCCCCCCGCCGCGATCAGTAGTGCACCGCAGATGGCCGCCATTGCTTTTCCGTGTCGGTTACGCACCCGCCCCACCCTACGGGCCGGGGCGCGCGGCGTGGAGTCACTCCTCGAGCTTGCGCAGCAACTCCGCGAGTGTGCGCAGTTCGGCCGGGGTGAGAGCGGCGACCGCGGCGGGCGCGGGATCGGGCGTGGCGAGCGCGTCCAGAATGAGTTCCCGCCCGGCCGCGGTGAGCGAGACCAGTTTGGTTCGCCGATTATTCGGATCGACCTCGCGCACCACCAGCCCGCGCTCCTCCAGATCATTGATGGTGACGGTGGCGGCGGGTGCGTCCATGGTGGCCGCGACCGCGAGCTGTTTGACCGAGATCGGGCCGGGCAGCAACCGCTTCATGACGCGAAATCTGCTGAATGGCAATCCGGTTCGCTCGACGATCGCGCGCCGCCAGCCATCCCGGCTGTCCATCACCAGGTGGGTGAGCTGCCCCCAGACCTCATCGGGGGTGGGTACCTCAGACATGGGCGGGGACCTTCTGTTCGAGCAGGGGTGCGACACGATCGCGGGTACGGTACGCCCACGGGGTATTCGCCGCTACACCGAGCATGGGGATGGCGAGCGCGAGCGCGGCAATGGTCCACCACAGCCCCGCCCCGGTGAGCGCACCGCACAGTGCCACACCGAGACTCACCCCGACCTGACGGCTGGTGGAGGCGACCGCCGAGGCCGCGCCCGCGCGATCCAGCGGCATCCCGCTGACGGCCGCGGTGGTGATGGGGGCATTGACCATGCCGAAGCCGATGCCGAACAGCGCGAAGAGCACGACCAGCTGCCAGACGGCGGTGTCCGGCGCCATCCGGGTGAGACCGACCGCCGCCGCGGTCATGAACACGCCCGCCACGAGCAGCGACGGCCGGGTGCCGTAGCGGCCGACCAATCGGCCCGAGATCGGCGAGAAGACCAGCATGCCCAGGGCCATCGGCAGGTAGAGCAGGCCGGTGTGCACGGCCGAGAAGTGCCGAGTCCCTTGCAGATACAGCGAGACGTCGAATAGGAACGCGCCCAGCGCCGCGAAGGCGCAGACGGCGGTCAGGGTGGCCGAGGCGAACGGGAAGCTGCGGAAGAAGCGCAGATCGATGAAGGGCGTCGGATGCCGGCTCTCATGCCGGAGGAAGGCCGCGAGCGCGGCGGCGGTCAGCACGAAGATGATCGGTTTGTGCTCGATCAGCCCGAAGACCAGGGTGAACATGAAGGCGATGGCCAAAAGCTGTCCGGCCCAATCCATTCCGCGCGGATGCTGTGACTTGGACTCGGGTACGAACAGGGTCGTCAGCACGAGCGCGATCGCGACGATCGGGAGATTGATCCAGAACACCGACTGCCAGCCGAGCGAATCGATCAACACACCGCCGACCAGCGGGCCCATCGCCGTCGAGATGCCGACCACCGCGCCCCAGACACCCACGGCGCGTGCGCGTTCCATCCGCCCGGTGAAGACGGTGGTAATGATGGACATGGCAACGGGATTCAGCATGGAACCGCCGATGGCCTGCAAAAACCGTGCGCCGATGAGGAATTCGATGGTGGGCGCGACACTGCACAGCAGTGAGCCGAGGGCGAAGACGAACAGGCCGATGCGGAAGAGGCGTTTACGGCCGAAGCGGTCGGCCAGCGCGCCCGAGAGCATGAGCAGGCTGGCCAGGGTGAGGGTGTAGATGTCGACGATCCACTGCAACCGGGTGAGCGGCGCGGCGAGATCGGTGCGAATCGTCGGAATGGCGACGTTCACGATGGTCGCGTCCATGGAGGAGATCAGCAAGCTGAGACAGCAGGTGATCAGGATGATCGTCTTGCGCTCTTTGCCGAGCTCGCCAACCGTTGTATTCACACAACGATTGTGAAACTAAAACTATTCGAGGGCAAGGGCCGTGTGCCAGGTCACTTCCGCGGCGGCCCGGGGACGCCCTCCGCCGACCCGTCACCGTGCCGCAGCGCGTAGTCGGCGAGGTAGAGCTTGGCGAGGGAGAGACCGCCCCGCGCTCGCGTCTCGTTCTCGGTGCCCCATTTGATGCCCGGCACCACCGACCGCAGCGAGATCGAGATGCGCGCGGGCAGCTGGGCATGCCGCCCCGGCTGCTCAGGCTTGGGTTCCCGCGCGACCGCCGGCGCCGAACACAGGCACGCCCCGGCCGCCATGGCACCGATCAGCGCTGTCCAGTTGCCCATTGCCAACCTCCGCGCCGAGCCCCGCCCGCCTGTCAGCTCGCCCGCGATTCCCGGCGCGGCGCACCCGATACGCCGACCGCGCGGCAGTGCGGGCGCGGCGGCGGTCAGACGGTGAGGATGGTGCGCCCGGCCGCCGCCCGGGATTCGATGGCGGTATGCGCGGCGGCGGCATCGGCGAGGGCGAAGCGCTGGCCGATCACGACTTCGAGGCGACCGCTGGCGGCTTCGGTCTGCGCGCGGTCGTGCAGCGCACTCCAGTCGGTGGCCTCGGAGGTGATCTCGAACAGTGTGATGACCGTAATATCCTGTGCCGCTGCGGCTTCCACATCGATAGCGGCGAATCCGCCTGCCGCGTTGCCATATCCGATGAGACGGCCGCCGGACGCCATGGCCCCGAGGCTGTCCCGGCCGATATCACCGCCCGCACCGTCCAGGACCGCCTGCACGCCGCCGGTCCGCTCGCGCACCTTCCCGACCCAGCCGTCCTCGGAGTAGTCGACGACGGCCTCGGCCCCGAGTCGTTGCGCGAGTGCGAGTTTCGCCTCACCGCGGGCAGCGGCGATGACCCGCGCGCCCGCCGATCGGGCGAGTTGGATGAGCAGGGTGCCCAGTCCGCCCGCGGCGGCGGTGATCAGCACCCACTCCCCCGATGTCAGATTCGCCCGGTCCGCGACCGCGAGTGCGGTGCGACCGTCGTGGACCAGCGCCACGGCCTGTTCCAGGCTCAATGCGTCCGGCACGGCAGCCAGGGCGTCGACCTTGGCCAGGACCTTCTCCGCGTATCCGCCCGTCGGCGTCCCCGAACCGATTCCACTGGCCGCGGTCGGGGTGGCGACCCGTCGCCCGATCCATGCGGTGTCGACGCCGGGGCCGGCCGATTTCACGATTCCCGAGACCGCACCGCCCGGCACGAAGGGCGGCCGCACCGGGAAGTAGTCCCTGCCGCGACCGCTGCGCAGCAGCGTGTCCAGGAACATCACATCGGCGGCGGCCACCGCGACCACCACCTCCCCGGCCCCGGCGACCGGGTCCGCGATCTCCGTAACCGCCAGCACGTCGGGTTCCCCGAACGCCTTGGCCTCCACTGCGCGCATCGCCTTGCCTCTCTTGCCGATTCGTAGGACTGCCGGTTCCCACCCTCCAACCTCGACAAGGGTTGAGGTCAAGGCCCACGGGCGGAGTTCGCCGCGAGCGGAATCGAGCATCCGGCGGATCACCGGATTTCCCGGCGAGACAACCCATGGCTATCTGATTCATTTCGAGACAGGCGTTCTTGACTTCGGTTCATACCTTGCTTGATCGGTATTCGCCTTCGCGCTCGGCTCCCTACTGGCGAGTACGCATATGCGGACGACTCCGGAGCGAATCGAAAACTGACTCTGTACAACCGATTACGGTCAATCGACGGGCGTCCCAACTGCCGGGATGCCGCGTTGCCGGGTGGGCCGCGCTCGGGTAGCGCGCGCCATGCCGGACGCATATGCTCGTCCGCTAGATCCGAATCCGCTTGCCGGTGCGCATATTTGGCATGCGCTGCGCGCGAGTGGATGCGGTCGCACCGGGGCGTTCGTCTCGGTGCACGTGCGTTCGGAAGTGCAAAGCTTGTCGGAGTCATCGAATCCCAGGGGTGGCGAGTCGAATCCCGCCACCGGTGCGCGGCTACCGTTCGGGGCGCTGGCGGGCTGCGTCGCGATAGCCGCGCTGGCGGTGGGCGGCGCGGTTTTCGCGACGCCCGGCAATGCGCGAATCGGGGTGGCGATCGGCGGCGGCATCGCGGCGGTGCTGCTCTGCGCCGCGATCACCGCGGCGGTGCACTACCGCTCGCAGGTCGAGCTGGCGCGGCGCGAGGGCGCGACCCGCGCCGGGCAGGCCGAGGCGCGGACCGCGGCCATCATCACCGAGGCCGAGGCGCGACTCGCGGAGGGGCAGCAGCGAATTCAGGCGCTCACCCGGGAGAGCGCCGACAAGGCGCGGGCGGCCAAGGAGAGTGAGAATCGGCGCGCGGCGGCCATGGCGGCCTTCGCCGGCGCGGCCGGGCGCATGCAGGCCATGAGTACCTCCATGCTGGCGGAGCTGCGCGAGATGGAGCATCGGCACGCCGATCCCAAAGTGCTGGCCGATCTGCTCGAACTCGATCACCGCACCGCACAGGCCGGACGGCTCGCGGACAGCATCGCGGTGCTCAGTGGTGCGCGCTCCGGGCGGCGCTGGGCCAAACCCATTGCGATGGAATCGATTCTGCGCGGCGCCATGGGCCGAGTCGCGGGCTATCAGCGGGTGCGACTGCGCGCGGTCACCGAGATCGCCATCGCCGGGCACGCGGCCGAGGGGGTCATGCACGCGCTCGCCGAACTACTCGACAATGCCTGCAACTTCTCCCCGCCCACCACCGAGGTGCACGTCTACGCCGCCGAGGTCCCCGCGGGCGTTGTGATCACCATCGAGGACAGCGGCCTGGTCATGAGCGAATCCGCCTTGCGCCGAGCCGAATTGACGGTCTCCGGCAAGGGCGGCAATGCCGCGGGGTTCGGCGGCGGCCCGCACGCCTCCGGTTCGAGCGGCGCTTCCGGTTCGAGCGGCGATGCGCCCGGCATCTCCGATCTCTCCTCGCTCTCGGGCACCCGGCTGGGCCTGGCCGTGGTCGGTTATCTGGCGCGCAAGCACGAACTCACCGTCTCCTACCGCCCCTCCGCCATCGGCGGCACCGCGGTGGTCGTGGTCGTGCCCCGCGAACTCACCACCCGGATAGACTGCACCCCGGGCGCACTCGGTTCGGTCTCGCTGCCCGCTCGCTCACCCGCCGAACTCACCCCCGGCGCGTCCCCGGCTCCGGCGAACACCGCGGGCCGTTCCGATACCGCCCCGGCCCTGCTCACCGTCGACATCACCCATACCGCTCCCACCCGCGTGAGCCTCGCCGGTGCCGATCCCACCCCCACCGGTCCGCTCCCCCGCCGCGCCGAGATCTATTCCGGCACAACGTCGGTAGTCGCGTTCACCGAATCCCCTACACCCGCGGTTCCCGGTGCGGAAAGCACCGCCGGCGCAACCGAATCCAGCAAGCCCGTATCGTTCGGGATCGATCAGCCCACCGCGATGCCGACGTCCCCCGGCACCCCGCCAATCGCGAGTACGGCCGATACCCGTTCCGGCACCGACGGACAGGATCGGCAGCACTCCGATACCACCACCGGGTTCTCCGGCAGCACAGCGGTTTTGGCCGATCGCCTGGTCGATGCGAATCGAATCGACGCGGTGGCGCCGCCCGCCGAAACCCGGCTGCCCAAGCGGCAGCGGGGCAAGACCTTGGCGGCAGTGCATCCGGAAGGGCTTGCCGCGCCGGACATTCCGGCAGGCGGGGTGGCGCGGCCGGTTTCACCGGCGGCCATGGGGGCTTTTCAACGGGCGGTCAGTGGGCGTGAGGACGCCGGCGCCGCCAATCCTTCGGCCTTGGAGAGCGATAAATGATCCCGTCCGCGACACAGCTGGGCTGGCTGCTAGAGCAGCTGCTCACCCGTACCCCGCGCGCCAGGCATGCCCTGCTGCTGTCGGGGGACGGGCTGAAGATCTGCCACACCTCCGAGTTGGGCAATGACAGCGCCGATCAGCTGGCCGCGATAGCCGCTGGGATGCAGAGTCTTTCGCACGGCGCATCGGTGGAGTTCGGTGACGGCCGGGGTGGGGTGCGCCAGTCCATGACCGAGTTCTACGGCGGCATCCTGTTCATCGTCGAGGCGGGCGTCGGCGCGCATATCGCGGTGGTCGCCGCCGAGGACGCCGATGCCGGACTGGTCGGGCACAATATGCGCGAACTGGTCGAGCAGCTCGGCGAGCACCTGGCCGCGCAGCCGCGGGTGCGCGATACCCGGGGAGCGAGCGTGTCGTGACCAGGCCAGACGAGGATCCGGATCGGCTGTACACGCTGACCGGCGGCCGCAGCCGACCGGATTCGGACGCCTTCGATCTGGTCACTCTCGTGGTGAGCGAATGCGATCCGGCGCCGGGCATGCAATCCGAGCATGCCGCGATCCTGGAGATCTGCCGCTCCCCCACCGCCGTGGTGGAGATCGCGGCGGAGCTGCGACTACCGGTCGGCATCGCCACCATTCTGCTGTCGGACCTGCTGCACGCGGGCAAGATCACCGTGCGGCATCCGCGGCACAACCCCGCCTCGCAATGGCATTCGCTGCCCGACACCACCACCCTGGAGAAGGTGCTCGTTGGACTCCGCAACCTATGATCCTCGGCCGTCCCGCGCCGACGCGCCCCTGCACGCCTCCGCCCACACCGGTCTGAAGATCGTCATCGTCGGCGGTTTCGGCGTCGGCAAGACCACCATGGTGCGCGCGGTCAGCGAGATCCGGCCGCTGGACACCGAGGCCACCATGACCCAGGTGGGTTACGGCGTCGACGATCCGACGGGTGCGCCCGGTAAGACGACCACCACGGTCGCCTTCGACTTCGGCCGCATCACCATCGATACCGAACATGTGCTGTATCTGTTCGGCGCACCCGGGCAGGAGCGCTTCTGGTTCCTGTGGGATCGCCTCTTCACCGGTGCGCTCGGCGCGATCGTGCTGGTCGATCAGCGCCGAATCTCCGACTCCTGGTACGCGATCGACCGTCTCGAACATCAGGGCACCCCGTTCATCGTGGCGTGCAACAACTTCGGCGCGGCCTTCCGCCCGCATGAGGTGCGCGACGCGCTGGATCTGGATTCGCACGTCCCGCTCATCGATTGCGATGCCCGGCACCGTGATTCGTGCAAGCAGGTGCTGATCGCCCTGGTCGAATACCTCTACACCCCGGAGACCGTCTGATGACCTCGCCCGAGCAACAGCAGTGCCCGGTGCGGCCGGGAGTGGTTCCGCTGAGCGGCCCGCGCTTTCACACCGATCCGCATCACCTGTACAACGAGATGCGGCGCGAACACGGTGCGGTGGTCGCGGTCGAGCTGCCCGGCGGTGTGCCCGCGTGGCTCGTGGTCGGCTATCGGGAGATGCATCAGGTCACCAACAATCCCGAACTGTTCCCGCGCGATGTGAGCCTGTGGAACCAGTGGGGCAGCATTCCGGACGACTGGCCGCTGCTGCCCATGGTGGGCCAGCCCATGCCGTCCATCTACTTCACCGCGGGTGCGGAGCATCGCCGCCATCTGGCCATGGTGGAGCCCGCGCTGGAGTCGGTGGATCCGTTCGAATTACGCAGGGTCTGTGAGAATTTGGCGGATCGGCTGATCGACGCGTTCTGCGGGCGCGGCAGCGCCGATCTGATGGCCGAGTTCGCCGAACCGCTGCCGGTGCTGGCCCTGGCCGCCCTGCTGGGCTTCGCCGATGCGGACGGCCCGCACCTGGCCTGGTCCATGAAGGTGATGGCCGACGGCGGTGCGGACGCGCAGGCGGCGCATCTGCAATTCATGGGTCATATGCAGCGCCTGGTCGCGCTCAAGAAGGCCGTGCCGGGCGATGATCTGGTCTCGCGCATGCTGGCCTATCCGGCCCCGTTCACCGATGAGGAATACGTCAACGACCTGATGGCGATCACCGCCGCCGGGCATTTGACGACCTGTGACTGGCTCGGAAACTCGGTGCGGCTCATGCTCACCGATGATCGCTTCGCCGCCGCGCTCGGTGGCGGGCGGCGCAGTATCAGCCAGGCCATGAACGAGGTGCTGTGGGAGGAGAGCCCCACCTCGATTCTGGCCGGACGCTGGGCGGCGCGCGACACCCGCTTGGCGGACAAGGTGATTCGCGCCGGTGACCTGCTGCTGCTGGGATTGGCCGCGGCGAATACCGATCCGCATGTGCGCCAGCATGTTTCGGAGTCCGTGCACACCGGCAACAACGCGCACTTCGCCTTCAGTCACGGCGAGTACCGCTGCCCGTTCCCGGCGCAGCAGATCGCCGAGATCATCGCCAGGACCGGCATCGAGGTGCTGCTGGACCGGCTGCCCGATATCGACCTGAGCGTGCCCGCGCAGAACCTGATGCGCCGACCGTCTCCCTTCATGCATGGAATGGCTTCGCTGCCAGTTCATTTCAGCCCAGTTCGCGCCGTCGGAGGTTTCCAGTGACTTGCCCACATGCCATGCCCATCGATCCGATGGTCGCCGATCTGGCCGGGGAGACCGCACGCCTGCGTGAGGCCGGACCGCTCACCCGCATCGAATTGCTCGGCGTACCAGCCTGGACCGTCACCGAACACGCGCTGGCCCGGCAGCTGCTCACCGATACGCGCCTGGTCAAGGACATCAACGCCTGGGGCCTGTGGAACTCGGGCGCGGTGACGCGGCAGTGGCCGCTGATCGGCATGATCGACGCGGGCCGCTCCATGTTCACCGTGGACGGGGCCGAGCATCGGCGACTGCGGATCAAGACCACCCAGGCGCTGACGGCGCGCCGGTTGGAGGCGCTGCGGCCCTTCATCGAGGCGCTCACCGCGGAGCTGCTCGACAATCTCGAGGCCGCCGGACGCGAGGGCGAGATCGTCGATCTGAAGCAGGTTTTCGCCTATCCGCTGCCCATGGGGGTGATCAGCGAGCTCATGGGTGTGGAGCGCGCGGATCAGCCCATGCTGCTGGACTGGTACAAGAAGTTCTTCTCCATGATGACCCCGCAGGATGAGCGGTTGCGGGTCATCGACGCGCTGGACGCGTACTTCACCGAGATGGTGCGCCGCAAGACCGCGGCCCCGGGTGACGATCTCACCAGTGCGCTCATCCTGGCCGATGAGGGCGGCGACCCGCTCACCGAGGAGGAGGTGGTCGGCAATCTCAAGGCGCTGGTCGCCGCGGGCCACGAGACCACGGTCAGCCTGATCGTGAATACGGTGCGCGCCTTGCTCTCCCGCCCCGAACAGTTGGATCGGCTGCGCTCGGGTGATGTGTCGTGGAAGCAGGCCATCGAGGAGACCCTGCGCTATGACGGGCCGGTGACGCATCTGCTCATGCGCTTCGCGACCGAGGATATCGCGGTGGGCGACACCGTGATCGAGAAGGGCGAGGGCGTGGTGATCTCCTACCGGGCCGTGGGCCGCGATACCGCGGTGCACGGGGAGGATGCCGACGAGTACGACATCACCCGTCCGACCGCGAGCCGCAATATCTCCTTCGGCTACGGTCCGCATATCTGCCCGGGCGCGGCGCTCGCGCGACTGGAGGCGGCCGTCGGCCTGCCCGCGCTCTTCGAGCGCTTCCCTGGCCTGAAGCTCGCGATCGCGGATGAGGAGATCGCGCACCTGCCGGTGCTGACCCAGAATGACCTGGCGGCCTTCCCCGTTCACATCTGACGGGCCGACCCTCACATACCGGGCACGTCCCCCTTTTCCTGGGACCTCCTGGCATGCTGTTGCGCGTGACGACCAAGGGAGTATGGATTTCAGTGGTGACGTGCGCGGTGCTGGTCACCGCCGGTTGCGGGAAGAGCACCGATTCGAAGGCCGTTTCCGGCGCCCCGCAACCGAGTACGCCGCGCGATCAGCTGGTGCTGACCGCGGCGGAGTTCCCGGCGGGCACCAAACCGCTGGACCTTCCGCCGGACAAACTGCGCTCCAGCGTCACCGATCTCGGCGACATCATGGCCAACTCCACGGTGACACCGCCGGAATGCCGTGGGCCGCAGGTGGATCTGGCGGCGCTCACCAATGATCTGCTCGGTGACTCCGCCATCGCCGCCGCCGCGACCGCGGATATGGACGTCTACATCGAATTCGTCTCGGCCAAGACCCTGGACCTGAATCTCATGATGGACACCAATACCAAATGCGCGCACCTGACCTCGACCAGCACCGTCGACGGCAAACAGGTGAACACCACGGTCGATATGGAAAAGCTGCCCGCCTTGAACGGCGTAGATTCGGTGGCCTACCGCGCCACCAGCACCTCGGTCCTACCCGGCGCCGCCCCCATGACCCGCACCGCATTCCAGGGCTGGGCCACTCTGCGCGGACTCACCGTAACCGCCCGATCCGCCGCCCTGTCCGGCGTCCCGGACCAGACCGCCTTCGAAAAATTCTTCACCGCCGCCGTCGAGAAGGTACGCACGGCGAAGTAGCGCGGCGGTGAGGTCCGCGACATCGCGGGCCATGGGTGACACCTGTTCTGGGACAGCGGCTTTGCGTGGGCCGAAAGCGCTCGGAGCGCAACCGGTCCGGCATCGCGCGGGGCTGTCCGGAACCGGCTGTTCGCCCACCTGACGCGCTGATGTAATGCGACACGCTCTCCGGTCTGGTTTGCTTTGCTACCGTCGAGTTCGCGACACCCCGCAAGGTCTAGGAGCACGCCATGGGCATTATCGCCATGATCATTATCGGCCTCATCGCCGGAGCCATCGCCCGCCTCCTCGTACCCGGTAAGGAAGATTTCGGCTGGATCGGCACGATTCTGCTCGGCATTGTCGGCGGTTACGTCGGCGGCACCCTGGGCAGCATGCTCTTCGGCGACCACAAATTCAGCGTGCACCCGCCCGTCCAGCACACCTTCCTCGGTGCGATCGTCGGCGCGGTCATCATCCTGCTGGTCTACAAGTTCATTCGCGCCCGCGTCTGACACCCTCCGCCACTCCGGCACGACACCTTCGTCATCCCGACGTAGCGCCCTCCGCCATACCGGCATGACACCTTCGTCATCCCGGCATGCTTTTGGCCGGGATCCACACCTGCTGCACTCCAGCGGGTTTCGTGGATCCCGGCCAAAAGCGCGCCGGGATGACGGGGGCAACTGCGGACCGTACGAAAGGGGGCCGACTACGCACCGGAAGGGTGGGGAGATCGGTTGCACGCCAAAAGGACGCGGGGATCAACTGCATGCCGGGACGACGGGGATTCCAATACACCGGGTGCGGACCAACTGCACGGGCCGCCAGGAACATCCTGCGGCGGCGCGGCCACTCCGATTCGTCGCCCGGCTGATCACCCGGCGCGGTATTGCGCTCGGCGATCACCGATTCCGCGACGCCGAGTATGCGCACCGCGAGCGGGTCGGTGAACAACCGCGGTTCGTCCGCCATCTGGTGATAGGCCCGCGCGTACGCGGTGGCCAGGGCGGTTCGACTCGGTTGACCGTGCTCCATGGATTCCAGCCTTCCGGCTAGTACAGCCCGCGCAATCGCAGATCGGTCACATATTTGCCGATGAGTCGCGGAGTCAGGTGCGGAATATCGTGATCCGGGCCGATCTCGGCGGCCTGCACCGCGGCCTGAAAGCGTTTGGCGGGCAAGGCCGAACCCGGGATCGGCATGCCCGGGTGCCGGTAGGCGTGCAGCAGCGGCAGCACCGAGGCTTGGCGCTGCTGTTCCGGGAGCGCCCGCAGCGCGGTCTCGAAGCGGCTGAACCAGGCGTCGTAATCGTCGAGGCGGTCGATGCGGTGGCCGTCCGCGATCAACCAGTCGACGAAGGAGTCCAGCGAGATGCCGTCGTCATGCGGATTGAAGACGTCGAAGGTCTGGAAGCCGGTGGCCTGCGCGCCCAGGACGGTGATGGCCTCGGCGGTGAAGTCGGCGGGCAGGCCGTCATAGTGCGCGCGCCGGCGATTGCCCCGGGCATCGGTGCGGTAGAACGACTTCGGGGCGATACCGGTGGCGAGCAGGCTCAGCAGCAGTCGGCTGAACATATCGGTCAGGTTGACCTGTCCGGCGTATCGGCTGTGCGCCAGGATCATATCGGAGCGAAATACCGCGACCGGGAGCCCGCACAGGTCGTGCGCCTCGCGCAGCAGCACCTCACCGGCCCATTTGCTGGTGCCGTAGCCGTTGGCGTAACCGTCCCCGATGACGCGCTCGGCACTGATCCGGCGAATATCGCCGTCCTCGTCGAAAAGCTCCGGATCGACCTGATCCGCCACCGCCACCGTGGACAGGTAGGTGACCGGCTTGAGCCGGGAAGTCAGTGCGAGCCGGATGATTTCGGCGGTCCCGACCACATTGGGGCCGAACAGCTGGCCGTACGGCAGCACGTGATTGACCAGGGCGGCCGGATGCACGATGGCATCGACGGTCTCCGCCAGGCGCAGCCATTCCGCTTCGGGCAGACCGAAATTCGGTTCGGCGATATCGCCCGGGAGTACCACCAGGCGGCGCGCGGCCAATTCCCGATACTCGCGCAGCAACTCCGCGTCACCGGAGTCGAACGCGGCGTCGAGCCGGGCGCGCGCCGAGTCGACCGTACTGCCGCGCACCACGCACAGGACGGTGCCGTCCGAAACATCCACCCGGCGTAGCCATTCCAGGCACAGGAAACGCCCGAGATAACCGTTCGCCCCGGTGAGCAGGACGGTCCGCGGCTGTTCCACGGCACCCGCCAGCCCCGGGGCGGCCGCGAGGGTCGCGGCATCGATGAACTTGTCCAGGGTCAGATCCGCCGCCCGCACCAGTGGAGCGGCAGCGTGTACCGAACCGACGGTCGGGCGCCGCGCCGACGAATCACGCTCCAGCTCTACATATCTCGCCACCGCCGCCAGATCATTGGCCGGACTGACGATCACGCTCACCGGAACCTCGATCCCGAGGATCTCACCGAGCAGGGTCGAGAACGACAATGCCGACAGCGAATCACCACCGAGATCGGCGAAATGCGCATCGGGACGCAGATCGCCTGCCGCACAACCGAGTAGCGCACCGGCGGCGCGACTGACCGTCTCCAGTACCGGGGTGGAACTCGCGTCCCGCCGCAGACTGGCGAGCTCACTCGCCTGCGCCTCCGCCATTTCGGCGTAGAGCGCCTCGAGCCGCTCGCCGTAGCGCTCCTTGAACTTGGGTCGCAATGGCTTGCCCAGCCCGGCGAGCAGGCCGTTCTCCACACTGAACGGCTCGGTCTCGATCAGGAAAGCCCTTGGTATCTCATAGGATTCGAGTTCGGACTCTTTCGCGAGTCGCTGGAGCGACTCGGTGAGCGCCTCCCGCAGTGCCGGACTCGCGGCCGCGTCGAGCCCCGCGGGCAGTGCTGCCGCACTGGGCACGATGACGGCCAGCAGATACGCGCGCTCGCTATTGCCGTAGATGTAGATCTGCCGGATCAGCGGGCTGGTCGCGTACACCGCCTCGAGCTTGGCGATGGTGACGAATTCGCCCTGCGACAGCTTGAGGACGTTATTGCGCCGGTCCACATAGACCAGCTCGTCCGGCCCGAGTTCGGCGACGATATCGCCGGTGCGATAGAACCCGTCCGCATCGAAGATCTCGGCGGTGATGTCGGGGCGCTTGAAGTAACCGGGAATCATGACCGAGGTCTTGAGCAGCAATTCCCCACGCGGATAAGGCTTATCGGTGCCGAAGTAGCCCAGCTCGGGCACATCGGCGAGCCGGTAGTCGATGACCGGCGGGCGATTCAGCCTGTTGTCCATCAGGATCGCGCCACCGGCCTCGGTGGAGCCGTATCCATCGTGCAGCTCCAGTTCCAGCAGCGACTCCATGAAGGTCTTCATCTCGGCCGAGATGGGCGCGCTGCCCACCATCGCGCCGAACAACCGGCCGCCCATAACCCGTTCCCGCAGTTCGGTTTTCACCTCGTGCACGGCGTCGTCGCGATCCTCTCCCGCCGCGACCCGGCCGCCGACCTCTCCGAGGAAGCGCTGGTACAGCATGTCGCAGACGCGCGGTACGAAGAAGAACTCGGTCGGCCGCACCAGTGCGATGTCCTCGAACAGGGTCGACAGATCACTGGCCGCCGCGAAGTAGGCGGTCCCGCCGCGCGACAGCGCACCCAGCAGGGCCAGTCGCCCCGCCACATGACTCATCGGCATATAGCTGAAATTGATCGCGGGAATGGGCGATTGCGCCGCACCGCCGGTCCACATGGCGCTCACCAGTCGCGCGGGGTACATGGCCCCCTTCGGCGCACCGGTGCTCCCGGAGGTGTAGATGAGCAGCGCCAGCGCCTCGGCATCGACCGCCACCGGCTCGACGGGCGGCAGCGCCCGCCCCCGGGCGAACACCTCCGCCAGCGTGTCGATCGCGATCGGGCGACCATCGCGAGTCACCCATTCGCGCGCGGATTCCACTGCCGCGCGGTGATAGTCGTCATCGGCGTGAAAGTCGATGACCACCACGGCGGGGGTCGCCTCCGCCGGAATCGCCTCCAATGCCGGACCGAGCAACTCCACGCTGGTCACCAGCACCCGGGGCGCGGTCTCGGCAAGTATCGAACTCCACTGCGCCACCGACCCACTCGCCTGCAACGGCACACTCACCAGTCCCGACAGCTGGCACACCAGCTCCACGGTCGTGTAGTCGGCACTCGTAAACCCCAGCGTCGCAATGAAATCCCCCGCCCGCACCGGATCCCCGGCCGCGCCCGGCACCGGCGTTCCAGCGGCGTCCGTCACCCCCACCCGCGTTCCGGCATCCGCAACCTCGGCCCGCGCACCCGCAGCGTCCACCGCCTCCACCCGCGTACCGGCAGCATCCACAACCTCAATCCGCGTACCCGCAGCGTCCGCAACCTCAATCCGCGCACTCACTTCGTCCGCAACCTCAGCCCGCGCACTCCCTTCGTCCGCAATCTCAGCCCGCGTACCCGCAGCGTCCACCGCTTCCACCCGCGCCGCACCGGATCCGTCAGCCCAGGCCGCCCGCACCGCCGCGATCCGCTCCCCCAACTCGCCGTAGGTGAGGGTGTCGAACCGGTCCAGCAATCGCCGCGTGCGCCGCCCGGCCGTGTCGGTGATCACCTCGTGGGCGCGTTCCCCCAGCGCGGGCCGCTCCGCGTAGCGCGTCAGCACCGTCGAGACGATCTCCGCGGGGCTCAGGCCCTCGCGCCGGATCGCCTCGTTCACTTCGCCGATCTGCAGGGCGGCATGAACCTGCGCGTCCGCCAGCAGTTCGGCGATCCGCTGCCTGTGCGCAGCCTCCGACGTGCCATTACCCACGATGACCCCTCAGACATTTAGCATCGCTAACCAGATTACGGTCCACCCGCAACCGCAGAATGTCAAGCATCCACCCAATTCGCCCACAAGCCCCGTGAATGAGCGCCCCACCGGCAGAGCATCTACGTGCATGCGCTCATGCAGGGGGCTACTCGGCGTTCACCAGCGCCATTACATGCGCGTGCGAATCAACCCGGGAAGCCCAGGCGGCGGGAGATGATGTGGGCGGATTCCATTGCCTGGTGGGCGGTTTCGGCGAAGCGGGTAGCGGGGAGGCGGTAGGAGGGGCCGGAGACGCTGAGGGCGGCGATGATTCGGCCGTCGCTGTCCCGAATGGGGGCGGCGACCGCGTTCAGGCCGATTTCGAGTTCCTCTTCGCAGGCTGCCCAGCCCTGTCGGCGCACCCGCTCGAGCTGGGTGCGCAGGGTGGGCAGATCGGTAATCGTCCCGGGGGCGAAGGAATCCAGGCGGCGGGGCAGATGCGTACGGAGTTCGGCGGCCGAGAGTTCCGCGAGCAGGACCTTGCCGCTGGAGGTGGCATGCGCGGGGCAGCTCTGGCCGATCCAGGTACGCAGGGCGACACCGGCGGAGCCGACCGCCTCGGCGACATTGACTATGCGGTCGCTGTCGAGGATGGCGATATTGGTCGTCTCGCCCAGGCGCGCGGCCAGGTCGTCGCAGATGTCCTGGCTCTGACGCGGCAGGTCCATATGGGCGCTGGTGGAGCCCGCCAGACGCACGATCGTGAAGCCGAGCCGGTATTTGCCCCGCTCGGAGAGTTGTTCCACATAACCGCGGGATTCCAGCACCGCGATCAATCGCGAGACCGTGGATTTGTGCACCCCGAGTTCGGCCGCGATCTCGGTGACCCCGGCCGCACCCAATTTGGCCACGATCTCCAGGGCGGTCAGCGCGCGGTCGACCGACTGCACCGCCGCCGTGCCTTCCCGCGGTTTGCCGGACCCCTCGCCCGCTCGCATAGCCATAACACGTCCAGTGTAGGTGTCGCGCTCACCGCGCTGCCGCCTTGATCAGGTCGGCGCACTTCTCCCCCATCGCCATGATCGTGATATTCGGGTTCACCGCGGGCAGTTTGGGCATGGCGGAGGCATCGACCACGCGCAGTCCGCGGACGCCCTTGACTCGTAATTCGGGGTCCAGCACCGCCATCGGGTCGCTGACCGCGCCCATACGGGCGGTGGCGGCGGGGTGGTAGACGGTGTTGTGGGTGCGGTGCATGTAATCGACGAGGTCGGCGTCGGTGACGGCCTCGGGGCCGGGAGCCAGCTCGCGCGCCACCCAGTCGCGCAGCGGTGCTTGTTCGGCGATACGACGCGCCAATCGGATGCCGTGCAACATGATTCGCTCATCGTGGCCGTCGGGATCACTGAAGTAGCGCGGGTCCACCCGCGGCTTGTCGCGGAAGTCCCGGGAACGCAGCCGAACGGTGCCGCGCGAATGCCCCTGTGTCACATTGGGTGTGAGGCAGAAGCCGTTCTCGGTGGTCGGGTAGCCCCAGCGGACGGTGTTCATATCGAAAGGCACACTGCCGTAATGCATCATGAGGTCGGGTACGCCGAGACCGCCGTCGACGGTGGCGAAGACGCCGATCTCCCACCACTGCGTCGAGGTGGTGACCATGGGCCGCGACGCCTCCCAGAACACCAGCCCCTCGACGTGGTCATCGAGATTGGAGCCGACACCCGGCGCGTCGACCCGCACCCGAATTCCCATATCCCGCAGGTGTTCCGCCGGGCCGATCCCGGACAGCATGAGCAGTTTCGGGGTGTCGATGGCCCCGGTGCTGATGATCACCTCGCGGCGCGCGCGCACCGTATCGAAGCCGGTCAGATCCGGCCGCCGATACCGCGCTCCAATGGCGGAATCGGTTTCGTCGAACAGGATTTCGCTCACCCAGCAGCCGGTGCGCACCTCCAGATTCCGCCGCTGCCCGATAATCGGATGCAGGTAGGCGTGCGAGGATGACATACGGGTGTTGTCGCCGTCGGCATTGATCTGGAACCAGCCCGCGCCATTGCGGACGGTCTCACCCCGATTGAACTGCACGGTGGGCAATCCCACCCGTGCGGCCGCCTCCAGCACGGCGTATCCGCACGGGTCCTTGGGCGGAATGTCCAGCAGGCGCACGGGTCCGGTGCGCCCGTGCCGCTCGCCGGGCACCTCGCTGGTCTCCAATTTGGTGACATAGGGCAGCAGCCCGTCCGCACCCCAGCCCGTCGCGCCGAGAGCCTCCCACTCATCGAGGCCTTCGGCGGGCGGCCAGAACGCGATACACGAATTGTGCGAGGAGCAGCCGCCCAGCACCTTGGCGCGGGCATGGCGCAGGAAACTGTTCCCGCTCCGCTGCGGTTCCACCGGATAGTCCCAGTCGTACCCGGATTCGAGCAGCAGCATCCAATCCGCGAGCCGTAGAATCCTGTCGTCGCCGACATCAGAGGGTCCCGCTTCGAGCAAACACACTGTGACGGAACGGTCTTCGCTGAGCCGGGCGGCGACCACACAGCCGGCCGAACCGCCGCCGACGATCACATAGTCGAAGGTGTCGGTCATGAGGTCGCCTCGGCCGCGGGCGCGGCGTGCGAGGCGAGCACGCCGATGACCCGGGTTCCCCTGAGCGCGTACCAGATCAGGCCCGCACCCAGGATCGCGCCGATATAGATGAACGCGCCCCACGTGTTGTACCAGGGCCCGCCGTAGACGGCCTCGCGGGGCCAGGCCAGGTTCACGGCCATACCCGAACCCCACAGCACCGCAACAATATTCACCGCCATGCCCCAGCGGCCCATGGTGAAGTAGCCGTTTCCGGCCAGATCGCTCGGCGGCCAATTGCCCTTGATCCGCTGCCACAGCATGGGCGCGGTGACCAACAGATAGGCCAGGTAGATCATGATGACCGCGATGGATGTCAGCACCGTGAACACCTGCGGCTGACCGATATTGATGACCAGGATGAGCGCCGACAGCACGCCGATGATCACTGCCGGGATGACCGGTGCGGAATGCTTGACGCTGAGCTTGGCCAGCTTCTCCGAGAACGGCAGCGCATTGTCGCGGGCCATGGCGAAGGTCAGGCGAATACCGGCGGTGTGCACCGCGAGCGAGCACACGATCACCGCGATGACGATGCACACCAGGAACACTCGGCCCAGCCAGCCCGACATGACCTGCTGCACGATGTATTGCAGCCCGCCGTCGGTGGTGCCCAGCTTCTCGTCCCTCACATCCGGTGCGGCCATGACCGCGAAGACCAGGATCGCGCCGCCGATCACGAAGGAAGCCAGCAGGGCGCGCAGAATCGCCTTGGGCGCGGTGCGCCGCGGTTCGACCGTCTCCTCGCCGAGCGAGCTGGCGGTGTCGAAGCCGTACATGACATAACCCGAGGCCAGCGAGGCGATCAGGAAGGCGCTCAGGTACCCGCCGCTCTGCCCCGCGCCATATCCGTTGGTGGAGAAGAAGACACTCGGCCCGCGCGTGACGTGCAACCCGAGAATGATCGCGATGAGCACGGCCGCGATGAGTTCGATGAACACCCCGGTGCTGTTGATCATCGCCATGAGCTTCACGCCGAAGGCGTTCACCACGGTGGTGAAGATGATGAGCACGGTCCCCAGAATGACGGCATTGGTGGCGTAGTCGTGCGCACCCGTCCCGTCACCGACTATCTGGAATCCGCTCCACAATCGCGGCATATTCAATTGCAGGGCCAGCACCACCGCCGAGAGCGTGACAATCGAGGCGGTCAGCATGAGCCACCCCGCCGACCAGCCGACAATCCGGCTGCCCAGCTTCTTGGACCAGTTGTAGACAGACCCGGCGACGGGATACTTCGCCGCCAATTCCATGAAGCACAGCGCCACGGCCAACTGTCCGGCGAAGACCAGCGGCCAGGACCACAGGTAGCCGGGACCGGCTGTGCTGTAACCGAAGTAGAACAGCTGGAAGGTACCGGTCAGGATCGAGATGTAGCTGACGCCGGCGGCGAAACTCGAGAACTTCCCGATACTTCGGCTCAGGGACTCCCGATAGCCGAATTCGTCCATGCCGTGATCGGTGAGGTGGGCTGCGGAGGGAGAGGGGGGACGGGTGGTCGTCATGACGGCCCAACTTTCGAGAAAAGCAGCTAGAACATATTCAGTTGTCGTTGTCAGCGAACCAGCCGCCCACCGTTGGTGCGGTGTTGTGCCAGATATGTTTGGTCTCCTGGTACTCGGCCAGACCGCTGGGGCCGAGTTCGCGGCCGGTGCCGGAGCGGCCGAAACCACCCCATTCGGCCGCGGGCGTGTAGTAACCGAAGTCGTTGAGCCACACCGTCCCGTGCCGGAGTGCGCGCACCATACGCTCCCCCAGCGCGGCATCGGCGGTGCGGACTCCGGCGGCCAGGCCGTAGGCGGTGTCATTGCCCAGGGCCAGGGCCTGCGCCTCGGTGCCGAACCGCTCGACGGTGAGGATGGGGCCGAAGGTCTCCTCCTGCACCAGGCGCATCCAGCGACGACAGTCATCGAAAATGGTTGGCGGATAGAAGCTTCCGGCGCGCAATACCGGATCGGCGGGGCGTTCGCCGCCGGTGACAAGCCTCGCGCCCTCCGAAATTCCCAGGGCGACATAGGCTTCCACCTTGTCGCGGTGCTGTTCGGAGACGAGCGGGCCGGTTTCGCTGGCCGGATCCAGGCCCGGACCGAAGCGGATGCGCTGCGCGCGGCGGGCCAGTTCAGCGACGAATCGATCGGCGATGGTGTCGTGCACGATCAACCGTGTTCCGGCCGAACACACTTGACCGGAGTGCAGGAAGGCCCCGGTGAGCACGGCGTCGACGGCGCTGTCGAAATCGGCGTCCGGGAAGATGATGTGCGGGTTCTTACCACCCAATTCGAGGGCGACCCTGGTGATGTGCGGCGCGGCGGTGCGGGCGATGGTCGCGCCGGTCTGCGCACCACCGGTGAAGGAGATGAGGTCGACATCCGGGGTATCGGTGAGCGCGGAACCCACTGTGGCACCGCTGCTCTGGATCAGATTCACCACCCCCGGCGGCACCCCGGCCCGGTCGATGAGCTTGACCAGCGCGATGGTGCTCAGCGGGGTGACCTCGCTCGGCTTGGCCACCATGGTGCAGCCCGCGGCCAGCGCGGGCGCTATCTTCCAGGACATCTGGAGCAGCGGATAGTTCCACGGCGCGATGAGCGCGCAGACGCCCACCGGTTCGCGCACCACCCGGCTGATGACGGCGGGATCGCCGGTATCGACGAGCCGATCCGCCTGTGTGCTCGCCAGATTCGCGTAGTACCGGAAGACCGCGATCACATCGTCGATGTCGATATGGCTCTCGCGCAGGGTCTTTCCGGTATCGAGGGTCTCTATCCGCGCCATCGCATCGCGTTCGGCATCGAGCAGTTCGGCGATGCGCAGCAAATAGCCGATCCGCTCGGCCACCGGCGTCCGCGGCCAGCCGCCGGTGTCGAAGGCCGCTCTGGCGGCGGCGACCGCACCCACCGCGTCGGCCCGATCGGCCTCGTCTATGGTGGCGAGCACGGAACCGTCAGCGGGATTCACGATCTCGCGGGTACCGCCGCCCGCGGCATGTACCCATTTGCCGTCGATATACAGATTCGGCGGACTACACAGCTCGTCGTCTAACATGATTCGCCGATCATCTTGCGGGCCCACTCATGGAATTCGGCGATATGGTGTTCGGCCGGTACCAGCACACCGCCCTTGCGATAGGCGCGCGAGGACATGGCGGGCTGGGTGCGCTCGCATGCGGCGAAGTCCTGTTCGTTCACCCTGTGGAACAGTTCCACGGAATGGTCGAGCACACCCCCGGATTCGACGACATCGGGTGCGTACAGCCAATCGCATTCGACAATGGTCCGATCGTGCGCCATCGGGTACATGCGGTGGAAGATGACGTGATCGGGCACCAGGTTCACGAATACCGTCGGGCGAATGGTGATGGCGTAGTACTTGCGATCCTGTTCGGGGGCCAGACCGGGCAGCGGTTCGAAGCCGGGGCGGCCGTCGACGGTGAATCCGGCTATGCGCTCGCCGAATTCGGCCCCGTGACCGACGTAGTACTGGGCCGCGAATCCGCCCGCGAACTCGGGCAGCACCTCGACGAGTTCGGGATGGATGGTGGCGCAGTGATAGCACTCCATGAAGTTCTCGACAATGAGCTTCCAATTGGCCGCCACGTCGTAGACCACGCGTTTGCCGACGGTGAGATCGGCCATGGCGTAATGGTCGATGGCGGCCGGATCGCCCAGGCGGGCGGTGGCCGCGCCCATCACCTCGGTCTCGAAGGAGGGCGGATCATCGGCCAGGCACACCCAGGCGTAGCCGAGCCACTCCCGCAACGCGACCGGAATGAGCCCGTAGGCCACCCGATCGATGGGCGCACCCGAATCATCCTGGAGTGAACCGAGATTCGGTGCGGCGACGAGTTTGCCGTCGAGCCCGTAGGTCCAGGCGTGGTAGGGGCAGCGCAGAGTGCGGCGCACCTGCCCCTGTTCCTCGGTGCAGATCATCGCACCGCGGTGGCGGCAGATATTGAGGAAGGCGCGCAGTTCACCATCGTGACCGCGCACCACCAGCACGCTCTCCCGGCCGACCTGGACGCGCCGGAAGACCCCGGCCTCGGCCAGTTCCGAGGAGCGCACCGCGCAGAACCACATCCGTTCGAAGATGTGCTCCTGTTCCGCGGTGAAAATGGCCGGGTCGCAGTAGTACTCACCGCCGAGGGTGGGGATCAGATCCGAGGTCACAGGGATACCAGCCTTTGCGGGGCGAACAGGTCGATGGGGTGGCGGGTGCCGCCGGTCATGGCGAGATCTGCGAGGATCTCGCCCACCACCGGCACGAATTTGAAGCCGTGGCCGGAGAATCCGCAGGCCACCGTGACGGCGGTATGCGCGGGATGGCGGGCGATGACGAAGTGCTGATCGGCGGTGTTGGAGTACATGCAGGTGGCCGCGTGCAGCAGGCGACCGGCCAGGGCGGGGAGCAATTCGGTGACGCGGGTGCGCATTTCGGTGATCTCGTCCGCGTGCACCTCGCGGTCGATGGTCTCGGGCGTGCACAGGAGGCCTTTGCGGAAGAAGGCCGTTTTCACCCCGCCGTCGGGACCGTCGACGGCGGGGAAGCCGTAAATCTGTGCGCCCTCGTCATTTTCGGCGATATAGATCGGATCATTCTCGAACTTGGCGGTGCCGACGACCGGATCGAGCCAGTACATGACCTGGCGTTCGATCTCGATACCGATTCCCAAGTCCGCCAGCAGTTTCGGCGCCCAGGCGCCGGGACAGATCACCAATTGGCCCGCGGTGTAGCTGCCCGCGGCGGTGGTGACGGTGACACCGCCACCGCTCTGCTTCCACTGCTCGACCTGTTCGCCGAAGCGTAGATCGGCACCGGCGCGGGCGGCGAGCTCGAGGTGCGCGCCGACGGTCAGTTCGGGTCTGGCGAAGCCCGCCTGCTGTTCGTACAGGCCGATGAAGTGCGGGTCCGGCGCGAAATTCGGGAAAGCGCCGCGGATTTCGGCCGAGTCCATAATCCGGTGCGGCAGTCCCCATTCCCGCGAGGCGCGGATACTGCCCGCGACCGTCAGACTCTCCGCGGGGCCGACGTACAAACCGCCGGTGAGGCGGTACACCTCGTCACCGGAGTCCCGGGCCAGCTGCTCCCATAGTTCGTAGGCGCGCAACAGCAGAGGCACATAGGCCGGATCCTCGAAGTAGGACTGCCGGATGATGCGGGAGCCGCCGTGACTGGACCCCCGGTCGTGCGCGGGCGTGAACCTCTCCAGGCCCAGGACCCGGTGACCGCGCGCCGCCAGGTGATAGGCGGCGGCGCTGCCCATTCCGCCCAGGCCGATGACGATGACATCGTAGGTGTCGGACATGTTTTACCTCCGGATCAGCGACATCTCGGGATCGACCAGCGGCTCGGCGTGCACCCGCGCGGTGAATGTCCGTGCCAGATAGTCGATATGCACCGCATCGCCGGGACGCAACTCGCTCGGTAGCCAGGCGTAGGCGATACAGCGGCCGAGGGTGGCGGAGTAGCCCGCGCTGGTGAGGTAGCCCGCGACGACGCCGTTCACGGTGACGGGCTCCTTACCCAGCACCACCGCGTGCGGATCGTCCAGGACGACCGAGCGCAGCGTGTGCTTCGGCGGGACAGCCGATTCCAGTGCGGCCTTGCCGATGAAGGACGGCTTGGATGCGCGGACCGCGAAGCCCACCCCCGCCGCCTCGGGGGTGTGTTCGGTGGTCATATCCGCACCCCAGGAGCGGTAGCCCTTCTCCAGCCGCAGGCTGTTGAAGGCGATGCGCCCGGCGGGAATCACGCGGTGCTCGGCGCCTGCCGTCCACAGCAGATCCCACAGGGCCGCACCGTGTTCGGCGCTCGTGTAGATCTCCCAACCGAGTTCGCCGACGTAGGAGACCCGCATCATGGTGACCGGGATACTGCCCAGATAGGTGCGCAGCACCCGGAAGTATCCGAAACCCTTGTCCGAGAGATCATCCGGGCACAGCGGCTGCACCATATCGCGCGCCTTCGGGCCCCAGACGCCGAGACAGCAGGTGCCGCCGGTGATATCGCGCAGGGTGACGCTGCCGTCACCGGGCAGGTGCCGGGTGAACCAGTCGAGATCCAGCGGGCCGTTGGCGCCGACCTGGAACAGTTGATGGTCCAGTCTGGCCACGGTGAGATCGCTGCGGATGCCGCCGTTGTCGTCGAGCAGCAGGGTATAGGTGACCGCGCCGGGTTTCTTGCCGACGTCATTGGTGGTGAGTTCCTGCAGGAATGCGGTAGCGCCCGCGCCGCTCACCTCGTACCGGGTCAGCGGGGTCATATCGTACATGGCGACATGCGTTCGCGTCCAGCGCGCTTCGGCAATGGAGATCGGCGAATAGAAGCTGCCGGACCATTCATCGCGCTCCGGGAAATCCACGCCTTGCGCCGCCAGCTCATCCACCAGCGGCGCATTGGCTTCGAACCAGGCGGGTCGTTCCCACAGACCGCCTTCGAAGCAGAAGGCACCCAACTCCCGATGCCGCGTGAAGAACGGGCTCGTGCGTAATTCCCTTGGCGCACTGCGATATTGATGCGGATGAATAATGTCGTACACCTCGACGAACGCCTGCATACTCGTGCGCCGGATGAAATCCGGGCTGAGCGCCGCCTGCTCGAAACGGTGCAGATCGCATTCGTGCAGATCGATCTGCGGTGTGCCGGTGACAATCCACTCCGCGACCGCCTTGGCGACCCCGGCGGAATGCGTCACCCACACCGCCTCCGCCACCCAGAACCCGGACAGTCCGTGATGTTCGCCCAGGATCGGGAAGCCGTCGGGGGTGAAGGAGAAGATGCCGTCGAAGCCCTCGGCGACTTCGGTCTCGGCGAGCGCGGGCAGCAGTCGCCGGCTCTCCCGCCAGGCCGGTTCGAAGTCGGCCGGGGTGAACGGGAGCATGGACGGCATGGTCTCGGTGGCGGTGTCGCGCAGCAGGTTTCGCATATCAACCGGACGCGGATCGTGCCCGTAGTAGCCGATGCCGATGCGGTCGCCGTAGGTGCGGTAGTACAGGTCCGAATCCTGATGGCGCAGCATGGGCAGGCGTGCACCGCCGTCGAGGGCGGGGACCGGGCCGGTCTTGGCGAACTGGTGTGCCATGGGTACCAGCGGAACCGTCAGGCCGACGGCGCGACCCAACTCCGCGCCCCAGAACCCGGCCGCGCAGACCACCACGTCGGCGGGCAGTTCCTGGCCGTCGGCGGTGCGCACGCCGGTGACGCGGCCGTCATCGGCGAGCACCTCGACCACCTCGCAATACGCCAGGAATCGCGCGCCGCGGGCGACGGCGCGGTGGGCTTGCGCCTCCGCGGCGGTCAGCGCGAGCGCCAAACCGTCTGTGGGCGTGTGGTATCCGCCGAGAATCCGCTCCGGGTCGAGTAGCGGATGAAGTTCGGCGCACTCCCGGGGATCGAGCAGTCTGCCCTCGATACCCCAGGATTTCGCCCAGCCGTATCTGCGATGCAGATCGGTCCAGCGCTGCGGCGTGGTGGCGACCTCCAGGCCGCCGACGGCGTCGAAAGCCTCCAATTCGGTGAATTTCTCGACCGTGTACCGGGCCAGCTCCGCCATGGTTTTGGAGCCGTTGGTCTGGAATACCAATCCCGGTGCGTGCGAAGTGGATCCGCCGGTACGGAAGAGCGGTCCGCGGTCGGTGACGGTGACATCGGTCCAGCCGAGCCGGGTGATTTCGTCCGCCAGTGCCGTGCCCACGATTCCCGCACCGATGATGACGACTCGCGGTTGTCTCACCGCGCCTCCAAGTGTTGCGTATTGCGCACCATGTGCCGTAATACGCAACCATGCTCCGCCCGCCGGGAGAGCCTGTCAACCGGAATGGCGAAATTCGTATTCCCTTTGTTTCCCGGGCGTTTCGGCTGCTGTTGACGGGTCCGGCGGGAGCGGCCACACTGTTGCACATAGCGAGACATACATCGCTATTCGCAACACACCTCATGCCAGGGAGGGGCCCATGGCCGCATCGATCCCGTCACTCACCCTGCTGGTCGGCAAGCTCGCCGAACTACCCGTGGGCGAGGTGATTACCGTGAATCCCCCTGGGTTGTCGCCTATTTCGGTATTCCATACCGAGGAGGGACTGTTCGCCATCGACGACACCTGCACCCATCAGGACGCGTCACTGGCCGACGGCTGGGTGCAGGACTGCACGGTCGAATGCCCGCTGCACGAATCCTGTTTCGATCTGCGCACCGGAGCCGCCTCCGGACCGCCCGCCAAACGCGCTGTGCGCACGCACAGGGTCGAGGTGCGCGGTGACGATATCGTGCTCACCCCGAGTACGGAATCATGACCGGATCGGTCGCCGTGGTCGGCGCATCGCTGGCCGGACTCTCGGCGGTGCGAGCCCTGCGGACGCGCGGGTTTCGGGGAACCATCACGCTGATCGGCGAGGAACCGCACCTGCCCTATGAGCGGCCCGCGCTGTCGAAGGAATTCCTGCACACCGGGGAGCCGATCGGGCTGCTGGAAGATCATTCCGAGACAGCGCGATTGGATGCGGAGTGGTTGCTGGGGCGGCGGGCGATCGGACTCACCGCCGCTACCGGACGAGCAGGCGACAGCCCGGCATCATCGACCGCCGAACCGCATCTCATTCACCTCGACGACGGCCGGACCGTCTCCGCCGATACCGTCGTGCTGGCGACGGGCGCGCGCCCGCGGCGACTGGCCGGCGCTTCCGGCGCGCACTACCTGCGAAACCTGGACGACGCGCGCGCCCTGCGCGAAAGTCTCTCCAGCACAGAGCGACTCGTGGTCATCGGGGCCGGATTCATCGGCGCGGAGGTGGCGTCCTCCGCGCACGCCCTCGGTGTGGACGTCACCCTGATCGACGCCGCCCCGTTGCCCGCCGCCGCCGTGCTCGGCGAATCCGTCGCGGCGGCCTGCGCGATGCTGCACGCCCGCAATGGAGTTCGACTGCTGACCGGCGCGCGCATCGAATCCCTTCGCCCCGGGGCCGTTCACCTCACCGACGGCGCGCGACTGCCCGCCGACACCCTCGTGGTCGGCATCGGATCCACCCCGAACACCGAATGGGCCTGCGATCGAAATCCCCTGCTGCAGAATGGCGACGGCTTCCACACCGACGCCCGCGCACGCACCTCCGTCCCCGGCATCTACGCCATCGGCGACTGCGCCCGCGCTCACGATCCGAGGAACGGCACGCACACCCGCGGCGAGCACTGGCATGCCGCCATCGCCCAGGCGCACATCGCCGCCGCGACCATCACCGGCACGCCGCCGCCCGCCCGGACCGCCCCGTACTTCTGGTCCCGCCAATACGGCACACTCCTGCAACTGGCCGGTGACCCCACCGCCGCCACCGAACTACGCATCGTCGACGGCGCGCTCGACGGCGAATCCTTCACCGCGCTCTACGAACACGACGGCGTTCCCGTCGCCGTCTGCGCCCTGGACAATCCGCGCCTGTTCACCCGTCATCGCAAACAGTTGGACCGCGATCCGGCCTCCGCGCGCTGAACGGGATCGGCTAGGAGACAACCAAGGTCGCCTTCATGGACGGGTGGTAGCGGCAGTAGAAGTCATACTTGCCGGGTGCGCCGGGTGCGGTGAAGGTGGCGGTTCGCGCGCCCTGCACTTCGGTATCGAAGGTGCCCGCGGTGGCGGAGGTGACCGTGTGCTCATCGGTGTCGTTATTGCGGACGGTGACCGTCGCGCCCGCCTTCACACTGGCCGGGGCCTGGAACATGTGGTTGGAGATGGTGATCTGATCCGCGACGGAATCGGTCGGGGTGCTCGAGCTCGAACATCCGGAGGCGATCAAAAGCGTAGCGGCGGCCGCGCACACGGCGCCGAACGTCCGGCGGCGGACCGGGGAAAGGGTGGACATGGCATCCTCCTTCGAGGAAATTCCTATTCCCTATCCACGCACGGCGATGTCGCGCGGTTCACCGCATCTACCGATCGGAGACCTCGTCGATCGCCCGGCAGTGCGAGTCGGCGGGCGCCGACAGCGGCGGCCAGGAGCGATTCGACGGGATGACGGTGACCGAGCCGGTGGGGGGCACCACCGAAATCGTGTCCGCCGCGGGCGCGCCGGTATCGGCCACCGGCGGAGCATCCTCGAATTGGTCGGCTATGCGAATGATCCGGCGCTGCAACTCGATCAATTCGACCAGATCGCGATTCACACCCAGTCCGGCCTCGGTCGCGGCGGTCACCGCGCGCACGGCCTCCGCATGGGCGGCGAAGATCGCCTCGCGCAGCCGCGCCGAAACCCCCGCCTCCCGACTCGCCGCACGCCACACCCGAGGTCCCCCCTCACCGGTAGTCACCCCTCCAACCCTACTCCGCGCCAACAAGATCAACGGGGAGCCGCCGCGGCGGTTGTACGAATTGCCGGGCACTGGTACCGGCGTGGTGAGAGGCCGCCGGCACCAGTGCCCCCTCAATGACGCGCCCTACGCGGTGGGCGCGCCGGATCTGGTGGCGATATGCGGCGGCGCCGCGATATCGGCCGGGAGGGCGGGATCCGGTTGTGGCGCACCCCAGCCGGTGTGCAGCGGAAGAACTCCCGCCCACAGCCCGAGGGCGGCATCGGGTCCGTCGCCGTCATCGGGCGGGCCGGTGCGGATCTTGACCGACGCCTCGTCCAGGGACAGGTCCAGCAGGGCGGTCGCGGCCAATTCCCTGCGATTGGGCCGACGCGCGTATTCCCATTGCCCCGGCGCGGATTGCTCTGTCAGACAACGCAATCCCTCGAGCTTCTCGTCCGGATCGTCAACCGGGCGGGGCGTGCCGAAAATCATCGCGCTGCGATAGTTGACGCCGTGCTCGAAGACCGAGCGCGCCAACACCAGACCGTCGATATGCGTAATCGTCACGCAGACGGTCGAATTCGGCGAGGCGATCAGACTGCGGCTGGCCACCGAGCCGTGCAGGTACAGGTCGGTGCCGGTGGAGCCGTACACGGTGGGGATCACCAGCACCGAACCGTCGACGAGTACGCCCAGGTGGCAGAGAAATCCGGCGGCGAGAATGGCATCGAGTTCCGCGCGATCGGTACCGCCCTGCGCACGCAGTCGGCGGTGCCGGGTGCGGTCGGTGTCCGAGAGCGGGCGGGCGGTCACAGGCCCATCGCTTCGCGCAGCACACCGATTCCGGCGGTCAGGGCCGCGCCCCCGGCGGAAATACTCACCGTCGGTTGCGAACTCAGCAGCACGACCGCGTACCGCAGGTCCGGGCCGACCAGACCGGTGGTGTTCAGGCTCAGGGCGGAGCCGACCCACATCCAGCCCTGTTTAACGGCCCATTCGCAGCCGCGCATGGCATCGGGAATGCCGAAGTACTGGTCGACGCCGTCGGCGGCGGTCTCGGCGGCCTGACCCAGTGCGTCCAGGATCAGGTCGCGGGCAAGCAGCGGCGCCTCGTCCAGCAGATACCGGTAGATGGCCATGACATCGCGAGCGGTGGTGAGGGTTTCACCCCATTGACCGCTGTGCGAGGAGGCCGTGGTGGCCGTGAGCCCGATCTTCTCGGACATGCGGGTGATGATCTGCGCACCACCGGCCGCACCCCAGAACCGGCTGGCGATGGCATCGTCACTGGCCGAGAGCATATGCTGAACTTGCTGAACTGCCGCCGAATCCTGTTGTCCGGCACCGTCTTCCAGTACGTCGAGGGCGATCAGCAGCTTCACCACCGAGGCGGTGTAGAACCGCTTGTCATCGTTCACCGCGGCCACCAGCGCGCCGGACTCGGTATCGACCACCTCGATACCGGTCTCCGCGCGGGGCTCCACCGACTGCACCGCAGCCTGCATGCGCTGGGCGAGCGCATTGGGCGAGACTGTGATCGAGGCGGCCGGTTTCGCATGCGACGGATCCTGCGGGAGCGGCACGGGCCGCGCGAAGGCGACCGGGACGGTCAAGATCGACGAAATTCCCATCGTGGCGACCGCGATGGCCGCCCGCACGCCGAAACGCATGACTCTCCCTCACAACGAACCGATCGGCCGGAACGAAGAAGCTGCGCTCCGGCCAACCGACGAACTACACGGATAGTACTAATTCCGCAGAAGCTCGCCAGCTGTACAGCTGAATCCGATGTTACGTTCAGGAGAATCAACTATTTCCGCAATGAATCACGGCTGCTCAGCCAGTGCTGCCAATCGGTTCATCGACGCCAGCAACTTGTCGGCGGTGGTGGCTCGCGCCCGCACCAGACGCTTCTCATCGCTCAACTCGGACCAGTCGTAGATGTGCGTGACCTCGGTGCGCCCGTCACCGAGGTCTTTGACCGACCAGCGCCACAGATGACCCGGCGGTTCCTTACCCGGTTCCGAGGGCAACCAGGCAATACGCTTACCCTCGACGAACTCCACCACATGATTCTCGCGCACCGCGCCATTGGTGAGGGTCATCAGGAAGACCGCGCCCACCCCGCGGACCCGTTCTCCCCCAACGGCTTGCGCCAGATTGTCATTACCGTCCCAGCGCGGCTGCTGGGACGGATCGGCGATCAAATCGAAAACGCGCTCCACGGGAGCGTCGATCGTCCGGCTGGCGGAGACGACGCGGGGTATCTCGGTATCCGTCATGACCCGATCAAAGCACAGAACCAAGCGGCCCGCGGGATCGTAGTAATAGCAGGTGACGCCGCCGCGCACCTTGACAGCGCAACCCCTCGGAGGCACGCCATGCACCTGCTGACCACCACATCCGATACCGGATCCAAACAGACCGTTCTGGTCGCCGTCGTCCTCGCCTGTTTCCGCGCCCTGGTCGGCATCTCCTTCGCCATCCACGGCTGCTCCACGCTGTTCGGCAAACCCGTGGCGCCGCACGGCCCGCTCCCGGCCGTCGGCGCCTGGCCGCAGTGGTGGGCCGGGGTCATCGAACTGGTGGCCGGGACCGCGGTCGCCCTGGGGCTGGGCACCCGGGTCGCCGCACTGCTGTGTTCGGGGTCCATGGCGTACGCCTTCCTCACCGTCCACCTCGACCACGGCATTCTGCCCATCAAGAACGGCGGTGAGCCCGCGGTGCTGTTCTGCTGGTCCTTCTTCCTCATCGCCGTCCTCGGCCCCGGACCGTACTCGCTCGACGCGCTGCTGGGCCGCTATGCGGGCCTCGGACGGCACCCGGCACCCCTGAGCACCTAGTCCCAGAGTTCGGCGACCCGACCGGCCTCCGACTTGCCCTGCACCCGACCGGCATTCGCCGCCGGCACCCTGGTCGCGGCGTCGAGCGGATCGGTGCCGAAGGCTTCCAGGGAGGTCTCATCGGGTGAGATGACCGCGACGCGCGCGCCCGCGGCCGTCAGGCCCGCGACCTCCTTCTCCAGTGCGTCATCCGGCAGCGGAGCCAACACCAGCACCCGCTCGCAGCCGGTCGCCAGATCCGCGTTGGCGGAGCTGCGCACACCGCCATCGGTGTAGCGCACACCGTCGATGGTGTGCGGCGGCCACACCAGCGGCACCGCCGAACTGGCGGTCACCGCGTCGATGAGCGGAACGCCGGAATCCCGATCGAACACCCGCAATTCGCCGGTGCGTGCATTGACCGCGGTCACCAGCAGTCGCCGCTCCGGCCAGTCGTGGATCGGCAACCGGGACTCGACCACCGCCCGCCGCGCGGACTCCGGCACCGTCTCCACCTCCAGCGCGAGCGCACCCAGCTTGCGGCGCGCGGCCATCGGATCCCCCTCCGCCTCGGCGTGAATCGCGGCAACCCGTTCCCAGACCTCCTCGATCGGAGTCCCCTGCGGCTTCAACTCATGACTCTGCACCGCCGAATCCACCTGCCGCCGAAACAGTTCCGCCAGCGGTAGGCCGCTACTGATCTGCGCGGCCACATTCGCACCGGCCGAGGTCCCCACAATCAGATCCGCGTCGGTGACATCGACGCCCGCATCGGCCATTCCGATAATCACCCCATTGGCCCAAGCGATTCCGGCCACCCCGCCGCCTCCGACAACCAGCGCCCGCTGCACCACGCTCGACTCCTCCGACTCGACGACTCCAACCTTCGAGTCAACCATCCCCAAGGGATCGGTATGCCCGCGACCGGCGGGGGACCGGCCCGATCTACTTGGGTGCGAAGACGGTTCGGAAGGCGGTGAGGGTGGTCTCGCCGGGGGTTCGGTCCAGTATCGCGAAGGTGACCTCGTCGAAGTGCCCGTTGAACCGCCCGCGCTCGGCCAGCAGTGCCTGGAAGACACCGGCCACCACGGCCGGGTCGTTGCCGTACGCGCCGCAGCCCCAGGCGCCCAGCACCAAACGCCGGTAGCCGACCGCTGTTTCGAGAATGCGCTCGGCGCGGGTGGCCAGCACCGCGGGTATTCGCGACACCTCGCCCGGCAGCTCCCGCGCGATCACGTTGGTCCGGGGCGACGGGCAGGTGAGGAAGCCGACCGGATAGGGGTTGTCGAGCAGGTTGCCCGCGTCGTCGCGGAAGACGGGCACTGCGGGAGAAAGGATTACGCGGTCACTGTAGAAGGGGTCCGGTGTGCGGCGGTGGTGCTCGTAGTACTGCGGCACGGCCAGCAAGGTGGTGTACAGCGCCGACGCTCGGCACAGCGCTTCCTCCTGCGTGCGCGCGCCCGCGAGATAGTGGCCGCCGGGATTGCGGGCGGACGCGAAATTCAGGACCGCCACCGGCTCTGGATCGGCCGCGAGCATTCGGCGCGCCGCGGCGAGACTACTCTCACCGGTCACGGTGATGACCGTGGTGACCTCGCTCCGAACGCTCACCGAAACCGGCTCGGGACCGAACATCCGGGTGCCCTGAACCGCGGCCCGCACCCCCGCTGCCAGCTCGACATCGTGCCCGCCCGGTGCACGATAACCACCGGCGGCGATGATCCGCTCGTTCTCCGCGGCGATGGCGCGTAGCTGTTCGGTCACGCCCACCATGCTCTCATCATTCCCGCCACGTCCGAACAGGTAAGTCGCCCAGCACTTTTCACTCGATCCGCAGAGGTATTGCCGACGGCCGCGGCGATCTCGCCGTAGTCCAGGTCGAACACTGCGCGAAATTGGCCCAAGCTCGACCGATAGCGGGCTTTGACATCCGCCATCAGCCGTGCCGACGAGTTCAGGAGAATCTCTCGGCTCACGCCATTCCGGAGCGCCTGCCCGCGACAGCCGGTCTTTCCAAGATCGATCGCGAGAACGCGACCGGCCACGACCGAAGATCGTCGCAGCCGCGCCGCGACAAGTCACCCACCGGCGCGGACGCACTGCCCGCTCCGACATCCACCCGGTAGATCCCGTTGGTACGCGCAGGGATTCGAGAGAGCCGTGTCAGCACAGTGTCAGTTCGATATCAGGATAGCGGGCGATCGTTGCGTCCATGATCAGCTCATCGAATCGAGGGATCTCGACCACGGCGGCCAGCACGCCCGCAGCCGACGGCGGCACACGACCGAACAGGCTGGCCGAGCGACTGCTGGACGACCGTCACTCCCTGCCGCTGTCCATCATGTTGCACCTTGTCCCCGGACTGCTGATCGTCACCGCCTACCTGCTGATCGGCGGACCATTCGCCGCAGCCATCGGCTATCCGACCCTGCTGGGCTGGGCGATCGCACTGTCCCTGGTGCTGATACCGATCCTGTCGGGCCTGCTGTTGCTGGGCCGCAAGCAGAACGGCCGTTTCACGCTGCACGGCGTGCTGCGCTACACCGGCACACCGGTCCCGCGCGCAAGGCTGGTGGCGATGGTCATCGCGCTCATCGTGTGGCAGATGGTGGTGGGATTCGCGCTGGCACCGGTCAACAACTTCTTCAAAGCCTTCTTCACCTGGCTCCCCTACACGGACACCGGCGGCGGCCCGGCCGCCTACCTGCAGGGATACTCGCATTCGGTCATGCTCACCGCCATGGTGATCTGCCTGCCGCTGACCGGAATCTCCCTCCCCCTCATAGAAGAGCTCTATTTCCGCGGTTTCCTGCTCCCCCGCCTCGCACACCTCGGCGGTTGGGCCCCGGTGGTCAACTCGATCCTGTTCGCGGTGTACCACTTCTGGTCCCCGTGGATGATCGTGTCTCGAACGATCTTCATGTTCCCGGGCTCCTGGTTCACCTGGCGCAAGCAGGACATCCGACTCTCGATCGGAATGCACGCCGGTGGCGACCTGCTCCTGGCCGCGACCGGCACCACCGCCCTCGCACTGAACCTCCTCTGAGGCGCACCGCTCCGCCTATCGCACGGATCAGCTCTTGATCCAGTCGATGGCGATCGCGATGAGGGCGGCGTTGAAGAAGAATCAGCGCGGATTTCCCAGCCGCACATACGGAGCCCCAAGTGGCTTCCAAGCTCGGAGCACCCACTTGAACCCATCCTCAATTCGGCTAGTTGCGGATGTCCGTCAGCCTCAGATCGGCTCGGCCCGTTGATCTTCGGCGACCGCCGCGCTGGCCGGTTCCGGTCAGCACGGGTCGCGGCATGTCAGTGCGTTGCTCGCGCGAGTAGACCCTCTCAGGAATGGGCCTGATCATGCACTGTTGCAAGGGAATTGGCCGGAAGCCGCCGTTCGGCTCGGGATTGTGCCCGAACAGGCCCATTGCGCAGCATTCCGCCGAAGGGGACGGCCAGCGGACCTCGGATCGGTTCGGCCCGTTGATCTTCAGCCGTCCCGCGCCGGCCGGTTCAGTCAGCGCGGGAAGCGGCATGACCGGATGTACATCGCGACATCAACCCAGCTTCGGCGTCCCGCCTCAAAAACACGGTGCCCAGCGAAACCTTCCGGCCCCGAGGGTTGTCCGGTGGCGACGATGGTGGCATGAGCGTGGTGCAGTATTGGCCTCTGGCCGGGTTACGGGTGCGGAGACCGTATTTGGAGCTGAGACTTCCGAGTTCGGAAGACCTCGGTGTGTTGGCCGGCCTGGCCGCGCAGGGGGTGCACGATCCTGCGGTGCAGCCGTTCACGGCGGAGTGGACGGATGCGGAACCGGACGAGCGCGCGCGGCGGGTCATGCGGTGGTGTTGCGGCTGTGCAGTAACGCGGTCGGTGTTTCCCGCTCGGCCAGCAACGTATCGAGCAGGTCGCACATGACCTCGAGAACGCAGTTCCTGTCGCAGGTGGCGGCGTAGGTCCCCTCGGTTCCATGTGAGCTGCCGTTGATACCGTTCGCTATGCCGATCGCATGGCGAGCAGCCGCCGAATCGTTTGAGCAGTTCCTACGCAAGCATGGCGTCGGGTCCGCTGCGGTAACCGATGTCGAGGCGGCATGGCGTGCGTTCGTCGAGTTCTCGCAGACGGAGATCGGCGGGGTTGCGCCGGCCGACGAAGACGGCGATGGATTCATCGTTCAATGGGGTCGGTATTCCTGGGACAACAACCGTCTCAACCTGACGCTGACCAGACAACTCGCTGTGGTCGACCCCACTGAGCGGATCGAAGCCGATGATCCCGACTGGCAGCACCTGTGGCAAGTCGAGCTGACGATGGCCTTCGCCGACGAGCCGGCGCTACTCGCCCTTGAGCCCGATCTGGATGCCCACGACACGGGCTTCAGGTTCGATCCGATCGGCCCGCTGCGAGCGGCGGCGCTGGCCGAAGTGCGTGACCAGGCGCAGCGACAGGCACTCGTCGAGGCCATGTTGACCGCGACTCCGGTGCATAGTGAGCTGACGTTCGAATGCGTGTGCTGAGAGATACCTCCCAGTCTTGACGTCTACGTCCGGGTCCACCCCAGTGACCGCGCCGCCGTGCTCTCACGCTTCATCAACCGCTACGTCGACACCGAGAACCCGCAAGAGCCTCGTTTCGATGCCTTCGTCCGAACATATATCGCAGGCGAACCGGCTCCCGGCGACCGGGACGTTCTGGCGGAACTACGCCGCGATCCCTGTGCTGAAAGAGCATTCTTTCTCTACCTGCAAGCCAACGATTACTACCAGGCCATCATCACCCTCACCGAAGAAAACGACCTCGTCCTCGGCCTGAGCCTGGACGACCCGGACAACGACCCCGCGACACTGTCCCAGGCTTCAGCGCTGATGGCAGCGCTGGCCCAGGAGTTCGGCGCGACGAGCGGCGTTGCGGGCGTAGAACTACCACCACCTCAAAGTATCTCGGAGTGGGCGGAGGACGCGCTCGTGATGCTGCGATACGAAAACGATTGAACGTCCCTGATCGAGTGTGATGTTTGTGGTCCCGCATTTCGACACCGCGATTGGAGTGGTGCGAACTGTCCTCGCTCAGACGTCAGCCCGACCACCACGCAGGGGACAAGTTGATCGACCACACATCGCCAACTCTGCGCTCGGCAGGATTCTCCGCATCCACATCGGCACATCCGTAAGGATCAGCGTCGGCGACGACGAAGACCCTCGCGCCGGACTCGGAGACCCTGTATCGGTGAATGTCAGTGGTTGTCGCGTCGTTGTCCGGTTCGATGCGATAGCCCAGGCCGGTGATGAGGGCAGCCAACTCGTCGAACCCCACCCGAGGTGCGAACTCGCCGTACTCGGTTCGGAGCAACACTGGCACAGTGGATACCTCACCCCAGATCAGACGGTGCGTCTGCACGCTGATGCCGAAGCAGGACCATTCGCCCTTGTCCTCGCCGAACGAAAGCTCCACGAGGCCGTAGTCCCGGCGCATGCGAGTCTGCACTTTGTCGTCGACATAGTCCGACCCCAGTTTTGCTTCCCACTCACCCCAGTACCCACCGGGACCTGCCTCCACACCGTGGCCATATTCGGACAACACCGCCATGACAGAAACCCCGCCCAAGCCCAGCAGCGGCCAGCTCGCTCCCCGGCCGGGGAAGCCGCGTCCGGCACCACCCGCCATCACCAGCGGTTCCGATGAAGACGTGCCAGCGGTGTGGCCGGAGCCCAGCCAACTCGAATCGTGGTGGGAGGCCGTCATGCACCCCGCCCAGCCTGATACTGAGTGACCATCGCCGCACATCCACGATCGGCCACACCCCGTCGTGCTGCCGATCTTCCGGTTGTCCCAGCACCGATTTCGTGGGCGGATGATTTGCTCAATACGCTGCCGGGGTGAGAACTCTGGACACGAGCACCCTGGTGTTCGATATCGATGGCACGATTTGCTTCGATGGCCGCACCATCGCCGACCGGATTCGGTCGGCGTTAGCTCGATGTATCGAGGCCGGATACCACCTGGTCTTCGCCTCCGCGCGTCCGATCCGGGACCTGCTACCGGTTCTCGGCCCGGGTTTCGAGACCGCGACGCTCATCGGCGGCAACGGCAGCTTGATCTCGACCGACGGTGTGGTGCGGGCCAGGGCGAGCTTCCATCCGTCTACCTTCGCGGCCCTACTCGAGCTCAGCAACCGTTTCCAAGCAGGTTATCTGGCCGATGGGCCCTGGGATTACGCCTATACAGGTCCTGATGACCATCCGATTCGCGGCCGGGTCGACCAGGGTGTGCTGGCTCGCCAGGTTCAGGTGGCCGAGCTTCCCGAAGTGGTCAAGTTCCTGGCTCTCGGAGCCTCTGACATGCACGCTCTTGCCGCGGCCGGTCGCGAGCTCGGCGTGACCGTGAACCATCATCTGGATGAAGGAATCATCGACTTCGCGCCGGGGTCCACTACCAAGTGGGAAGCGTTGCGCGCAGCGGGAATTACGCGGTACATCGCTTTCGGCAACGACCTCAACGACATCGAGCTGCTGGGCAATGCCACCTGGGCGATTCGGGTCGGCGCACATCCGAGCCTCGACGACGTGGCCCACACGACTGTTGGTGCGGATCCTGAATCAGTGGCCCGAGAGATCGAGGGTATCGCCGACGGCGTCCTGCTCTGATCACTGTTACGTGACTGCGATAACTACCGGACCCCGGGAACCGCTGCGGCTGGTGTGGACCGGGTGAAAGAAGCGGCTACAGTGCTCTGTCCGTGTAGACGGTACGGATGAGGTAAGGAGCTTCCCGACCGGCGGGCGCTCGTCGTCGGGGGCGCGTCGGGGATGGGCCCGGCTGAACTCGCAGGGAGGGTCTTTCGGAGATGGATTTCGGAGACGTGGCGTTGCGAGCCTAGGGTCAGGGTCCATGAGCTGGATACTTGACACGCCATCGGCGCGAGCCGCCTTCGAGATCGCCTCCGAGTACGCGGACAAGACCCTGCTCAACCACTCTGTGCGCTCCTACGCCTTCGCCGCCGCGTATGCCGCCGCGCACGGACTCTCATACGACGAGGAGCTCCTCTACGTCAGCTCGCTGTTGCATGACCTGGGCCTGACCGTTCCGTTCGACAACCACACTCTTCCGTTCGAGGAGGCAGGTGGTCATGTCGCCCGCGTGCTGACCGCGGGTCTGGGATGGCCCGCGGCCCGGCGGGCACGTGCCGAGAAGGTGATCGTCCTGCACATGCGCGACGACGTCAGCGCGGCCGAGGACGTCGAGAGTCACCTCCTTCAGGTCGGCACCAGCGCGGACGTCTCCGGCCTGCGGGTGGCCGAATTCGACCCTGCGTTCCGCACCGCGCTGGTGGCCGAGTACCCCCGGCTGGGCTTCGGACCGGCCTTCCTCGCCCTGTTCGAGGACCAGGCGGGGCGTAAGCCGGACTGCGCGGCGGCGGCCTTTGTGGCGGGCGGCGCAGCGGCCCGCATCGCCTCGAACCCGCTGGATCCCGCCTAGCCGAGGCAATCAGTTCCTCGACGAACTCCCAGGCGGCAGTGAAAGATCGACCTGCTCAAAACCCACCCCGATCACCGAGCAGATCGCACCGCCTCAGTTCAAGCATCCTCACCGGCATGGCCGCTCGCGTGAACATTCACGCGGGTATGACAGAACACATCCGGAATTCGGCATTATCGTGCACTTTCGGCACCCGAGCGGCGCTCCGTCAGTTGATCTTTCAGAAAGCCGTATGGCCGATCCGAACAGTGTGCTTCGAGTGATGGACGTCCAACGTACAGGCAGCACGCGCCTAGTGACTATTCTTCATCGAAGCTGTGAGACTCGCGAGCAACCCGTCGCGAGTAATGTGTTGCGGGGAGCCCAGCGAGTGCGCTCGATCGAAAAGATCTCTTGCCTGGGATAGGGAATACGGCTTGTTCTTTTCTATTCCGTTCACGGCGTGGAAGTTATGGGCAAAGTGCCACCGGCCGCCGGGTTGAATCACGACTCGGAGATACGACTTGCCCTCTCGACCGCCATACGAGGTACTCGGTACCTCGAACATCCAACCCTTCCGAATCCCTCCGAATGTCAAGTCAGACTTCAGGTTAAGCTCCGCGCTGCGCGCGAATATCATCGGCGAGGCCCATGAGAATATCGTCCCACAAATCTTATCGAGCCGGAGCCTGTCGGCGCACAGCCGGGAAACAAAACGATTAGTACCTTCCAAACCGGTGAGTCCCGATCAGCCCTATGGCTCCGAGCGACGTACTCAACTTCGGCATGAGCGTGCGTTGAGAAATGCTGTCAACCAAAAGATTTGGACGGTCGACCGACGCGCACTACGCGGCAATACAGGACGTTCGAAGTGCAGCATCGAGCCGGTGCTTGGTGAGTGCCCGTCACACGGTGGCTGAGAACGAGATGCCCTCGTCCGACCACGAATTCGGGCTGCGCTTCGAAGCGCTGGCTGGCAGCATGTCGGGATGCCGGACTTACAGTGGGATGAGGTCAAGGAGCTGTTCGACCCCAACGCGATGGGTTCCCAGCCGGATATGTACGTGCAGGAGGCATCGGTCGAGGATTGGCAGGCGGTGTTCGATCTGATTCGGACGCAGGGGTGGGCGTGGGAGTACTACGAGGGTGATCGCAAGCAAGAGTTGCCCGCTGCCGTGGACGTGCTGTCGCGCCCAGTCGACGCCGAGTGCGTCATACTGCGGGTCCGGCCAGTCCCGAACGTGCAGATGATCTTTCGTCCTTGGCTTGGCGAGATCGATTTCGATGTCAACCTCCACGAGTTACAGGGCCAGGCCGGGGTGGACATTCTGTGCGACGTCCTGTGCGCGATCGGGCGGCGGCTGGGCAAACCTGTGCTCATGTGCTCAGAGTTCGACTCCTTCGACTCTCGATTCCCGGTACTGGGATTCGACCCCGCCGCCGACCGTGTGGTGCGACTGGCCGACCGACGCTAAGCCTCGAGCGGGGCCTGGCGTGCGGTCTAGGATCCCGTTCACCACGACCTGATCATCTCCGCACTTCGTCAGGGCACTGTGCCGCACCGCGAGCCCCTCGAACCGGGCGATCAGCGGCAATTGAGGATATTCGGACGTTGTTGGTCCCAAATCGGCCGCGGTGACCGGTAGGTGCAGATTGGGGCCGGGTTCAAGGCCCGAAACGGGTTCAGTCATCGACGTTCTGCGGCCAGTTTCGCTGTTCGCTCCAGCCCGGCTCTGTGGTGCTGCCACCAGTCCGGGTCGGTGGCGGGCATATTGTCGTTGCCATCGAGCAGCCCGACGCTGCCGTCGATGAGTTCTCGGATGATGTCGGCGTGCCCGGCGTGCCGGTGAGTCTCCGCGGTGACGTGGACCAGGATTTGGTGCAGGGTAACGGTCCGGTGCTCATCGGACCACCACGTGACCGAGCCTTCAGCGGTCAGGTCGAGAACCTCGATCGTGGCGTCGGCGTGTGCCCATGCCCGCCGGTAGAACGCGACGATGTCCTCGCGCGATTGATCAGGTGTGGCCCACATATCGGCCGTGGGGTCGGCTTCGAAGTCGTGTTCGGCCAACGGCTCGCGGTATGGGCGTGCGAAGGTTTCACCGAAGTAGCCGAACTCGACGGTGGCGAGGTGCTTGACCAAGCCGAGAAGGTTTGTGCCAGTGGGGGTTAGCGGACGACGTATGTCGTACTCGGACAAGCCGTCGAGCTTCCACAGCACCGCGGCGCGGGCAGAGCGTAGGTAACGGTGCAGATCAGCTTTCGGAGCCGAGACTGTCATACCCAGCACTCTGCCAGGTGGGGACACTTCCCCGAACCTGAACAACATGATGACGTCGTGTCAGCAGCACTACCGCGCACCGGGAGCCACTGTCAGCCAACCTGTTTGGACGGCTGACCGACGCCCGGGTCGCGGCAGTTCCGGACGTTCGCGCCCACAGCTACGCCACGACGTGCAGGCGCTAACCTTCCTCGGTTTTGTCGCGCTGATTGCGCTGGAAGCCCTCCGCGATCCGCCGCAGGTACTCGCCATACTCGGGTGAATTCAGTTCGAAGTTGCGCAGCTGCCAAGCAAGGCACCAACGAGGCTGACATCCCAGAAGTATTGCCGAACCAATACCCGGCCCCTGTATGGACAGAGACGCCGACCACGATGATCACGAACCCAGGGCCGATCCAGCCCTCCTCGAAATAGTCAGCCCCCAAAGGACGCCCAGATCGGACGATCGAGATGCCATGTGACAGCGCTCATGTCGTGGGTGACTCCGTGCCGCAGCTTCCGGCTCATCACACTCTCGTCGGCGACAGGCAGCATCGCTCCCACAAGCGAATTAGCCCTGCCGGACCCCCAGCCCACTACCGACGAAACCGGGACGAACGCGCCACTGCTCGGAACCATCCTGCGACACCGTCAGACGACCCTGGCCGGACTTCGACGACACCGGGTCGACGAAACATTCAGCGGCGAATTCTTGGGTTTTCTTGGAACGGAGTCCAATCAAGGGGCCGAACGAATAATGCCCCTGACCAGATTCCCTGGTCAGGGGCCATTATTCTTGCTCCCCCATCTGGACTCGAACCAGAAACCTGCCGATTAACAGTCGGCTGCTCTGCCAATTGAGCTATAGGGGATTGTTCCCGGTCTCCCTCTCGGGCGACCGGAGAAAACTTTAGCGTATGGGTTGTTCACTTCCCAAATCGTGCTTCTACCTGGGGACATGCGGGTGGAGGGGCGGCGTCGACAGGGGGCGGGGCTTCGGGCAGGATGTACACGCGGACAGGCCAACGGGAGGAGCTTCTCGACATGCTGCGGTTGATCATCGGCGTCGCGGCCGGGTATGTGCTGGGCGCGAAGGCCGGGCGAGCCCGGTATGAGCAGATCAGTAAGACTACCCGTGCGATCAGTGAGAGTCCGGTCACACGGAAGCTGGTGCAGGTTTCGCGGCAGCGTCTGTCGGACAAGTTGAGTACGCAGCCGAAGCTGGAGCCCATGGAGCCGCTCGATGAGCGGACCACCATTCTGGTGCCGCACGACCAGTTGCGGCGGTAGCGGAACACAGAACGTACCGAACACCCGAAGTTGGCTGGAGCGCAGCCGAATTCGGGTGTTCGTCGCGTCAGGGGCTAGCGGCCGCCGAAATCCTCGGAGTTGCCCATGGCCTGGGTGAGCAGGCTCTTGCGGTACTGCTCCAGGGCGACGAGGTCGCCGAAGAGGGCGAAGTACGCCTCGGATTGTTCGGTGGAGGAGATGCGCTGGAGTTTGGATTTCAACTCCGCGATCTGCCGGCCGACCCACGCCTCCTGGACGCGCGCCAGCACGCCGGTGACCAGGCGGGGGATATCGGCCTCGGATTTGACCGGAAGTTGCTCAGCGGCCAATTCGGACACCAAAGCGCGCATGGTGAGATCGTCGGTGTTGTCGGCCACCGCCGCGACCCACTCCGCGCCGCCCAAACCCGCTGCGGTGCCGCCCGCTTCGGCGATCGCGGCGCGGGTGGCCACGTAGGCCGGATGCGTAAACGCCTCCGGTTCAAGCGAATCGAAGACCGGGCCCGCGAAGGCCGGGTATTGCAGGGCGGCGGCCAGGGCCTGGCGCTGGGGGGCCAGCACCGGATCACGCGGACTCGGTCGCGTGGCGACCTGTTCGGTAACCGGTTGCGGCGCTTCACGTTCGGGAATGCCACGGCGAGCGGTACCGGCCGCCGAACCGCCGCGGGCGTTCTTGCGCGCCTCGTCGCCGACCCGGCGCACCACCATCTGGATATCGTCCCAGCCCACCCAACCGGCGAGCTTGGTGGCGTACGCCTTGCGCAGCGCGTTGTCCTTGATCTGCGCCACCACCGGCACAGCGCGCCGCAGCGCGTCCACCTGTCCCTCGGGCGTATCGAGATTGTGTTCGGCCAGCAGACCGCGAATCACGAACTCGTACAGCGGAACCCGGCGCGCCACCAGATCGCGGACGGAACCGTCGCCGCTGCGCTGGCGCAGTTCGCACGGGTCCAGGCCGTCGGGGGCCACGGCGATATAGGTCTGCCCGGCCAGCTTCTGATCACCGGAGAACGCCTTGAGCGCCGCCGCCTGTCCGGCCGCGTCACCGTCGAAGGTGTAGATGATCTCGCCGCGCCAGAAATTGTCGTCCATCAACAGCCTGCGCAGCATGGCGAGGTGCTCCTCGCCGAAGGCCGTACCGCAGGACGCCACAGCGGTTTTCACGCCGGACAGATGCATGGCCATCACATCGGTGTAGCCCTCGACCACCACCGCCTGATGCCCCTTGGCGATCTCGCGCTTGGCCAGATCCAGCCCGAACAGCACCTGGGACTTCTTGTACAGCACCGTTTCCGGGGTGTTGATGTACTTGGCCGTCATGGTGTCGTCGTCGAACAGTCGGCGCGCGCCGAAGCCGATCACCTCCCCGCCGAGATTGCGGATGGGCCACAGCAGCCGCCGGTTGAACCGGTCCATCGGCCCGCGCTGCCCCTGCTTGGACAGCCCCGCCGCCTCCAGCTCCTTGAACTCGAATCCCTTGCGCAGCAGGTGTTTCGTGAGCGTATCCCAGCCGCCGGGCGCATAACCGCAGCCGAACTGATGCGCCGCGCCGGCATCGAAATTGCGGTCGGTGAGGTACTTGCGGGCCATCTCGGCCTCGGGCTCCCCCAGCTTGGCCATATAGAACTCGTGCGCCGCGGCATTGGCCGCGACCAGCCGCGAGCGGGTGCCGCGGTCGCGCTGCACCGAGGTGCCGCCACCTTCGTAATTGATCTTGTAGTTGAGCTTGTCGGCCACCTGCTCGACGGCCTCGACGAAGCCGATGTGCTCGATCTTCTGCAGGAAAGCGAAGACGTCACCGCCCTCACCGCAGCCGAAGCAGTGGAAATGCCCATGATTCGGGCGCACATGGAAGGACGGCGATTTCTCGTCGTGGAAGGGACAGAGCCCCTTCATGGAGTCGGCACCGGCACGCCTGAGCGCCACGTACTCGCCGACCACATCCTCGATCCGAGCGCGTTCACGAATCGCCGCGATATCGCGGTCTGGAAGTCGGCCTGCCACGGGGCGAGTCTAGCCGCGCGCCGGCGGCGCGCGGGACCGGGACGCACGGCTGGACACCGGACCGAATGCCCCGAACCCCGCATGCCAGGATCTACCGGTGCTCAGCCTCTACCACGACGCCCGGACGCCGGTGCATACCGTGCCCGCCGGGGCGAAACTCGTGGTCCTCGCCGTGGCGGGCACGGCGCTGTTCTTCGTCCGGTCGATACCGTGGCTCGCGCTCGCGCTGGCCGTCGTCCTGCTGCTGTACGCGGTGGCGCGGATTCCGTGGCGGGCGACCGCGAAACAGGTGGTGAGCCTCACCCCGTTCCTGATCTTGATCATGATCGCGCAGTTGCTGTTCACCGGCTGGCAGAGCGGAGTCGTGGTCGGCGAGCGTTTACTCACGCTGGTATTGCTCGCCAATCTGGTCACGCTGACCACGCGAACCTCCGCCATGATCGACACCATCGAAACGGCCCTGCGCCCACTGCGCCCCCTCGGGGTGCGCCCGGATCGCGTCGGCCTGCTGGTCGCCATGACCATCCGATTCATCCCGGTCATCCGCGAACAGGCCGAGCTGGTCCGCTCCGCCCAGCGCGCCCGCGGCATCGAGCGCAGCACCGTATTCCTTATCCCCTTGCTGATCCGGACCCTGCGGATGGCCGATCAGGTCGGCGAGGCCCTGGATGCCCGCGGCCTCGACTGAACGATTGCCGAAAATGTGCGGACGGGACGTGGCCGATCACTACGGACCACGGCCCCTTTAAGCTTCCCCGGTGCGTAGTAGGGATTTGGCGCAGGTAGCGCTGTTCGCGGCAATCATGGTGGTGCTCGGGTTCTTCCCGCTCATTCAACTTCCGGGTGCGTTCGCACCCTTCACCTCACAAACCCTGGGCGTGATCCTGGCGGGCGCGATCCTGGGCGCGAAGCGCGGTGCGCTGGCGATTCTGCTCTTCGACGCACTGGTGTTCATCGGCCTGCCGGTGCTGCCGGGCGGCCGCGGCGGACTCTCGGTGATCATGGGCCCGACGGGTGGGTTCGTCATCGCCTACCCGATCGGAGCGTTGGTGATCGGATTGCTCACCGAACGACTGTGGCGGCAGTACAACCTGCCCATCGCCCTGGCGATCAACTTTCTCGGCGGTGCGGTGGTGCTCTACGCCATCGGTATCCCGTGGATGGCCGTGGCCGCGCATATCTCGCTGCACAAGGCGATCGTCACCTCGGTGATGTTCCTGCCCGGTGATCTGGTGAAGACCGTTATCGGCTCACTCGCCGCCCTCGCGGTGCGCCGGGCCTATCCGATGATTCCGGCGCGCGCGTGATCGAACTCGACGGCGTCGCACACAGTTTCGGCGAGCGCGAGGTGCTGGCCCCGCTGGACCTGACACTGACCGAGCGGCGCATCTCCGTGATCGGCTCGAACGGTTCGGGCAAATCCACCTTCGCGCGGCTGCTGAACGGCCTCCAGGTTCCCACGAAGGGCCGGGTGCGAGTCGACGGCCTCGACACCCGCAAACAGGGCCGGGCGGTGCGCCGCCGGGTCGGCTTCGTCTTCCAGGATCCGGATGTGCAGATCGTCATGCCGACGGTCGCCGAGGATCTGGCCTTCGGCCTCAAACACCACGGCCTCGCCAAATCCGAGATACCGCAACGGGTTTCGGAGGTGCTGGCCGAATACGGTCTCACCGAGTTCGGCCAGCATCCCGCACACCTGCTCAGCGGCGGCCAGAAACAACTCCTGGCTATTGCCGCGGTGCTGTCGGTGCGCCCGGACTACGTCGTCTTCGATGAACCGACCACGCTGCTGGACCTGCGCAACAAACGCCGCATAAGCCAACTGCTGCACGAACTTCCGCAGCGGATCGTGGTCATCTCACACGATCTCGATCTGCTCGCCGACTTCGACCGCGTATTGGTCTTCGACGAGGGCCGCCTCCTGGCGGACGGCCCGCCCGCCGAAACCATCGCCCGCTATATCGAGCACTGCGGTTAACGCGGCAGTTTGCCCGTCAACTGCGTCTCATTGTCATTGATGGCCACGCACTGCACCGTCGGATCGGTACTCCACTCCGACTGCGAATGCGGCCGATAGTAGAGGTAACTCAGCCCCGAGGTCTTGGCGTCGATCCGATCGAACACCTCCGAGCATTTGGTCTCGGCGTAATCCTTGGACTGCTGATCCCCGGTCCAGCTGGGCAGCGAGAAGTTCAGGAACACCTCGGCGTCGTGCGGTCCGCTGCAGGGGGTGACGGTCGCGCCGCTGATCGAGGTCTTGCGGTGCACCCCGTTCACGCAATCGCCGTCCTTCAGATTGCGCAGCAGCGTGTACCCGCCCGATGACGCGGTGGTCGTCGGTAGCGACGGCGTCGAGAAATTGATCGACGGCGGCGTGAAGTTCACCGAGGGCGGCGAGTACGAGTCGGTGGAGGAGTCCTTGCTGCCGGAGACGCCCACCGCGAAGATGACCACGCCGACCACGGCCCACACACCCGTGAGCGCCAAGCCGGTGATGGCCAGCCCCTTGCCCTGCTGATTGCGATCCTTGATCTGACTCAGCGCGATCACACCGAACGGCACCGAGAGCAGGCACATGCCGAGCAGGCCGGTGATCAGCGCGGCAATGGCGAAACCATTGGTGCCCTGCGGCGGACCCGAATACGGCGCGGCCGGATACCCCGGGGTCCCCGAGTACGGGCCGGGCTGCGGATACGGCTGACCGTAGGCCGGATTCTCCGGATAGCCCGGATACGGCGCGGCCCCCTGATATGAGGGCTGCGCACCGTACGGCGCGCCCGGATCGGGCTGATTGGGCCACTGCCCACCGGTGTTGGGTTGCGCGGGCTGACCCCACGATTGCTGATCGGCCGGCTGACCCCAGCCCTGCGGACCGGCGGCGGGCTGACCCCACTGCTGCTGATCGGCGGGCTGTCCCCAGCCCTGCCGGCCGGGCACGCCCTGCTGTGTCGGGTCCACATTCTGATGCTGTCCGGACGGCCAGGCGACCACGGTCGGATCCGCGGGCGGTCGCTGTCCCGGCTCGAGCGGCTTACCCAGCTCGACGGGCTTGTCCGGCCCCGGCGTATTCGGATGTTCCGGCGGATTCGGATCCACGATCCCCCCTCCGCGAGCCCGATCGGCCCGCTCTCAGCTCATGTGCCCGCTCACCGTAGCGGTTTCCGATTCGGTCCGCGAAACCTATGTATCAGGGGATTACGGCGGCCACCCGTTCCAGGCGACTTTCGGTGTACGAGGCGATCTGATCGACGATCACCCGCACCCGGGCGGAATCGTCGGTGGCCTCCTCCCACCAGGGCAGCAGCAGGCGGTCCAGGCCGCGCGGCGCGATATCGGACAGGTGTTGCGCGACCATCAGAATGCGCTCGCGCTGTCCGGCCTGACGGACCTGGTGGATGGGGTCCGAGAGCACATAGCGCAGCGCCATGGTCTTGAGCACCGCGACCTCGGCCGCCACGATCCGCGGCACCTCCAGATCGGCTGTGTAGCGGCATAATTGGCGGCCGCCCCAGGCCGCGCGGGTGGCTTCCACGGCGGCGGTGGCGAATCGGCCGACCAGATCGCTGGTGAGGCGTTTGAGGCCGACCGAGGCCCGGAGCGAACCGTCGTACGCGGTCGCCGCGACCACCACCGGCAGTTCGGAGAGGCGCTGTGCGGCGGCGACCAATTCGTCGACGGTCAATGACTTGTGCTGTCGCGCACCGAGTTCGGCGAGAGCGGCCTGTTCGATGGGATCGGCGAGCGCGCGCAGATCGATCCGGCCGACAATGATCCCGTCCTCGACGTCGTGCACCGAATAGGCCACGTCGTCGGACCAGTCCATGACCTGGGATTCCAGGCATTGCCGCCGGTCGGGCGCGCCCTTGCGCACCCACGCCAGGCGATCCATATCGATGTCGTACGCCCCGAATTTGGTTCCGGGACCCGTTCTGCCCCAAGGGTATTTGATGACCGCGTCCAGGGCGGCCCGGGTGGGGTTCAGCCCGAAACTGTGCCCGTGCTCGTCGAAGACCTTCGGCTCCAACCGGGTCAGAATCCGCAGGTTCTGCGCATTGCCCTCGAAACCCCCGTGCGCGTCGGCGAATTGGTCGAGCGCCTTCTCACCATTGTGCCCGTACGGCGGATGCCCGATATCGTGCGCCAGCCCGGCCAGATCCACCAGATCCGGATCACAGCCCAGCCCGTCGGCGATACTGCGCCCGATCTGCGCGACCTCCAGCGAATGGGTGAGCCGGGTGCGCGGGGTGTCGCCATCGCGCGGACCCATGACCTGCGTCTTGTCGGCGAGTCGGCGCAGTGCCGCCGAATGCAGCACCCGTGCCCGGTCGCGGGCGAATTCACTGCGCCGGGCCGGGGCGGGCGACCAGCTGAGCCCGGCCGTGCGATCGGTCTCGGGGACCAGCCGCTCCCGATCGTGCTCGCTGTAGACCCGGTCGTAATCGATTCGCGAACTCATGATCACTGCTCCGCCGTGTAGGTGAAATCGGCCGAATAGTGGGTCAACTGGTACCACAGCAGTGCGAAGGTCTCGCGAAATATGCCGTGCGCCTGCGATTCCCGCGTGTACACCGCCGGGCCGGTCCGAGTCGGCGCGGTCCAGGCCGCGAGTCCGGCATCGCGCGCCATGGTGCGGGTGCGCAGCGAATGCCAGGGATCGCTCACCAGCACCACCGACGACTTATCGCGCGCCAGTAGCGCTTTGGAGACGGCCTCCACGCTTTGCAGGGTGTCCGAACCTGTCTCGACGGCCAGGATGCGCTCGGCCGGGACGCCGCGATTCTCCAGATACAGCTTGCCCGCGGCGGCCTCGGTGTAGTTGTCCCCCACCTGTTTTCCGCCCACCGTCACGATGAGCGGGGCGACTCCTTTCTGAAACAGTTTGTACGACTGATCCAATCGAGCCTGGAATACCGAGGACGGGGTGCCGTCGTACTGCGCCGCGCCGAGCACCACGATGGCGTCGGCGGTCGCCCAATCGTCGATGCGGGCCACCTGCCAGACCCGCACCGCGGTACCGCAGATCACCAGCAGGCCCATGAGTAGCGCGCCGACCAGCAGTCGGCGCGCCCAGCGCAGGGTGCCCGCGGCGAAGCCATCACGGGATCTACCGACCGGCGGCGGAGCCCAGGCGGGCTCGGGGTCGCGGTTCCGGAGTTTTACCAACCGCGCCGCCGCCACTCGGGCAATTGTGGGCGCTGAGCGCCGAGGGTGGTGTCGTCGCCGTGGCCGGGGTACACCACGGTGTCGTCCGGATAGCGCGCGAAGAGTTTGGACTCCACATCGCCCAGCAGCGAGGCGAACTCCGCCGGGGAGCCGGTTTTGCCGACGCCGCCGGGGAACAGCGAATCTCCGGTGAACAGGTGGGTGCGGTCGTCACCATCGGTGAAGGCGAGCGCCACCGAGCCGGGGGTGTGCCCGCTCAGGTGAATGGCCTCGAACTCCAGGTCGCCGATGCGGATCTTGTCGCCGTCGGTGAGCACGCGGCTCGGCGGGACCGGCAGCGCCTCGGCATCGAGTTCATGCGCGGCGGACGGGATCTCGCGCGCGGCGACCACATCGGCCAGCGCCCACCAGTGGTCCGGATGGCGGTGCGTGGTGACCAGCAGTTCGACGCCGTCGGGGGCCTGCTGGGCCAGCAGTTCCAGAATGCGTTCCGCCTCATTGGCGGCATCGATGAGCAGCGTGGATCCCGTTCTCTCGCACTGCACCAGGTACACGTTGTTATCCATCGCGCCGACCGACATCTTGACGATGCGGGCACCGGGAACGCTCCGCTGCTGCGGGTCCGAACCGGGGGCGACATGACCTGTGTACGAGGTATCGATCGTGATCACCCCTCTGATCGTAGTCATGGCCGCCGACACGGGTGACCGGAAGAAACCTCGTGGCTCGCATCCGGCGGATAGATTCATCTGATGCGGCTACCGAAGCAGCTCTCCACGCTGTTGTCCGGCTTCGTGCCGGCCTTGATCGTTCTCGCCGGGACGGCCGCGCCGGCGGGTGCCGAGCAGCCCCAGCGGCTGCCCAGCTATGTCACCGATCTGGCGGGCGCGTTGCGCGGCGGGCAGACCGCGCAGGTGCAGTCGGCGATCGATGCGCTCTACGCGAAAGACCATGAGCGGCTGTGGGTCGTGTATGTGCGCGACTTCGGCGGATTGGACGCGCAGAGCTGGGGTGAGCAGACCGCGCGGGCCTCCAACTTCGGGGATCGCGATGTGCTGCTCTCGGTCGCCGTCGACGATCGCGGGTACGCGTTCACCGGGAGTGCGCCGTCCTCGGTCAGCGATGAGGAGCTCGATCGACTGCTGGGTGATCAGGTCGAGCCGACGCTGCGCGCCGGGGAGTGGGCGGGGGCGGCGGTCGCGACGGCCCAGGGGTTGTCCGCGGCCATGAACGACTCCGGCGGCGGGTTGAGCGTCTGGGTGCTGCTGGGGCTGGTGCTCGTGGTCGCGCTGCTGGTCGGCGGGCTGCTGCTGTGGTCGCGGGGGCGCAAGGCGCGGCGCGGGCGGGCCGAGTTGGAGGCTGCGCGCAAGGTCGATCCGGCGGATGCGGGAGCGCTCGGGGCATTACCGCCGGCGGCGCTGGACGCGCGCTCGAAAGAGCTGCTCGTCGATACCGACAATGCGATTCGCACCAGCGCCGAAGAATTGCGGCTCGCCACCGACGAATTCGGCGCGACCGCCACCGCGCCATTCACCGCGGCGCTCGACGCGGCGAAGAACGCGCTCGCCAAAGCCTTTTCCATCCGCCAGCAACTCGACGACGATATTCCCGAAACTCCGGACCAGCAACGGGCCATGCTGGTCGATTTGATCAGCACCTGCGGGCGCGCCGATCAGGAACTCGACGCGAAAGTCAGCGAATTCGACGCCATGCGGAATCTGCTCATCAATGCGGGGGAACGCCTGGACGGTTTGACCCGCGACGTGGTGGAGCTGACCACCCGGGTGCCGGGTTCCGAGGCCACCCTCGCACAGTTGACGGCCGCCCAGCCCGCCTCGGTGCTCGCACCCATTCGCGACAATGTGAATATGGCCAGGGAGCGAATCAGCTTCGCGGAGAAGGGGATTCAGGACGGCCGCAGCGCCGTGGCACGACCCGTCGGCCAGCAGGGGGCGGCGGTGGCGGCCATTCGCTCGGCCGAGTCGGCGGTGAATACCGCACGCACACTGCTGGATGCGGTCGATACCGCCGCCACCGATATCGAACAGGCGCGCGCCGGGTTGCCCGGCATCATCGAGGAACTGCGGCACGATCTCGGCACCGCCGCGACCCTCGCCAGGCACGGCGGACCGGAGTTGGCGGCGGCCGCCACCACCGCCCGCACCGCCCTCGACCGGGCCAGCACCGAGGGCGCGAACAATCCCCTCGGCACCTTCCAGCAGGCGGTGGCCGCGGATACCGTGCTGGACAAGGCGATTGCCGCGGCCACCGATCGCAAACTCGCCGCCGAGGATCTGGCCCGCCGCCTGGAGCAGGCCGTCACCGCCGCGCGCAGCCAGATCAATGCCGCCACCGATTTCATCAGCACCCGCCGCGGCGGCGTCGACGCCGAACCCCGCACCCGCCTCGCCGAGGCCCAGCGCAGCCTCGACCAAGCCCAGCGATTGGCCGAATCCGATCCCGCACAGGCACTTACCGCCGCCCAGCGCGCCACCGAACTCGGCACCCGCGCCCTGGTCACCGCTCAGGCCGCCGTCGAACAGTGGCAATCCCGACAGCCCGGCTCCAACTCCCAAACCGGCGCGGTCCTGAGCGGCATCCTCATCGACGGCATGCTCCGCGGTATGGGCGGATCCCGCAGCGGCGGAGGCGGTTTCGGCGGCGGCTCCTACGGCCCCGGCTCCTACGGCGGCTCCGACGGCTCCCGCCGCATCAGCCGCGGCGGCCGCTTCTAACCTGCGCGCGGTGGGGTTACAGCCAGCCGAGGCGTTCGGCGGTGTGGGCGGCTTCGGCGCGGGTTCGGGTGCCGGTTTTGCCTATGGCGGAGGAGAGGTGGTTGCGGACCGTGCCTTCTGAGAGGTGCAGGGATTTGGCTATGGCGGCGGCGGTGGCGCCGTGGGAGGCGGCGGCGAGGACCTCGCGTTCGCGGGTGGTGAGGGGGGAGGTTCCGGCGGTGAGGGTTTCGGTGGCAAGGGCGGGGTCCACTACGCGCAGGCCCATATGGACTCGGCGGACGGCGTCGGCCAGTTCGCGGGCGGGGGTGTCCTTGACCACGAAGCCGCTGGCTCCGGCGTCGATGGCGCGGCGCAGGTAGCCGGGGCGGCCGAAGGTGGTGACCATGAGGATGCGGACCGCCGGGTGGGCGGTGTGCAGTTGCGCGGCGGCGGCTATGCCGTCCAGGCCGGGCATTTCGACATCGAGCAGGGCCACATCGGGGGTGGTGCGTGCGACGGCGGCCAGCACTTCGTCGCCGCGGCCCACCTCGGCGACCACCTCGAGGTCGGACTCCAGGTTCAGCAGGGCCGCGAGGGCCCCGCGCACCAGTGCCTGATCGTCGGCGAGGAGCAGTTTGATCATCGCGGGTCTCCCATCGGTTCCGCCGGAAAGCTTGCCAGTACCCGTAATCCGCCCTCCGGGCGATTCGCCACGGTGAGCGTGCCCCCGGCGGCGCGCACCCGTTCGCTCAGCCCGGTGAGGCCGGACCCGTAGCCTTGCCCACCCAGCCCGCCGCCGTCATCGCCGACCTCGATACTGGTCGGCGTGACCCGCACGGTGGCGTGCCGGGCCCCGCTGTGCCGCACGATATTGGTGACCGCCTCGCGCAGCACCCATCCGAAGACCACGCTGTGCCGCACCGGCAGGGTGTCGGAGTCGGGTAGATCGGCCTCGATCTCGGCCGCGCGCAGGGCCGTTCGCGCATTGCCGAGTTCCCCGGCGAGCGATACCTCGCGCAGTCCGCCCACGGTGCTGCGCACCCCGGCCAGGGATTCGCGCGCCAACCGCTCCACATCGGCCAGCTCCTGTTTGGCGCGCTCCGGATCGACCTCCAGCAGTCGTTGCGCCAGTTCGGTTTTCACCGTGATGACGGTCAGCGAATGCCCCAGGATGTCGTGCACGTCCCGGCCCACGCGCAGCCGCTCCTCGGCGATGGCGAGCTCGGTCAATTGCAGGCGGGCGATGGTGAGCTGCTGATTGCGCTGGATCAGCTGGCGGATGCCGCCGACCGCGAAGGCCGCCATGGCCATTGATTCGAGCGTGTCGTAATCGGGTGGGCTGCCCGCGATCAGCTGCGGTACCACGGTCGTGGCCAGCATGACCGCGCTCAGCGTCGCGATGCCCAGCGGAATCGGCAGGGTGAAGGCGATGAACGAGGCCAGATAGATGCCCAGCCGCGCCGCCTGCCCGTGCAGCGTCACCGCGATCGCGACCAGGAACGCGAATTGCACGCCGAGCATCAGGAATACGGTGCGCCCCGGCGGGCTCGGCCAGATCGGCCCGATGCTCGGCGAGCGCAGCAGATACCAGTACGAACCGATGTACGCCAGGCCGAAGGCGATGATGACGGTGAGCGTGTAGATCCGCGACGCCGGATCGTCCAGCTCCCATGCTGTCCGCAGCGGCGCGATCAGATACACCGACCAGACGGCCGCGAACACCCAGCCGAGCCGTCGGCGTCGCGTAATGCTCTCCGGACTGTCCTCCACAGCGCGGGACGCTACCGCAGAGCACGACAGCGTGCGCCGGCCCCACAGGTCACGGACCTGCACCGTGCGGCCGCTGTCCGGCTCCGGAGCGCTCATACCCCCACTATCGACCGGGACGTCCGCGCCCACCCGGCACGACCGTCACGGTTCGTCCATGACAGATGTCATGACTTCGCCTCAGATGGTGAGGGTCACCGTATGGAATCCGCTCGGCCCGGACGGGAAGGGCGGTCGCTCGGCGCCGTCCTGCACCGCACCGGAGCGCCCGGTCGCCCGGGCCTGGATGGTGTGCGTGCCGGGCGGCAGATCCACCACCGTGCGCCAGCGCCGCCAGGCCGCCGGAGCCGACTCGGCACCGAGTTCGGTTGGCGCCCAGTCGGTTCCATCGACGCGGATATCGACGGCGGAGACGCCGTCCGGTGGCGCCCAGGCCACCCCCGCGACCGTGGTCTTGCCGGGACTGCCATGCCCACTGGAAGCCACATCGATTCGGGATTGCGGTGTCACCCACAGTATTTCATCGGTCCAGCCGCGCTTGCACCAGTAGTCGACATGCGAGTCGTCGGCCAGCTCGAGCTCGGAGATCCATTTGGCCCCGGTGTACTGGCCGTAGATGCCCGGTACGAAAACCCTTGCCGGAAAACCGTGTTCGGGCGGCAGCGGCGCACCGTTCATACCGATCACCAGATAGCCGGGCAGCTCGCCGGTGCGCAACTTCTCCATCGGCAGCGAGATGGTGTACCCGTCCACCGCACGCGTCACCAGCCGGGTCGCTGCCGCCTCGGGCATGGCGTGGTCGAAGAGCGCGGTCAGCGGCACCCCGAACCAGCGGGCATTCCCGGCGCGATGCTTACCGGGCGTGTTGTGCACGCACACCATGACCGCGTCGAATTCCACCGCCTGTTCGGCCAGATCCGCCAGCGACAGCCGCAGCGGATGCGCGACCTTCCCGCTGATGCGCAGCCGCCACTGCTTCGGATCGATGCGCGGCGGGCGCGGATTCACATCGGCCACATAGAATCTGCCCGCCTTGGTGATCAGCGGCGAGAGTCCGGGTTCGATACCGAGTCCGTCCTCGGCCATCGGTGCGTGCGATCCCATCGGCCCGAGCTGCCGGACCCGTTCGGCGTGCTGCGCGTCCGCGCGCCGAATGAGCGTCTCGGCGGCGGCCAGCATGCCCGCACCGCCCGCGGCCCACAGCAACCCGCCGCCGAAACCCGTTGGCGGGCACC
>NZ_BDAW01000020.1 GCF_001625085.1 Nocardia acidivorans NBRC 108247
GCCCGCGGGTCAGCCGCCGCGCCGTCCGGGTCCGCCGCCGCAGGGTGGCCGCCCCGCTCCGGACGCGACCCGCAAGCTGCCCGCGCCCGATGCCACCCAGAAGATGAATACCGGTGGCCGCCAAGCCGTTCCCCCGCATCTGCAGCGGGCTGCGACCTCCGATCGCGCCGAGCGGGTTTCCGATCGCGCTCCGCGGGTGCAGGCTCGCGCGGGTGCGGGGACCGCCGACCGGACTCGCGGTGACGAGCGCTCGCGCCCGCCGACCGGCGGGAACGCCGTCGTGAATCGCCGTCCCCAGGGTGGCGCTCCGGGCGGTCCGCCGCCGCGGCGTCCCGGTGGCGAGGGCCCCGGTGGCGGCGGTGGCGGTGCGCGCCGACCGAAGAGGAAATCCACCTGGAAGATCGTCCGCCGGGTCTGCTACGTGATCATGGCGCTGTTCATCGTCGCGCCCAGCACCATGTTCCTGGTCGCGTACTCGACCGTGGACGTGCCCAAGGCCGGTGACATCAAGACCAACCAGGTGGCCACCATGTTCATGGCGGACGGCACCTCGGTGCTGTCCAAAGTGGTTCCGCCGGAAGGCAACCGGTCCGATGTGACCATCGACCAGATCCCGCCGCACGTGCGCAATGCGGTGATCGCGGCCGAGGATCGCGACTTCTACACCAATCCGGGCTTCTCCATCTCGGGCTTCGTGCGCGCCGCGCGCGACAATGTGATGGGAAAGGCCAGTGCCGGTGGTGGTTCCACGATCACCCAGCAGTATGTGAAGAACGCCATGGTCGGTGACGAGCGCTCGCTCAGCCGTAAACTGCACGAGCTGGTGATCTCGGCCAAGATGGCGCGGCAGTGGTCCAAGGACGACATTCTCACCGCGTACCTGAACACCATTTACTTCGGCCGCGGCGCGTACGGCATCGACGCGGCGTCGAAGGCGTACTTCGGCAAGAAGGTCTCCGAACTCGATCCCGCCGAGGGCGCGATGCTGGCGGCGACGATTCAGCAGCCGTCCAACCTGGATCCGGAGAAGAACCCCAAGGGCGCGCAGACGCGCTGGAACTATGTGCTCGACGGTATGGTCTCCGGCGGCAACCTGCCCGCGGCGCAGCGCGCGGGAATGCAGTACCCGCAGGTGATTCCGGCCGCGCAGGCCGCCGGTGACAAGACCATGGACAGCGGTCCGGAGGGCCTGATCAAGACCCAGGTGCTCAAGGAGCTCGAGGCCGCGGGCATCAGCGAACACGAGCTGAACACCGAGGGTCTGCAGATCACCACCACCATCGATCAGAAGGCCCAGCAGGCCGCGGTCGATTCGGTGAACAAGACCATGGACGGAGAGCCGGACATCCTGCGCACCGCGGTGGTGTCGGTGGATCCCAAGACCGGTGCGGTGCGCGCCTACTACGGCGGCACCGATGGTCAGGGTTATGACTTCGCCAATGCCGGTCTGCCGCCGGGCTCTTCGTTCAAGGTCTTCGGTCTGGCCGAGAACCTGGAACTGGGCAAACCGCTCTCTACGCTGTACGACTCCTCGCCGGTGACGGTGAACGGCATCAAGATCACCAATGTCGAGGGCGAGCAGTGCGGTATGTGCACCATCGCCGAGGCGCTCAAGCGCTCGTTGAACACCAGCTTCTACCGGATGATGCTGGATATGCCGGGCAACGGCCCGCAGAAGATCGCCGATATGGCGCATAAGCTCGGCATTCCGGAGAACATCCCGGGCGTCGGCAAATCGCTGACCGAACCCGACGGCAGCGGCCCCAACAACGGTGTGGTGCTGGGTCAGTACCAGGTGCGGCCGCTCGATATGGCCTCCGCGTACGCCACCCTGGCCGCCTCGGGCATGTACCGCGCACCGCATTTCGTGCAGAAGGTGGTCACCTCGGAGGGCACCGTACTGCTCGATCGCGGCGAAACCGCTGGCGAGCAGCGAGTTTCGGCCGCGGTGGCGGACAATGTCACCGATGCCATGAAGCCGATCGCGGCGTGGTCGCGTAATCACAATCTGGCCGGCGGCCGGGAATCGGCCACCAAGACCGGTACCAACCAGCTCGGCGACACCGGTGAGAACCGTGACTCCTGGATGGTCGGTTTCACCCCGGAGCTCTCCACCGCGGTCTGGATGGGCACCGAACAGGGTGTGAAGCTGCGAAATGCCAACGGCGGCATGATCTACGGCTCCGGCCTGCCCGCCGATATCTGGAAGGGCACCATGGACGGTGCGCTCAAGGGTGTGCCGAACAGCAAGTTCCCCAAGCCGGGCACCATCGGTGGCCAGGCGGGTGTGCCGTCCTGGTCCGCGCCGTACACCGCGCCTTCGACCACCGACGCGCCGATTCTGCCGCCGGTGATCACCCAGAGCCAGGTCGAGATCCTGCCCGGCATCACGATTCCGGTGCCAGGTATCGCGCCGAACCCGCAGAACCAGCAGCGGGCGCAACCGCAGCCGTCGACGGATCCGGGCGCGGGTCCGATGTCCGGACAACCGGTGGCGCCCTCGGATGGTTCACCGCTCACGACCACACCCAATAGCGGTGGGGGCGGTAATGGGAACGGCAACGGCAACGGCAACGGGAACGGCAACGGCAACGGGACTCCACGCAATCGGTAGCCTCGAGGCGTGATCGAGCAGGAAGTGACACACCGGTCGACCGCCCTCGGCGAGTCGGCCGGTGGCGCACCGGAACCCGGCCCGTCCGCCCCGGTGCGGTATGTCTCCCCCGCACCACTGGCCGCCGATCTGCGGTCGGTCGACGACCGTGACAAGCCCAGTCGCACCGATACGCTCACCGCGCAGCTGTGCGATCTGATCGGCGGCCCGGTCGGTGATCACGCGCTCATCGGGCGGGTCCGGTTCTGGACGCCCATGCGGGTGCTCATGGCGTTCGCGGTGCTCTTCCTGGCGCTGAGCTGGTTCGGCAAGGCGGCCTGTATTCAGCAGGCTCCCGACGGCGCGGGCGGGATCGGGTTGGATTGGAACAACAGCCGCCAGTACGTGGCCATGTGCTACTCCGATACGGTGCCGCTGTACGGCGCGGAACATCTGAACGAGGGCGCGTTCCCGTACAAGAAGCAGTGGACCGACTTCGGCGGTGACGGCAAGCCCGAGACGCGGTATATGGAGTATCCGGTGCTGTCCGGGCTCTATCAGTACGGCGCAATGGGAATCGCCAAGGCGTGGAAGCAATCTCCGCTGCCCGGTGCACTCGAGGTGGTCATCTACTTCAATGTGGTTGCCGTCGGATTGGCGCTGGCGTGGCTGGTAACCATCTGGGCCGCAGCGCAATTGGCGGGTCGGCGGGTATGGGATGCGGCGCTGATGGCGCTGTCGCCGCTGGTGCTGGTGCACGCGTTCACCAATTTCGACACGCTCGCAACGGCTTTCGCGGCCGGTGGACTGTTGGCGTGGGCGCGTAAGCGACCGGTGCTGGCGGGCATTCTGCTCGGCCTGGGCGGGGCGGCGAAACTGTATCCGCTGCTGCTGCTGGGCCCGCTCGTGGTGCTGTGCCTGCGCGCCGAACGCCTCGACGAGGACGAATCCCGCTGGGGCGGAGTGCGTCCGCTGAGCGCAGCCGGGGCCACCGTCGCGGCCGCGGCCGTCACCTGGCTGGCGGTGAACGCGCCGATCGCGGTGCTCTACAGCCGGGGCTGGCGAGAGTTCTTCCGGCTCAATACCGAACGCCATGCCGACCCGGATTCGGTGTACAACGTCTTCACCTCGTTCACCGGCTGGCAGGGCTTCGACGGCGTGCTGACACCCGCGCAGACCCCGACCCTGCTGAACCTGGTCTCGCTGCTGCTGTTCGTGGCCGCCTGCACCGGCATCGGCTGGATCGGGCTCACCGCGGCACGGCGACCGCGCTTGGCGCAGTTGGCCTTCCTGGTGGTGGCGGCGTTCCTGCTCACCAATAAGGTGTGGAGCCCGCAGTATTCGCTGTGGCTGGTCCCGCTGGCGGTGCTCGCGCTGCCGCAGCGGCGAATCCTGTTGGCGTGGATGACGATCGACGCGCTGGTGTGGGTGCCGCGGATGTACTACTACCTCGGCACCGACAAGAAGGGTATTCCGGAGCAGTGGTTCACCGGGACCGTCGCGATCCGCGATATCACGGTGATCATCCTGTGCGCCTTGGTGATCCGGCAGATCTACCGCCCCGACGACGATCCGGTGCGCCGGGACGGCGTGGACGATCCCGGCGGCGGCCTGCTCGATCGCGCCCCCGACCCGCGGCACCCGTGGCTGCCGCCGCTGCTGCGGCCCCGCGCCGCGGCGGGCGGTTGACGCGGGATCATCAGTGCAGGAAGCGTCCCAGCTGGGGTACGGCCTCACCCGGATGTTTGGCCTGGAAGCCCTCGCCCAGCGCCTCCAGCTTCCAATCCTGGTTATTGCCCGTGCGATACACCTTGGCCATGGCCATACCGGTGAACGGCATCCCGCCCGCCAGGGTGAACCGCGCCAATTCGGCATTGTTGGTGCCGTCGACCAGGCGGCAGAACGCGTTCGCCACCTGTTCGAAGGTGTGCCCCTTGTATGAGGTCACGATGAACACCAGCGTGGTGACGTGGTGGGAGATGCGAGTCAGATCGACCACGATCACCTCGTCGTCGCCCTCGCCCTCACCGGTGAGATTGTCGCCCTGGTGGCGGATGGAACCGTCCTTGGCCGCCAGGCTGCCGTAGTAGACGACATCGATCGGGTGGGTGTCGGCGAACATCACCACCGAGGCGTCCAGATCGATATCGGGGGCGCGGTTTCCGAACATGCCGCCGCGCTTGACCGGATCCCAGCCCAGCCCCATCTTCATGTAGGACAGCGCCACGCCGCCCTCCTTGCGCAGATTGATGCGCTGGCCCTTGGTCAGGCTGACCGAATGGTTCTTGGGCAGATCGCGATCCGAACTCGGATCAGAGACCGGTGCGGGAGTCTGCGGCCGATAGCCCGGTGCGGCAGGCGGATACGCCGATCCGGTCGGCGGTGGATACGCCCCGGCGGATGCGGCCTGTTCGACCGGCTGGGACCGCGCCTGATTCACCTGGACGCCGTGATCTGTGACCAGGGCCGCGAACCCACCCGCGTAGCCCTGTCCGACCGCGCGCACCTTCCACCCGCCCTGACGCCGGTACACCTCCAGCGCGATGACGATGGATTCGGTGTCCAGGCCCTCGATCCGGTACTCGTACAACGGATTTCCGCCGAGATCGGAGACCGTGGCGACCGGCGCGGGCAGTCGCCCGAAGTTATCGCCCGCCTCGTCCAGGGTGATGACCGCGCGAATCTGATGGATCCCGGCGGGCACCGCGCTCAGTGAGATCACCAGCGCGGCGGGCTGTCCGGACGGCCCGGGCTGCAGATTCACCCCGGGCCCGCTGGGCTGATTGAAGAAGACGAAGTCGGCGTCCGAACGGACCTTGCCGGTCTCGGTGACCAGAAGTGCGGACAGATCCGCGGGCGCGGCGATCTGCACGCCGATCACCACATCGTTCACGGTCAGCGAGCCGTTCTGGCCCTTCACCAATGCTGCGGACAAGGTCGACCCTTCGCTTGTCGGTGCTTTCCGCTGCCACTCTACGAGAAATGGACGGCCGCAGCGGCAGACCCGGTCGGTTAGGGTTGCGCCACAGTTCTAGTACGGGGAATCGATGGCACAGCTTTTCGAGAAGTCCAAGAAGGTGATCGAGGCTCATCTGTCCGGGACCAGCATCCGGGCGATCGCGGGCTCGATGGTCGCCTACGAGGGCAATGTGCAGTTCAAGAGCGCCGGTTTCGGCGGGGGCGACGGTGTGATCGCGGGTTTGAAGCGCCGCGCCACCGGCGAATCGCTCTCCCTGATGGAGTGCGCGGGCCAGGGCCGGGTGTTCTTCGCGGTCAACGGCCAGAACGTGACCGTGGTCGATCTGAACAACGACACCCTGCAGGTTGAGTCGCAGCAGCTGCTGGCCTTCGCCGGAAACCTGCGTACCAATGTGGCTTTCGCGGGCCTGCGCGGCGCGACCACCGGTGCGGGGCTGTTCACCACCACGGTGTCCGGTCAGGGTCAGGTGGCCCTGCTCTCGGCGGGCGGGCCGCTGATCCATCTGGAGGTGTCGCCGCAGTATCCGCTGGTGGTGGATCCGGATGCCTTCGTGGCGGCGCGCGGCAATCTGCAACAGTCCTTCGTGACCGATGTGTCGTGGCGCGATGTGATGGGTCAGGGTGGCGGGGAGGCGTTCTCGCTGCGCTGGGACGGGCAGGGTGTGGTGTTGATCCAGCCCGCCGAACGGTAGGGACGGCGAATGTTCGAACAGGTCAACGCGAAAGTCGTGAAGGTGGATGTGGCACGCGCCGGTGGCGTGGTGGCGCGCACCGGGGCGATGCTCTTCTACACCGGCGAGGTGTCCTTCGCCCCGCATCAGGTGCCGGGCGCGGGTCAGATGGGCGGAATGGGCGGGCTCGTCGGCATGGCCGGGCGCATGATGGCCGGTGAGCACGAGCGCACCATGCTGGCCCGGGGCAATGGCGAAGTGCATTACGGTTTCGCGGGTTTGGAGACGCACGTGGTGCGGTTGCAGCCGGGTGCGGTGCTGCGGGTGGAGGCGTCGCGACTGCTGGCCAATACCGCCGGACTACAGAGTTCGATTGTCTCGGTGCTGAGTTCGGGTGGCGGCCAGGGCGGGCGCGGTGGCGGTTTGATGGGCGCGCTGCGGGGCGCGGCGAGCGGAATGCTCACCGGCGCGGGCATGTTCACGACGCAGTTGTCCGGGCAGGGCAGTGCCGTACTGCTCGGTCACGGCGGCTTCTTCGAGCTACCGGTCGGCGGGCAGTACCCCGTCGTGGTCGACCCGCAGGCTTTCGTAGCGGCCTACGGGAATGTGCAGACGGAATTGAAATCCGCGCTGAGCTGGCGGGACGCGGTCGGGCGCGGGTCGGGTGAGGCCATGCAACTGCACTGCGCCGGCCAGGGCGTCGTGTACGTGCAAGCCTCCGAACAGAAGCTGTGAGACTGCCATGAGCACCCTCCTCAATCCGATGAATCTTGTTGAAAGCGATAATCTTCCGGGCAACGATTATGCCTACAGCATTGATCTGCGCCAACCGTGGTTCATGCGCCGGGGTGCGATGATCGCGTACTACGGGCAAATGGAGTTCCGGGCATTGACACACGGTCTGCAGGGCGGACTGCTACACATGGTGTCGCAACAGTTTTCAGCTCCATTATTCACCGGCGACTATGTGGTTGCCGAGGGCCACGGAAAATTGATCATCGGCGATCGTGGTTACGACATCAACTCCTATGACCTCGACGAGGGCAATCTCACCATCCGTGCCGCGAATTTGCTGGCATTCGAACCGGGTCTGTCGCTGAATCAGTCGATCGTGCCCGGATTTCTGACGCTCATCGGCACCGGACGGTTTCTGGCATCGTCCAACGGACCCGTCATGTTCGCCGAACCGCCGCTGCGGGTGGACCCCGAGGCGCTGGTGGGCTGGGCCGACTGCCCCTCCCCCAGCCATCATTACGATCAGCGCTGGGTATCGAGTTTCCTGGCCGCCGGCGCCGCGAGATTCGGTGTGAACTCCGGTGAGGAGCGGCAATTCGACTTCACCGGCAGCGGGACCGTGCTCATCCAGTCCAGTGAGAAGATCCTGGACGATTCGCACCTGGTGCGCACCATCGAGGGACAGTTGCAGAGTGGAATGACCCCGAGCGGACTCCAGCGCATCCAGGCCGTTGTGATGCAGCAGCTGGGCGCGCAGCAGACCCACTGAGTGCCCACACCGAACAGGGCACGCCAAAGGTTTGCTGCCATTACTACGCACGCCCGCGCACCCGTGGCAGGATCGGTCGGGTGAGCGACGGTGAGGTAGAACCCGCGGAAGCGCACGAACAGTATTTGCGCGCCTTCCGGCATCCCGCCGTGTCCCGGGCGCAATTGGAGGATCTCCTGGACGCCGTGAACGGCTTCCTGGACACCATTACTCCCGGCGAGGGCGAATATGTCCCGCAGGGCGGTTGGGCCCCGGAATCCACCGCCATGGCCTTCCAGATCGGGCGCGCGGTGGAGCAGGTGCTCACCGAACGCGAACAGGCCGAACAGGAGTTGGTGCACCGGCGCGATATTCGCGATCGCCTGGTGGTGGCCCTGGACGCGGTGCTGGACTGTCTGCGCACGCTGCCCGATCTCGCCGAGGCCGAGATCGCGCTCGGCACAACGGCGGTGAACGAGGGCTTCCAGGTCTTCGACGACGGCTCGGTGCGCACCACCGTCTCGCAGGAGATCGGCGCGGATCTGGGCGCGCTGGAGGCGCGCCGTGCCGAACTCGACGAGCAGATGACCGCCGCCGTCGCCGCCCGCACCGGATTGGTCGAGGACACCACCGATCTGGTCCGCGACCGGCTCGGCGTCGCCGAGGTCGGTATTCCGTGGGTGATCCTGGAGGCCACCCAGGGCGGCCTGGACGTGTCCGAGCCATTCGAATTCGCCGCCCACCACCTGCCGGACTGCGAATTACGGGACCTGATGGTGCAGTTGGTCACCGATATCGCATTGGCGCGCACACTGGAGGACGACGTGGCGACCTGAGCGTCGCGGACCCGAACCCGTCCGGCGAGGAGACAATTCGGTGAAGAAACTGATCAATGATCCCGCCGAGGTGGTCGATGCCGCGCTCGCGGGCATGGCGGTCGCCCACCCGGAGTTGCGCGTGAATGCCGAACAGCGGGTCGTCCTGCGCGCCGACGCACCCGTTCCCGGCAAGGTGGGCCTGGTCTCGGGCGGCGGCTCCGGACATGAACCCCTGCACGCCGGATTCGTCGGTCACGGCATGCTCGACGCCGCGTGTGCCGGGGAGATATTCACCTCGCCGGTCCCCGATCAGATTCTGGCCGCCACCACCGCCGTCGACGCCGGGACGGGCGTGCTGCACATCGTGAAGAATTACACCGGCGATGTGATGAATTTCGATATGGCCGCCGAACTCGCCGCCGCGGAGACCGGGACCGAGGTCATCTCGGTGGTGGTGAACGACGATGTCGCGGTCCAGGACAGCCTCTATACCGCCGGGCGGCGCGGGGTCGGGGCCACCGTAATCCTGGAGAAGATGGCGGGCGCCGCGGCCGCGGCCGGGCGGCCACTCGTCGAGGTCGCGCGCATCGCCACCCGGGTGAATACCGAATCGCGCAGTATGGGAATGGCTTTGACCTCCGGCACGGTCCCCGCCGTCGGACATCCGACCTTCGAACTGGGTGCGGACGAAATGGAGATCGGCATCGGCATCCACGGCGAACCCGGCCGCCGCCGGGTACCGCTGGCCCCCGCCCGCGATATCGCCGCCCTGCTGGTCGAACCGATTCTGGCGGATCTGCCGTTCGCCCGGGGTGATCGGGTGCTCTGCTTCGTCAACGGGATGGGCGGCACCCCGCTGATCGAGCTGTACCTGATGTTCGGCGAGGTGGCGCGGCTGCTGCGCGGGCACGGGGTGCATATCGAACGCTCACTGGTGGGTTCGTACATCACCTCGCTCGATATGGCGGGCTGTTCGGTGACGCTCACCCGGCTGGACCAGGAGCTGATCACGCTCTGGGACGCGCCGGTCCGCACACCCGCATTGCGGTGGGGCATCTGATGCGGGTGGACGCGGCGATCTGGATCCGCGAGTTCGCGGCACTGGTCGATGCGCACGCCGAGGAATTGACCGCGCTGGACGCGGCCGTCGGCGATGCCGACCACGGCACCAATATGCGGCGCGGCCTGGCCGCGGCCGTTGCGGCGCTGGATGATTCGACACCCGCCACACCGGCCGAGATGTACAAGCAGACCGCCATGGCGCTCATCCGCGGCATCGGCGGTGCGAGCGGACCGCTGTACGGAACCTTCTTCCTGCGTTTCGGCACGGCGATCGACAGTGGTTCGGGCACAGCGGATTTCGCACGTGCGTTCCGCGCCGGTCTCGAAGGCGTCATCGCACGCGGCAAGGCCGAACCCGGGGACAAGACCATGGTCGACGCCCTGGCCCCCGCCGCCGACGCCCTCGACGAACAGGTGGCGGCGGGCACGTCCGGCCCGGATGCTCTCGATGCGGCCGTGGCCGCCGCCGAAACCGGTCGCGACGCCACGACACCCCTCATCGCCCGCAAGGGACGGGCTTCCTATCTCGGCGAACGCAGTGCGGGCCACCGGGATCCGGGCGCGACCAGTGCCGTGCTGCTGGTCCGCGCCGCGCGACGGGCGCTGCGATGATCGGCCTGGTGGTGGTGTCGCACAGCCGCCCCCTCGCCCGCGCCGCCGTCGCCCTGGCGACCGAACTGCTCCCCACGCAGCCGGTGCGGATCGAAATGGCCGCGGGCGCATACGAAAACGCCCTGGGAACCGATGCGGTCGCCGTGGCCGAGGCCATCACCGCCGCCGACAGCGGCGACGGCGTCCTGGTCCTGATGGATCTCGGCAGTGCCGTGCTCTCCGCCGAGACCGCCGTCGAACTGCTGGATTCGCCTGTGCGCGTGCGCCTGTGCACCGCGCCGTTCGTGGAGGGGCTGATCGCCGCACTGGCCTCGGCGGGCGGCGGGGCGGACCTGGAAACGGTCGCGCGCGAAGCCGAGAACGCCTTGGACGCCAAGCGCGCGCAACTGGGCGGTCCCGGCGATCCGGATATCGCTGCCCCGCCGGACCCGGCGACCCCGGCGACCGCACCGCGTACGGTCGCCGTATTCGAGGTGACCGATCCGCACGGCCTGCACGCTCGTCCGGCCGCCGAACTCGTTGCGGCACTGCGGGATCTGGATGCCGATATCGAACTCCGCAATGCCACCGCGGGCACCGGACCGGTTCCGGCCGACAGCCTCACCCGAGTCCTGACCCTCGGGGTGCTGCCCGGTCATCGACTCGAGGTGTCCGCCCTCGGTCCCGACGCGCATACGGCGATCGATCGCGTCCGCGAAGCGATCTCCGGTTCCTGACACGCGATTCGCGGTGCCCCGGCGGCTCGACACGCGGTGACGCAGCCCGCCTTTCGCCGGTCGGCGGGGAGGGGCAGGATCGGGGTATGACGCTCACGGAGCAAGCCACTACATTTCTCGCACTGCATCAGCCGGGCAATCCGGTGATTCTGCCTACGGTGTGGGATGCCTGGTCGGCGAAACTGGTGCAGGACGCCGGGTTCGCGGCCATTACCGTCGGGAGCCATCCGCTGGCCAATTCGCTCGGCAGGAAAGACCAGGAGGGGATGACCTTCCCCGAGGTCACCGCGCGGATTCGGGAGATCACCGCGGCGGTGGACATTCCGGTGTCGGTGGATATCGAATCCGGATACGCGCAGAAGCCCGCCACCCTCATCGAGGGACTGCTCGAGGCCGGGGCGGTCGGGCTCAATATCGAGGACACCGTGCACAGTGCGGGCGGGCGACTGCGGGAACCGCGCGAACACGCCGATCTGGTGGGTGAACTGCGGCGGGCCGCGGACGCCACCGGTGTGCACTTCGTGATCAACGCGCGTACCGACGTATTCCTGCGGCCCGATACCGGGACCCCGGCCGAACGGCTCGACAGTGCGCTGGAGCGGCTGAATCTCGCCGCGGCGGCCGGGGCCGATGTGCTGTATCCGGTGGGGCGGCATGAGCCCGAGGTGCTGCGCCGCCTCACCGGTGAACTGCCCTTGCCGATCAACTCGATCGGCATTCCCGATCAGGGCGGGCGCGCCTATTTCGCCGAATTGGGCGTCGCCCGAGTGAGTTTCGGACCCTTCCTGCAGAATGCGCTCACCGCGTATGCCAATGGGCTGTTCGGCCCTTGGCGCTGAGTCGATTCCGTCAGGAGTGTCGGAAACACAGTGTGCCCCACTGGAATCCGGCACCGATGGCGGAAAGCAGATAGGTGTCGCCCGCACCGACCCGGTGTTCGGTGCGGGCCTGATGCAGTGCGGTGAAAACCCCGGCGGAGCCGGTATTGCCGAGCCGGTCCAGGGTGACCGGCGCGCGGTCCATCGGCACACCGAGTTCGGCCATGGCCGCCTGGAGAATATTCAGATTCGCCTGGTGCAGGAAGAAGTGGTCGATCTCGGCCACGGTCAATCCGGCGCGGTCCACGGCGGTCCGAATACTGTGCGGGAGAGCGCGTGTCGCGGTCTCCCAGACGGCACGGCCGTCCATCTTCAGGTAGTGCGCGCGGTTCGCCACGGTGTCCGCGCTGGTCGGCGATCGGGAACCACCCGCCGGAATCTGCACGTCATAGGAGAGTTTCGAGCCGAAGTCCCAGGAGAGCAGACCCGCCCCGGCCGCCGCGCCGCGCTTGAGCACCACGGCTCCGGCGGCATCACCGAAGAACACCCCGGTGGTCCGCTCCAGTGGATCGGTGACCCGGGACGCGCAGTCCGCGGCGATCACCAGCACCGCGCGCGCCGACACCTCCAGCAGATGCGCCGCGAGCAGAATCGCCTGCAGCCCGTTGGCGCACGCGGCCTGGGTGACATCCAGCGGTAGCGCGCGCTCCGCGCCGAGCTGCTCCTTGACGATCAGCGCGGTCGACGGCAACGGTTGATCGCCGGTGTAGGAGGCCACGATGACGGCATCCAGATCGGCGGCCGCGATTCCGGCGTCGAGCAGCGCCGGTCGGCCCGCGGCCACGCACATATCCGAGACCGCCTGATCCGGGGCCAGCCGGCGGCGTTCCCGAATGCCGGTGCGGCGCACGATCCATTCGTCGGTGGTGTCGAGCGTCTCGGTCAGCTGCCGGTTGGTGACGACGGTCGCCGGCAGATGAATTCCACTGCCCGCCACCGTGATCGGAATGGCCAGGCGGACATCGACGGCGCAGTTCCCGGCCGCCTCCTCCAGCCCGTTCACAGCGTCGCCGCGAAGGCCGCGGTATTGCGCTCGGGGGTGATCAGCTCGGCCAGGTCCACGTAGAAACGGCCCGATTCGCAGGCTTCGCCCAGCAGGATGCGCCGTGCGGCCTCGGTGACCAGCGCACCGCCGAGCGCCACATCGGAGGCGAGCTGCGGCCAACTGCTCAGCGTGCGACCGATTTCCGGGAATGCGGCGGCCAGTTGCGGACTGATGCGGTCCGCGTCGACCATGGCCAGAATCAGCTCGGCGCGCTCCGCGGCGCTCAGCCCCGCCAGCTCGGCGGCGCGGGTGTCGCCCAGTCGGCCGTGCAGCAGCGGTCGATCCGGCTCCAGATCGAAGCGCTCGATATCGAGCATGCCGCGGTCATTGCAGTCCATCACCACCGGAATGCCCACCGCGCGTGCGTATTCGCGGGCGGCGAGCTTGATGTACGGGGTGTCGCACTCCTCCACCAGCAGGTCGATCGGGGTCTCGGCGCCGTGGAAGAACTCCTCCATGGTGGCGTCGGTGAGGCCCTGCGGCAGGATCTCCACCTCCAGGTACGGGTCGATCTCATAGAGCTGGCGGGCGCAGAGCACCGCCTTGCCGACGCCGAGATCGTGGACGCCCGCGCGCAGCCGATTCATATTCGACAGGCTCAGCTCGTCGAAGTCGGCGAGCCGGAACGCGCCGCCCACACCCTCCAGGGCCAGGGTGATCGCGGCGCTACTGCCCACCGACAGCCCGATCACCCCGATCCGCCGCCCGAGCAGTCGGCGCTGTTGCGGGCGCTGGATCTTCTCCCGATTGCGATCGGTGCGCACCAGGCGGAACTCCTCGCGCGGCAGCACGTGCACCAGTCGCCCCGACCACGGATACCAGGCCCACGCACCGTACGACCAGGGCTCGGCCCCGGCCAACTGTTCGCGCACCCGCTCCGCCAGTTCCGCCTCGGTGAAGCGGCGATGCGGTTCGCGACTGCGGATCAGCTCGATCAGCTGGCTGTCGATGGTGTCGTGCACGGCGGTGACGTCGTCGGATTCCAGCATGGCGCTGAAGGCCGCGCGGTCGACGTCGTTGCGGGGTTCGAAGAGCACCGGACGCCAGCAGTCCGGCGCGCGGGTGCGCGCCGTGCGCAGCGCCACCGGTTCGGGATGCCGCTCCCGCTGTTCGACCACCCACTCGCCACCGCCGGCGGCGGCCAGCGCGGGGAACTTCGCGCGCCATTCGGCGACGAGGTCGGTGTATTCCCCTGCGCCCCTGTCGGTCCGGTGCACCAGGATGACGACGTCCTCGGCATAGCGCTCGACGTACCGGCGGGTGCCCGGTACCGGTTGGAAGCCGAAGCGGCCGTGGAATCGGTCCTGCCCGTCCCCGGTGCCGGAGGTGCCGATCATGATCTCGGCCCCCAGATGGTGCGCAGCGCCGATGGCGACGGCATTCAAACAGACCCCCAAACCTAATTTGCGGGATCGTTGCTCGATCACCAATCGGCTGTGTTCGAAGACCGCCTCGGGCGCAACCCCCTCGGCCTCGAGCACCCTGCGGTACTCGGTCTCGCCGAGGAAAACGCGCGACTGGAACAGCTCTTCGGTACCGGGTGTGGCGAGTCTGATATAGCCGAGCGGTTCACCGTCCGGATCCCGTCTGGCGATGAAATGCCATGCGCCGTAATCCAAGTCCTGGTCATCGCGATGGGAGCCGTCCTCGGCGCGGAAGTCGGGCCGGCGGCCGTGGTCGTAGAGGATGCGGGCGCGCATCTCGCGCACCCGTCCCACCAGACCCTCGTGACCGGTGCCGTACCGCGGCACGTGAAAAGCCGAAATATGCCATTGCGCAGGAACATTGGTGTCGTCCACGGAACCGTCCCGGGTCGTCCGAGGTCCACCGGAGAATGCCACGCAGAATTCCCTTCCGAGTGAAAGAATTTGAGACCGTGTGGTACGCGATCAGTGCCGGAAGTTGAAGCTGAAAGCTGAATCGGCATGCACCGAAACACGTTTGCTGAAGATTAGCAGGACGCGATTTCAGTACCCCGGATTGGACACGGGGCATCGGCGCGCGCCGAACTGCGTGGTCTGATTACCCCGCGCGGACGGGTCGCCGTGTGCGAGCACCGCGGGGTTCGGTGGTAGCGGGGACCGAGGCGCGTCGGCCGGGCAATGGTGATAGCTTTCCGGCTATGACTGATGAGGGGGGCTCGGGGGGCCTGTTCGTCGTCCCCGAGGATGTGCGAGCGCTGGGCAAGTTCGCGCTGGACGTAGCGGAAACCTTACGTTCGTCACTGGAATCGACAGGGCGAGAGGTTGATTCGCTCACCTGGACCGGCACCGCGGCCACGTCCTTCGGCACCGGCTGGAACGAATGCGCCGAAGGCGGGCGGACGATCATCGATGCCCTGACCACAATGGCCGGCAAGCTGGGTGTGGCCGCCGAAACCTATACCGGCCAGGACCTGCTGTCCGCCGACCGGTTCACGAGCTTGGATCTGCCGTGAGCGACGAGTACTCGGTGAATCTGACCGAACTGGACGCCATCGTGGCACGGATGTCGAACCTCGCGAAATTTCTGGGCGATCAGTTCACCGCTCTCGATCGTGAGGTCGCCAAGCTGCGCGCGGGCGGCTGGGACAGCGCGGGAGCCGCCGCGTATGAGGACGCACATCGCCAATGGCTCACCGGCGCGCAGGAATTCGCACGGGGGGTGACGGACATGAGCACCGTGGCCCGCAACGCACACGGCCAGTACACCGCGGCGATCGGGGCGAATACCCAAATGTTCGGCGGCAGGTGACCTCGTGGTCAGCGTGAACCCGCAGACGTTCTACGACGGTGCCAAAACCCTCACCGATCTCGGTGTCGATATCGATGCCGCCACCACCAAACTCGTGAACGCGCTCTACGGCACCGGATCGATGTCCGGGTCCAGTGACGCGGCCAAGCAGTGGGCCACCAGCTACGACACTCGTGCTTCCGACACCATCGACAATGGCCGCAAGCTCGCACAGACACTGAAGTATTTCGCCGGTCTGGTGAGCCTGGCGGGCTACAACCACGCACTCGCCAACTACAACGCGGACACCAACCCCGCCAAGGGCGCCGGTCCCACCAAACCGGCCTCAGCAGAGGTCCCAGTGGAATTGTGCTGGGTCGGTCCGTCCTCCGCCGGAGGCCCCGGCGACGGACTGTTGTGCGGTATCGCCCAGGTAATGGAGAAGATCCACGTCCACATCCCGGATGGCGACACCGACAAACTCAGCAAGGCCGCCGGCGCCTGGCACGACTTCGCCGCTACCGAATCCATCGCCCAGGCCGCCTACCGCATCAGCGGCGTCAACAACACCCTGGCCAAGATCGACTCACCCGAAATCGGCGACCTACTGGACCAATTGGCCAAACTCAAACGATCCGGGCACAACGTCTACAAGTCCGCCGATCAACTCGGCACCGCCTGCGAGAACCTCAACAGGCCCCTCCTCGAGCTGCGCAAAGCCATCGAGACCGCCTTCAAGGAACTCGAGAAGGCGATCATCATCTACCTGGCGATCGATATCCTCGCAGCCCTGGTCACCGCCGGAGCCGGGTTGGTTCTCAGCGCCGTCACCGCAGCGAAGTTCGCCAAAGACATTGACGCCTGTGCCACAGCGGTCACCGAAGCCGTGACCGCGGCAAAAATAGATGACGCCCTCACTGTCGCAGCCAAAGCAGAACGCGTGCTCGCCAACACAGGCAAGGAACTCGACGATGTCGCTGCCCTCGAAGCCAAGACCATCGAGGAGGAGGTAGCCGGTGCCGGGGGAGTTACCACTAAAGCAGCTCTCACGGATGCGGACTTGCGTGCGCTGGAGGACTACACTGGGATGGGTTTTCAGAAACTGAATGAAGTGCTCAGGAATGGGACGGCAGATGCGGCCCAACAGGCCCGAATAAAAGCCATTGAGGATGCGCTTGCGAAGTTACCGGACTACAACGGAGTTGTATACCGGGGCACCAATTTACCCGCAGACGTACTCTCAACATATCAAAAAGGCGAAGTAGTTACCGAGGATGCCTTCACCAGCACAACATCTAGAGCAGACGGCACATTTCCTGGAGATGTCGAATTTGAGATTGTATCGAAAACTGGAAAGAATATAGATCCGTACTCATTGGCCCAAGGTGAGGACGAAGTACTCTTTCCCCCTGGCAGTAACTTCTTCATTCTGGATAGGTTTACAGATTCTGTGACAGGTAAGACGATCATTAAAATGCTCGAAAGGTAGCGTAACTATGAGTGAGAAGTTCGCGGGAAAGACCTTCTCGACACCGGAAGAGGCCGCCGTACAGCCACCGAACGATGAGGAGATAGCTGCGGCGCTTCATCTTTTGGGCGAAGCCAGGAAGAAGCGGGACGCTGTGCGACCCGAAGAGCGCGTGGAGCTTGGTCACAAATTCTACGACGACACCAGTGGGACAGAATTCGATCCTGACCATCGTTGATGGCACGTGTTCTCCGTGCGACCAAAGGCTACCAATGATCACTGATCCAGACCGCGCGGCTGCTCGCCGCGCTTATATTCAGAATGTGATTTCGCAGGTTCGAGGTCAGGCCCAGACGTCCGGTGGGGCGGTGGTCGTTGAAGTCGATATGAATGGAACTATCACCGATCTCCGGATCTCGCAGTCGGCGATGTCTGTCGAGCCCGCGCGATTGGCTAAAGCCATATCGCAGTGCCATGAGACTGCCAGGCAGCGAGCCGAGGCTGAGGTCACGAGGGTATTCGCGGAGCTGGTGGATTCGCCTGAGCGGGCGATACCGAAAGCTGAACCCAAATCGGAAGTGTGGGAAGAGCCCGCTCCGGTGCGCATCACTCATTCGATGTAGCTTCGTGAGGTTTGCGGTCTCGAAGGTCAGTTGATCGCGTCGGTGAACCAGTCGAGGATTTCCTCGCCGGCTCGAATGCCGGAGGCCGCGGTGACGGTCAGGTTCGGGTGGGTCCAGCCGAGTTGCTCGAGCTCACCGTGGCGAGGGCGGATGGCGCTGTGGGCGGCGCGCAGCATTTCGGCATCGAGAGCACCGTCGCCTGCCGCGAACAATCGGGCGGAATCGTCCAGATCGCCCGAAAGTTCCAGGCGACGGCGGACTTCGGCTACGGCGCGGCTCTTGCACACCGCATCGGGCATGGTGTAGATTTTGCGGCCCTGTTGGGAGGCGGACCAGCCGCGGGGGCGGCACCAGGCGTCCCATTCGGCCAGGAAGTCGGCGGGGAGGTGGTCGAGGTCGACCACCAGGTAGCAGAAGAGGTGGTCGGCGACTCGGAATTTCTTCGCCCACGAGTCCTCTATGCGGGTCAGCAGTTCGGCGTTCACCGCGGAGAGGGTGGCGCTGCTCGTGCGCACCCGCGCGTCGAGGGTGCTGCGCCAGCGGGTGTCCGGGATGCCGTTGTGCAGAATATTGCCGCCATTGGTGGTGACGGCGTAGCGCCACGGTGCGCCCGGGAGGCCGATTCGCTTGAACTGCTTGATGGTTCGCGTGGTGGTGGGAATGACGGCCGCCGTCCGCGCCAGGGTGCGCAGGCTCTCGACGGCGGCGATCGTCATATACGACAGCGGTGCGCCCTGGTAATGCTCCACGCAGACCGCGGGCGGATTCGGGTCCGCGCCGAAGGCGTTGCGGGAGTAGATCATGGTGCGATCGAGATCGGTCGCGATCAGTGTTTCCCTGCGCGACAACGGTTTCCGGCTCACGACTCGGCCACGTCCTTGATCAGTCCCATACAGGCGTAGGCGAGGTCGGGCACCACCTCGACGGGCACGTCCCGGGCGGCGGCGAGCATGCGGATATGCGCGTGCTCGGGGGCGTCGGCCTCACGGACCAGCACCCGCCACGGGACGCGGCGCAGCAGCACCCGGGTCGTCTCGCCCACACCGGGTTTCACGAAATTCACGCTGGCCACGCCGTACGCCGCGCGGACCTGTTCCACCGAGGCCCATCCGGCCCAGGTGGGGGTGCGGTCGGAGTTCCGCACCGATTCGAGGTGCGCGGCGACCCGGGGGCGCACGGTGTCGAAGGCGGCCGTCACCGCGTCGAGCAGCCGGCCCGAGACATCGTCGGCGGCGAGTTCGGCATAGAACTTCGCACCGTGGTAATCGCCGGGGCCGATCAGGGTGTCGTTCAGCACCGTGCGCGAAACCAGCCCGGAGACGGTGGAATTCAGACAGGCCGAGGCGATCAGGAAATCATCGCGGGTGCCGTAGGTGCTGACGCAGGCGCCCGGATCGGCGAGCACCGCCAGATCGGGATTGAACCGCGCCCCGCCCGCCGCGGCGTAGGCGTCGAGCGCCTCGGCCAGTTCGCGGGTGATCGCGCCCTTGCCGGTCCAGCCGTCCACGAAGACGATATTCGCCGGATCATGATGCCGGGCAAGGTAATCCAGTGCTACCGCATCGATACCGCGATCCCGCACGATCGACACCGCGTAGTGCGGAACATCCAGGCCGCGGGTGGCCAGCCACCGCCGCATCAGCACCCCGACCGGAGTTCCGGCCCGCGCCAGCGACACCAGCACCACATCGTCACCGCGCTCGGCCACGACCAGTTCGGCCACGGTGGCCACCGCCAGCGCCAACCGCTCGGCACTCTCGGACAGCACCCGGTCGAAAAGCTCCCGGTACGCCGCATCGGGCTGGTACTCGACCGGCAGCGACTCCGCGTAATGCGCGATCCCCGCCTGGATCCGCCGTTCCCGTTCCGCCACATCGGCTTCCAGATCCGCACCGGAGAGATCCTTCAGCAGCCAAGCCACTTCGTCCGCCGCATAGGACCCGAACTCGGGTCCGCGCAACGGTTCGGGCAATATCCGATCCGCCCCCGCCTCGCGGCGGAGCTGCCCTTCCGCCGGGAAGCGCTCACGCCGTACGGCCCGCAATGATTGCGGGTCGGCCCCGGGCACCACGGCCAGCACCACGTCCGCACCGGAGGCGGTCAGCACATCGATCAGGCCGCCCGCGGCCGTAAGTCGTTCGGTATCAGCGGGTTCGTCGATCACGACCACCAGAATCGGTTCGACAGCCGCGGGTTCCGGCCACGCCGCGTTGTAGACGAACCGCGGCGCGTCCTCACCGAGTTCCGGTGCGGTGAAACGGAATCCGCGGCGCAGCGGATATCCGGGCTCATCCAGCACATACGCCGGTGAACGAGTCGTCGTCTGGTACCGCGTGGGCACACCCGCGTCGGCCAGTACCGCCGCCAGCCGCAGCGGTAGGTACATGAGCTCCTCGTGCGCCAGCACGATCACCGGACGCGGCAGTAACCCTTCATCCCCCGTGCCGCGTTCCGAAGCAACTGATTTCAACTCGGCGCGACCAACCGCGGCGCTGTCCGCGGTATCCGCGGCGGGGGCCGACGACACCGCGGAATCGATGCCGCTCCACGGGAGTGCGGCGATACCCGCTCGTAGTGTCGCGGCCGCGGCGGACAGCGCGGCCTCGAACATCGCGATGTCGGCATGCAGCACCCCGTGACGTCCACCCTCGGGTACGGCATCCGGCCACGGCAATTCGATGCGCGCGTTCCGGCCTCGGTTCGCGGCCACCGGGTTCAGGATCGGATCCGGCAGGGCGGCAACGGAATCGATCAGGCTCTCGGGGAGGAGGGTTTCGCCGGAGGCGAGGCAGACCGTGTCGATGGTGGCGCCGAGCTCGACGGCGGCCGCTGCGAAGGCCGCCTTGTCGCTCTCGGTGCGCATGTCGACCAGGGAGGCCAGGATGTAGTGCGGGCGCGGAGTGGAGGCGTGCAGCGCCCGGATCGCATCGAGTGCGGTTGCGCCGGTGGAGATTTCGTCATCCACCAACACCATGGGCAGCTCGTTGCGGAAGATGTCGGCGGGCATCGGTTGCAGGAGGTGGGAAGTCGCATGCGAATGCCCCTCCTCGAAAGCGGTGAGGGTGTGCGCCGTCGGCACATCGCGGCGGGTGGAGTGCAGGTAGCACTGAGCACCGATCCGCGCCGCCACGATATGGCCGAGTCCCGTTGCGGTCTCGGCGAATCCGAGCACGACCGCGTGGGAGGCACGCGGACTCGCGCTGGTCTGCCCGTCGCTGACCGCGGCGCTGTCGCCCGTCGGGGCGGGTCCCGCGTTGGCCGCGTGCTCGCCGAGGAGGGTCAGCACCAGATCGCCCAGTCGATCGCCCGCGTCGATGACGCGGTGCGGATCGGTGGGGAGGTGTTTGCCCAGCACGGTGGAGACCAGCAGGTGCGCGCGCCGGGGATTGCGCCGCAGCCCCGGTTCGATCAGGGCCGGGATATCCCAGTCCCGACTCCCGGCGTCCGAGACGTGGCTGTCACCGTGCCGGAGTCCGAAACCGAGTTCGCGGGTCGCCCAGGGCTGCACGGTCACTGTGCCCTCAGAACCCGAAGTCACGATGCCACCAGCACTTTCAATAGATCCACGAAGGAGACGCCCTTATTTGTGACTCCGAAAACTCTTGCCCGCAGGATGGTTTGGCGCGCCCAGCTGCGATGCGGCTTCATCTCGTTCATTTTGTTGCGATACTCCGAGGCCGCCACACCGCCGGAGTCCTCGCGCAGGATGTCCAGCGCGTCGGAGTACTCCTCGTGGGTGACCACCGACAGCGCGTGCACCACCGCCACATGCGAGGGGTGGATGACCGTCTTGCCCTGAATGCCATTGGCGCGGTCCAGGGTTATCTCGCGCAGCAGTCCGTCCAGATCCCGGCTGACCAGGTACTGCCGGAACGGCACCGCATCGGCCTCGGAAAAGGGTGAGGTGCGCAGTTGCGGCCGGAACATGCGCTCGTGATCGGCGAAGTACTCCCACACCGGTCCGGTGATGGTGAATCCCGTTCCGTCCGTGCGCCCCAGATAGTTCACGATATCGGCGATCACATCGGCGACCACCCGCACGTCGTAGATGGTCAGATCGCGATCACGCCGAATTCCGAAGGTGGAGCACATATCCGTGGCGCCGATGCGCACCGCGAGCACGCTGTCGCGGCGGGCGGTGAGCATGTCCTGGATGCGGTGCAGCTCCAGATCGCGGGTCTGCCGGTGCACCAGCGCCGGAGATTCCAGCACCGGCATGCCGAAGACCTTGCGGCCCAGCGTCTTCGACGCCGCGTCGAGGGCATCGAGGTATCTCGCGCCGGAGGTGCTGTCGAATTTGGGGAAGACGAATCCGGTGAGCGCTCGCGCACCCGGCCCGAGGGTGGCCACGATCTCGCCCACGGTCTCGGCATCGCGCACCCGTACGAACAGCAGCGGATACGCCGCGACGCCGCTGCCGAGTTCGTCCAGGGTCCGCGCGGCCTGCTTCTTCCCGTACTCCAGGTCGTGGTCGGGGACCGCGTCCTCGAGGTCGATGACCATGGAGCAGACCCCGCGCGCGGCCCGCCGCCCAATGGTGGCGGTGAGGTCGTCGCGGGTGGCCGGGACGTACAGCGTCGCGCCCAGGGCCATCGACAGCAGATCGCGGTCGGTGGAGTCGCCGAAGGGTTCGGGCAGGCGGTGGAAGAGCAGTCGCAGTTCCGGCCCGGGTACCTGCGGGAAGTGGCGCATGGGGAAGCGCTTGTGCAGGGATACGGGGGCGACTTCCGGATAGGTGCTGATAATCGCGGTCATCGACCCCCGTGCCTCCTACTGTTCGGTCGGTTTATCTATCGGTACTTCGCATGCGTTCGACAACACCCGCTATGAACGCCGAGACGGCATCCAGTTCGGAGATATACGCCCAATAGTCCGGATGCGGGCCGGTGAGCCCGGCGACCACGCGATCCAGGCGTTCGGACTGGGCATCCAGTACCGAACCCCACTGCGGGACGAGACCGTTGTTCACCGCCAGCATCTGCGCGTCCCGCAGTTTGAACCGGACGGTCTTGGCCTTCTCCTGTGGCTTCTCGCGGACCTCGCGCAACAGTGCCAGACGGTCGGTGACGGCGTCGGCCTGCTCCTCCGCGGAGGCGAGGTGCCCGCGGGCGGATGTGGTCAATTCAAGCGTTTGCTCCGGGTCGTTGTTCTGCAGTGCGGCCCGCGCCCGGGACAGGTCCGCGGCTGCGGCGTCGATCGCTCGGTGGGCTTGCCGCTCATTGTTCGCCAAATCCGCCGAACTCGCAGCGTTGAACTCTCGGAGCAGGGAAGACAGCGCGGGGGCGAGTCGCTCGGTGCGATGCTGGGCGGCCGCCAGCCGGGTACCCGCCGATGCCAGTGCGGTGGTCGCCGAATGCTGTTTGCCCGGTGCGTCTTCCAGTGCCCTTGACAGTGCGCGGGTGCGATTCTCCAACTCCGTCGCGGCCGCACGAGTCGCGCCCACACCGGCGCTCGCGGCCGACTCCAGTGTGATGAGACCCTCATCGACCGCGGCCTTGGACAGCAGCACCGACCCATACCCGGAGAACGGTGAGTCGTCCGCGGCCTGCCGGGCCCGCTGGGCCGCCGAGCGCACCTGCGCCACCAACTGCGGCACCGAACCGTACACCGCGACCGCGTGCTCGAGATGCGCCTGATTGCCGCGATAGAAGTCGTCCACCCCGCGCGCGGCTTCGGCGAGTTTGCGGATCTGCCCGTCGATCTCGGCCTGCGGAATCGATCCGCCCTCCCGTTCGGCCTGGTCCAGGCGCTCGTTCAGGGCCAGATAGGAGCCCGCGGCGTCATAGCAGCGCGCTCGCACCCGATCCCACTGCGCGGCCATACCGCGCTCGGGAAACACCTGCGCGGAAGCCGCGACGGCATTCTCGGCAATGCTCTGCCGGGTGTCCATGTCCAGGAAGGCGGCGGTCAGCGCCGTCCGGGCCTGCTGCACCCATTCTGTGTCCCGGGGGGACCGGAACCATCCGCGTCTACGGCCTGCCACGCCCCGATGTTAGGTGCCCGTTCACATCGCGGGCGACTGTCGCGATGAACCGGGTGACATGTCGCGTGACAGGCTGGTGCCGGGGGATGTCCTCGGTTTGTTCATGCACAAGCTCGCGGAAAACTACTAGGGTCGTACGTGCGGACCCGGCAATTCGGACATGCCGCGCTACAAGAACGTTTGAACGCTTTCCAACGGAAGGGATTCCCGCATGGGTGTCAGTTTGTCCAAGGGCGGCAATGTTTCGCTGACGAAGCAGGCCCCGAACCTCACCGCCGTGTCGGTCGGCCTCGGCTGGGACGTGCGGACCACCACCGGGACCGACTTCGACCTGGACGCGAGCGCGATCGCCACCGGTGCCGACAAGAAGGTTGTCTCGGACAAGCACTTCGTCTTCTTCAACAACCTGACCTCGCCCGAAGGCTCCATCGTGCACACCGGCGACAACCTCACCGGTGAAGGCGAAGGCGACGACGAGATCATCAATATCGATCTCGCGGCCACCCCGCCCAGCATCGAGTCCATCTTCTTCCCGGTCTCGATCTACGAGGCGGATCAGCGCGGCCAGAGCTTCGGCCAGGTCCGCAATGCCTACATCCGCGTCGTCGACCGCGCCAACGGCGCCGAGCTGGCCCGCTACGACCTCACCGAGGACGCCTCCACCGAGACCGCCATGGTCTTCGGCGAGCTGTACCGCAATGGCGCCGAGTGGAAGTTCCGGGCCATCGGCCAGGGCTACGCGTCGGGTCTGTCCGGTATCGCCCGCGACTACGGCGTCAACGTTTAATCGAATAGTTCGACGCGCCAGGGGGGCTCGGGTACAGGGGCCCTCCTCGTGCGAGCATTTCCGATCCTGACTTCGATCTCGGCACTACGAAAGGCCCCCTAGCGGTGCGTATTTTCGGCCTCTCCATCATCGTCTCGGTGCTCGCCCTGATAGCGGCATTCGTGTACGGCGGTCCGACAGCGCTGGCACTGTGCGCCATCCTGGGCGTCCTCGAGGTGTCGCTGTCGTTCGACAATGCCGTCATCAATGCCAGTGTCCTGCAACGGATGAGCGAGTTCTGGCAGAAGATCTTCCTTACCGTCGGCGTGGTCATCGCCGTCTTCGGCATGCGACTGGTCTTCCCACTCGCCATCGTCTGGGTCACCGCGGGCCTGGACCCCAAGCGCGCGTTCGATCTGGCGATGAACCCGCCCGAGGACGGCGCGCTCACCTTCCCCGACGGCAGCGCCTCCTACGAGAAGCTGCTCACCGACGCGCATCCGCAGATCGCCGCCTTCGGTGGCGCGTTCCTGCTGCTGCTGTTCCTGAACTTCATCCTCGAAGAGCATGAGATCACCTGGCTCGGCTGGATCGAGCGCCCGCTGGCCAAACTCGGCAAGCTGGACATGCTCTCGGTCGTGCTCACCCTGCTCGCCATCGTCATCGCCGCCGAGGTCATCGCGGACGCCGATGACCGTGGCACCGTGCTGCTTTCGGGCGTACTGGGTGTGGTGACCTACATACTGGTCGACGGGCTCGGCTCCATGTTCCACACCGAAGAGCTCGAAGAGGGGGCCGAGACCGGTCCCGGCGGTGCGGTCAAGGCGGTCGGCAAGGCGGCGTTCTTCCTGTTCCTGTACCTGGAAGTGCTCGACGCCTCGTTCTCCTTCGACGGCGTCATCGGCGCGTTCGCCATCACCTCGGACCCGATCCTGATCGCCCTGGGCCTGGGTCTGATCGGCGCCATGTTCGTCCGCTCCATCACCGTGTACCTGGTGCGCAAGGGCACGCTCTCGGAGTACGTGTACCTGGAGCACGGCGCGCACTGGGCCATCGGTGCGCTGGCGATCATCCTGCTCGTCTCGATCGGCGTGCACGTCAACGAGGTGGTCACCGGTCTGGTCGGCGTCGCGTTCATCGGCGCGGCCTTCATCACCAGCATCATTCGCAATCGACGGGCGGATGACGACGAGTCCAAAAGTCTGACCAGCGAGGAGCCGACACCGGTCGGCTGAGTTCCACAGCCCCGTTTCCCGCGCCCGGCATGCGATTTCGCGTGCCGGGCGCGGTCGCGTTCAGAGCATGCGACGTGGGCGCACCATGAACCTGGCCCGCCGCACCGACATTCGCGTCCACAGTCGCTGCTGTATCGCCAGCGTCACCCAGCCCGCCAGGGCCATGCCCGCGACATTCACCAGCAACTGCGCCACGCTCCCCCAGATGGTCGACCCATTGCCGAAGGCCACCCCGAGCGCGATATTCCCGGCGGCGGGCACCGTGGTCACCGAGATGAAAACTCCGGCCAGGCCAACCGATTTCGCCGAGGTGATGGAGAGCACGCCCGCCGCGGCTGCCACCACCGCCACGATGAACGACCACTTGTCGGGGGTGTAGATGAAGTGCGTGCTCGGGCGCGGGCCGATCACATTGTCCAGGGTGATCCACCCCAGCCCGCGCGCCATCAGCGCCAGCACGATGGTGATGCCGATGGCCACCACGAAACCCGCCACCAGGGTGCGAATCGCCAATTGCAGCAGCACGAATCGCCGCCGCACCAGGGCCACGCCGAGTGCGGCGATCGCACCGAATTCCGGGCCGAGCACCATCGCGCCGATCACCAGAATCTGCGAATCCAGCACGATGGCGATACTCGCGATGATCGTCGCCAGCGTCATGAAGCTCAGATAGGTCCAGTTGAGCTCGGTCTCCTCATAGGAGCGCTGGGTCACCTCCGCCCACACCACCGCATCGGCGCTACTGCCCGGGGTGCGGACCTCGGCCTCGAAACCGCTGCGCGACAACCAGTTCCGCACCTCCTCGATCTCGATGCTGCCCTCGCGATGCACCTTCAGCGCGCGCAGCCGGTCGATCACGTCATTGGCGGCCTCGCGGGCCACCTGGGCGGTGACCACATCACCGGCCGGGCGCACCGCCGCACCCCGGAAAACGGCGAGACCGGTGACGGCCTCATCGCATTCCAGGGCGCCGAGCACCGCATCGGTCATCGCGGCGGGAGCCATGATCCGCAGGTTCAACATGGGCACAGTCTGCCCGGTCAGACCCCGGCGGGTTCGGGCGCCAGCGGCTTCGGCGCGGCGAGCGCGGGGGCCGCCGCGGGAGCCTTGCGCGAGGCCGGCACCATGCCCACGATTCCGACGGCGAGTCCGGCAATGGTCATGGGGTGCAACGGTTGTGCGATGAACAGCCAGGCCAGCACGGCGGTGGTGACGGGGGTGGCGAAGAAGAGCTTGCCGACCCGGGTGGCGTCCCAGCGCCGCAGCATGGCGTTCAGCAGCAGGAACGCGCCCATGGAGTTGACCAGCACCATCCAGGTCAGCGAGAGGCCGAACCGGCCCGGATCGCTGATGTGGAAATTGCCGCTCAACAGTACGAGGAGACCGGCGAACGGGGCACTGACCAGCTGGTGCACGGCGGTCGCCGCGCGCGAGTCCACGGTGGGGGTGAACCTCTTCTGGTAGACGGTGCCCAGGCTCAGGCCGAGCAGGCCGATCAGGCAGAGCAGCAGGCCCGGCCAGGAGAAATGGGATTGATCGCTGACCGCGAAGGCCACACCGAGGCCGCCGATACCGAATCCGAGCCACTGCCGCTTGCTGATGTGTTCACCGAGCAAACCCGAGAACAGCGCGATGACAACGGGATTCAAGCCCTGCACCAGGGAGATGACCGCGGCGGAGACGTGTTCGCCCATGGCGGTGTAGAAGGCGCCGAACTGCACGATCTGCATGAGCAGCCCGGCGATCATGACGTGCCGCAGTTGTCTGCCGCGCGGCCAGACCGCGTGTACCGCAAGGCCGTACAGCACCAGCAGGGGTCCGGCGACGACGTAGCGGCCCAACAGCACCACCATGGGCGGGGCCGCGCCGACGCCGATGATTCCGACGATGAACGCGCTGCTCCACATCAGCACGAAGACGGGTTGTGCGATCCCGTCCATGAGTCGGTTCCGCATCGCCATCTCCCATCGAGTAACCGCTCGAGCCGGTTGTTACCCTGCGCGCCGTCGACGTAACCTGTCAAGGGGGTTATGGTGAAAATATGTTCACCTTCGTCAGCGGCAATCTGGCTTTGGACTTCATCGGCACCGTGAAGGCCCGGCGATCCCGGTTCGAGGACACCCTCGAAACCCCCGCCGACCTCGGCATCTGGGCGGTACAGGCGGATCTGCTGGACACCGCGCCCCCGGCCGACGCCGCCGAATTGGCGCGCGCCACGCGATTACGCGAAGCCACCTGGCGCATGACGCTGGCGGTCATCGCCGGCGAGCCCGTCGCCGACGCCGATCGGCGACTGGTCAACGAGATCGCCCGCGGCCCGCTGCCCGTGGTCGAACTCACCGCCGAGGGCGGCGTACGGCGCAGCGGCACCAGCGAATCGGTGCTCGCCGCCATCGCCCGCTCGGCCGTCGAACTGGCCGGCGGCGGGGATCGCGATCGGGTCCGCGAGTGCGGGCGCGCGGACTGCACCCGGCTCTACGTGGACACCTCGCGCGCGGGCTCACGCCGCTGGTGCGATATGACAATCTGCGGAAATCGGGCCAAGAGCGCGGCATTTCGCGCCCGCAATACCGAAAACGATTCAGCGGCAACGCATTAGAGCGCCGAATACGCCAAAATCGGTGCGCGGTCCCGATCGAACTCGTCCGCCGTGCCCTCCCGCGCGCGCGGCTTGGCCCGAATGAACAGGAAGAACAGGACCAGCAACAGCGCCGCCCGGCCCCAGACGCCGAACTGCACCACATTCTCCTCGAGCTCCGCGGAATGCCCGGAACCCAGCGCGTAGAAGTACCGGAACACCCCGATCCCGATGGCGGCATCGGCCAGCAGATACACCACGATCAGCGACCAGCGCACCCGCAGCAGCACCAGGAACGGGATCAGCCACAGCGTGTACTGCGGTGAATGCACCTTGTGGAACAGCAGGAATCCGCACAGCATGGCCCCGCTGACACCGATCCACGGATACACACCGGTGACCGCGAAACGCCGCCAGCCCAGCCACGCCGCCAGCGCGAAGGCCGCCAGGATCAGCACCGGCGAGGCCACCGCTACCACATCCTGGAAGGCGGACTCATCGGCGGCGGTCTTGCCGAACATCGGGCGCAGACCCCAGTACCAGATCGAATTGGTGGTGATATCGGCCTGCCGCAACTGCTGGAAGGTGATCGACGCCCGCCAGCCCTCATAACCGGCCAGCGCGAACGGCAGATTGACCAGCACCACCGTGCCGATCGCCGTCGCGGCCACCGCGAGCGCGCCCCGCACATCGAACGGACGCGGCGACCGCGCGTCCACACCCTGCTCCGGTTCGCCGACCAGTACGTATAAAAGCAAGGGCAGCACGAAGATTCCGGGATACAGCTTCAGGCAGAAGCCGATGCCCAGCAGCATCGCGGCGGCAATCGCACGGGCGCGCAACGAGTATCGGGTCATGCTGGTCACGATGTACACCGCGCCGACCGCCGCGCACACCACGGGCAGCTCCCAGTTGTGGAAGGCGTACAGGATCAACGGCGGTCCGGCCGCCCACAGCAGCGCGGCGCGACCGCCCATGCGGCCCAACATATAAGCGGTCAGCAGCGCGAACGGGGCCAGCAGCAGCGCCGAATGCAGCAGAAACGCCGCGTCATCGTGCGCGCCGATCGCGCCCAGCCACATGAAAAGCCCACTCAGCACCGGATATTCGACCGCGCCGCCGGTGAGCGCGCCGTCCGGGGTGATCCCACCGCTCAGATACGGGAAGACATGCTCGTTGATATCGCGGCCCAGCCACAGGAACTGGATATCGGAATAGCAGACCGCCGAATCCTTCACCGAATCGAAGATGGTGCTGCGGCCGTTTTCGTCGAAGGGCGCGCCCGCGCAGCGCGCCTTATTGAAGTAGGCGACCAATAGTGTGACCGCGCACACCATTACGGAGACGAAGCCGAACGACGACCACACCGAGCCCGGGCGGCGGTCGGCGACCGGCTCACTGGCGACGGGTCGGTTCGGCATGGCCCCCACCCTAGGGCCAGCGCCCCGGTCCCGGCCCGTCAAACCCGGGGACCGAGCCGATTTCGCAGCTCACAACCGGTTCATGTAGCCTTGGCGGGTTGCTGACGCAACGAACCCTCCTGCCACGGATCGTCCGTGGCCGTATAAGCCCATAGGAGGTGATGAGGTCCGTGCGTCATTATGAAGTGATGGTTATCCTCGATCCGAGTCTGGACGAGCGCACCGTTGGCCCGAACCTGAACACCATGCTCGGCGTGGTTGGTTCAGAAGGCGGCAAGGTCGACAACGTCGACATCTGGGGCAAGCGTCGTCTCGCTTACGAGATCGCCAAGAACGCCGAAGGCATCTACGCCGTCGTCAAGCTGACCGCCGAGCCGGCGACCGTCAGCGAACTCGATCGCCAGTTGGGCCTCAACGAGTCGGTGCTGCGCACCAAGGTGCTGCGCCTCGGCAAGAAGTAGGTCCTGCCCCCCGCATGTGCGCTCACAATGCGTCGGTCTGTGTCTCTAGGCTGAGCGCAACAGGCGAGTGCACTGCGGACTGCACCGGATAGCAGGAGGAACCATGGCAGCAGGCGACACGGTCATCACCGTCATCGGAAACTTGACGGCTGACCCCGAGCTTCGATTCACGCCCGCGGGAGCGGCCGTCGCGAACTTCACGGTCGCGTCGACTCCCCGTGTGTTCGACCGTAATACCAATGAATGGAAAGACGGCGAAGCGCTTTTCCTGCGCTGCAACATCTGGCGAGAAGCTGCGGAGAATGTCGCCGAGAGCCTGACCCGTGGATCTCGGGTGATCGTGAGTGGTCGACTGAAGCAGCGCTCCTACGAAACCCGCGAGGGTGAGAAGCGCACGGTCGTCGAGCTCGAGGTCGAAGAGGTCGGTCCCTCCCTGAAGTACGCGACCGCGAAGATCAACAAAACCACCCGTGGCGGTGGCGGCGGAGGCTTCTCGGGCGGCGGTGCTCCTCAGGGTGGCGGCCAAGGCGGCGGTTTCTCCGGCGGTGGCAGTGGCAGTGGCGGAGGTCGCGGCGGCCAGAGTGCCGGCGACGACCCGTGGGGCAGTGCGCCCGCGGCCGGCTCCTTCGGGGGCGGGCAGCAGATGGACGATGAACCGCCGTTCTAGGCAACGGCTTTCGCAGGGAGCCTGAGAGCTCCCCCAGGATTACGGAGTAAAACTCATGGCCAAAGCACCGGCACGCGAGAAGGTGCTGAAGAAGAAGGCTTGTGCTTTCTGCAAGGAAGCCAAGACCGGCACCGTCAATATCGACTACAAGGACACCGCGCTGCTGCGCAAGTACGTGTCCGATCGCGGCAAGATCCGCGCGCGCCGGGTGACCGGCAACTGCGTGCAGCATCAGCGCGATGTAGCCGTTGCCGTCAAGAACTCCCGTGAGGTCGCACTGCTGCCTTACGTGTCCACGGCTCGCTGAGAAGGGAAGACACAGCAATGAAGTTGATTCTGACTGCTGATGTGGATCACCTCGGTGCGCCCGGCGACACCGTGGAGGTCAAGGACGGTTACGGCCGTAACTTCCTGCTGCCCCGCGGCCTGGCGATCGTCGCCACCCGCGGTGCCGAGAAGCAGGTTGCCGGCATCCGTCGTGCCCAGGACGCGCGCAAGGTGCGCGATCTGGATCACGCCAATGAGCTGAAGCAGGCTCTCGAGGGCCTGACCGGCGTGGCGCTGTCCGTCAAGACCGCGGGCACCGGCAAGCTCTTCGGTTCGGTCACCGCCGCCGATATCGCCTCGGCGATCAAGGCCGCCGGTGGTCCGGTTGTCGACAAGCGCAGCATCGAGCTGCCGAAGGCTCACATCAAGAGCACCGGCAAGCACAGCGTCGTGGTGCACCTGCACCCCGATGTGGCTGCCAAGTTCGACCTGCAGGTCAACGCCGCCGAATAATTCGGCGCGAAAGCGGAGGCCGCCTTCGCACTCTCGGGTGCGTGGGCGGTCTCCGATTTCATTTCGCTATGGGCTGTTTGCCAGGTTGTGGATGGTTGAGCAAACCAACCGCTCTCTTTGTGTAGCAGATCACAAGCTGGTGAAATAGTGTTCACCGAACACGCCCGAAGGTGGACGGACGGCGACACGCCGGAGCAATTCGTTCCACAGTTGCCAACAGTGAGAACTAGGCCGCTACCTGGGCGTTAATCATCCCAGCCCACTGTTGTCCCCACGTTATCCACAGGGGGTGCACAACGGTTGGTGAACAACACCCACTTTATCCACAGGTGTATTCACAGCTCGGTTTGTCGGTGCCTGTCCGGTCGCCTAGGTTCACAGCGTGGCAGACCGAATCTGTCGGTGTGCAGGCGTAGAACGGTGAGGGATTCCGCTTCCGGGCCGTAGGAGAGAGGACGGGTCGAGATGGCAGTCATCGACGATCGCGGCCACGACGACAACGGATCCTCCCAATACCGTGAAGCCCCCGGTGAGGATTTCGGCCGCCAGCCTCCGCACGATATGGCCGCCGAACAATCGGTGCTGGGCGGCATGCTCCTGTCCAAGGACGCCATCGCCGACGTTATCGAGGTCATTCGCCCCGGCGACTTCTACCGCCCCGCCCACCAGGCCGTCTACGACGCGATCCTGGACCTCTACGGCCGCGGTGAACCCGCCGACCCCGTCACCGTCTCCGCCGCCCTGGACCGCAAAGGCGAACTCAAGCGCATCGGCGGCCCCCCGTACCTGGTCACCCTGACCCAAACGGTCCCCACCGCCGCCAATGCCGGCTACTACGCCGAAATCGTCGCGGAGAAATCCGTCCTGCGCCGCCTGGTCGAAGCCGGCACCCGCATCGTCCAATACGGCTATGCCGGCGCCGACGGCCAAGACGTGGCCGAAGTGGTCGACCGCGCCCAAGCCGAACTCTACGACGTCACCGAACGCCGCAGCAGCGAAGACTTCCTCCCCCTGGAAGACCTGCTCCAGCCCACCATGGACGAAATCGACTCCATCGCCAGCCGCGGCGGCATTTCCCTGGGCGTCCCAACAGGTTTCACCGAATTGGACGAACTGACCAACGGCCTGCACGCCGGCCAGATGATCATCGTCGCGGCGCGACCCGGTGTGGGTAAGGCTCTCGCACTGGACACCCCGCTGCCCACGCCCACCGGGTGGACCACCATGGGCGAGGTCGCCGTCGGCGATCTACTCCTGGACGCCGACGGCCGGCCGACCAGGGTGGTGGCGGCCACCGAGGTCATGACCGACCGCCCGTGCTACGAGGTCGAGTTCTCCGATGGCACAGTTCTCGTCGCGGATGGGCAGCACCAGTGGCTCACGGAAACGCGCGCATCGCGGCGATCGGCGCAGGCCGCGGCGACCGGTTACAACCGAATTCGCAATCAAAGAACCTTCGCCGGAGTCAGGACGACCGCTGAGATCGCGGCAACCCTGCGCTGCGATACCGCCGACCGGCGTCTCAACCACAGCGTGGTCAATGCCGCCGCGCTTCAGCTGCCGCAGCGCGATTTGCTGGTCCCCCCGTACACATTGGGTGCCTGGCTCGGTGACGGAACCTCCGCCGCGGCACAGCTCACCACGGCCGATCCCGAAATCCTCAGCCGTATCGAGGACGAGGGAATCGTTACCGTGCAGTCGAAGTCGGTCGCGCTGCGTTATCACCTGCGATTGCCGGCCGAAACTGCGATGGCACCGCGTCACTGCGGCGTCTGCGGTGGCCCTTCGATCGGGCTCCGCATGTGCCAAACCTGCCGCCACACCGTCGGTTCGGTGCAGGCTCGGCTCCACACCCTCGGCGTACTCGGCGACAAACACATTCCGGTGGAATATCTACGCGCCTCCGAGACTCAGCGGCGAGCCCTGCTGGCGGGCCTGCTCGATACCGACGGCACCGTAACCAAGGGCGGTTCGGTGCAGTTCGCCGTGACCAGCGAACGTCTTGCTCGCGATGTCGAGGAGCTGATCGTCAGCCTCGGCTACCGTTGCCAGTTGTCGACGAAACGCGTTCGCGGCCGGACCGAGGAATCATCGACCGCTTATACCCTGACCTTCGCGACCGAGGACGAGGTTTTCGGTCTGAGCCGAAAAGAACTGCTACACAAGAAGCGTCGCGGTGCGACCGATACCTCGAACTCTCGCTTCATCGTGGATGTACGGCCCATCGCGAGCGTCCCCGTCCGCTGCGTGGAGGTCGACAATATCGATCATCTCTACCTGGCGGGCCGCGCCATGGTCCCCACCCACAACTCCACGCTCGGTATGGATTTCATGCGGAGTTGCTCAATCAAGCACGGCATGGCGAGTGTCATTTTCTCCTTGGAAATGAGCCGCACCGAAATCGTCATGCGCCTCCTATCGGCCGAAGCGAAAATCAAACTCGGCGATATGCGCTCCGGCCGGATGAGCGATGACGATTGGACCCGCCTTGCTCGCCGTATGAGCGAGATCAGCGAAGCCCCTCTGTTCGTGGATGATTCGCCGAACCTCACGATGATGGAAATCCGCGCCAAGGCCCGCCGTCTCAAACAGCGTCACGACCTACGCCTCATCGTCGTGGACTACCTCCAGCTGATGAGCTCCGGTAAGAAGGTCGAATCCCGCCAGCAGGAAGTCTCGGACTTCTCCCGAAGCCTCAAACTGATGGCCAAGGAGTTGGAAGTTCCCGTCATCGCCATCAGTCAGCTGAACCGTGGTCCGGAGCAGCGAACCGATAAGCGACCCATGGTGTCCGATTTGCGCGAATCTGGTTCGCTCGAGCAGGATGCGGACATGGTCATCCTGCTGCATCGCCCCGATGCCTTCGAACGGGACGACCCCCGGGGCGGCGAGGCCGACCTCATTGTCGGTAAACATCGAAATGGCCCGACAGCAACCATTACCGTGGCGCACCAACTGCACCTCAGCAGGTTTGTCGACATGGCACGAGGCTGATCGTCTCCGGGGTGTCAGGGAACCACCACGATTTTGCCGCGCACCCGGCCGGATTCGCTCGGCCGATGGGCCTGCGCGGCCTCGGTGAACGGGAGCACGTGCGATACCTCGGCGCGCAGCGCACCGCGCTCGACCGCTCGGGGCCGATCTCCGGCAGCCGGCCAACGCCATGGGGCAGTGGACGCTGCGGCATGTAGACGAAATCAATTCGGCCCGAGCGTATTCGACGAGCGTGCGGCCCGTGAACCGGAGCTGCTCAGTTCCTGACGGCGAGCAGGCAACCCTGCGGGGTGCGCTCATCGGGCAGGGCGGTGCGGGACAGCCGCGCGGTGACGGTGAAGCCGAGCTCCTCCAGGGTGGCTGCCAGGGTATCGGGGGCCCAGCGGTAGGAGGGGGCCACCTTGTGATCATGCTCCTGAATGCCGCGGGACTCATCGGAGGCTTGGAAGGCGATGAGAGCGTGCCCGCCCGGGCGGAGCACGCGCGCGAATTCGCTCAGCAGCGCGGGAATTCGATGCGGCGGCGTATGAATAATGGAGTACCAGGCCACGATTCCGGCCAGCGACGCGTCCGCCAGCTCCAGCTTCTCCATGGAGCCGATCTCGAATCGCAGATGCGGCAGGGCGGCGCGCGCGCGGCCGATCATCTCCGCGGATAGGTCGAGGCCGAAAACGTTCAGTCCCAGCTCATCCAGGTAGCGCGTCGCCCGGCCCGGACCGCAGCCGAGATCGGCGACCGGTCCGCTCTCGGTGGCGCCCACCGCCGCCGCGAACACCTCCAGCATCGCCCGGTCGAAGGGGTTCTCCTGGATCGGCTGCCGAAAGGTGGTGTCGTACAGTTCCGCTAATTCGTCATAGCTCTCTCGGGTCACCCGTACATCGTCGATCTCGGTCATGACAGTGACTCTAGGTCCGAGCCCGTCAGAAGCCGGTAGCCCCCATCGACGGGGTGCGCAGATCGTGATATTCCTCGCCCGTGCGCACCCGCAGCACCGTGTACGGGCCCATTCGAGTGCACAGCGGCCACAGCGCGAACTCCACGAAATGCCGGAAATCGCGGTACAGCGCGGGGCGATACAGACCGTGCCGCCAGACCGGGCGCGCAGCCTCCGGGCGCTGCCAGCCATTGGCGCGCATGAGCCCGGTGACGCGCGGGTGCAGGCCGAGACCGGCTTCGGCGTCCAACCGCACCCGCAGGCCGTCGGCATCGCGCTGGAAATGCGCGGTGCCGCGATCACCGGCATCGACGGTGGCCTCGGTGTTCTCGGGCAGCTCCGCCACCACCACCGCGAAATCGTCGAAGAACTGCCGCCATTCGCGTTCGGCCGCGCGGCGTGCGGTCTGCTGCTGTTCGATGATCAGCTGCCGCCCGCGTTCGGCGGGGTTCACCAGGTGCAGTTCAACCGTATTGTCGTCCGGCACAACACCTATGGCCACATCGCGGGACGACCACACCGGGCCGAATGCCTGCCGGATCGTACCGTGCACGGGTGTGCCGAACTCCGCCCGCAGGGCGTCCACCGCGCGGGTCACCGCGGCGGTCAGCTGTTCACGGACCTCGACGGGCGGACCCTGCTCGTACAGATGGGATTCGATGCTGTCGGACAGGGTGATGCAGACCGACTCCAGCCGGTCACCGTCGTAGCAATATCGGGCCTGCGAATGATCCACGCGCAGTGCGGTTTTCACCCGCACCACGCGATCGGACGGACCGGGCTCGCCTTCCAGCTGCCAGCCGATCCGCTCGGCGAAGGCGGCGATATCGGCGCGGGTCCAGCTCCAGTCGAATTCCCTTGCGGCACGCGCGATATCGATTCCGCTCGGAATATCCACGCGCAGCGGGCCGATATCGAAGCCGTAGGGCGCGTTGCTGCGCAGGAATTCGGCGCGCTGGGTGCGGGCGGTGGCGTGCGGGGGAATGCCCAGCGCCGCCACCTCCAGATCCTGCCCGCCCTCCACCCAGGCATCGGCCACCAGATCGGTGACCGCCTTGACCTCCAGGGTGCGCAACGCCTCGACGGCGCGGGCGGCGAAATGACTGACGGCGGTGCGGCCCGCGGTGCGCGGCAGCCGGCACCGCCAATTCGCATCCTCGGTGGGCGTCCAGCCCTGTGCGATCAGCAGTTCCCCGACCTCGTCACCGTATCGCCATGTGGGATCGATGAATTCGCTGCGACTCAGCTCACCGGTGAATTCGCCCGGCTCCACCGCGAATTGGACGTATCTGCCACCGGGCGCGGTGATCACCAGCCGGGCATCGGTGGGCAGGGTCTCCAGATAATCCGCGAGATCCTCGGTGAACCGGCCCCAGCCGCCGAGTGCGGCCCGGCGGCGCGCCGCCTCATGTCGCTTATCCATCCAGAAGCGCTGATCCAGGGGATTCACCAGCATCAGATCGACGGTATTGGGTCCGATCGCCAAGCCCGCCAACAGATTCGGGAAGATCCAGGCGGGACCGTCATCGGGTCCGGCACCGGATTCCGGTTCACCCCACACCTCGATGAACGCGGCGCGCACCCGGTCCAGGGCCTCGGCGAGCAGTGCGGAATTCCCGGCGGCGGCGCAGTCCGAGACCGCGATCCGCACGTACCGCAATCGTCGGCCGCTGCCCCAGAACATGGCCGAATCCCACCAGATATCCAATCCGGTCCGGGAGAAGACCGCGCCGCGGCGCATGGTGCCCACCGGCTCCGGGGTCGCCCATCCCACTCGGCGCGCGAAGCTGCGCACATCGGTCGCGTCCCAGCTCCAGCCGAATCGCACCGCGGCCCGCACGATTTCCACCGCACCGGCACCGTCCACCCGAACCTCGAAACCCACGCCCGCGACAGTAGCTGTTCCGCCACCCCGCGACTTCGGCTCCGGACTGAGAAATTCAATCGTCCCATTCGCGTACAGCGGTGGCGAGCGACGAGAGTTTCGGAGTGCCCGGGGAGTCACCCCGAACTCACGAAATACGCGGGGAGTGCGAGGCGGGCTCCCGGTCCGTGGATCCGGCCCTGGAGCGCGCCGCCGAAGCCGCGCTCGGACTCCTCGACACCCGCCGTAGACGCTGCCGGACGGATGCTCCGGGCGAACTAACCAGTAGCCGCAGTAACGATTCCCGCGCCGATACCGACGTCCCTGGAGAATCACGGCCCGTCGGGGGGCCTGTCCATCCATCGGAATGGGAATGGGAACCGGGACATTGGCTCTTCGTAGCTTCTTTGCGCGCATCTGGTCTTACCTCAATAAGAATCGCCGCACCGCGATACCCGTGGCGGCACTCGCCACGCTGGGACTTGTCGTAGCCGTCGCGGCCTCCTGGGGTATCACCTCCTCGTCGCGCACCACGGAAACACAACTCACCTCATCGGTCACCGACTGCCACGACATGGTGACCATCTCGGTCGCCGGGCGCAATGACACACCCGTCTCCGGCACCACGGCCATGCTGGTCGACGCCAACGGCAATGAACTGCCCGCCGCGCTCTCGGGTGATCACAAGAGCGAATGGCTCGATCCGGTCGTGAACGCGGGCAGCAACGCGGTCGGCTCGGACTCGAACGCGGCCATCTACATCGCGTACCCGGCCAACCTGAACTCGGAGGAGGCCGCCGTCACCGCCGGTGTCGCCAATACCGAGCGGGTCATGCGGGAGATCTCCTCGGTGTGCCCGAACACCAAGTACTCCATCGTCGGCTACAGCGAGGGCTCGGACGTGGTCCGCCGCGTCGCCATGGCGATCGGCAACTCGCAGACCGATATCGACCCGGACAAGGTGCTCGGCGTCGTCATCCTCGCCGACCCGGGCCGCAAGGCCGGCGACGGCACCTTCATCGGCGCGCAGGACCCCAACCACCCGGACAACTTCGGCACCAACTTCGGTGGCAAGACCGCGGGCGGCCAGGGCGCACTGCCCGATACCGGCGGCGACTTCGGCAAGCTGAACGGCAAGATCGCCTCCTTCTGCTCCGACGGCGACCTCACCTGCTCCGCGCCGCAGAACATTTCGCTGCTGCAGCTGGCCATCAACGTCGGCCGGCAGATCAATATCGACGCCCTGCAGAACGAAGGGCTCACGCCCGCAACGGGTCAGGACGTGGCCGTCAAACTCGGTAACATCGCCCTGAACGCCTTCCAGTACATCGGGTCCAACCCGAACTGGATGAAGAGCAATGAAACCTTCCTCCAGGTGCTGCTGAAGGTCTCCGCCCCCGGCTACAAGCCCGGCCAGGCCTCCGCGGCCCCCGTGGCCGCCGCCGACAGCGTCGCCACCAACGACATGTCGCCCCTGGCCTACCTGCCGCAGAAGGTCTTCAACGAGATCGTCGGTCTGATCGTCACCAACACCAATACGATCCCCGTCATCCTCAGCGACCCGTACCAGCAGACCCTCGGCCCCGACCACACCGGCCACCACTTCGACTACTGGAAAGACGCCGACCAGTCCAACGGAAAGCCGCTGACCTCAGCCGAATACGCCGCCGCCTGGCTCACCCACCTCGCCCAGCAGGCGCAGAAGGGTGAACCGGTGACCACCAACGCCAAGCCCGAACCGGCCGACCTCGCCGCCGCTTACAAGGCCGCCAAGCCCGAAACCGGCCTCGCCACCGGCAGCACCACCGCCACCCCGTCCTCGACCACCACGACGTCGAAGACCTCGGGCACCACCACCACCGCACCCACCACCTCGGGCACAACCACCACGGCTCCCACGACGACGGCCCCGACCACCACGGTCCCGACCACCGTCGCCCCGGTGACCACCGATCCGGCCGCCGCCGTGGCCCCGGCCACGACGGTGCCCACCACCACGGTGCCGACCACGACGGCCCCGACCACCACGACGACCACCACCCCGCCGGTGACGACAACCACCACCGGCGGCCACTGACCGACCAGCTCGACCGAACACGATGCGGGGCAGGTGAATCCATCACCTGCCCCGCAGTCGTATGCGCACCCGGCTTCATACCGCGGGTATCACCCCGACTGACGAAATCGACAGCCGATTCGCCGATTCCTGGCTATCGGGACATTCCGGTGCGCCCGCGCCCGATCCGGTCCTACCGTCGAGCAGAGGCGATAGCAGGGAGTGTGTGGTGACGTACTGGGACAATGAGGTCGATGTGCTGGTCGCCGGGTCGGGCGGCGGCCTGGCCGGGGCGTATACGGCGGCGCGCGAAGGGCTGACGGTATTGCTGGTGGAGGCCACCGAGAAGTTCGGCGGCACCACCTCGTATTCGGGTGGCGGCGGAATGTGGTTCCCGTGCAATCCCGTGCTCCGGCGCGAGGGGGTGGACGACACGCTCGAGGACGCGCTCACCTACTACCGGGCCGTGGTCGGCGATCGCACCCCGGCCGAACTCCAGGAAGCGTATGTCCGCGGCGGAGCGAAGGTGATCGAGTATCTGGAGAGCGATCCGAGCATCTCGTTCCAGATGTTCCCGTGGCCGGACTACTACGGTAAGGCGCCCAAGGCGCGGCTGGACGGGAAGCGGCACATCATTCCCAAGCCGCTGGCCGCCGCGAAGCTCGGCGAGCTGAGCGCATCCGTGCGCGGACCGCTCGCCACCGATCGCCATGGCGATCCGCGGCCGGATTATCTGATCGGCGGGCGCGCGCTGGTCGGCCGCTTCCTGCTGGCAATGGCCAAGTACCCCCGTGCTTCCCTGCGCTTGAATACCGCGCTGGTCGAGCTGGTCGTCGAGGACGGCGCGGTGGTCGGTGCGATCGTCGAACACGAGGGTGAACGCACCGCGATTCGCACTCGCCGCGGAGTCCTGTTGGCGGCGGGCGGTTTCGAGGGCAATGACGCACTGCGGCAGCGTTTCGGCGTTCCTGGGGTCGCACGAGACACCATGGGGCCGTGGGAAATCTGGGTAAGGCGCACGAGGCCGGTATGGCCGTCGGCGCGGATACCGATCTGATGGATCAGGCGTGGTGGTCGCCGGGTTTGATCCATCCGGATGGCCGGGCGGCGTTCGCACTGTGGTTCACCGGCGGCATTTTCGTGAATCAGGCCGGTGAGCGGTTCGTGAACGAGTCCGCGCCGTACGACCGGCTGGGCCGGGAGATCATCGAGCGGATGGAGGGCGGTTCGGTGAGCCTGCCGTTCTGGATGATCTACGACGACGCCGAGGGCGGGGTGCCGCCGATCAAGGCCAGCAATGTGCCGATGGTCGAGACCGAGAAGTACGTCGAGGCCGGACTCTGGCACACCGCCGACACCCTGGAGGAGCTGGCCGCGAAGATCGGCGTACCGGGCGAGGCGCTCGCCGCCACGGTGGCGCGGTTCAACAAGCAGGCCGCCGAGGGCGTGGACGAGGACTTCGGCCGCGGTGACGAGGCGTATGACCGCGCCTTCTCCAATGGTGAATCGCCGCTGGCCCCGATCGCGCAAGGTCCGTTCCACGCCGCCGCCTTCGGCATCTCGGACCTCGGCACCAAGGGCGGGCTGCGCACAGACACGGTGGGACGAGTGCTCACCGCGGCGGGCACACCCATCCCCGGTCTCTACGCGGCGGGCAACACCATGGCCGCGCCCAGTGGCACCACCTATCCCGGCGGCGGCAACCCGATCGGCACGTCGGTGCTGTTCAGCCACCTGGCCGCATTGGACATGGCGAGCCGCTGACCCTCTCGTCATCCCGGCGCGTATTCGGCCGGGATCCACACCGTGGAGGCAGCAGCCGTGGGGTGTGGATCCCGGCCGAAAGCATGCCGGGATGACGAGGGTGGCGCGTCCCGCTGGCCTAGAGTCGGTTCATGAGCGACGAGACGGCCCCGGGTGTGCCCCTGCGGGCGCGATACGACGTGGTGGTGGTCGGTGGCGGCCACAATGGGCTGGTCGCGGCGGCGTATCTGGCGCGGGCCGGGCGGTCGGTGCTGGTGCTGGAGCGGCAGGACCATACCGGTGGCGCGGCCGTCTCGTCCCGGGTGTTCCCGGGGGTGGACGCGCGGCTGTCCAGGTATTCGTATCTGGTGAGCCTGCTGCCGGAGCAGATCGTACGAGAGTTGGGGCTGCGCTTCGAGACTCGTAAACGCCGCATCTCCTCCTACACCCCGGTGGGTGCGGGCGGACTGCTGGTGGACAATGGGTCGCGGGCGCGGACCCGAGCCAGCTTTCAGCGAGTCACGGGCTCGGACAAGGACTTCCGATCCTGGCAGGACTTCTACGGTCGCACCGCCGAACTCGCCCGGCGGGTGTTCCCGACCCTCACCCGACCGCTGCCCACGCGTGCCGAAATGCGTTCCACGGTAGCCGATTCCGATCTCTGGGCATCGATATTCGAACGCCCCCTGGGTGAATGGGTGGAGCGGGAGTTCGAGGATGACACCGTGCGCGGGGTGGTCCTCACCGACGCCCTGATCGGCACCTTCACCCATGCGCACGACCCGTCGCTACGGCAGAACCGCTGTTTCCTCTACCACGTGATCGGCGGCGGCACCGGTGACTGGGATGTCCCGGTCGGCGGGATGGGCGCGCTGACCGACGCGCTGGCCACGGCGGCGCGGGCGGCCGGGGCGGAGATCGTCACCGGCTGTGCCGTCACCCATCTCGAAACCGATGGCGGTACCGCCGAAGTCGACTTCACCACCGAAGCGCGCACCGGCACCGTCATCGCGCGGAACGTGCTGGTCAATGCCGCGCCCCACGAACTCGCCCGGCTGCTGAGCGAGACCGCCGAGCGCCCCGAGGGCGCGCAGCTCAAGATCAATATGCTGCTGCGCCGCCTGCCGAAGCTGCGCGACACCTCGGTCGATCCGGTCGATGCCTTCGCGGGCACCTTCCATATCGCCGAGTCGAGTTCCCAACTCGCCCTGGCGTACCGGGAGGCCGCCGCCGGACAGCTCCCCGCCGCCCCGCCCGCGGAGATCTACTGCCACACCCTGACCGACCCCTCGATCCTGTCACCGGAGTTGCGCGCACAGGGCGCGCACACCCTAACCCTCTTCGGATTGCACACCCCCGCACGACTTTTCGAGGCCGACCCGGAGGGCGCGAAGGCCAGACTGGTCGAAGCCACTCTCGCCCAACTGGATTCGGTGCTGGCCGAATCCATTCGCGACTGCCTGGCACTGGACGCCGAGGGCAATCCCTGCCTGGAGGCCAAATCGCCGGTGGATCTGGAGCGCGATATCGGCCTGCCCGGCGGCCACATCTTCCACCGCGATCTCGAATTCCCCTATCTGCCAACGGATTCCGACGACTCATCCGCCGCCCGCTGGGGGGTGGCCACCGCGCACCGCAATATCCTGCTGTGCGGCGCGGGTGCGATCCGAGGCGGCGGGGTCAGCGGCATCGGCGGCCACAATGCCGCTATGGCGTTGTTGACGTGAGCGAACTCTCCGCGCACACCTCGACACAGCAGCGAATGAAATCGCCCACCACCGGCGGTGTTTCGGCGGAGGAGGGCCAGGCCACCGCGACGCGGCTGGGCCCGATGCCGCGCACCGGTCGATAGGCGATACCGGGTCGCGGGTAGTAGCGCGCCGACGAGGCCGGGGTGAAGCTGAGTCCGAACCCGTTCGCGATGGCCGTCAGCCATTCATCGGTATTGCGGGCGATCGCGCCGATCACCGCGGTACCGGCGGGCCGGGCGTCCGTGCCGATCCAGAAGTCCCGCCACCAGCCGTTCTCCGGTGGTGAGGCGACGAACGGCTCATCCCACACCGATCGGAAGTCGATCTCCGCCGCGGCCGCGAGCGGATGATCGGCGGGCAGTGCGAGCCAGCGCGGTTCGGCGAAGAGTTCCTGGATCCGATAGCCGTGATACCCCGGGAACGGCAATCGCACCAGCGCCGCGTCGACCTCCCCGTCGGCGAGTCCGGCGCTGGGATCGGTCCAGCCGGTCTGCCGCATATCGATGCGCCACCCCGGATGCGCGCGCCGGAAGGCCGTCACGATCTCGGGCGTGAATTCGTTTGCGGCGCTGGCGATGAACCCCACCCGCAGCACCTTTCCGGCCCTGCTCGCACCGCTCTTGGTAGCGCGCAGCATGCGATCCCACCCGGCCAGCAGTTCCGGGGCGTGCTCGGCGAAGACGCGACCGGGTTCGGTGAGTGTCATGCCGGTGCGCGAGCGGGTGAAAAGCTCCACGCCGAGCTGGTTTTCGAGTTGTTTGATCTGTTTGGTCAGCGCGGGCTGGGACACGTAGAGCCGTTGCGCGGCCCGGGTGACATGCCCCTCCTCGGCGACGGCGACGAAGTAGCGCAGCAGCCGGGTGTCGATGTCCATTCGACCAGGTTAGGAATGCCGATTCCGGGGCCGGAATCCGGTGCCGCCGAACGCCGTGCCGGGGCCGCGCCGCTAGGAGGTGCGGCGGCCGTCCCCGGCCTGCTGTCCCATGATGTCGGTGCAGCACCGAATGAAGTACCGCACAATGGGATCCGCCTCGGAGGCGTCCGGCCACACCAGCGCCACCCGGGTCTGTCCGATGCCGTGCACGGGGCGGAACACCACGCCCGGATAGGGATTCGCGGCGGCGGTGGAGGCCGGGGTGAAGCTCACGCCATAGCCATTGGCGATGGCGCGCAGCCACTCCTCGGTATTGCGGGCGATGGCCCCGATGATGGCGGTGTCGGCGGGCCGGGAGTCCAGGCCCATCCAGTAGTCGCGCCACCAGCCGGTTTCGGCGGGTGAGGCGACATAGGGCTCATCCCAGAGTTCCCGGAAGGCGATGTCCTCGCGTTCGGCGAGCGGATGATCGTCCGGCAGCGCGATCCACCGCGGTTCGGTGAAGAGTTCGCGCACGTAGTACCCGTCCTGGCCGGGGAAGGGTAGTCGCAGCAGTGCGACATCGACATCGCCCTCGTCGAGTCCGGCGGTGGGGTCGGTCCAGCCGCCCTGGTGGATATCGACCTGCCAGTCCGGATGCAGCCGGTGGAAGACGCGAATGATCTCCGGGATATGCCCGTCGGCGGCGCTGTTGACGCAGCCCAGGCGCAGTAGGCGGGCGGCGCGGCTGGCATCGCTCTTGGTATCGCGCAGAATGTGGTCCCAGGCGCCGAGCAGGCCCGGAACCCGTTCGGCCAGCACCTTTCCCGCCGCGGTGAGGGTCCAGCCCGCCCGTGAGCGGATGAAGAGCTCGACGCCGAGTTGCTGTTCCAGCTGTTTGATCTGGGTGGCCAGGGCCGGTTGGGCGACATGCAGCCGCTGCGCCGCCAGCGGCAGGGACTCGGTCTCCGCGACCGCCAGGAAGTAACGCAGCAGTCGCGTGTCGATATCCATGCAATCAGGTTATGGACGGCGCAACCCGTAGGCACATCCCGGCGTCAGCGGCCGGGACGGCCGGGGATGCTATTCGCGGTTCCGGCACAGTGCCCATGCTCGCAGATGACGGCCGTGAGGCGAACCGGATTAGTGGAAGCGGGCGAGCTAGGGTGAATTAGCTAAACGATAGCTGTCTCGATTCCGGGCGGAAGGAGGCAGGTGAATCCCACCGAACCCGAACCACATCAGCCCCAGCACCGCATGGTCCCGGCCCCGCGCCCCATGAGCGGGCGGCTCTACGGCGCCACCCGCCGCGCCGCCGGCTCCATGGATCGCTGGCTACGCCGGGTCAGCGCGGTGCCGCTCGATCTGCCCGAGGACGCGCCCGAACCGCAGGAGCCGCCGGTCTCGGCGGATCTGCTGGATCTGCTGCGGCATATGGGCGTGGCGCTCATCGCCTCCGGTGAGACCACCAATCAGGTGCAGCGCATTCTCGATGATCTGGCCCGCCGCTACGACGCCGACGAAGTGCACTTCTTCGTGCTGCCCACCGGCATCTTCGTGCGCGTGCACGATTCCCGCGGTAGCGCCGTGGATCTGCTGGAGGCGAATGTGGACACGCTGCGACTGGATCAGATCGCCGCGCTCTACAAACTCATCGACGAGATCAAACACACGGTGCCCGCGCCGGCCAAGGCCACGCTGGCGCTGGCCGTGATCCTCGATTCGCCGCCGCCGACCGCGGTATGGCTCATGCTGCTGGGCAATGTGGTGCTCACCACGGGCCTGGGGCTCATGCTCAATCCGACCGCGGACGCGCTACCCGGATATATCGTGATCGGCCTGGTGGTGCAGTTGCTGATCCTGCTCGCGGACCGGATGCCGTTGATCTCACTGGGTCTGCCGGTGCTCGCCGGTGGCACGGTCACGTTGCTGGCCTTCGGATTTCCGCACGCGCTGGGCGGCGGCAATCCGCAGCAGTTGCTGGTGCCGGGCGTCTCCACGCTGCTGCCGGGCGCGACGCTCACCAACGGGTCCATCGAATTGGCGACCGGATCGATGGTGGCGGGTGCGAGTCGCACCATCTACGGCCTGAACAAACTGTTCCTGCTGGCCTTCGGCGTCCTGATCGGATTGCAGCTGCTCGGCTCGCAGCGCGTCGGCACCCCCGAGCACCTGCATCAATTGGGTTGGTGGGCGCCGGTTCTCGGTGTGCTGCTGATCGGACTCGGGCATTCCTGGCGGGCCAGCGCGCCGCCGAAATCGCTGCTCTGGCTGCTGGTGGTGCTGTACGCGGCATTCGCGGCGCAGCGGTTGGGTGTGCAGATCGGCGGCGGTCTGCTGGGTTCGTTCCTGGGCGGCATGGTGGCGGTGCCCGCGGCATATCTGGTGCAGCGCAATCGAAATGCCCCGCCCACCCAGGTGACCTTCCTGCCCGCCTTCTGGATGCTGGTGCCCGGCGGTATCGGCTTCGCGGGGGTATCGCAGCTGGTGGCCGAGTCCGATGCCAATGGTCTGCACGTGCTGGTGACGACCACGCTGACGGTGCTGGCCATCGCGCTGGGCGTACTGGTCGGCTCGGGTCTGGCGACCAAGCGGCCACCGCAGATCACGCCCATGGTGGAGCAGTTCCTGGGTCCGGATACCGGGCGGCATTCAGCGGACCGCCGCAGGCCCTGAGTCCGGATCGGCCAGCCACCGCAGCCAGTGCGGTGCGAGCAGCGCGGCGAATTCGTCATAGCCGGGCGCGTCGGGGTGGTAGCCGTCGGTGGCGGCGACCTCGCGCATCCAGATCGGATTCTCTCGCAGGGGTTGGTGCGCACGCAGATACGGCATTTCGAGGGCGTCGCAGAGTTCGGCGAAACCGGCATCCAGAGCCAGCAGCCGTCGATTGTGATCCTCGTCCACATTCGGCGGTGGCGCGACCACCAGTGCGGGCCAGCCCTTTTCCCGCACGCCGCGCAGGATGGCGGTGAGGTTCTCGATCGACACCGCGGGATCGACGCGGGCGCGGCCGTTCTCGAACTGGGTGTCATTGACGCCGGTGGAGATCACCACCCGGCAGTCGGCCCCCGCGGGTAGCCGCGGCGTGCACTCGGCCTCCCAGCGGGCGCGCAGTTCGGTGCTGTTCTCGCGGCGAACGCCCAGGTTGTAGTAGCTCAGCGGTTGTCCGGCTGCGATGGCGCGGACCGCGAGCCGACCGGCCCAGCCCAGACACTGGCGATCACCGATCCCGGCGACCAACGACTCACCCAGAAAGCACACACGAAGATCAGGCACCACGGGCAGATGGTTTCACGGCACGCAGGAAAAACAGACACGACATGACGGCGTGGCGGGCGGGGACGTCCCGATCGGGGGAGGCGACGGGTTACGGTAACCGGCGGGTTGGAAAGTCGGCGTGCCCGCCGGCGGCACGGCCCGCCCCGAGCCGACCATGGGACCGCAGTCGTTCCCACGATCCGAAAGCGCCCACAGGACATGCGAGTCGACGGACGGGAAGTTCCTGTCTCCGGCAGCCTGCTGCAGCCCAGGACCCGCCGGACCAGCGACATACTGCGCGTCGTGCTGTCCGCGGTCTTCACGGCCGTCGTCATCACCGGCTCGCTCATCACCCGGCCGCAGTGGGAGAACCTGGAGCGCTCGGTCTCCGAAATCGTCGGATTCCTCACGCCCGAGCAGTCCAATCTGGTCTACATCCTCTACGGGATCGCGATTCTGGCGCTGCCGTTCGCGATTCTGGTGCGCCTGATCTGGGGCGGACAGTGGAAGCTGCTGGGCGGCTTCCTGTCCGCCGGCCTGATCGCTCTGCTGCTGTTCTCCATCACCGGCACCGGATTCAGCGCGCCGCGCTGGCATCTGTCCGAGCCGGAGCAGGTCAATACCTTCCTGTCGCAGTTCCTGGACGATCCGCGCTGGATCGCCATGCTGGCGGCCACGCTGACGGTGGCGAGCCCGTGGCTGCCCGCGCGCTGGCGGCGCTGGTGGTGGACGCTGCTGCTGGCATTCGTGCCCATCCACCTGGTGGTCTCGCTGGTGGTGCCCGCGCGCGCACTGCTCGGGCTGGCGGTGGGCTGGCTGGTGGGTGCGGTCATCGTGCTGGTGGTCGGCACGCCCACGCTCGAGGTTCCGCTCGACGCGGCCGTTCGGGTGCTGGCGCGGCGCGGTTTCCAGGTGACGGCCTTCCAGGTGGTGCGCCCGGCCGGGCGCGGGCCGCTGGTGCTCTCGGCCAAGACCGAGGCCGATCCCCTGATCGTGGAGATGTACGGGCAGAACCAGCGCAGCCGCAGTGCGCTGCGACAATTGCGGCGCTGGTTGACGATTCGGCCCGGTGAGTATCCGACGCTCTTCGGCTCCATGCGCCGCGCGGTGGAGCATCGCGCGCTCATGGGTATCGCCATCGGGGATCTCGGGCTGGGCAGTAATCGTCCGCTGACCGTCGCCGCACTGGATCGCGGCTGGATGATGTACGCGCACACCGAACCTCGCGGGGTGCCGCTCGCGGCCGAACACGGTGAGCAGATGCTGGTCAAGGTGTGGCAGGCGCTGGGCACACTGCACGAGGGGCAGATCACGCACGGCGATCTGCGCGCCGAGGATATTCGGATCGTGGACGGCGACGTGCGTTTCAGCGGTTTCATGATGTCCGAGTTCGGCACCTATGACGTGCGATTCCAATCCGATGTGGCGCAGCTGCTGCTCACCTCGGCGGCGCTGTTCGGGCCCGAGACCGCCGTGCGCACCGCCTTGGAGTTGATGGGTCCGCAGCGGGTGCTGAGCGCCTCGCGGCGGCTCACCAAAACCGCCATCCCGCAACAGGTCCGCAAGGCGGTGCCCAATGTCGGGGAGGTCATGAAGGCCACCCGTGACGAGGTGGCGGTGCAGACCGATCAGGACAAGATCGAGGCCGCGCGCATCACCCGATTCTCCCGCAATCAGATCATCCAGCTGGTGCTGTTGATCGGCCTGGTGTACGTGGCGTACCCGTACATCAGTGCCGCGCCCGGCTTCTTCTCCGAACTGCAGCAGGCGAATTGGTGGTGGGCTGCGCTGGGCCTGGCCGTCTCCGCGCTCACCTATCTGGGTGCGGCAATGGCGTTGTGGGCCTGCGCCTCCGAGGAGGTCAACTTCCGCAACCTGCTGTTCATGCAGGTCGCCAACACCTTCGCCGCGACCACCACGCCCGCGGGTGTGGGCGGTCTGGCCCTGAGCGTCCGCTTCCTGCAGAAGAGCGGTCTGGGCGCGGTGCGCGCCACCGCGGCGGTGGCCCTACAGCAGACCATCCAGGTGGTCACCCACCTGGTGCTGCTGGTGTTCTTCAGTGTGGCAGCGGGCGTTTCGACGAACCTGTCGCATTTCGTCCCGAGCGCGACCATCCTCTACCTCGTAGCCGGCACCCTGCTCGGCCTGCTCGGTGTGACCATGTTCGTCCCCAAGATCCGCCGCTGGCTGGTCCACGAGGTACGCCCCCAATTGGCCGATGTCCTGGCACAGCTCAAAGACCTGGCGCGCCGCCCGGGACGCCTGGCCATGATCGTCGGCGGCTGCGCCACCACCACCCTGGGCATGGCCCTGGCCCTCTGGGCGAGCATCGAAGCCTTCGGCGGCAGTACGACTTTCGTGACGGTCACCATCGTCACCATGATCGGCGGCACCCTCGCCTCGGCCGCCCCCACCCCCGGCGGCGTAGGCGCCGTCGAAGCCGCCCTCATCGGCGGTCTCGCGGCCTTCGGAGTAGCGGCGACCATAGCCGTCCCCGCGGTCCTGCTCTACCGAGTCCTGACCTGCTGGCTCCCCGTCTTCTGCGGCTGGGCCATCATGCGCTGGCTAACCTCCAACGACATGATCTGACACAACGACATTCATGCATTGGGGCAGGGATTGGTCGAGAAGGGTCCTGCGTCACCACATGCACATCGTGCTTACTTTCGGAGTTCTACCTTGAGGACCTTGCCGCTGGCGTTGCGGGGGAGTTCGCTGACGATGACCAGCTCTTTGGGGTGTTTGTAGCGGGCCAGGGATTCGTTGAGGAAGGGTTCCAGTTCTTCGAGGGTCAGGGTGTCGACGCCCTCGACGAGTGCGACGACCGCTACCGGGACCTCGCCCCATTTCTCGTGCGCGCGGCCGATTACCGCCGCCTCGTGGATCTTCGGGTGGGCGAACAGGACGTTCTCCACTTCGGCGCAGTAGATGTTCTCGCCGCCGGAGATGATCATGTCCTTCTTGCGGTCCACGACGTAGATGAAGCCGTCGGCGTCGGCGCGGACCAGATCGCCGGAGTGGAACCAGCCGCCGTGGAAGGCTTCGGCGGTGGCCTCGGGCTTGTTCCAGTAGCCCTGCATGAGGGTGGGGCCGCGGTAGACGATCTCGCCGACGGTGCCGGGTTCGACATCGTTCATCTCGTCGTCGACGATGCGGGCCTGAATGGTCGGGATGGGCTTGCCGACCGAACCGAGCTTGGTGAGGGCGTCGCGGCCTTCGAGAACGCAGGTGATGGGCGACATTTCGGTCTGGCCGAAGACCGCGACATTGAAAGCGTCGGGGAAGCAGTCGGCCATGGCCCGCAGGACCGTGTCGGAGGCGGGGGCCGCACCCCAGCAGAGGGCCTTCAGCGCCAGTTTGCGCTGTTTGACGGTCGGCTCCTCGCAGATGAGCTGCCACTGCACGGGTACGCAGAATGCGGCGGTGGCCTGCTCGGCCTCGATGGCGTCGAGGAATTCGGTGGCGTCGAACGCGCCCAGCGGATGCAGCACGGTCTTGCCGCCGAGCATGAAATACGGTGTCAGACTGCCCAATCCGGCGATGTGGAACAGCGGTGAGGTGCAGAATCCGATGGATTCGGGGGTGATCTCCATGGCGCGAATACAGGTGAGCGCCTGCGCGTTCAGATTCGCGTGCGAGAGCACCGCGCCCTTGGGGCTGCCCGTGGTGCCCGAGGTGTACATGATCAGCGCCGGGGTTTCCTCCGGAATGTCCAGCGGCGCATGGGGTTCGCCCGCCTCGGCGAGCACCTCCTCGTAGCCGAGCACACCGTCCCCGGATCGGCCGTTGATCACCACGATGGTGTCGAGACCGGCCGCCTGTCCGGCGACGCCCGCCGCCAGCGGTTGCAGCAGCGAATCGGTGACGATGGCCTTCGCGCCGGAGTCGCCCACGATATAGGAGACCTCCGGCGGCGTGAGCCGGAAGTTCACCGGCGCCACGATGGCCCCGAGTGCGTTGATGCCCATGACGGCCTCGATGTACTCGGTGTAGTTCAGGGCGAGGATGAGCACGCGGTCGCCGAACCCGACCCCGCGACGGGCGAGCGCGTCGGCGAATTTCTCCGAACGCTCGTGCAGCTGACTCCACGTGGTGTCCACGCCCTTGAACCGGAAGGCGACGCTGTCGGGTCGCATGGCCGCATGCGTGGCGACCTGGTTGACCCAGTGATTGCGCCTGGACCGGGTCGGCTCGTCGAGCGGCCGGAGACCTGTGGTCATGCTGTGTCCTTCCGTCTGGTCGCTCGTGAGAATAGCAACTAACTTCTTGGCGTGACAAGGGTTACAGAGAAGGTTCCAGCCGATGTTTATCATTGATTCAATCAGCAGCTCAGAGTGCATAAACTGCTCTTGATGACCCAGGCATCGCCATGAGGTCATCCCCAGGTGAGCTGCCCAACCGCCACCAAAGGTGCAAACTCCGACTCACATCGGGGTTGAAGGACCATATGCAACCATGCGAGTATCAAAGCCAGTTGTGAGAGGCTATGAGAGGACTGCGCCGATGCTGCGTACCAGGTTCACCGAGACCTTCGGGGTAGAGCACCCGATCGTGCAGGGCGGCATGATGTGGGTCGGCCGGGCCGAACTCGCCGCCGCCGTGTCCGAGGCGGGTGGCCTCGGCATCATCACCGCGCTCACCCAGCCCACCCCCGAGGATCTGCTGAAGGAGATCGAGAAGGCGCGCACGCTCACCGATAAGCCGTTCGGTGTGAATGTGACGATCCTGCCGTCGATCAACCCGCCGCCGTACCAGGAGTACATGCAGGCGATCATCGACTCGGGCGTGAAGATCGTGGAGACCGCGGGCTCCAACCCCGAACCGTTCCTGCCGCACTACAAGGCCGCCGGAATCAAGGTGCTGCACAAGTGCACCAGCGTCCGGCATGCGCTCAAGGCGCAGAAGATCGGCGTCGACGGCGTCTCCATCGACGGTTTCGAATGCGCGGGCCATCCGGGTGAGGACGATGTCCCCGGCCTGATCCTGATCCCGGCCGCCACCAAGGCGCTGGACATTCCGGTCATCGCCTCGGGCGGAATCGCCGATGCGCGCGGTCTGGTCGCAGCGCTGGCGCTGGGCGCGGACGGCGTCAATATGGGCACCCGCTTCATGTGCACGCGGGAGTCGGCCATCCACCAGAGCGTGAAGGAGCAGATCGTCGCCAATACCGAGCGCGCGACGCAGCTCATCTTCCGCACCATGCACAACACCGCGCGTGTGGCGGATAACGAGATCAGCCGCAAGGTCGTCGAAATCGAGAAGGCCGGCGGCAAATTCGAGGATGTGCGTGATCTGGTCGCCGGCGCGCGCGGCCGGCGGGTATTCGAAGAGGGCGATCTGGATGCGGGCATCTGGTCCGCGGGCCAGGTCCAGGGCCTGATCGATGACATCCCCACCTGCGCGGACCTGGTGTCCCGCATGGTTTCCGAGGCCGAGGAGATCATCAAGGGGCTCTCCCGCCTCTCCGCGATTTCAGCGCCCAGCTGAGAGCCGTCACCGGCACGCACGCGTGCCGGTGGTTCCGTGCGACCACAATTCTGGACGTACCCCCGGAGTCACCCCCACCTCACGAAACCATTTGGCACTTTTAGCTAAGAGCCCTTGGCAATTCTTGCCAAGGGCTCTGGTCATTTCGGGTGTCGAGCGCCCCGCGATACGTCATGCTTTAACGACAGTCCGACGTGGCGGAGGTGCCGAAATGGCAATCACTCGTATCTATCTCGACGATGACGCGCTGCGGCGGACGATGACAATTTCGGGCGTTCACACCGAACAGGACGCGGTGAATCTAGCGTTGCGATTCTTCAGCATGCATGCCACGGCGGCCGATCTGGAGCATCCGATCCACACTCGGGCGGCGACCGCCTCCTAGGCGGGCGCGGCGAGTACCCCGATGCCCTCCCGGCATCGGGGCGCACTCGTGTTTCGATGTCGCGCACCCCGACCCACCTGCGCGAAAGCTATTCTGGGCGAGGCGAAATCTTGGCACAATCGCCCGGAGGTACCTCGGCGCACATGTCGCCGGACACGGGAGGGATTTCCTGTGCGGCAGAGTACGACGGCATCGAACGACCCGGCCCCGTTTCCGGGGGTGTCGATCGTGGGTGTCGGCCGTCGAGTCACGGGCACCGCTTTCGACAACGACTGGTTCGCGCTGCCCGAGTACGAGGCCGCCGCACTCGATCCGCGTCAGCGTGTCACCCTCGAACTCGCCGTCGAAGCCCTCGACGACTCCGGTCTGGGGCATCTGTGTCCCGGCTCGCGCGCGGGCGTGGTGCTCGGCACCGCAACGACATTCGGGCCCGGCGGTTCGCTGAATATCGCGCATCAGCTCGCGCGCACCCTGGAGCTGCGCGGGCCCAGCCTGCTGGTCGCCAGTGATCGAGGAGCACCGCTGGCGGCGGTGGATACCGCGGTCCGGCTGCTGGCCGACGAGTCGGTGCCGTTCGTCATCGCGGGCGGGGCCGATCTCGCCCTGCTTCCGGACAATGCACTCCCCCAGTGCATTTCGGGCATAGCGATTCCCGACGCGGGTCAGGCCACCGTCGTGGTCCTGCAACGCACCCGGGACGCTCACCGCACCGGCAGTCGCCGCTACGCGGACTTCACGGCCACCGGACTGGGCTACCCGCACTCCGGTGACCCGGATGCCCGAATCGTCCTGCAGACGCCCGATAGGGGGGCGAAAACCACCGCCGCACATCGGCACCCGGACCTCCGCGATGCGGAACCGCCGCTGCTGATACCGGTCTCGGCACGCGATCTGGATGCCCTGCACGCCCTCTCGCGACAGTACGCAGCCTCTGTCGGCTCCTACCCCACCCTGCGCGATTTCGCCGCCGCCACCGCCCGCCTGCTGCCGGACCGCACCCGCGCGGCGATTCTCGCCGGTGATATCGCCACCGCCGCAACCCAATTCCGCGCGCTGGCCGATCACCTCACCGCCATGACAGCTGCCACGCCCGCCCGCACACCGGCCGCCCGGCGGCTCGAGTCCCCCGCCGCCCCGGCCAACGACACTGCGGCGGAATGCAACTCATGCGGCGCGAAGTGGCGCATCGTGGGTTCCGCGCTGTCGGCATCGGCTCGGACACCCGAGATCGGTGAAACCATCGGTATTTCCGAGCCGGTGGCCCCCGGCGGGCTGCTGCTGCTGTTCTCCGGTGGTGGCGGGCACGCGCGCATGGGGCGCGCGCTCGCGGCCCGGTATCCGGTATTCGCGGCGGCCGTGGCCGAGGCGACCGATGCGGTGGTGGAGGCGGGCGGACCGCGAGTGTGGACCCCGCGCAACGGATTCGCCACGGGCGCGTCCGGCGAGGAGTTCGCCCAGCCCGCGCTCTTCGCCTTCCAGCTGGCCCTGGCCGAACTGCTGGCCTGGTGGGGGGTGCGCGCGAATGCCGTTGCCGGACACGGTGTCGGGGAGGTCGCCGCAGCGGTGGTCGGCGGTGCGATCACCCTGGCCGACGGAGCTCGAATCGTGGTGGCACGCGGCCGATTGCTCGCCAAAACGGGTGCCGAGGGTGCCGCGGCGGTCCTGGAGGCCACCCCCGCCGAGGTTCGGCGACTGATCGAACCCATGCGCGCCGCGGTCGGGGTGGCGGCGATCGACGGCCCGAACTCGATCACGGTCTCCGGCGATGCGCGCTATATCGACGCCCTGGTGCGCCGGGCGCACCGCCGGGCGATCTTCGCCCGGCGCATCACCCCCGATGCCGCGGCGGCGGGCATGATCGCCGTACCGCATGCCCCACGCGCACAAGCCATCGCGCCGCAATTGGTGACGGAGCTGGGTGAGGTCCGCGTACTCCCCGCGGAACTGCCGATCTTCTCGACCACCCGACCGGGCCTGGTGATCGGAGCGCCCGACACCGGCATCGCCGCGACCGGCGCTCCACGCGCCACCGCCTCCGGGCCGACCGCCTCCACCTACGCCACCACCACCGCGCCCGGGTCCGCGTCTACCGTCACCAGCACCACCGCCACCGGATCCGGATCCGGGGCAGGCACCACCGGCACCAGCACCACCGCCATCCCGTCCGGATCCGCCACCACCGCCGCGCCCGGGTCCGGTTCTACCATCACCAACACCTCCGCCACCGGATCCCGGGCGGGCACCACCGGCACCAGCACCACCGCCACCCGATCCGGGTCGGCCGCCGCCACAACCGGGTCCGGGTCCGGCTCTGCCGTCACCAACACCTCCGCCACCGGATCCGGGGCGGGCACCACCGGCACCAACACCACCGCCACCGGATCCGGGGCGGGCACCACCGGCACCAGCACCACCGCCACCCGGTCCGGATCGGCCGCCGCCACCACGGCCGGGTTCGGTTCCGGGGCGGCCGCCACGGGCGCGAGTGCCATCGCTACCGGATCCGGGTCGGCCGCCTACGCCGCGGGAACATGGTCCGGGTCGGGCGAAGATGCTGCGGGACCGGCATATTCGACCGAACCCGCGCGGACGGCCGGTGGTCCGGACGTGAATGGCTCCGGTTCGAGGGCGGTGCAGCCGAGCATGGACGCCGCCTACTGGGGCGCGAATGCGGCGGGACCGGTCGAACTCGGTGCGGCACTGGAACATGCCGCGGCAGCGGGGATTTCGACCGTGCTCGAGGTCGGTCCGCACGGTGTGCTGACCCCCGTGGTGCGCGAGCGGGTGGCGTTCCGGGAGTCCGCCTACGCGGCCGGCTCGCGAGTGGATGAGGCGGCGAGTCTGCTGCGGGCGCTCGGTCGCCTGTATCTGGAGGGGCGGCAGGTGGATTGGTCCGCGCTGGGCCCGGTCACCAGCGCCCCGCCGGAGCGGCGCTGGGGGCGGCGGGTCACGGCGCGCGGGGTCGGGGTGGCCATGCCCGAGGTGCGGATTCGGGCGGAGGGCACCTACGTGGTGGCGGGCGGGCTCGGGGATTCGGGAGCGCTGGTGGTGCGCTGGCTGCTGGACTCGGGCGCACGCGATGTCGTCGTGCTGACCCGGGTGCCGCGGGCCCTGCCCGAACCCCTGGCGGGCATGGAGGAGTGGATCGTGGTGGTGCGCTGCGATGTCGCCGATCATGCGGATCTGGCTGCGGCACTGGAGGATATCCGCGAATGCGGGGCCCCGATCCGCGGTGTGGTGCACGCGGGCCACGAGTTGGATCGCACGGCGGCCGGGCATCTGGTCGAGCTGACCGCCGCCGATCCCACCGATTTCACCATCGGCTTCTCGGGCGTCGGCTGGCAGCCGCTGTCCCGCGTGTCGGGAGGGGGCGCGCCGGTCACGCGGGAATGATGACCGCATGGCTGAGTCGAGTATCCAAGTGAAATGGAAGGACGAACCGGACGAACACGACTATCCGGCCGCGTCCGACTTCCTGGACATGCTGGGCGATCCGGCACTGGTTAGCGCCGTCATCGAGGAGCTGCGCGCCGCGAAGGTCACACACCGTAAGGCCAAGGACATTCTGCGCGCCTCGCAATTGGAGATTCTGCCCGTGCACAACCCGTATGTGCGCCGCGATCTGGAGAAGATCCTGGCGGGTAAGGCGCTCTCGCCGATCCTGCTGGTGCGCGGCGACTTCCGCCGCGGTGTGCCCGCGCAGATCGCGGACGGCTACCACCGGGTGTGCGCGATCTACTACTCGGACGAGAACATTCGGATCCCGGTGAAAATCGCGTCGCTGCCGTGAGTTTCGAACTGCTGTCCCTGATCGTGCTGCTGGGCCTGGTGGGGCCGATGCTGGCGTGGCGGCCCCAGTGGCGGATTCCGGTCATCCTGGGCGAGCTGCTGGCGGGAATCCTGTTCGGTAGCACCGGATTCGGGGTGTTGCACCCCGCGGATCCGACTTTCACCTTCCTGGCCGATATCGGATTCGCGGTGGTCATGTTCGTGGCGGGAACCCATGTGCCCATGCGGGATTCGACCATTCGGTCAGCGCTGGGGCGTGGCGCGCTGCGCGCGGCGCTGGTCGGTGTGCTCGCGGTGATCGCCGGGGCGGGGGTGGCCGCGATATTCGATACCGGGCACGGGCTGCTGTACGCGGTGTTGATCGCCTCCTCGTCGGCGGCGCTGGTGCTGCCGATCATCGACTCGCAGAGGTTGACCGGAAAAGCCGTGCTGGAGTTGACCGCTCAGGTCGCCGTGGCCGATGCGGCGTGCGTGGTGGCACTGCCGCTGGTGATCGATCCCGGGAATGCGGGACGCGCGGCGCTGGGGGCGCTGGCGGTGTCGGCGGTCGCGGTGCTGCTCTACTTCGGACTGAGGTATCTGGGCGATTCGGGTCTGCGGCATCGCTTCCACAAGGTGTCCGAACAGCGCGGGTTCGCATTGGAGCTGCGGGTGAGCCTGGTGCTGTTGTTCGCGCTGTGCGCGCTGGCCACCAAGACGCATGTGTCGATCATGCTGGCCGGATTCGCACTCGGGCTGGTGGTGTCGGCGATCGGGGAGCCGCGCCGGGTTGCCAAGCAGCTCTTCGCCATCGGTGACGGATTCCTGACGCCGCTGTTCTTCGTCTGGTTGGGCGCGCGGCTGAATCTGCGCGAGTTCGGTGACCATCCGTGGCTCATCCTGCTGGGCCTGGCACTGGGCGCGGCGGCGGTACTGGCGCATCTGGCCATGCGGAGCACCGGTCAGCCGATGGCGTTGGGGGTGATGGCGTCGGCGCAGATCGGGGTGCCGGTCGCGGCGGTCACGGTCGGCACCGAATCGCATGTGCTGGAACCGGGGGAACCGGCCGCGCTCATGCTCGGCGCGCTGGTCACGGTGCTGGCGACGGCGCTGGCCGCGAATCGGGCGGCGGCCCGCTAGTTCTCGCGGCCGAGCAGTCGATCCGTTTCGCGGCGTTCGCGTTTGGTGGGGCGGCCGGTGCCGCGATCGCGGCGCGGCAGGGTGGCCACAACGGCCGGATCGGGCGGCGGCGGGCTCTTGTCGATCATGCACTGTACGGCGACCGCGGCGCCCACCCGTTTGGTGAGCAGCCGCTGGACGATGACTATGCGCTCGGTACCGGCCACCCGGACCCGGATCTCGTCACCGTGTTTGAGCGTATGCGCGGCCTTCACCGCGACACCGTTCACGCGCACGTGGCCGGCGCGGCAGGCGGTGGCCGCCGCGGATCTGGTCTTGAACAAACGAACGGCCCAGATCCAAGAATCAACTCGGGCCTGGGCCGGTTCGCTCGGAAGAGCTGACGTCACGAGCTACACGATACGTGCGGCTTATGCGATGCGGCGCGCGGTGACAACCATGTCGGGGCGCAGGTTGGTGTAGGAGACGGGGGTGCCGGACTGGACCGCGTTCAGCAGTTTGCCGTCACCGGCGTACATGCCGACATGTCCGCCGCCATTGGTGACGACGATATCGCCGGGCTGCAGATCCTCGAAGGCGACGGGCGCGCCGACGTGCGACTGCTCGAAGCTGGTGCGCGGCAGTTCGACTCCGGCCTGCTTGTAGGCCCACTGCACCAGACCGGAGCAGTCGAAGCTGAACGGGCCGGTGGCGCCCCAGGAGTACTGCGCGCCGACCTTGGTCTGCGCGGCCTGCAGAGCGATCTGCGCGGGGCCGTTCTGCTTCTGCGGGAACAGCTCCGGAAGCTGGAAACCATTGGGGCCGGGGGAGGGATTTACGCCGACCTGCGGGATGCCGTTGGTCTGGAAGTCCTTGACGGCCTGGTTGAACTGCTGCACCTGGGGTGCGAAATCGTCTGGCACGTCGAACTTTCCGATACCCGGAATGTCGACGCTGGCGGCCTGGGCGGTAATCGCCGGGAACGCGCCGGTTGTCGTTGCTGCCATAGCGCCCATGACGATGGCGCCCTTCACGGAATTCGGTACCCGAGATTCCCGCTGCATGCTGTGCTTACCCACCGAGCCGCACTCTCCGATCTTGCTTACATCCCGATTCGCTGACGAACGTTTCTGTGGTTCGTCGCCGACTAGCCGGTAACGCCGCGGGCCGCCTCTCCGATGAAGCGACAGACTCCGCTAAGTCACGAAGAGATTACGACTGCCAGCGCGCGTTGTCCACCCCACACGCGGCGCGTTGCGCGACGAGTCGCAAATCCCCCGGCAGATACACGAATTCGCGTTCGGCGCGCCGTATCACGGGAAGATATACCCGATCGAAATGCCCGTTACCATTTAGCTAACTCGCACTCGGCGAACAACTCGTGCCCCGCGCTTGGGAGCGCGGGGCACGAAGCGAGGGATGGGCGTGGCTTCGGTCCCGCGCTTGGGAGCGAGCCACGACGCGAGGAATGGGCTTGACTTCGGTCCCGCGCTTGGGAGCGAGCCACGACGCGAGGAATGGGCTTGACTTCGGTCCCACACTTGGGAGCGAGCCACGACGCGAGGAATGGGCTTGACTTCGGCCCCACACTTGGGAGCGAGCCACGACGCGAGGAATAGGCTTGCTTCAACCGCGCGCTTCGAGTGCGCGTTCGAGGTCGGCTATGCGGCGGCGGGCGTCGGCGAGGTCGACCTCGAGTTGGCCCAGGGCCATGACGAGGGGGCCGACGGCGAGATCGGCGACCAATTGCGGGTCGTCGTAACCGCGTTCGATGGCCACCAGGATGTTGTTGCGAATACGGGCCGCCACCACCGCCTCGGCCGGTACGTTCCAGGACTCGACCACCTCGGCGACGGTCGACGGGGCTTCCTCCGACATGAACCCTCCTGCCTGGACAGCTGCGAACCAGCCATAAGGGTAGCGAGGGCGCAAGCGCGACAAGGGGTACGAAGCGAACACCCACTCCCGGCGAAACGGACAGGTGGTCGTGTCGGTCGCCGACAAGCCCGTGCGCATCTGCCCATTGCTCTGTCTAGGGGCTTCTCTAGATGCCCGGATAATCCCGAACTTTGGCGCTACGGTCGTCGCGTGGACCCGGTCAGAAACCCGTACGCCCCCGGTGCCGGACAGCGCCCACCCGAACTCGCGGGCCGCGATCGGCAGTTGGACGCCTTCGACATCGTGCTCGAGCGCATCGCCCGCGCCCGCCCCGAACGCAGCGTGATGCTCACCGGTTTGCGCGGGGTCGGAAAAACGGTGCTGCTCAATCAGCTTCGCTCGGCCGCGCGCAACCGCGGCTGGGGCACCGGCAAACTCGAGGCACGCCCGGATCAGGAGTTGCGCCGGCCGCTCTCCTCGGCGCTGCACATGGCGGTGCGCTCGATCGCGGTCTCACATCGCAACCCGGAGCAGGTCGATGATTTCCTGGGAATCCTCAAGGCCTTCGCCCTGCGTTCCACCGCGGACAAGGGGATGCGCGAACGCTGGAACCCGGGTATCGATGTGCCCGCGGTGACCGGCCGGGCCGACTCCGGGGATATCGAGATCGATCTGGTCGAATTGCTTTTGGAGGCAGCGCAACTCGCCCGCGACATCGGTGTGGGCATCGCGCTGTTCATCGACGAGATGCAGGATCTGGGCCCGCAGGACATCTCCGCCATCTGCGGGGCCTGCCACGAATTGAGCCAGGACGCAGCGCCTTTGATTGTCGTCGGCGCGGGTCTGCCGCATCTGCCCGCGGTGCTCTCGGCGTCGAAGTCGTACTCCGAGCGACTGTTCTCGTATCACCGCATCGATCGTCTCGATCGCGAATCCGCCGACCAGGCGCTGATGGCTCCCGCCGGGCGCGAGGATGTGAAGTACACCGAGGCGGCGCTGGACGCCCTCTACGAAAAGGCGGACGGCTACCCGTATTTCGTGCAGGCGTACGGCAAGGCGACCTGGGACGCCGCCGCGCAGAGCCCGATCGGCGAGGACGATGTGGCGGTGGCCGCACCCCATGCCGAGGAGGAGTTGGCGGTGGGGTTCTTCGGCTCACGATATGAGCGGGCAACCCCGGCCGAACGCGAATACATGCGCGCCATGGCCGATCTCGCGGGAGACGATGGACCGGTCTCCACGGCGGCGGTGGCACGCGAACTCGATCGCAAGCCCGCGTCTCTCTCCCCCGCCCGCGACGGCCTCATCAAGAAGGGCCTGATCTACTCCGCCGAGCGCGGCACGATCGGTTTCACGGTGCCGCATTTCGGTCGATATCTGCGCGGGGTTCAGTAGCGCTCTCCCCCTTGATTTCCGCCTGCTGGCGAGTAGCTGTAGTTCAAGATCATTGTCTGACATGGGTTTTTGATCTTAACTGACGACTACCGGTGGGTAACAAAGGCTCCTACACTCGAATGTGATTCCGATCACCTCCGAGGAGGACGCTATGGCGACCACAGCGAAAGTCGACGCCACCGAAGAGCAGGCCCGGGCACTCGTCGAAGAATCCCGCGAAACCGACTGGGCCAAACCCTCTTTCGCGAAGGAGATGTTCCTCGGCCGCTTCCGCCTCGACCTGATCCATCCGTTCCCCAAGCCGGGCCCGGAGGATCAGACCAAGATGGATCTCTACCTCACCCGCCTGGCGGCCTTCTGCGAGACCATCGACGGCCAGCGCATCGAGGCGCAGGGCCGCATTCCGGACGAATACGTGCGCGGGCTCGCCGAACTCGGCTGCTTCGGACTCAAGATTCCGGAGTCGTACGGCGGCGTCGGCCTCACCCAGGTCGGTTACAACCGCGCGCTCATGCTGGTCGGCTCCGCGCACGCGAGTCTGGGCGTACTGCTCTCGGCCCATCAATCCATCGGCGTGCCGGAGCCGCTCAAACTGGCGGGCACCGAGGAGCAGAAGCGAGAGTTCCTGCCGCGCTGCGCCAAAGGCGCGGTGAGCGCCTTCCTGCTCACCGAACCCGATGTGGGCTCCGATCCCGCGCGCATGGCCTCCACCGCCACACCCACCGAGGACGGCGAGGCGTACGACATCAATGGCGTGAAGCTCTGGACCACCAATGGCGTGGTCGCCGAACTCCTGGTGGTGATGGCGCGGGTGCCCAAGAGCGAGGGGCACCGCGGCGGCATCTCGGCCTTCATCGTGGAGGCGGACAGTCCGGGGATCACGGTGGAGCGCCGTAATTCATTCATGGGCCTGCGCGGTATCGAGAACGGCGTCACCCGGATGCACAATGTGCGCGTCCCCAAGCGCAATCTGGTGGGCCGCGAGGGTGACGGTCTCAAGATCGCGCTCACCACCTTGAACGCGGGCCGACTGGCGATTCCGGCCATGTGCACGGCGGCGGCTAAATGGTCGCTCAAGATCGGCCGCGAGTGGAGCGCCACCCGCGTGCAGTGGGGCCGTCCGGTCGGTGAGCACGCGGCGGTGGGCGCCAAGCTGTCCTTCATCGCCGCAACGACTTTCGCGCTGGAGGCGGTGCTGGATCTCTCGGCGACCATGTGCGACGAGAACCGCAATGACATTCGGATCGAGGCCGCGCTGGCCAAACTGTGGGCCTCGGAGATGGCCTGCACCATCGCGGACGAACTGGTGCAGATTCGCGGTGGGCGCGGTTATGAGACCGCCGCCTCGCTGGCGGCGCGCGGCGAACGCGCCGTCGGCGCCGAACAATTGGTGCGAGATCTGCGCATCAATCGCATCTTCGAGGGCTCCAGCGAGATCATGCGCCTGCTGATCGCCCGCGAGATGGCCGATGCGCATATGGCGGCGGCGGGCGCGCTGGTCGATCGCAATGCCGAACTCAAGGCCAAGGCCAAGGCCGCGGTCGGCGCGAGCGGCTTCTACGCCAAGTGGTTCCCGCAGCTGGCGGTGGGCACCGGCACGGTTCCGGCGACCTTCGGCGAATTCGGCCCGCTGGCACGGCATATGCGGTACGTGGAGCGGATGTCGCGCAAGCAGGCGCGGGCACTGATGTACGGAATGGCGCGCTGGCAGGCGAAATTGGAGTACAAGCAGGGTTTCCTGGGCCGCATCGTGGATATCGGCGCGGAGCTGTTCGCCATGTCCGCGGCCTGTGTGAAGGCCCAATCCCTGCGCGTGGCGGGCGATCCCGACGGCGTGGCCGCCGAGGAGTTGGCCGAAGTGTTCTGCCGGCAGGCTCGCATCCGGGTGCAGAAGTTGTTCGAATCCCTGTGGGACAACACCGATGACGCCGATACCGAACTGACCCGCGGCATCCTGGATGGGCGCTACCGGTTCCTGGAGGGCGGTGCGCTGGATCCCAGCGAGGGCACCGGGCCGTGGATCTCCGAATGGCAGTTCGGAGCGTCGACGGAGCAGAACCTACTGCGGCCGTTCCTGCCCTCGACCAAGGCGACGGCGACCACCTGACCCCTCGTGAGGTAAATCTGCCCCTCTCTAGCTTCTTCACTAGAGAGGGGCAGATTTCTATGTGGGGCTCACGAGAGGCATCGCGACACCTATCTACAGCTTTCTAGTGTGGTGTCTAGATTTCAGTAGATATGCCGAGTGTCCCGGATAGATCGCCGGCGTCAGTTGGACAACTTGTCCATAACACCGGGTGTGAACTGCTAACAGCGCGGCAATATCCATCGACAACCGGGCAAAAGGCGAACTCTCCAGGAGCACGTCATGTCCACTCGCTCACGCGCAGCAGACCACGACGGACACCACCTCACCGTCACCGCGGCAGATGACGTGCCCATCGCCATCCGGGAATTCGGCCCCGCCGACGCACCCCTGACCGTCGTCTTCATCCACGGCCACTGTCTGCGCACCGAATCCTGGGAGTTGCTGCGCGGCTATCTGCAACCGCTGTGGGGCGAGCAGGCGCACCTGGTGTTCTACGACCATCGCGGACACGGCAATTCGGGTGCGGCCGATCCGGCCACGTACACCATCGATCAGCTGGCGCTGGATCTGGACGCGGTACTGCGCGCGGTCGCGCCCACGGGTCCGATTGTGCTGGTGGGTCATTCGATGGGGGCCATGACGATCCTGGCCTACGTCCGCCTGTTCCCCGAGACCATCGGCGCCCGGATCATCGGGGTCGGCCTGCTGGCGGGAGCCGCCAACAGCGTCACCCGGGTCGGTTTGGGGCGGCTGTTGAACGGGCCCGCCGTGCATTCGCTGCGGGTGGCGGTGCGGCGGGCCCCACGCGCCATGCAGGCCTCCAAGCACTTCACCCGGCATATCTTCGAGCCGATCATGCGTGAGGCCACCCTGGGCACCCGCAAGGTGAGCCCGCGGGTGCTGGCGGTGGCCACGGCCATGCTCAACGAGACCTCCCTGTTGACCATGGCCAGCTTCCTGGAATCGCTCATGCGCTTCGACGAGACCGCCACCCTGCATCGGCTGGGCGCCATTCCGGCGCTGGTGCTGGCGGGTTCGGCGGACATCGTGATCCCGTTCGCGCATTCGGTGGTGCTCGCCTCCCAGCTCGACGATGTGGAGCTGGTGCGGCTGGACGGCGCCGGGCACAGCGTGATCATGGAACGCGCGCAGGAGGTCGCGGGAGCCATTGCGGCGCTGGTGGATCGGGCCCTGGTGGGCGCGGCGAGTCAGGGTGAGCGGTCCTGCGGACCGGGTCCGGAGTGCGGTCCGGCATTCGCCATCGCGGGGTGATTCCGGCTCCCGGGCGAATCGGGGACACGTCCCCGACCTGCGAATATTGCTCCGCGACGAGACGAACGGAGTATCTTCACGTACTGTGTTGTAGATCATATTGTGTGGTCTGTCACACGGCTCGAGGAGGCTTTCGATGACACGCAGCGAGATTGCGGAACTCCGCTACACGGTCGGCCAGCTCCGGCAGTGCGTCAGCGCATTGCGTTCCCACTACGGGGAGACCGGTTCGGTACGCCGGTTGGAGAACGATTTGGAGCGGCTCGTCATCGATGCCGAGGAGTTCGAGCAGGCCCCGCCGCCGGAGACGCCGCGGCAGAAGCAGGAACCCATCTACGTCCCCGACGCCAAGCATGACGAGGCGGCCTGGATGGGCGCACAGGATGAGGGCCTGGGATTCCACTCCCGCCCCCGCACCAAGTAGAACCGCTCCGCAACCGATTCGGGGCAGCTAAGCTCCCGCCCGGGACATCGAGGTCCCTGGGCAGGAGTGTGTGTGAGCCCCGCAGAGCAATTGACGGCGCGTGACGCGGTATTCGTCTACGACGAGTTCGAGCGTCATCCGTGCAATATCGTCGCGGTGTACGCCTTCGACGCGACCGCGCCCGGAGCCGTCACGCCCGATGCCGCGACGGTAATCCCGTGGGCACGAGCGCGTCTCGGTCACTTCCGGCTCTTCCAACGGCGATTGGCCCGGGTGCCCTGGGATCTGGATCTGCCGTACTGGGTGCCCGATCCGGAGTTCGACATCGAGCGGCATATCCGGCTGGAGCCACAGCGGGACTGGGCCGCGGTCCGATTGCGGATCGCCGAGATCGCCGCCACCCGAATGGATCTGCGCCGCCCGCCGTGGCGGATTCACCTCTTCGATCAGGTGCTCGGATATCCGGGCGCGCCCGGCGCGGTGACACTGGTACTGCTCGGCTTCCATCACAGCGCGGGCGACGGTATGGCGACCCGCGAACTGGAACTGCGGCTTTTCGACGGGAGTGAGCTGCCCGCACCGCACGCTCCGGCCGCTGCTCGGGAGTGGTCCGCGCGCCGGGCATTGGCGAAGGCCGCGGTCGTATTCCCCTATCGGATAGCACGTTTCGCGATCGGTCTGCGGCGCACCCGGGCCACCGCGGTACCGGCACTGTCCGAACCGCCGGCCCTGCGACCCGCCACCCGCTTCAATCGGCGCGTCGATCCGATCTTCGGCTTCGATCTGCTGCGGCTGCCGATGGCGGATGTCCTGAAGGCCAAAGCCGCTTCGGTGGAACGGATTACGGTCAATGATCTGGTGCTGACCATCGTCTCCGATGCTCTGGCCACCTATCTCGAGGAGCACGGCGAAACCCCGGAGGGTTCGCTCGCGGCCATGGTGCCGCGCTCCATGCGCGGTCTCGCGCAGTGGAATTCGGCGAATCAGCTCACCCAGATGTCCATCGATCTGCACACCGATATCGCCGATCCGGTGGAGCGGCTGCTCGCAATTCGCGATTCGGCGCGGCGGGAGAAGCGGCGCGGGGCCGATCCGGCAGTGCTGCGCCAGGCCGAGCGGGTGCAGACCTCCCCCGCCTGGTTGCTGCGCTTGGCCGGATGGGGCCGCGCGCGTAGACAATTCGACGCGGTGTCGGTGGTGCCGCTGTCGAATACCACCGTGAGCAATGTGCCGCCGGTGGCCGAGCGGCTGGCATTCCTGGGCGCGCCCATGCTCAGCGCGTTCGGCGCGCTGCCCATCATGGATGGGGACGGGCTGCGGCATCTGATCAGCTCGCAGGGTGATGAACTGATCATCAGCTTCAGCGCCGACACCACCATGCTGCCCGATACCGGGCACTACACCGAACTGCTGCTGGGCGCTTTCGAGCGGCTGCGGCGGGCCCTGGAAGCCCAGCGGGCCCGCCTGGAATCACAACGGGCACGGGGTCTTTCACAGCCCTAGCGCGCCACCCAGCACCGGCCAGGACCGGTGCAGTTCGTCCTGCCAGTAACCCCAGGAGTGGGTGCCCGACTCGTCGAGGTTGTAGGTGATGTCGGTGCGCCCCAGCGCGCGGGTGCGCTCCTCGAGCCGGGTGGTGCAGTAGTGCGTGGCGGCCTCGATACCGCCGCCGAGCAGCATCTGATTCGCCAGGGTCTTGGCGTTCTGCCGCACGGTCGGATCACCGAGGGTGTCGTGCTGACCGGGCAGTCCGGTGCCGCTGGAGATGTACATCGGAATATTCGGCAGTCGATCGGCGTGCAGCAGCACATCGTGTTCGCGCCAGCCGGGACCGTCCAGGGGTCCCCACATATTCTGCGCGCGCCCGGTGCCGAGGCTGATGACGAAGGAGATGAACGTCTGTCCCAGTGGATCACTCGTCATGGCACACCCGCTGTAGGCGGCGACGCCGCTGTACAGCTCGGGCGCCTGGATGGCCAGGTCGAGCACGGAGGTGCCCGCCATGGAGATGCCCGCGAGCGCGTTCACGCCATCGGTGCCGAAGGCGCGATCGATGACCGGCGGCAGTTCCCGGGTCAAAAAGGTGGCCCATTTGTTCCGGCCGTTGTTGCCGAGGAATTTGCCGAGGCCGGGATCGTCCTGCTGCCAGTCGGTGTAGTAGCTGAAGGCGCCCTCCATCGGGACGACGATATTCACGTGCTTGTCCGCGAAGAAGTCGTCCAGATCGGTTTGCGCGACCCAGCTCGCGGCATCCTCGCCGCCGCCCGCGCCATTGAGCAGATACAGCGTGGGGGCCGGGGCCGAGGTGTCCCGCGGGCGCAGCACCTGCAGCGGGATCTCGCGATCCATGGCCGGGGAGTACACGCTGATCTGGATCAACCGCCCCGCACCGGGGGCCTGCGATATCAACTGGGCCCCGGTGGCCTGGGCCGGGGCGGTCACCGCCGGGCTCAGGGTGCTCAGCAGGGCCGCGGCCACCAGCAGGGTCAGCCGGAACGCTCTCATCAAATCGCCTGTGTCCCTACACATCACCAAGGGGGCGCACCGCTGCGGCACGCCCCCGTATTCGACTGTCGAACTGTGCTGCTACCGCTTCACTTGCCTGCGGCGGGGGTGCCGCCACTGAGCGTGATCAGTGCGTTGACGATGGTGGTGCCGACACTGCCGAGGCTGCCGCTGCCCTTACCGAGGACATCCCAGAGAGATCCCATGGTCTTGCTCCTTGCGTGCTTGTAGTGCTCGAAATACGGGAATTGCCGAATATCGCTTGTCAGTGGCCGCGGAACTTGGCCAGCGAGCCGAGGAAGGTGTCCAACAGGCCGTCGCCCGCGACCGCGGAACCGAGAGCCGGAATAATGGAGCCGAGCAGATCACTCAACGAACCCATGGTGAATCTCCTTGTGCGCGTTAATCGTTGCCCCGTGCGAACGGCGCCCGCCCGCAAAGAGAAACGGCCACATTCACCAATGAACGTGACGCAGGCAACATAGCAAGCGACCACTTTATGATCAAGGCATATCGCCCAAATTTCTTCGACAGGCTCACTATCAATGAGCAAAGCTTCAGCAATTCCAACGGCTTTGGCTGAGCAGGACAGGGATGAACCACACCCCGAAAACAGTGGCTTCCGCTACCGCACCCGTGGTGCTATCGCGGCCCGTGGATCCTTTCCGTTCAGCAGCAAACAGCGGCGTGTCGAACGGCGTGTCTTATATCTATCCGGCCCGGTGGCGGCCGAAACGCCGGGGCGGACGTGCGCCGTGGAAGCGCGCGCCGCGCGGGGTCGGGGCGACCTGTTCGATATAGGCCGATTCGAAGACCGCGGCGAGCGCCTCGGACGGACCGGTGGGAATGGCCGCCACACCGTAACCGCCTTCGCGACGGGACAATTCGTGCAGCAGCGTGGTGACCATGCGCAGACCCGCCGCACCGCCGGGATCGCCCAGGGCGATGGCGGCGCCGTGCACATTGAGCCGCTCGGCGGCGTCGAACTCCCAGCCCTCGCGCTCCCAGAGCCGGGTCAGCGCGAGCACCTCCACCGCACTGGATTCGTCGATCTCCAGCAGATCCACCTCGTCCAGCCCGAAACCGCTGCGCGCCAGGGATTTACCGACCGCGACACCGGTGGCGGGAATGGCGCCCTCCACCTCACCGGCGCCCGAGGCCCAGCCCACCAGGTAGCCCATCGGCTCCAGACCCAGATCGACCAGCCGGTCCTCGGCCACCACCAGACAACCCGCGGCCGCCAGGGTCCGGGTACTGCTGTTGCCGACGGTGGTCACCCCGCCGGGCAGGAATGGTTCCAGCACCGCGAAGGCGCGCGGCGAGACGTCATCGCGCAGGCCCTCATCGCGGTCGACCAGTTGCACCACACCGGAATTCGCGTCCTCGGGCACCGCGTTCACCACCACCGGCGCGGTCTCGGCGCCGAAGATGCCCTGCCGCCGCGCCCGCGCCGCCCGACGGTGACTGGCGGCGGCGTAGTGGTCTGCCTCCATCCGGGAAATGCCGTAGTGCTGGGCGAGCAGCTCGGCGTACTTGGATTCCGCCGGCGCGCGCAGCGATTCGGCCGCGGCCCAGACCGCGAGCTGCTCGCCGGTGTCGACGCCCATCAGATCGCTGTTCGGCCGGAGCACCCGCTGTGCGCCGTTGGGACCGCCCGCCGGGGCGGACCCGCGCGGACCGGCGGGTAGCGGACCCGCGCCGAGCGGACCCCTCCCCCGGGCCGGAGTCGGCTGCACCGCATCCCGCGAGTGGCCGGACTGTGGTGGTGCAGAAGCGAATTCGGCGCCGAGCGCGAGCACCACATCCGCGGAGCCGGTCTGTACCATCATGGCTGCGGTGATCAGGGCGCGCAGTCCCCCGCCGGGTCCCGCGCCGATGGGGAATTCGCCGAGGGTGGGCGGCAGTCCGGAAATGGGGATGGCAGCCCGTACGGCCCGCTGATCCGGGACGGCGCTGACGAGTTGTTCGATGCGGTACGGGTCGATACCCGACCGGCCCACCACCGCGCTCAGCACCGTGGAGATCAATCGTTGCGGCGCAACTGCCGCCAGGGCTCCGCCCGGCAGGCCGACGGGTGTGCGCATCGGCATCACGATCGCGGCTCTCCTCATCAACCGGCTCCCTTCACGCTCTTCACCGGCTCCCCAATCGGGGTCTGGCTCAGGGCAACGTCACCACAGTGTTGTTGCTGCTGTGTGACGCCGCGCGAACGGAAGATGGAGGGCCGCGCACCACTTGTTCGGGAATGTCCGAATCACGCTGCGATCGAACGTTCTTGGCGAGATAGCCATTTGTTCACCAATCAAACGACCGGCGGGGAAAAGTCGTGATTGTGGCGCAAATCACGCGATCACGAATTCGCGGTACCGAGCGCGGGTGATAGCTGCCCTGTCGTAGGGTGCTCACCATCACATTCGATGCCGGAGGTAACGATGACGTTCCACGGGGTAGAGCAGCGAGGCATCCAGCAGTGAGCGCCGCACCAGTCAAGGGTACTGAATCGAGCACGACCGGGGTATTCAGCAAGGGTCGCGCGGCCATCTCCGCGCGCACCCTACGGACCGACAGCTGGTGGGTTCCACCGCTGGTCACCGTGCTGGGCCTGGGTACCTTCGTCATCTACGCCACCGTGAGATCCTTTGCGCGCGCGGCTTATTGGGTGAACGACTACCACTATCTGACGCCGTTCTACTCACCGTGCCTGAGCGCGTCGTGCGTCGAGGGCTCCAGTCACCTCGGCACGCCGATCGGCCACCTGCCCATGTGGATCCCACTGGGCTTTCTGGTGTTGCCGTTCCTGTTGCTGTTCCGGCTCACCTGCTACTACTACCGCAAGGCCTATTACCGCGCGGTGTGGTTCTCCCCGCCGGCCTGCGCGGTCGCCGAGCCGCATCAGAAGTACACCGGCGAGACCAAACTGCCGCTGATCATCCAGAACGCGCACCGCTACTTCTTCTTCGTGGCCGCCATCATCGCGGTGATCAACACCTATGACGCGGCAATCTCGTTCCACGGCAAGGACGGTGGCTTCGGTATCGGCCTGGGCACCATCATCATCACCGGCAACGCGCTGCTGCTGTGGGCGTACACGCTGTCCTGCCACTCCTGCCGGCATATCGCGGGCGGGCGGCTCAAGCACTTCTCCGCGCATCCGGTGCGCTACTGGTTCTGGACCAAGGTCTCCGCGCTGAACACCCGGCACATGCTGCTGGCCTGGACCACCCTCGGCACGCTCATCCTCACCGACTTCTACGTCATGTTGGTCGCGAGCGGCACCATCAGCGATCCGCGCCTCATCGGCTGATCACGCTGATCCCAATTCCCAAGTCTGTCAGGAGTATTCGGTTCCATGCCTGAAGTCGAACGGCACAAGTACGACGTCGTGGTGATCGGTGCGGGCGGCGCCGGACTGCGCGCGGTCATCGAAGCCCGCGAACACGGCCTGTCGGTGGCGGTGGTGTGCAAGTCGCTGTTCGGCAAGGCGCACACCGTCATGGCCGAGGGCGGCTGCGCGGCCGCCATGGGAAATGCCAACGAGAAGGACAATTGGCAGACCCATTTCAAGGACACCATGCGGGGTGGCAAATTCCTCAACAACTGGCGGATGGCCGAACTGCACGCGCAGGAGGCCCCCGACCGGGTGTGGGAACTGGAAACCTATGGGGCGCTGTTCGATCGGACCAAGGACGGCCGGATCAGCCAGCGCAACTTCGGCGGTCACACCTATCCGCGGCTGGCGCACGTCGGTGACCGCACCGGCCTCGAACTCATCCGCACCATGCAGCAGAAGATCGTCTCGCTGCAGCAGGAGGATTTCGCGGCCACCGGTGACTACGAGGCGCGCATCAAGGTGTTCGCCGAGCTGACCATCACCGAACTGCTCAAGGACGGCGACAAGATCTCCGGCGCGTTCGGCTACTGGCGGGAGTCGGGGCGGTTCGTGCTGTTCGAGGCCCCGGCCGTGGTGCTGGCCACCGGCGGAATCGGCAAGTCCTACAAGGTGACCTCCAATTCCTGGGAGTACACCGGCGATGGGCACGCGCTGGCGCTGCGCGCGGGCGCGACGCTGATCAATATGGAGTTCCTGCAATTCCATCCGACCGGCATGGTCTGGCCGCCCAGTGTGAAGGGCATTCTCGTCACCGAGGGCGTGCGCGGTGACGGCGGCGTCCTGAAGAACTCCGACGGCAAACGCTTCATGTTCGACTACATCCCCGGGGTCTTCAAGGGGCAGTACGCCGAATCCGAGGAAGAGGCCGATCAGTGGTTGAAGGACAACGACTCCGCGCGCCGCACCCCCGATCTACTCCCCCGCGATGAGGTCGCCCGCGCCATCAACGAAGAGGTGAAGTCGGGGCGCGGCACCGAACACGGCGGTGTGTACCTGGATATTTCGTCCCGGCTGCCCGCCGCGGAGATCAAGAAGCGGCTGCCGTCCATGCATCACCAGTTCCTGGAACTGGCGGATGTGGATATCACCAAGGAGCCCATGGAGGTCGGGCCGACCTGCCACTACGTCATGGGCGGGATCGAGGTCGATCCCGATACCGGTGCGGCCACCGTGCCCGGATTGTTCGCCGCCGGTGAGTGTTCCGGCGGTATGCACGGCTCCAATCGACTCGGCGGCAACTCGCTCTCGGATCTGCTGGTGTTCGGCCGGCGCGCCGGCTTGGGCGCGGCCACCTATGTGGAGCAGCTGCCCGGACGGCCCAAGATCTCCGACAACGATATCGCCGCCGCCGCGAAAGCCGCTGTGGCGCCGTTCGATCCGCCCGCCGACGGGCCGGGCGAGAACCCGTACAGCCTGCATCTGGACCTGCAGCAGACCATGAACGATCTGGTCGGCATCATCCGCAAGGAGGGTGAGCTCGAGCAGGCCATCGAGAAATTGTCCGAACTGCGGGACCGCTACGACGGCGTCACCGTCGAGGGGCATCGGCAGTTCAATCCGGGCTGGCATCTGGCGCTGGATCTGCGGAATATGCTGCTCATCAGCGAATGCGTCGCACAGGCGGCCCTGCTGCGCACCGAATCTCGCGGCGGGCACACCCGCGACGACCATCCCGGCATGGATCCGGCGTGGCGGAACAAGCTGCTGGTCTGCCGGATCGATGCGGACGAGATCGGTTTCACGGTGCCCTCGGTCCTGGTCACACCGGAGGATCAGGTGCCCATGCGCACCGATCTGCTGCGGTTGTTCGACCTCAGCGAACTCGAAAAGTATTACAGCACTGCCGACCTCGCCGCCGTGCGGGACGGCGCCGGAGAGGCGGAATAGCCATGGGTTACGACGCGAAGTTCAAGGTCTGGCGCGGCGATATCGACGGCGGCGAACTGGCCGACTTCACCGTCGAGGTGAACGAGGGCGAGGTGGTGCTCGATGTCATCCACCGGTTGCAGCAGACCCAGACCCCCGATCTCGCGGTGCGCTGGAACTGCAAGGCGGGCAAGTGCGGATCGTGTTCGGCGGAGGTGAACGGGCGGCCGCGACTGCTGTGCATGACCCGAATGAACACCTTCGGACCCGAGGACGTCATCACGGTGACGCCGCTGCGCACCTTCCCGGTGATCCGCGACCTGGTCACCGATGTGTCCTTCAATTATCAGAAGGCGCGCGAAATTCCGTCCTTCACCCCGCCGGTGGATCTGAAGCCGGGTGAGTACCGCATGCAGCAGCAGGATGTGGAGCGCTCACAGGAATTCCGCAAGTGCATCGAATGCTTTCTGTGTCAGAACACCTGTCACGTTGTCCGTGATCATGAGGAGAACAAGGAGTCCTTCGCGGGGCCGCGCTATCTCATGCGTATCGCGGAACTCGAAATGCATCCGCTCGATGTCGCGGATCGACGGGAGCTCGCCCAGGATGAGGCGGGGCTCGGTTTCTGCAATATCACCAAATGCTGCACCGAGGTCTGCCCCGAGCACATCAAGATCACCGACAATGCACTGATCCCGCTCAAGGAGCGGGTGGCGGATCAGAAGTACGACCCGCTGGTCTGGTTGGGTAACAAGCTCTTCCGGCGGTAAGCGGGCGCGGGGGGCGGCGGTTGGGTGCCGCCCCTACAGCATGGCGACGACCGCCAGCGCCACGCCGCCGACCAGCAGTCCCACGGCCACCGCCGATATCAATGCCCCGGTGAGTACGTATATGCCCATCGCCGATACCGCGAAGAGCATCCCTACGATCAACCGTTCCATCCAGTCATCGGGACCCAATTTGCGGTACCGGGGTCGTGAATTCTTCAGCCCTCGGTCCACGCATTATCGGTTACCCATGCTTAAGCCTGGGAAACATGTTTTCGATGCCGAACGGCCGCTGTTTCGTGATCTTCCGCCGGAGCGGCCGACGAACAGTAGGTTCACCGACCGCCGCGGTGACAAATCAATCGCGCACGATCAATTCCCGGAACGAATCCCATTCCCGCGCCCCGAACACCAGGGCGGGCCCCGCCGGATTCTTGCTGTCCCGCACCCCCACTCGCCCGTCGGCCAGGAACGCCACCTCGACGCACTCCTTGCCCGCGCCGCTGCGACTGCTCTTGAACCACCGCGCCCCGGCCAACCCGCCCGGCTCCGCCATCCTCACGAGTACTCCTTCGCCACCTGCCGCAGCAGGTTTCTGCTGTCCTGGACCTCCAGCGCGCAGCGTTCCAGGCATTCCTGCGCCCGGCGATAGCGCCGAACATCGCCCTGTCTTTCGAGATACAGATCGCCGGTGAACCCCTCCACATAGACCACCGGGGGTTCCACCGGTTGCCCCTTGCCATCGGTCCCGAACTCGAGAATCACGAATGGACCGGTCGAAAGTCCCAGCGGGACACCGGCTTCAAAGGGCAGAATGCGCAGTGCGACATTGGGTCTGGTGCTCAACTCCGCCAGGTGCCGCACCTGCGCCGCCATCACCTTTGCACCTCCCACCGAACGGCGCAATACCGATTCGTGCAACACCATGGCGACCGTCGCCGGATGCATGCGGCGGGTGATCAGCGCCTGCCGCTGCAGCCGCAGCTGAACCCGCCGATTCACCTCCGCCGCCGTGTCTTCCGGATACCCGAGGGTGTTCAGGGCCCTTGCGTAGTCGGCGGTCTGCAGCAGTCCGGGCACCAATTCCGATTGGTAGCAGGACAACTGCTGCGCGGATGCCTCGAGCCCGACGTAGACGTCGAAGTTCTCCGGAATGAGATCGCCGTAGGAGTGCCACCAACTCTTGACCGCGGCCTGCTGCGCCAAACCCTTGAGCCCATCGGCGATTTCGGCCGGGATACCGTAGATGCGGCACAGCTCGTGGATGTCGATGGTGCGAATACGGTCGGCATTGCCCTTCTCCAGCCGCTGGAGCGTGCTCGCGCCCCACTCCATGAGTTTGGCCGCCTCGGCAATGGTCAATCCCGCCTGTATGCGCCAGTCCCGCAGATAGCGGCCGAGCTGGCGGCGGGGCAGGGTCGATGACGCAGGGCTCTCTGACACAGCGCGCTCCGTTCTCGGTCGCGGGCACGAGCGGGCGAGGGCACGACAATGCGGGGCACCGGCACGCTCGGTGACCCGATAATGCCGTGCGACAGTCTTGCGGTACACCGGCTCCCGCCCGGACACACATTCATCGGCTGGGGGCTTCGTCCACTATGGGGAATCCTCCTCCCCCAGGTGGATTCACTGCTGGGAATTCGCGCAATTTTGCGTTCTCATCTTCGAAAAACGCCCGCGGGGCGTCTGCTCGTGGTGTGCTGGATATGTGCCCGGGGCGGTGTTGCCAGTCCCCTTTCGTTTCCTGAATGCTCCGGGCACTTCAGGAATTCCATGCGAAACGAGGAGTCATGGCCGAAGTCGTCACCCCCTACCACCGATCTCTTCCGGAGGTTGGATCATGCAACTGACCACCCTCAATATGCCCATTGCCGGATTGCTGGTGTGTCGCAGGGATCCGGGCGTCATGAGCATCGAACAGGCCCATGCCGCAATGCAATTGCACCTCGATTGCACCGTGCAGACCTGCAAGGTCCGGCGCCGCGCCCGCGCGACGCTGGTGGAGGAGGGACGGTGCGTGCTCGACGAGCGCGCCCTGCCATGACCAACGGCGCCGACCGGTACGAACGCGCGGTGTATCGCGCACTGTGGTGGATGCTCGACTTCCGCCGCGCGTTCAAACCACGGCGCAAAGTCAGCTGCCGCACCGCCTTTCGATAGCCGTCGCACCTTCCTACCTCCGGGTGCGACGGCGGACCCCCGCCGCGTTGCGTCAGCGCGGTTCGGCCCGCCCGTCCGGCAGACGGCGAGCGGGCCGAACCGCATCCCAAACTCCACCCCGTGCGCCTACCCTGGAATTCATCGCACTGCTGCGGTGAAGGGGGAGGGCGTTTGTCGGCCTTCGGACAGCAGGCATCGGTCTTCCGGGCGGCCCGCCTGGCAGACCTCGATGCCATCGTGGCCCTGGAAGCGGCCGAATTCGCACACCTGGCATATCCGTATTTCATTCTGCGCCAACTGTTCGAACTGCACGGACCGCACTGGTTGATCGCCGAGCACGAAGGCCGCGTCTGCGGCTATGTGCTCACCGCGCTCGGCCGAGACGGCACCGCGTGGTTCCTGGGATTCGCGGTCGCGGGGTACTGCCGGGGCCGCGGTTACGGGCGCAGTCTGCTCGAGACCGCGCTCGAACAATGCCGTGCGCAGCGCATCGATCAGGTCTTCGTCACGGTGCGCCCGGGCAATCAGACCGCCTATCACCTCTACAAAGAGGTCGGATTCGTCTGGGCCGAACACGAGATGGAGTATTTCGGGCCGGATGAGCCCCGAGATGTCCTGGTGCACAAGCTTTACCATTGATCATGCTCGAAAAGAGCTCGCCCTCGTCACCGTTCGTCGCCGCCATGAGCACGCGCATCGAGCGACATGCCGCCGCCTATGCCGAGGATCTGGACGCCTTTCTCGAGCAGCCGCATTCACTGCGCCGCCGCGTCACCGAACAACCGCTGCTGGACCTCTTCACCCGGCATGTGGAAGCGGTGGTCGCGACCTACGATCCGCCCGGTATCCGCCGGGTCGGCGACAGCCTGGTCTTCGGGCACCTCTACGCCGCGGCGCTGCACCAATCACCCGATGGCACAGTGGCATCCGTTCCCGTCGCCGCATTGCTCACCGCTCTGCTCGCGGCCGAGGTGGAGTACCGCGGACCACTGCGACTGAGCCGCACCCAGAAGCGGCAACTGGGCGAGAACTACGAGCGGATCGGAGAGCGGCTGCTGCCCGCCGGTCTGCCCGCGCACGCCGCACACGCCTTTCGGCGCGCGGGCAGCCTGTTCCATCAGGACGAGGACACCGATGCCGAGGACCGATGCGGGCTGGCGCTGGCGCGGGCGCGCCGGCTGGCGCAGCCGGTGATGTGGCGGCGCATCGGCGGGCTCTTCCCGGATCTGGTGTGCGGCTACGGATATCGGCCGTTCCGCATGCTCGGATGGATCGCCCTGCAACTGGTGGTGTTCATTGCCGCGATCTCGCTGGTATCGGACGACCCGTTGACGGTGACCATCTACAAGGTGCTGGTGAACTATCTGAATCCGCTCGGGCCGGGGGATTCGGACGGTATGCGCGCCGGGGGCCGGGCACTGCTGGTGCTGGAATGCTATCTGGGCACGGTCAGCACGTCGGTGTTCTTCGCACTGCTGGTGCGGCGCTGGTTCCGGCTCTGATCGGAGCCGATCACCATTCGGCGGTGCTGATCTTGGCCGCGCGCAGCGCCTCCAGGGTGGCCACCGCCAGCCGATCGCGCAGCTGCCCGATCTGCGCGGTCCACTGTCTGGTGAAACCCGGATCGGCCTCCAGCCGCGTCCACAGTTCACGCAGCCGCGCCGGGGTGTGCGCGCCCGGCATCCACAGGTGCACAAGCTGTTCCAGCAATGGGGTGAGCAGTTCCACCGCGTCCTGATGCGGACCGAAGCGACCGGCATCGCCCAGCGCCGCGTCCAGGGTGGTGAGCAGCCAGTCGTGTACGGCCACATCCTCGCAGAAGCGTTGCACCCCGGCCAGGTCCCGGACGGTCGGCACCATGATCCGGACCGACCGGGTCGATTCGTCCTCGAGCCGGAAGGCGAACAGGGTGCGGCCGCGCACCGCGCCCTCCAGCGGTGGCGCCACCCGCGCGGCCCAGCGCAGCCGAGTCGCGGTGGTGCGCAGGCGCGGTCGCCGATCCAGCCGCGCATCGGTACGCACCTGATTGAGCAGGCGTTCGCTGATGGAGCCCAGATCCAGGGTCGTGGCACCGGAACCCTCCAGGAAGCCCTCGGTGAGATCGACCGCGGCGGCGGTATCGTCGCCGAGCCGGTGAATCAGCTCCACCGTGCCGACCCGGGTGAGGTAGTGCGACCACGGCCGCCGATTCGACTCGGCGGCTCGCACCACCCGCACACTCGACGAACTCTGCGCGACCCGGCCGCCGACGAGCGTGGCATGCGAGGCGACGGTCCCGACCGCGCGGCTGTCCGAGCGCGAGACGGTCGCCAGCTGACAGTCCACCCCGACCGCCGCGCTCGGCGAAATCGCGAGGGCGAGTGGGCGTTCGCGCATCAAAACGCGCTGCCCCGGCAGCAGCGCGAGCAGTTCGGCCGCTTCCTGCGGCGGCAAGGCGACCGAGGCGGGCAGCAGACCGGTCCGCACCTCGCCCAGCAGCACCAGCGGATCGCTCATGGCGTACCCGGCGCGCACATCAGGCGTCCCCGATGAAGACGTGATTGACCCGGTGCGTCACCCGGGCCGGAACCGATACCGGAATTCGTTCCGCCGCACCACGTTCGGCGAGTTTGTCGTAGACCTCGGAATCGAGTTGCAGATGATCCAGGATCACCCGCACCGCATGCTCGATGCCGAGATAGCTGTGCGGCAGCACCGAGAGCGTGCGATAGGCGGCGAACGGCGTGGCGGCCGGATTCAACTGCACCACCGCGGGCATCTTCCACCAGTCCGCGGGCCACTCCCGCGCGGGTGCTCCCCCGCCCGGCCCCGCCTCCTCGTTCGGTCGCCGCACCTCGGCCTCCGGCACCGGCGCGGCCACCACCGCACCCTCGTGCCGAATCATGCCCAGCCGCAACAACTGCCAGATCGAGGCGAGGAACGGACAGGACCAGCGGGTGCGCTCGACCTGTTCACCGCCGACCGATTCGGTCCAGCGGTTCCACAGCTGCACATCCAGGAATATCGAGTGATTGCGGGCCGCGAACTCGACCGGCGGGCGATACGGGGCCACCCGCATGGCCTGTGCCGCATCGTATTCCGAGGAGCGGCGGCCATTGCACAGCCAACCGGACTCCGCGGTCGCCGGTCGGCGGCCGGTGGACTGCTGATCCTCGGGCTCGGGCACGATACGCGCGGCCATCATCTCGGCCAGGCGAATCGGATCGCCGATCGACTCGCCGTCGATGAAGACCGGCACCTCGGCGCAGCCCGCCTCGCGCGCCAGATAGTCGATGCGCACACCGCATTCGTCGGCCGCGTCCAGCAGCTTGCGCAGAATCTCCGCCGGACTGGTGTCGTGCCGGAAATAGTCGTCGATCAGGAAGCAGGTGCTGACCCGCGCGCCGGGCCCGAACTCCGCCCGGGCGGCCTGCCGGTGCGCCTCCACCAGCGGCGCCACCCGGCGGAACTGCCCCTTGATCCGGTCGATGCCATTGACCAGATCATCCATGTAGAAGTGCCCGGCCTCGATGGAGACATGCGAGAGCGGCTGTCCGGCAACGCGATTGCGTTCGGCGGCTTCACTGTAGTCGATGGAGCTCATTGGCCCTCGAGCCTTTCCCAGACGGCCTGGTTGCTGAGCCGGGCGGCGAGATCACGGAAGGCGGAGACGGTTCTCTCATTGGCGATCCGGTCGGCCACATCGACATCCAGGATCACCTGTTCACGCCATTGCAGCATAGGTTCCACCGGCGTGGTACCCAGCATCCGGGTGGTGCCCAATTGATAACGGACCGCGGCGCGGCTCAGGGTGTCGTTCTGCTCCTGCAACCAGGCGGCCTGGGCGGGGCGCAGCCCGACGGCCTCGTTCAACTCCGGCACGGCGGTGCGCACGTAGCGCACCGAATCCACCAGCCGCTCGCGGGCGTGCCCGCAGGCCACACCGGTCTCGAGCAGTCCGTGCGGACCGTGCACCAGCCCGTTCGCGGCCACCAGGTGCTGACGGGTCCAGCGATGGAAGACCAGCCAGCGCACCGTGGATCGATCCAACTGGGGCATGGCGGTGGCATGCAGTACCAGGGTCAGCGCGATGGAGCGGCCCGCGCTCAGATCCACCAGGGTGACATCGAATTCCTGTTCGCAGGTGGCCAGCAGTTGGGTGCAGCGCCGCACCATGGCCGCGTCCACCGAGGCGAACTCCGCGCCGCCGGCATCACCCGGGAACAACACCAGGCGACCGGACGGATGCCGGGAATGCCGCAGCTCCGGGCGATCGGTCTCCGAGCGCACACTCAGGCGCGCGGCGGAGCCGTTGTCGCCCAGCAGATACGAGTGCAGTCCGGTATCGCCCGCGATACCGCGATCGATCCGGCTGATCTCGAAGATGGCGCCGACCGTCGGCGAACCGAAGTCGAAATCCAGATAGGCGACTTTCAATCCGTCCATGCTCAGCTGATACGCCATATTGCAGCTGGTCACCGAGCGGCCGGTGCCGCCCTTGTCGGATGCGGAGAATACGAGCACGTCACCGGCTCCTGGTCGCGTCGTGCCGGGCATAGGCGAGTTCATCCAGCTCCAGCAGTGCCTGCGAGGCCAGACTCAATGCGGTGCCGGGCTGTTCATCGATGAGTCGGCGGGCCCGCTCCACCCGGCGCTGCGCCAGGGCGAGCGCGGTGCGCTTGGCGGAGGTGTCCTGTCCGCCCAGGGTCAGCAATTGTCCGTTCAGCAGATGTTCGGCCTCGGTCAGCAGCTCCATGGCGCGCACCACCAGGGTGGGCGAACGCAGTGGCGGATCGGCGAACATGCGGGCGGCCGCGACCAGGCATTCGACCACGCGCTCGGTGAGATACCAGGAGGGCTCGTGGATTTCGGGTCCGCCGAAGATGCGGGCCGGATCATCCCAGAGACCGGTGACCCGGCCCTCGCGGAAGGCACGGCGGTCCAGATGCTCCATGGTCTCCTGCGCGAGCTCCAGCAGGGTGTCCCGGGTCTCCATGGTGGCCGAGAGCCGGGCCGCCTGCAGAATGCGCTTCAAAAGCACGGTGGCGTAATCGGATACGGTCCACAGCAGCAGGGGACCGTCGTCGATATCGGCGCTGCCGATCAGCCGCAGCCGCACGCCGGGGGTGTGCATGGCGCGCGCCGGATCGTTCTCGGTGAGGCGGCTGATTATTCGGCCGCGCCGTGCGAGTTCATCGAAAATTGGTGCGGCCCTTGTGAGATCGTCGTCATCGGCCTCCCGATTCAGCAGATCCTGCATAAGCACGGCGGAGACGGTGAGACTGAAGTAATCCGACTCCTCGCCGTCGGAGGTGCGCCACGGAATGTCCTCCAGCGGCCAGCGCCCGGATCCGAAGCGCGCCACCGCCGACCAGTAGCGCTGCGCCAGATCCCAGCGCAATTGCAGCGCCTCGGCCAGGCGGCGCTGGTCACCGTCGAGTAGATCGAGTTCGCGGGTGCGCGCGGAGGTGAGGTCATTGATACCGTCCAGCGCGACCACCGTGAAGTGCAGGTAGGGGCGTGCGACCGCGTATCCGGGCTCGGCAGCGATCGGCAGGTCCACGAAATCGATGGGCGCGGCATCGCGCACCAGACTCCAACTCCAGCCGCATTCGAAGAGCAGTTCCTCGTCGTACAGGTCCACGCCCGGGGTCTGGCTCAGCGTCAGGTCACTGCGCAGCCGGATGCGCACCCGCTCCAGGCGGCGCGCGACCGCGTCGACCACCGTCTGGTCCGGAGCGCCGGTCTGATTGAGCATGGAGAGCATTGCCTGGCCCTCGCTGGACTCCGGGGTCACCGTATTGACCACGAAACTGCGCACCAGCCCGACCATGGCGGCGGTCAGCCGGGTATTGATGCGCATATCCAGGGCATCGATGCGGGCGGCGAGTTCCCGCGCCTCCCTGCGGGTTTGGGTGAGCAGAAAGCCCTGGAAACCGCGCAGGAACTTGAGCGCGGCCAGGCACAGCGTCAGCGACATGGAGTACGAGTCCACGACATCGAGGCGGCTCTGCTCCGCGGTCGGCGGGGCGTCGTCGACCCCGGCCAGATAGCTGCCCGCGTCGAAGACCGGCAGATCCTTCTTCGTGCCGGATTCCTCGACCACGGTGGTGTAGCGATCGATGTAGTCCTCGAGCACTCGCACCAGGGTGGTGCCGATGCGCGCGCTATTGCCCATGGGGGACAGCACGGCGCGCACGTCATCGGCGATATCGTCCGGTTTGTCCAGGCCGAAGCCGTCGATCTCCGTTGCCGGATACAGCAGGCACAGCAGCTGTTCGGCATCGCTGATGGAGTTCGAACCATCCCGGCCGCCCCACTCCCAGACGCCGTCGCGGTAGCAGGCGGTCAACAGCGACCGCCACACACCGAGAATCTGCTGTCGTGGCTGAATTCTCATCGACGCCGTCCCCTGCCGTATCGTGGCCGCCTCGCCGGTCGCAAAAACTATCATGCGCCAGGCCGGGCCACCGGGTGAAACGTCGGCCGAAAAAGCGGTAGCGTCGGCGATCATGAACCGGACGGTTCGGCGGATTGCCACCAGTTATGCGCTGCTGTTGCCGAGTCTGATCGGGGTCGGCTGTTTTCTGCTGTTACCGATCGCGGTGGTGCTGTGGTTGAGCCTGCACAGCTGGAATCTGCTGGGGCCCAGGGAGTTCACGGGGCTTGCGAATTGGCGGGCGGTCCTGGGGGACCGGCGATTCGGGCATTCGCTGATGGTGACGCTGGCCTTGACCGTCATGGTGGTGCCGGTACAGACCGCGCTGGGATTCGGGGTGGCGGCACTGCTGGCGGGACGGGGCCGCGGCGGGACGCTACTGCGGGTGGTCTACGCACTGCCGTGGATGTGCGCGCCGGTGGCGGTCGGGGTGGTGTGGCAGTGGATATTCGCGCCCACCGGCGGGGCATTGAGCGCGCTGCTGGGGCGGCGTATCGAATGGTTGAGTTCGCCGGTGCTGGCGCTGCCCTGCGTTGCGGCGGTGCTGATTTGGATGAATGTCGGATATGTGGCTTTATTCTTCGTTGCCGGAATACGTGCCATTCCAGGGGAAATCCTCGATGCCGGAGCACTGGACGGAGCCACCGGATGGCGGCGGACGCGCTGGCTGATCCTGCCGCTGCTGCGGCCCACCATGTTCTTCGTGCTGGCTACCGGGGTGCTGACGGTATTCCAGACCTTCGACGCGGTGTACGCACTCACCCGCGGCGGACCCGACCATCACACGGATGTGGTTGCTATGCGGCTGTATTCGGAGGCGTTCGACGCCGCGCGGCCCGGGCGGGCGGCGGTCATGGCGGTGGTGGTGTTCGCGGTGATGTTCGTGATCACCTTCGCCCAGCATCGGTACTTCCGGGATCGGACCAGCTATGAGTACTGAAACACGCCGGGGCGCACTGCGTTCCGTCAGCGCGTACCTGGTGTTGATCGCCGGGGCGCTGCTCACCGTCGCGCCGCTGCTGCTGAGCGCCTCGACGGCCGTCAAGACCGCCGGGCAGTTCGCGAGCGAATCAGCGCTGACACCACCGCATCCGGTGACGCTCGACAATTTCCGGATCGTGCTCGATCAGGGGCTCGGGCGGGCCGTCGCGGTCACCGCGCTGATGACGGTGTGCCTGACCGGTGGACAACTGCTGATCTCGATACTCTCGGCATACGCGTTCGCGCGCACCAGCTTTCCCGGTCGCGAGGCGCTGTTCTGGCTGTACCTGGGGACCATGATGGTGCCCGGCGCCGTCACCCTCATTCCGCTGTATCTGATGTTCGCCGAGCTCGGCTGGCTCAATACCTTCTGGGCGCTGGTGCTGCCGTTTCTGTTCGGTTCGCCGTACGCCATATTCCTGCTGCGACAGTACTTTCGGGCCATACCGGGTGAGCTCGTCGACGCGGCGCGGATGGACGGTGCGAATACGCTCGACATCCTGGTGCACGTGGTGGTGCCGATGAGCCGCCCGATCCTGGCCACGCTCACCGTCATCACCGTGGTGTCGCAATGGAACAGCTTCATGTGGCCATTGGTGGCTGCCAGTGGGACCAAGTGGCAGGTGCTCACCGTGGCGACCGCGAATATGCAGACCCGGTACAACTCGCAGTGGCCGCTCGTCATGGCCGCGACCACGCTCGCCATTGCGCCGCTGGTGGTGCTGTTCGTGGTGTTCCAGCGGCAGGTGCTGCGGTCCATCGCGTGGACGGGGCTCAAATGAGGGTGAAGGATTCGACCCGGGTGGTGCTCGGGATCGCGCTTGCCATCGTGCTGCTCATCGGTGCGGCGTTATGGCTGGGGCGGGACGGCGCGGGGAGCGGGCGCACGGTGGTGCGCTTGCGGATCTGGGATCAGAGCTTCGTCTCGGCGTATCGGGCCTCGCTCGACGAGTTCGAGCAGGCCAATCCGGATATCGAAGTGCGAATCACCGTGGCGCCGTGGGCTTCCTACGCGCGCAAGCTGCGGCTGGACGTGGCGGGCGGGATCGCCGACGATCTGTTCTGGATCAGCCTGTACGAGGACTACGCCGATAGCGGGAAACTGGTCGATATCGGGCGGGCGCTGGGGCCGGAGGCCGCTTCGGGATGGGATCCGTTCGCGGTCGCCCAGTTCACCCGCGCTGGAACGCTGTGGGCCGTACCGCAATTCGTGGACGGCGGCAGTGCGATCTTCTACAACCGGGACCTGCTCGAACGCGCCGGAGTCGACCCCGGCGAATTGTCGGGGGCGCGCTGGGGTCCGGACGCCGCCACCGACACCTTCCGGCCGATCTTGAACAGGTTGCGCGCGGTCGCACCGTGGCCGTACAACGCGGCCAAGGATTTTCAGTCCATCCAGCTGCCCTATCTGGGATCGGCGGGAGCCGTACTCCAGCGGGATGAGCGCTTCGCGTTCGCGAATCCGCAGGGGGATACGGCCTTCGAGTATCTGGTGCGGTTGATCGCCGACGGATTGTCGCCCGCCGCGTCGGATACCAACAACAGTGGCGATTTCGCGAAGAACGCCTTCCTGCAAGGGAAGATGGCACTGTTCCAGTCCGGAAGCTTCACTGTGGCGTCCATCGCGCAGCAGGCCGGATTTCGATGGGGACTCGCGCTCATTCCGCAGGGTCCGAAAGGCCGGATCAGCGCGAATAATTCGGTCGCGGTGGCGGGCAACGCGGCCTCCGCGCATCCGGAGGCGACCCGACGGGTTCTGGCCTGGCTGGGCAGCGCCGCGGGCAACCGCTACCTCGGGATGGAGGGGGCGACCATTCCCGCCGTCGTCTCGGAACAGCGGGTGTACCGGGACTATTGGGCTCGGCACGGTGTGGAGGTGTCGCCGTTCTTCGAGGTACTGCGCGACGGGCAGATCTCCGGCGGCGGTGGACCCGGGTTTCCGGCGGCGCTCGAGGCGATGGATCCGATTCTGGCCGAGATGTTCCTCGGCCGCGTGCCGGTGACCGTCGCGTTGCAGCGCGCGCAGGACGCCGGTGACCAGGCACTGGACCAGCGATAGCTCAAATACGGCTGTGATCGGTGTACGGCGTGCGCGGTCCGAACTTCGGCTTGTGCGCGAAACCCGCCAGACCGAGCAGGCGCACCGCCCGATAGCGGTGCGGGCGAAGGGGTTCCAGGTATTCGACCATTTCGTCATCGTCGATGGGGCGGCCGAGCAGGGTCCACCCGACCGTGGCGGCGAGATGAAAATCACCCACCGACAACGCATCCGGATCGCCGAAGGCCCGCTGCCCGATCTCCGCCGCCGTCCACACCCCGATACCGGGCACGGTACACAGCCGCCGTGCCGCTTCGGCATGGGACAACGTCGCAGCCTCCTCCAGCTTCGACGCGATACGGGACGCCAGCACAATGGTTTTCGACCGCTGCGGTCCCACATTCGCCCGGTGATACACCCACGACGGAATATGCCGCCACGTCTCGGCGTCCGGCATCACCCGCAGACCCTCCGGCGCGGGGCCGGGCGCGGGAGTCCCGTACCGCCACACCAGCTTCCGCCAGGAATCGTGCGCGGTCCCGGTGTGCACCTTCTGCTCCAGCACACAGGGCACCAGCGCCTCGAATACCAACCCGGTGCGCAACATCCGGAGTCCGGGATTGCGTCGATGCGCCTCGACCACCTTCGGATGCTCCGGGGCGAAGTCGCTCAGGTCCTCGTCCAGGCACAGCATCGCCGGAAGCTGCTCCAGGAACTCCGGTGCGCCCGGCCCCCACGCCTGCGCTTCGACCGCACACCGGTCGGCCTGCCGCAGCCGGAAGGTCACCACGCCCGACCGCATCCGCGAGGCGTGCCAGTGCGCGCCGTCCGGCGTGGTCCGATGGCAGGGGTCGCCGCCACCGTGCCGCAGCGGCGACACCGTCGCGGCGAGATCGATCGGCCGCTCCGACCGCACCGTGCGCGAGAGCGCGCCGGTGGTCGGGGAGGAAGTCACCGCGCCATTCTGCGTGACGCCGGGGGAGTACCGCAGCAAACCCCCATCCGACAGTGACCCGCGGCACCCTCGCACCACCGCGGGGGCCGACACCCTCCACTCGCCGCTCCCCCGGCGGTCCGGTACTCCAGGACGCCCTGGCCGAGCCCACCGGCAGGCCCTGCCGATTGTTGTGCCCGCGCCGACCGTGTGGATTCCGGCCACAGCCACGCCGGATGACCAGGTGACAGACGCTAGGAGTGGCCGCCGCCGGGGGTACGGGGCTCGACCAGGAATTGGACGAGGTGCAGGGCCGACCGGCCCGCCAGCTGGTCGGCCTGGGTTCGACAGGAGAAGCCGTCGGCGAGCAGGACCGCGTCCTCGGGGGCATCGCGCAGCGCGGGCAGCAATCCATTCTCGGCCACCGCCACCGACACGTCGTAATGCCCGCGCTGCATCCCGAAGTTCCCTGCGAGCCCACAGCATCCCGCGATCTCGTGGACCGTCGCGCCGGTGCGCTTCAGAATTAGACGATCCGCCGCGAAACCCGATACGGCATGCTCATGACAGTGCGGCTGGACCACCACCGTCCGGCCGGAGCGATCCGGGGGAGTCCAGTCCGGATGCGCCATCAGGAGCTCCGCGAGGGTGCGCACGGACTCCGCGACGGGTCGAGCGCGCGGATCGTCGGGCAGCAGGCGCGGGAGATCCTCGCGCAGCGCGGCCGAACACGAGGGTTCCAGGCCCACCACCACTCCACCCGCGCGCACGTGCGCATCCAGCGCATTCACCGTGGCGCGCAGCCGTTTTCGCGCCCCATCCAGCTGGCCCGTGCTGATCCAGGTCAATCCACAGCACACCCGCCGCTCGGGCACCGTGACGTCATACCCGAGCGATTCGAGCAATTCCACTGTGGACCAAGCGATCTCCGGATCGAAAGCATCGGTGAAAGTGTCGATCCACAGCAGTACCCCCGGTTTCGCGGCGCTGCCCACACCCGCACCGCGTGTCCGGGTGGCCCGCCAGGTGCGGCGGAAACTCGTCGCCGCCAGCGCCGGGATCGGGCGGCGAGGGTCGATTCCCGTGGCACGCAGCGCGATTCGACGCAACGGCGCGAGACTCGCCAGTGCGTTCGCCGTGCGGGGGAACCGGGTAGCGGCGGCCAGCCAGCGCGGGAGGCGACCGAGGGCGTAGTGGTCGAGGGGCCGGGGGCGGCCGCGGTAACGGCGGTACAGGGTTTCGGATTTGTAGGTTGCCATATCCACACCGGCCGGGCAGTCGGAGTGACATGCCTTGCAGGACAGGCACAGATCCAGGGATTCGGCGACCGCGTCGGAGCGCCAGTCGAGTGCGCCGCGGACCACCTCCTGCAGGACGCGGGCGCGGGCGCGGGTGCTGTCCTTCTCATCCGCTGTGGCCAGGTAGGAGGGGCACATGAAACCACCCGAGGCCCGGGTGTCGGCACGGCATTTGCCCACGCCGACGCAGCGGTGCACCGCGGTGCCGAGATCGCCGTCATCGGGGAAGGCGAAACCACCCGCGGCCGGCGTCGGCCGCAGACCGAGCAGGCGCAGGTCCGCGTCAATGGCATTGGGGCGCACCAGGACACCGGGATTCAGGATGTCCTCCGGATCGAACAGGGATTTGAATTCGGCGAAGGCGCTCAGCGCGGCGGGGGAGTACATGTGGCGCAACAGCTCCGAACGGGCCCGGCCGTCGCCGTGTTCACCGGAGAGGGATCCGCCGAAGGTCACCACCTGGCGGGCGGCATCCTCGAGGAACGCCCGGAAGCGCTGGGGTGCATCGGCTATGGGCAGATCCAGACGGACATGGATACAGCCGTCACCGATATGGCCGTAGAGCAGGCCGTCGACCCGATGTTCGCGCATGAGCGCTTCGAATTCGCGCAGATAGTCGCCGAGACGCTCCGGCGGAACCGCCGCGTCCTCCCAGCCCGGCCAGGCCGGATCGCCCTCCGGCGTGCGCCCCGACAGGCCCGCGCCGTCGGCACGAATGGCCCACAGCGCCTTGGCTTCCCGAGTATCCAGCACCAGTCGCGAATCGACGGGGTGCGCGGTCCGGCACAGTAGTTCGGCGGTCTCCCGCGCCTGCTCGACCGTCTCACCCTCGATTTCCACGAACAGCCAGCCACCGCCGCGCGGTAGCGCGGGCACCGCGCCGCCGCGATGCCTGCGCACCACGTCGACCAGGCGGGCATCCATACCCTCGACGGCGACCGGGCGCACCGCCAGTACGGCCGCGACATCGTCCGCGGCCGTGGGCATATCGGGATATCCCAGCACCACCAGCACGGTGGCCGCCGGTATCGGCACCAGCTCGACGGTCGCCTCGAGCAGCAAGCCGCAGGTGCCCTCGGTACCGACGAACGCCTTGGCCACCGACGAACCCCGTTCGGGCAGTAGGTGTTCCAGCGCGTAGCCCGAGGCCTGTCGCTCGAATCGGCCCAATTCGGTCCGCAGCACAGCCAGATTCGCCCGGGTGAACTCGCTCAACCCCGGCACCTCCGACAGCTCGTTCCCCAGCCGCCGCTGCTGCCCATGACCATCGAGAATCAGCAGTTCACGCACGGTGTCCGACGTTCGCCCCCAGGCCACCGCATGCGGGCCACAGGCATTGTTGCCGATCATCCCGCCGAGGGTGCAGCGGTTCTGGGTCGAAGGGTCGGGACCGAATCGCAGTCCGTGCGCGGCGGCGGTCCCCTGCAAAGTCCCCAGCACCACCCCCGGTTGCACTCGCGCCCAACGCTGTTGCGCGTCCACCTCGAGGATCGCGTTCATATGACGGCTGAAATCCAGCACGATGCCCGCCCCGATGGCATTGCCCGCCACCGAGGTACCCGCGCCCCGGGCGGTCACCCCGATTCCCTCCGCCCGGGCGAAGGCGAGCACCTCGCGCACATCACCGTCGGTGCGCGGGAACACCACCGCGGTCGGCGGCACCCGATAATTGGAGGCATCGGAGGAGTACTCGGCCCGCCGCCGTTCGGACGCGTCGACCTCCCCGTCGATCCGCCCGCGCAACGCCCGCACCACCATCTCGCTCACCCCGCCAGCCTAAGAGCCCAGCACCCCGACACAGCGCGAACGTGGATGTAATCGCGCTGGTGAACGCCGAGAGGGCCCCTGCGTAATCGCCTGCGCATCGCGGATTGGTCGTGTTCGCCGGTGGCGAACTCGGGGTGGGGATGAGTTGAGCTGAACCTTTGTTGAGGTCTTAGTGTCGGTGGTCTCGGGTTCGATGGACTCCGAGCGGTGAGGAGTGCTTGATGAGTATGGAATCGGTGGCGTGGAATCAGCTGTATCGGCAGATGAACGCGCCCACGGAGCAGCGTCCGCTGCGGCTGGCCACGGCACGGCGGATTCTGGCCTTCGCGCATGCCCATCATCGGCGGCTGGTCGCCTTCCTGGTGTTCAGCATCGCCTCGGCGCTGCTGGCCGTGGCCACGCCGGTGCTCGCGGGGCGGGTGGTGGACGCCATTGTCAGCGGGTCCGCGCCGCGCACGGTGCTGGTGCTGGCCGCGATCATCGCGGTGGTGGCCATTCTGGACGCGGGGCTGGGGCTGGTGATCCGGCTGCTGTCCGCGCGCATCGGGGAGGGTTTGATCTTCGATCTGCGCACCGCGGTCTTCGACCACGTGCAGAAGATGCCGATCGCCTTCTTCACGCGCACCCGGACCGGCGCACTGGTGAGCCGGTTGAACAATGACGTCATCGGGGCGCAGCGGGCCTTCAGTTCGACACTGTCCGGAGTCGTCACCAATGTGGTGACCCTGGCCCTCACCCTCGCCGTCATGCTGCGGCTGTCCTGGCAGATCACGCTGCTCGCGCTGGTGCTGCTCCCGGTCTTCGTCCTGCCCGCGCGCCGGATGGGCGAGAAGCTGGCCAAGATCCAGCGTGAGGCCGCCGGGCTGAACGCCTCCATGAGCACGCAGATGACCGAGCGCTTCTCCGCACCGGGCGCGACGCTGGTGAAACTGTTCGGGCGACCGCATCAGGAGTCCGCGGAGTTCGGCGTGCGGGCCGGGCGGGTGCGCGATATCGGGGTGCGCACCGCCATGCTGCAGACCGTCTTCGTCACCGCGCTCACCCTGGTCTCGGCGCTCGCGCTGGCGCTGGTGTACGGGCTCGGCGGGTACTTCGCCCTGCAGGGCAAGCTGGAACCCGGTGCGGTGGTGGCGCTTTCGCTGCTGCTGACCCGGCTCTACTCCCCGCTCACCGCACTGGCCAGCGCCCGCGTCGACATCATGTCCGCCCTGGTGAGCTTCGAACGGGTCTTCGAGATCCTGGATCTGCGGCCACTCATCGAGGACGCGCCCGATGCCCGCGCGGTGCCGGAGGGGCCGATCGCCGTCGAATTGGACGGTGTCAGCTTCGGCTACCCGTCCGCCGACAAGGTCTCGCTCGCCTCCCTCGAGGATGTGGCGACCCTGGACACCCGCGGCGGGGAGGAGGTACTGCACGAGGTGAGCCTGCGCGCCGAACCGGGACAGATGGTGGCGCTGGTCGGCTCCTCCGGGGCGGGCAAATCCACCATCGCGCAATTGGTTTCGCGGCTGTACGACGTGGACTCCGGAGCGGTGCGGCTGGGCGGCGCCGATGTGCGCGAATTGTCCAGCCGCTCCATTCAGGACACCGTCGGCCTGGTCACCCAGGACGGGCACCTGTTCCACGACACCATTCGCGGGAATCTCCTGCTCGCCCGGCCCGAGGCCGCCGAGGACGAATTGTGGAATGCCCTCGAGCGAGCCCGGCTGGGCGAGCTCATCGCCTCGCTACCCGATGGTCTGGACACCGTGGTCGGTGAGCGCGGCTACCGGCTCTCCGGTGGTGAACGCCAGCGCCTCACCATTGCCCGGCTGCTGCTCAAGCAGCCGCGCGTGGTGATCCTGGACGAGGCCACCGCCTCGCTGGATTCCACCTCCGAGGCGGCGGTCCAGGAGGCTCTGGCCGAGGCGCTGGAAGGACGCACCGCGCTGGTCATCGCGCATCGGCTCTCCACCATTCGCAATGCCGATCAGATTCTGGTGCTCGAACACGGGCGCATTGTCGAGCGCGGCAGCCATACCGAACTGCTGGCGCAGGGCGGTCGCTACACCGAGCTCTACCGCACCCAGTTCGCCGATGCCAGTGAGCCCGCCGCGGCCTGAGATCCGCGCCGAACTCTTTGCCGAACCGGCAAAGAAAGTTGGCAATACGGAGAATCTCGATAGGTTCGTAGGAATGGGAGCACATACGCACGGGCACTCACACGCCCACGGCAGCACCGCACACCAGAGTGAGCACACACCGGGAAATGGGCACGGACACGGCCACTCCCACGATCACACCCATGACGGGATCGACTGGTCCACCCAGATCGACCATCTGCGCCGCGAGGACGCCCTGGCCGCCGACGCCCAGACCCAGATCGCCCGGCGGCTGATCGGCCTGCTCACCGGCACCGGCGAGCGGCCGGTGGTGGTGGATATCGGCGCCGGAGCCGGCGGGCAGAGCGCGGCCTTCGCGGTCGAGTTGGCCGCGCGCGGCGGCGGTCGGCTGATCATCGCCGATGCGGTGACCGAACTGCTGGAGGCGGCCCGCGCGACCACCGCCGCCGCGCTCGGCGGTGACGATCGGGTGAGCGTGGAGACCGTCCTGGTGGATGCCGCCTCGGACAGCGTGCTCGACGCCGTCGCCCAGGCCGATCTGGTGTGGGCCTCGCGCATGGTGCATCACCTGCCCGATCAGCAGGCCGGTACCGATCGGCTCGCCAAGCTGGTACGCCCCGGCGGCTGGCTGGCGCTGGCCGAGGGTGGATTGCCCCTGCGTTGTCTGCCTTGGGATCTCGGCGTCGGCACCCCCGGCCTACAGGATCGGCTGCTCGCGGTGCGCGATGAGTTCTTCGGCCGGATGCGCGCCGAGATCACCGGCAGCGTGCCCATGCCGTACGGCTGGAATATCGCACTCGGCCGCGCGGGCCTGGCCGAGGTCTCCGCGTTCAGCGTCCTCACCGATCAGCCCACCGCGACGCCCGAGGTGCGCGAAAGCGTCGCCAGTTGGCTCGACGGATTGCGAAATCGTATGAGCGACAATGTCTCCGACGACGATCGCACCGCCCTGGACCAGCTGCTGGATCCCACCGCCGACAGCTATATCGGCGCGCGCGAGGATATTTTCCTGTTGGGCGCCACCACCATTCACCTCGGCCGCCGCTGATCCATAGCGAATCGGTGCTACGACATTTGCAAGATCAACTGAGAATGCAGGGTCGATGGTATCTGCGCGACATCCTCCTGTGACCGTTCCGTTAGAGTACGACCGGTCTCGAATGCCCTGCTATACGGCATAATTCGGATTCCCTGGCACAGCAGTCGGACGCTTGTTTCACATGCCGGGGGAGGAGTTTCGGTGAGCCGTACCACGGAACAGCGGCGGGTGCCCGCCTTTGGTTTCGACGATTTGCAGCGCTTCGCCGCCGCGCGCGAGCATGCCGCGCGGCAGCGAACGCCCAGCCCCGCGGCGCCGCCGCTGGAGCTGCGCGTCACCAGTGAATCCAGACGCACCGACGAACAGTGGACGGTCCCGGAGAAACTGGTGGCCGAATGCACCACGGGCAAAGTCGTCATCGATTTCACCCGGGCCTACTGCTCCCGGCGCGCCATCGATATCCGGGTCGACGCGGGCTCGGGCACCATTGTGGTGATCGTGCCGCGCGGTTGGCGGGTGGATCTCGACGCCGTCGAATTCGGCGCCGGCGCGCACGCCTCGAATCGCGTCACGCTGCCGCGTTTTCCGGGCGCACCGCTGATTCGCATCGAGGGCCGTATCGAATCCGGGGTGCTCAAAGCCCGATACGCGTTCCGCTCCCCGGTGGCCTGGCTGCGCCGTTCCCGCTGAAAACGGTGCGCATGGGGTAAGAACTACAGGGGTGACGCGGTGGCTGCTGCACGTCGACCTCGACCAATTCCAGGCCGCGGTGGAATTCCGGCGGCATCCCGAACTGCGCGGATTACCGGTCATCGTGGGCGGCAATGGCGATCCGGCCGAGCCGCGCAAAGTGGTCTCCTGCGCCTCCTATCCCGCGCGGGCGCACGGGGTGCGGGCGGGCATGCCGCTGAAATCGGCACGGAAACTGTGTCCGGACGGGGTTTTCCTGGCCCAGGATCTGACCACCTACGCCGCGGCCTCCGAGGAGATCATGACGCTGCTGCGCACCTTTCCGGGGCGGGTGGAGGTGCTCGGATTCGATGAGGCGTTCCTCGCGGTCGACACCGAGGATCCGGAGCGGACGGCGCGCGAGATACGCTCCGCCATCGAGGATTTGGGGCTGACCTGCGCGGTCGGCATCGGGGACAACAAGCTGCGCGCCAAACTCGCCACCGGATTCGCCAAAGCCGTTGGCAAGAGCGGCGATTCGGAGCTCGGGCCGGATGCCGGGACCGGAATCTTCCGGCTCACCGCGGACAATTGGGCCGAGCTCATGGCGCATCGGCCCACCACGGCGCTGTGGGGGATCGGGGCGCGCATCGCGAAACGCATGAGCGCCATGGGAATCGAGACCGTCGCCGATCTCGCCGCCGCGGATCGGGACCTGCTGGCCCGGGAGTTCGGGCCGAATACCGGACCGTATCTCTGGGTGCTCGGGCACGGTGCGGGCGATACCGATATCGCCGAACCGCGCGAACCGGTCGGGCACTCCCGCTCGGAGACCTTCCCGGCCGACCTCACCGAGATCGCGGAGTTCGACGCCGCCGTAACCAGACTCGCCACCCAGGTCGCCGAGGAGACCTTCGCGGACGGGCGCAGCGTGGGACGTGTCGGGGTCACCGTGCGCACCAAGACCTTCTTCACCCGGACCAAACAGCGGAAACTGCCCCGGCCCACCACCGATGTGGACGAGGTCGTCGAGACCGCGCTGCGGGTGCTGCACGCCTTCGAACTGGATCGCCCCATTCGCCTGCTCGGCGTGCGCGTGGAATTCGGAGCCTGACCGCACGCGAGCGGGCACACCGCGTTTGTCATGCTGGGTCGATGAGCAACTACCAGAACATCAGCTTCGTCACGGACGGACCTATCGCCCGCATCACGCTGAACCGGCCCGGCGCCGCCAACGGCATCGACCAGGCGCTGGCCGAGGAACTGGCGACGGCCGCCGCGTACTGCTCCGAGGACCCGGCGATCAAGGTGGTCGTACTCACCGGGGCCGGGAAATTCTTCTCCGCCGGCGGTGATCTGCGCGCCATGGCCGAGAGCGCCGACACCGGCGCGTTCATCGCCAAGCTGGCCGATACGCTGCACCAGGCGGTGTCGACGCTGGCGCGCATGGACGCGCTGCTCATTGTCGCGGTCAACGGCACCGCCGCCGGGGCGGGAATGAGCCTGGCGGTCGCCGGTGACCTGGTGGTGGCGGGCGAATCCGCCACCTTCACCATGGCGTACACCAAGGTCGGACTCAGCCCCGACGGCGGCGCGTCCTACTACCTGCCGCGTCTGATCGGTGTGCGCCGCACCCAGGATCTGATGCTCACCAATCGGGTGCTGAAGGCCGCCGAAGCCCTCGACTGGGGTCTGCTGCACCGGGTGGTGCCGGACGCCGAACTCGCCGATACCGTCGAACAGCTGGCCCAGCAGTTCGCGCGGGGCCCCAAGGGCTCCAACGCGAATGTGAAGAAGCTGCTGCTGGTTTCGTCCCAGCACACCCTCGAGGAGCAGTTGGCCACCGAAGCCTCGTTCATCACCCATGCCGCCGAATCCACCGACGGGGCCGAGGGGATTGCCGCGTTCCTCGGCAAGCGCGCACCCGAATTCGGGTGAGCGGCAGGAGGATTCGCCGAGGAACGCGGGCGGCGGTCAGCTCTTCAGGAACTCCAGGATGTCCGCGTTCACCTCTGCGGCATGGGTGATGTACAGCCCGTGCCCGGCATCCCAGTACTCCTTCAATACCGCGTGCGGCGCCAGCTTCACCGCCTGGCGGCTGGCGATATCGATCGGGATCGACTGATCGGCCAGCCCGTGCAGCAGCAGCAACGGCACCGTCACCGCGGCCACATCCGGGCGGTGATCGGAATTGAACAGCTCGGCCTGTACGGCGATCGTCGCGTAGGCCGACGCCGACAGGCAGCGGCGCATCTCCATATCGATCACGGCCTGCGACGTGCCGCGGCGCAGATGCGTCGCGAAGTAGCCCTGTGCGCGCTCGGCGAACCACTGCGGGCGTTCGGACTTCAGCTGCGCCGCCGAGGCTTCGAACATCGCCCTCGGCGCGCCGAAGGGGTTGTCCTCGGTCTGGCACATGAACGGAATCGCGGGGGCCAGCAGGGCGATCCGGTTCACCCGTTCCTGACCGTGCCGAGACAGATAGCGCACGACCTCCCCGCCGCCCGCCGAATGCGCCACCATGGCGAAGTCGTTCAGATCCAGGTGTTCGATCAGGGCGGCGATATCGTCGGCGCGGGTGTTCACGTCGTATCCGGTGGACGGGCGGTCCGAACGACCGTGACCGCGCCGGTCCAGCAGAATGCAGCGGTAGCCGCGCTCCACGAAGTAATGCAGTTGGTACTCCCACATATCCGCGTGCAGCGACCAGCCCGCGATGAACACCAGCGGTGCGCCGGTTCCGTAGTCCTCGTAGGCGAGAGTGGTGCCGTCGGTGGTCTGGAAGTAGGGCATATCGGCGGCGCTCCTTGGTCTTTCGCTAGGGTGAGAACAAGATTCCCGCAGTGCGGGAACGAAAGCGATTACGCGCGAGGTAAAGTCATCGATTCCATTCGGAAGACTGCCCTGACCAGCACCGGAGTCCTATGCTCAGGGCATGGAGTTCCAGGCGATGGTGGCACGCAAGACGGACAGCGGGATCGCACTCCGGCACGAGAGGGTCGATGAGGACCTCCTCGGCGCGGGCGAGGTGACGATCAAGGTGCACTTCACGAGCGCCAACTACAAGGACGGGCTCGCCATCACCCCCGGTGGCGGGGTGGTACGCGACTATCCGATCATTCCCGGCATCGATATCACCGGTGAGGTATTCGCCTCGGAGAGCGCGGATTTCGCGCCCGGCGACCTGGTCGTGGCGCACGGCTACGATATCGGCGTCGCGCACAACGGCGGCTTCGCCGAATACGCCCGGGTGCCCGCCGACTGGGTGGTGAAGCTGGACGGCCTCACCCCGCGCGAGGCGGCCGCCCTGGGCACCGCCGGATTCACCGCCGCCATGAGCGTGCAGGCCCTGCTCGACCACGGGGTGACCGCCTCGGACGGTCCGGTGCTGGTCACCGGCGCGACCGGCGGCGTCGGCACGGTGGCCGTGGATATCCTGGCCGGCCTCGGCTTCGAGGTGATCGCCTCCACCGGAAAGCTCGGCGCGACCGAACTTCTCACCACCCTCGGCGCGAATTCGATCATCGGCCGCCTGCCCGCCGAGGGCGAGAAGGTCCGCCCGCTCGGCAAGGCGCAGTGGGCGGCGGCGGTGGACAGTGTCGGCGGCGCATCCCTGGCGTACATCCTGTCCACCATCAAATACGGTGGTGCGGCGGCGATCTCCGGTCTCACCGGTGGCCCGGAACTGCCCACCACGGTGATGCCGTTCATCCTGCGCGGTATCGCCCTGTTCGGCATCGACTCCGCGCATTTCCCCATCGCGGCCCGGCGCGAGCTGTGGGCCCGCCTCGCGAAAGACCTGAAACCCCGGCATCTCTCGCTGCTGGAGAACTACGCCCCCATCACCGAAGCGGAAGCCGTGCTGCACTCGATTCTGGAGGGCACCCACTCCGGTCGTACCGTTCTCGGCGTGGCGGGGGAGTTCTAACCGACCGTCGCCCGCACCAGGTTGTGGTCGGACACCCCGGCCACATCCACCACCTCGGCGTCGCGCACCGCGAGACCGCGCACCACCACGTGGTCGATGAACTGTGATTTCTCCGCGCTCGAACCGCGCGGGCGGGTGGCGATGGCATCCACCGGCAATTCGGCGACGCGGTACCGCGGTCCCAGGGCCGCGCCGACCTCCGCTCGCCCGGAGTTGAAATCCCCGAGCAGCACGGCGGGTCCGTAGGCCAGCTCGCCGAGCCGGGCGAACTGGCCGCCCCGCCGATCGTCACCGGTCACATGGGTGGCGATCACGAGCACCCCCGCCACCTCCACGGCCAGATACCCCTTGCCGGGATCGGTGGTGAAGTCACCGCTCGCGAAGTCCCGCCCGGCCCCGTCGATGATCAACACCAGGTACTCGGCACGGTCCTTCAGCACCGATTCGACCCGTCGCGGCCGCGGCACCCGCGGATACCGCAGGATATGAAAGTCCCGCTCCGGCAGCGCCTCCCGCAGGCTCGCCAGCTGATCACCACTGACCTCCTGTAGCGCGATGACCTGCTCCGCCCTCCCGGCCACCACCGCCGTCACCCCGGCGATCCGCACCGCCTCATCGGGCCAGCGGGTACCGAATCCACGGTCCCAGTTGTCGGCGTGTACACGATGCAGGACATTCCAGGTGGCAACAGCGATCACGAATTCCCAGGTTACGAGATACGAACGGACCGTGCGGCTTTCGTTTCATGTGAAACACGCACGGTCCGGGGTGAAAATGGGGAGGAGCCCGGGCGTGGGGGACACACGCACGGGCTCCTCATGGTGAGCGCTCGCGGGCTAGGCGGTGGCGCTCAGGGGGCGGCCGCCGAGGGCCGGTTCGATGACCGGTTCGATGGCGTAGGCGAGGATCTCCGCCACATCGGCGACGGGGCGGACATCCAGGGCGGCAAGGACTTCGGCGGGGACCTCGTCCAGGTCGGGCTCGTTGCGGGCCGGGATGAAGACGGTCTTCAAACCGGCGCGCTGTGCGGCGAGCAGCTTCTGCTTCACGCCGCCGATGGGCAGGACTCGGCCATTGAGGGTGACCTCGCCGGTCATGCCCACATCCGCCCGGACCTGACGGCCCAGGGCCAGGGACACCAGCGCGGTGACCATGGTGACGCCCGCCGACGGACCGTCCTTGGGGACCGCGCCCGCCGGGAAGTGGATGTGGATATTGCGATCCAGCACCTTCGGCTCGATACCGATCTCCTCCAGGTGCGAGCGCACGTAGGTGAGGGCGATCTGCGCCGACTCCTTCATGACGTCACCCAGTTGACCGGTCAGGGTGAGCGAACGCTCGCCCTCGGCGGCATTGGCCTCGATGTAGAGGACATCGCCGCCGGCGCCGGTGACCGCCAAACCCGTTGCCACACCGGGGACCGCGGTGCGTTCCACCCCGTCGGGGGTGAAGCGCGGACGGCCCAGGTAATCCTTGAGATCACCGAGACCGATCACCAGCTTGTCGGCCGCCTCGACGCCCTCGGGCACGAATTCACCCGAGGTGACGATGCTTTCGGCATCGCCGGCGTCCGCCGACTCCGAGAGTTTGGTCGCCGCCTTGCGCAGCGCCTTGGCGATCAGGCGCTCCATCTGGCGGACACCGGCCTCGCGGGTGTAGTTGGCGGCGATCTCGCGCAGCGCCTCATCGCTGACCTGCACCTCGTCGGCGGTGAGTGCATTGCGCTCGAGCTGACGCGGGATCAGGAAGTCACGTGCGATGGCGACCTTGTCGTCCTCGGTGTAGCCGTCCACGGTGATCACTTCCATCCGGTCCAGCAGCGGGCCCGGGATGGTGTCCATGACATTCGCGGTCGCGATGAACAGCACATCGGACAGGTCCAGATCCAGATCCAGGTAGTGATCGCGGAAGGTGTGGTTCTGCGCGGGGTCCAGGACCTCTAGCAGCGCCGCCGCCGGATCACCGCGGAAGTCGGAGCCGACCTTGTCGATCTCGTCCAGCAGGACAACGGGATTCATCGAACCCGCCTCCTTCATGGCGCGCACGATACGACCCGGCAGAGCGCCGACGTAGGTGCGCCGGTGACCGCGGATCTCGGCCTCGTCGCGCACGCCGCCCAGGGCGACGCGAACGAACTTGCGGCCCAGGGCCCGTGCGACGGACTCACCCAGCGAGGTCTTGCCCACACCGGGCGGACCCACCAGCACCAGCACCGCGCCCGAGCCACGACCGCCGACGACCTCCAGGCCGCGCGCGGCCCGGCGGGCCCGCACCGCCAGGTACTCGACCATGCGGTCCTTGACCTCGTCCAGTCCGTGGTGATCGGCGTCCAGCACCGCGCGGGCGGCCGAGACATCGGTGCTGTCCGCGGTTTTCACGCTGAACGGCAGTTCCAGCACGGTATCGAGCCAGGTCCGGATCCAGCCCGATTCGGGGCTCTGATCGCTGGCACGCTCCAGGCGATCGACCTCGCGCAGGGCGGCCTCGCGGATATTGTCCGGCAGGTCGGCGGTCTCCACGCGGGTGCGGTAGTCGTCCGCACCGTCGGGCTCACCCTCGCCCAGCTCCTTGCGAATCGCGTTGAGCTGCTGGCGCAGCAGGAATTCGCGCTGCGACTTCTCGACGCCCTCGCGGACCTCCTCGGAGATCTTCTCGCTGACCTCGGTCTCGGCGATGTGCTGTTTGGTCCACTCGATCAACTTGGTCAGCCGGGTCGCGGCGTCCAGGGTCTCGAGCAGTTCGCGCTTCTGGTCATGGCTCAGGTAGGGAGCCCAACCGGCGGCGTCCGCGATGGCGGAGGGATCGTTCAGCTGATTGACGGCGTCGATGACCTGCCACGCCTCCCGGCGCTGCAGTACGGCCACCACGAGCTTCTTGTATTCGGCGGCGAGCTCTTTGGTACGGCCGTCGGATTCGGGGACCTCGACCGGTTCGGCCTCGACCCAGAGCGCCGCGCCCGGACCGGTCACCCCGTGTCCGATCTTGGCGCGGCCCTCGGCCTTGAGCACCGCGGCCGGTGCGCCGCCGCGCATGCGGCCGACCTGTTCGATGGTGGCGACCACGCCGTAGCTGGCGTAGCCCTCGTCCAGTCGGGGCGCGACCAACACCTGGTTGACCTTGCCGGCCCGTGCGGCATCGATGGCGGCCTGCGCGGACTCGTCCAGCTCGATCGGCACGATCATGCCGGGGAGCACGATCGGATCGGTCAGGAACAGCACGGGCAGGTTCTGTGGGTTGGTCACGTCGACTACCTCTTCCAAGATTGAGCGTCTCCTACTCAACTCAGGTTGAGCGTTATCCAGTCAACTACAGACCCGCCCGACTAATTCCAATCTTGTTGTTCGCCCCCGGCGAACGGGCCTCCTCGGCGGTATCGGTCCAGGTCACGGGCAGGGCATGCACGCCGTAGATGTTCATGTCGGTCCGCAGCGACGCCTCATCGGCGGGGACGGCGAGCTGGAGCATCGGGAAGCGGCGGATGCTCCAGCAGCGCGAAAGTGCCCGGCGACAACATGTTCGCGGTGGTCCCATGCTGTCCCCGCCCCGGCTGACACCGACCTGACACGCCCACGGGCCCACGGCACAATGGGCCGGGTGCAGATCGGGATGCTTGGACCACTCGAAATCCGTGTAGCGAACGGCGGATCGATCGAGATACCCGGCGCCCGGCTGCGGGCGCTGCTGGTGGCCTTGGCGCTCGAACCCGGTCGGGTGGTCCCGAAAACCACACTGGTGGACTGGATCTGGGGCGAACAACTTCCCGCCGATGCCGCGAACTCACTACAGGCCCTGGTCTCGCGACTACGCAGACTGCTGCCGGACGGATCGCTGGAGGCCCAGGCCGGCGGTTACCGGCTGGCGGTGGAGCCGCGCGCGGTCGATGCCGTGCGCTTCGAACAACTCCTGGACCGGGCCCGCGGCGGTGATGACGCGCAGCAGGCCGCCCTGCTGCGCGAAGCCCTCGAACTGTGGCGCGGTACGCCCATGCAGGACATCGGGATTCAGGACAGCGAGAGCTTCGACGCCGTGATCACCCGGCTCGACGGACTGCGCCTGGCCGCCCTGGAGGATCGCTACGAGGCCGAGATCCGGCTCGGCCACGGCACCGAGGTGATCACCGAACTGACCGAACTGGTCAACCGCAATCCCCTGCGGGAGCGCCTCGTCGCGGCCCTGATGCGGGCGCTCGGCGGCGCGGGCCGCAGCAATGAGGCACTGACCGTGTACCAGCACGCCCGCAAGGCCCTCGCCGACGAACTGGGCGCGGACCCCGCACCCGAGCTGTCCGCCGTGCACGTGGCGCTGCTGCGCGGCGAATTCGGCGTGCGGGCGCAGGACCGCACGACCAACCTGCGCGCCGAATTGACCAGCTACGTCGGCAAATACGGTGATATCGCGGTGGTGCGCGAACTCATCGCCGAACATCGGCTCACCACCCTGACCGGCCCCGGCGGCTCCGGTAAGACCCGGCTCGCGGTGGAGACCGCGCGCACCCTGCTGGACGATCTGCCCGAGGGCGCCTGGCTGGTGGAGTTGGCCTCGATCGGCGCGGGCGGAGATATCGCCCAATCGGCGCTCGCCGCACTGGGACTGCGCGATGCGCTGCACGGCGGCTCCGCGGACGCCGAACCCATGGACCGGCTCATCGCGGCGTTGCGCGAACGCGAAACCCTGCTGATCCTGGACAACTGCGAACACATCATCGGGGCCGCGGCGACCTTCGCGTACCGGCTGCTCGGCGAATGCCGCCGGGTACGCATCCTGGCCACCAGCCGGGAACCGCTCGGCATCACCGGTGAGGCGCTCTGGCAGGTCGTCCCGCTCGCCCTCCCCGCGGCCGACGCGGCCCCCGAGCGGATCCAATCCGCGCCGGCGGTACAGCTGCTGCGGGATCGGGCCGGTGCGGTGCGCAAGGAGTTCGCCACCGATGCGAGCCTGCTGCCGGCCATGGCGCGCGTCTGCCGGGCGCTGGACGGCATCCCGCTCGCGATCGAATTGGCCGCCGCCCGACTGCGCACCATGTCCCTCGAACAGCTCGCCGATCGCCTGGACGATCGCTTCCGCCTGCTGACCGGTGGCAGCCGCACCGCGATTCCGCAGCATCGCACCCTGCGCGCGGTGGTCGACTGGAGTTGGGAATTGCTCACCGAGGCCGAGCGAACGGTGTTGCGCCGCCTCGCGGTCTTCGCCGGCGGCGCGAGTCTCGAAGCGGCCGAACAGGTTTGCGCGGGCGATACGGTCGAGCGGTGGGAGGTGCTCGAACTGCTGACCGCCCTCACCGAGAAATCGCTGCTGCTCACCGCCGGTGACGGTGGGCCGCGCTACCGCATGCTCACCACCATCGAGCAGTACGCCCGCGAACGCCTCGACGAAGCGGGCGAAGCGGATTCGGCCCGCCGCGCGCATCTGGCGTACTTCACCGAACTCGCCGATACCGCCGAACCGCAGCTGCGCCGCGCCGACCAGTTGAAGTGGCTCGCCCTGCTCGAGGCCGAACACGACAATATCGCCGCCGCCATGCGCGGCGCGCTCACCGCCGATGACGCGGCCGGGGCCATGCGGCTGGCCGCGTCCGCGGGCTGGTACTGGTGGCTCGGCGGACATAAGGCCGAGGGCACGGAGTTCGTGCTGGCGGCCGCCGATACGGTCGCCGAGGTGGACGACCAGACCCGCGCCATGGTCTACGCGATGGTCGTGCACTTCCTGTCCTCCGGTCGCAATGACGCTGTGCCACTCCGGGATTGGATTCACAAGGCCGCCCAGTTCAGCCGAACCAGCGGTGCCCGCTACCCGCTGCTGCGTTTCATCGGCGCACTCGAACGCCTGCTGGAGGGGCCGGACGCCCTGCTGACCGCGTTCGAACCGCTGCTCACCGATGACGATCCCTGGGTGCGAGCGCTGTCCCGGCTACAGCAGGGCAAGATGCGCATCACCCTCGGCCTGCCGGGCGCCGAAGCGGACCGCCATCTGGAGACGGCACTGGCGGAGTTCCGGGCGATCGGGGAACGCTGGGGAGTGTCGTTCGCCCTCACCGAACTGGCGGACCGAATCGCCATGCGCGGCGAATTCGCCCGTGCCGTCGGCTATTTGGATGAGGCCATCGCGGTGGTCACCGAGGTCGGCGCGATCGAGGATCTGGTCCGGCTGCGCGCGCGGCAGGCCCAATTGTATTGGCTGCTGGAGGATTCGGCGGCGAGCGCGAGCGCCATGGCCGAGGCGCAGCGGTATGCCGAGCAGGCGGCCTGGCCCAGCGCCCTGACCGAACTGGCGCTGGCCAAGGCGGCGCTGGCGCGCTGGGACGGCGATTCCGAACAGGCGTACCGCCAGCTCGAGGCCGCGGCCGAGGCTTCGGGCAGTGACGGGGAGCAGGCGCAGATCGAGGCCATCGTGCACGATCTGCTCGGCTATCTCGCGACGGATCTCGATACGGCCCGGACCGAACACGCCGCGGCCTTCGAGGCCGCGAGCACCGCGGGTTACGCGCCGCTCATCGCCCAGATCCTGGTCGGGACAGCGGATCTGGCGCTGCGCTCGAATCAGGTCGAACAGGCCGCGCGCCTGCTCGCGGCGAGCACCGTGGTGCGCGGATTGCCCGACCTCTCGCATCCGGAGGCGATCCGAATCGAGCGGGAAATACAAAGTCGCCTCGGTGAAGCGGGCTTCACTGAGGCGACTACGGAAGGGACACAAGCGGATTGGCGAGAACTGGCAGCGGCTACGCTGGCCCGTTGAAGACCTCCTGGACCAGGTGCTGGGTGGCCTGCTGGAACGCCGGCGCCAAGGACATCGCGGCATCGTCCACGTAATTCAGTGCGGCGGTGAGGGTTTTGGTGCCGTCCAGCGTGCCGTACATCAGCGCGCCATTGCCCGAGATACCGCCGTTGTGGCTGATGACGGTGCCCGCACCGGTCTCGGTGACGAAGACGCCCAGCCCGTAGCCGACCTTCTTCTCCGGGGTGACCATTTCGGCCAGCAGCTCCGGCGGCAGCAGTTTGCCGCTGGTCAGCGCGGAGATGAAGGTGTGCAGATCCCCGGTGGTCGAGATCATGTCACCACCGCTGGAGATCCAGGACGGATTCTGTTCGGTGACATCGACGGTCCGCTCCACCCCGCCGTCGTCGTACCGGTAGTAGGCGTGGGCGTGCGGTGCGGGCAGTTCGGTCTGGGTGGTCGGGGCCACGGTGCCGGACAGGCCGAGCGGGTCCAGGATGAGCCGCCGCATCTGCTCGGGATACGCACTGCCGCCGACCTTCTCGATCAACAGCCGGACCAATACGAAGTTGGTGTTGGAGTAGCTCCAGTCCGTCCCCGGCTCGAAGCGCGGGGGCTTGGACAGGGCCAGCCGGACCAGTTCCTGCGGCAGGTAGGTCTTGAATCGGTTCTCCACCCATTCCTTGCCGCTCCAGGCGATTCCGGGCACGACCGTCCCGTCCTCGAGGTACTCACCGGTGAAGTTGAAGATTCCGCTGGTGTGCTGCAACAGCATTCGCACGGTGATCCGCGGGTCCAGTTCGAATTCGGGCAGGTGGTCGACGACGGGGGCGTCGAGTGTCACCTTGCCCGCGGCCACCAGCAGCAACAGCAGCGTGGCGGTGAAGGTCTTGGCATTGCTGCCGATTCGAATGTGGCCGTCGATCGGCGGCGGCGCGGTCTCACCCAGTTCGGCCAGCCCGGCGCTGCCGACCCATTCGCCGCGCTCGTCGTTCACCCGGAGGGTGAAACCGGTGAAACCGGCATCGATGACCTCCTGGATGATCTTGCGTAGCTCCGGGCGGTCCTGATCGGCGGGGGTGGTGGACATGATGTTCTGCTCCTTGCAATCGGGTGTGACGGACAATCGGGTCGGCTGGATCAGGCGGCTTGCCGAATGATGATGTCGCCGAGCGAGTTTCGAATGAAGACCTGTACCGTGTCGGCATCGCCCGACCCGAGGGCGACCGGAGCCAGCTGGTTGCGCACGCTGCCCCGCTGGGCGCTGGTCTCCAGGTGCGCGGCGCTGCCGGGGTGGATGCCGACCTCCAGCTCGCCGACCGAGGTCTCCAGGTTCAGCACCCCGCGCACCGCGTCGGCAATGCGGATATCGCCCTTGGCGGTCTTGGCGGTCACCGAATCGGCGGCGAGGTCGACCAGGATGTCGCCGAGCGCGATCTCCAGATCGCTCTGCCCCAGCGCGCCGAAGGTGCGCAGTCGGCCCACCCCGGAGGTGGCCTTCAGCTGGGAAGCGGCCGGGGCCTCGATGGTCACCCGAATGGACGGGTTACCGCCGAACGGGGTGTAGGTGCGCCAGTTCTTCGGCGTCCGCACGGTCAGCACCCCGGCGGCGAAGTCGACCGTGGTCCGCTCGGCGGCGCGCACATCGCCCTTCTTGGCGGCGTCGGCGGGCGCGACTGTGACCACGGTGTCGGCGCGGTCCGAGGCGATGACGGTGACCTCGGCGCTGAGCACGTCGACGCTGATGGCGATGGGGGCGGGGGTCTGGAATGCGTTGTTCATGAGGAGTACTTTCACCGCCCCCGCTGATACCGGGCTGACGCCGACCTGACATGCCCGCTGATACCGCCGGGAATATAGTTTCCATAGATATAGTTTCCATGTAATGCAAGTAGTCGGACGCACCGTCGTCGCAGATCAGGAGTTCGCCATGTCCACCGAACCGACACTCACCGGCCGCGATATCGCCGAGGCGGAAGGGGCGACCACCGCCCTGCTCGAGGCCACCCTCACCGCACAGGGGTTCACCACCACCGCCAATGAATACGCCGCCCTGCGGGCGCTCACCGTGCGCGGACCGATCGCCGCACCGGCCGACTTCCATCGCTATCTGGCCGGACAGCGCCAGCTCGGGGTGGACGCGGCGGGCGCCGCCGCCCTGCTCGCCACGATGGCGGACAAGGGATTCATCACCGGGGCCGAGGTCGACGGACCGGGCCCGCTGGCGCTGACCGCCGCCGGATCCGCCGAGTTGAAGGTGCTGATGGAGACGACCACGCCGCTGACCCGGCCCATCTTCGGCGGATCCACGCCGGAGGAATTGGCCATCGCGCACCGGGTGCTGACCTCGATCATCGACCGCGCGAACAAGCTCCGTACCGGTCAGACCCTGTGAAAAGGCCGTAGCGACAGAACTATTCAGCGATATCGGGCGCGTCGAGGAGTACGCGCAGCACGGCTGCCAGCTCCGCGGTGCGCTCGCTGTCGTTTCCGCCCAGGGGAGCGGTGAGCCGGTCGCGGGTATCGCGCACGAGTGCTATTGCGCGCCGGGCGGTTTCGATACCGGAGGGGGTGAGCGAGAGTTCCACCGCGCGTGGATCGGCGGTGCTGGCGGCGCGAACCACCAAGCCCTGCTTCTCGAGTGCGCGCACCAGCTTGGAGATGTAGACGGCATCGAGTCCGGTGAGATCGGCCAGTTTGCGCTGGCTCGGGCGCGCGCCGTCCCGGGTCAGACCGTAGAGCGGGGCCAGCACCGAATACTGCGCCTGAGTGAGCCCGTGCGCGGCGAGCGCGCGATCCAGCACTGCCCGCCAGCGGGTGGAGAGCCGCCAGACCAGGAAGCCGACATTCGCGTTGACATCGCTCTCGGTATCCGTCACCTGCATAGTTTACATGGCAACTGTCTTGCGAAATCGAGGGGTTGACGGCGTTGGCTAAAGCTATTAGCTTTATGGCTATCGCGATTAGCTTTCATTGAGGGAGTGCACGACATGACCGAATACATCGACCTCGACGGTGGCCGGATCGCCTACGACTCGATCGGCGAAGGGCCGCTGGTGCTGCTCTCGCACGGGATCGGCGACCGCCGCCAGTCCTACCGCTTCCTGGCCCCGCTGCTGGCGGCCGCCGGATACCGGGTGGTCAGCACCGATCTGCGCGGCCACGGCGACTCCAGCATGAACTGGGCCTCCGAGACCGGGAAGGAGGCCATCAGCCGCACCGATGTCGCCAACGATCTGCTCGGCGTGATCGCGAAGCTGAATGCCGGACCGGCGATCATCGTGGGGCACTCCATCTCCGGCGGAGCGGCCACCATCACCGCGGCCCAATCGCCCGAACTGGTGCGGGCCATCGTGGAGCTCAATCCCTTCACCCTCACCCAAACCCCTTCCATCGGTGCGCTTTTCACCGTCTCCCGCTACCGCCGGGGCATGTTCGCGCTGATGGGCACCATGCTGTTCAAGAGCCTGGGCCAGTGGCAGAAGTACCTGAATATCGCCTACCCCACCAAGCCCGCCGACTACGACGCCTACCTGGCCGACAACATCGCCAAGCTGAGCGAACCCGGCCGCCTGGCCGAATTCATGAAGACCGGGAAGTCGACCCCCGCCGACGCACAGGCCCAGTTGCCCAGGGTGACTCAGCCCGCGCTCATCATCATGGGCACCGCCGATCCCGACTTCCCGAATCCGGAGGCCGAGGGCAGGGCCGTCATTGCCGCGCTGCCCGCCGGGCTGGGCAGCCTGGGCCTGGTCGAGGGCGCGGGACACTACCCGCACGCGCAGTCGCCGGAGCGAACCGCCGAGCTCATCCTCCCGTTCCTGAAGGAGCATGCGCATGCCTAGAGCCGGCCTCAGCAAAACCGAGGTCGTCGCGGCGGGCGCACAGCTCGCCGACGAGGTCGGCTACCAGAACCTGGCGCTGAGCGCACTCGCCGAAAAGCTCGGCGTGCGAACGCCTTCGCTATACAAACACATCGACAGCCTCGCCGATCTGCAGCGCGGTATCGCCACCCTCGCCATGACCGAACTGGACCTGGCCGTACGCGATGCCATGCACGGACGCTCGGGCAGCGCCGCCCTGGCCGCCTTCGCGAATGCCTTCCGGCAGTACGTGATCACCCATCCCGGCCGCTACGCCGCCACCGTCGGAGCGGGCTTTTACGGTCCGGAAGACCCACTGCTGCAATCGGGTTCGCGCGTGATGGACTCCATCCAGGCGGTGCTGCGCGGCTACCACATCCCCGAATCGGAGATGGTGCACGCCATTCGCACGCTGCGCTGCACCTTGCACGGCTTCGCCACCCTGCAGGCCTCCGACGGATTCCAATGGAGCGATGACGCCGAGACCAGCTTCGACTGGATGATCCGCTTCCTCGACCGCGGACTCACCGAAATAGCACGCGCCTGAAGCATTCGGGGGACCATGGAAGAACCACCGGCAATGAAGCCACCTGGAGCGCCATGGAAAACTTCGCCTACGACGGCACCCGACTCGGCTATCTGCGGCGGGGTGAGGGCGGCCCGCCGGTGGTGATGCTGCACAACGCGGGCTCCTCCCATGTGATCTGGACTCCCCAGATCACCGCGCTCGCAAGGAAATACCGGGTGTACGCGCTCGACCTGCCGGGCTACGGGTCGGCCGATCAGCCCGAAAGTGGTTACACCCTGGACCGATACGCCGAATTGGTGCGGCGATTCCTGCGCGACCGGGACTTGACCGGGGTCGCCCTGGTCGGTAATTGCCTCGGCTCGGCCATCAGCCTCACCCTCGCGCGCCGGTATCCCGAACTCGTTCGCGCGGTGGTGGCGATCAACCCGCTCACCGAATCCACGGCCATGCGCGGTGATCTGCGCGTGCCCGCCCGCATCACCCGCGGTCTGCCGGATCCCGCGGCCCGCGCACTGTTCGACTGGCATACGCCGAAGTGGTTCGCGCGCGGGACAATTCGATCCTGGTTCGCCAGTGGTCGCGCCTACCGCGAATGTCCCTATGTACAGCCGCTTTCGGCGGGGTTTCCGGCGCGCGCCCTGGTCGGCCTGGTCCGCGACCTGTCCAGCTTCGCCGCCCTGGACGAGTGGCCGGATCGCGAACAGCTGCCGCCGGTCTGCACCATCTGGGGCACCGAGAATCGCGTACTGTCCGCCGCGGCCGGTCGCACGCTGAACACGCGGCTACGGCCGGACCGCGCCGAATGGCTCGACCGGTGCGGGCACGTGCCCATGCTGGAGCGCGCGCCGGAAGTCACCGCCATCATCACCGAGTTCCTGGCGACGACCGATGCGACGGAGGGTCACCGCCCCGGCGAGATCCCGGCCGAAGAGCACGCCGGGATGACGAGTCGTCGCACGCCCGAATGACGAGAGGCCCCACACCCGAACGCCAGTCGGCGCACGCCCGAACGACGAAAGGCCCCACACCCGAACGCCAGTCGGCACACGCCCGAACGACGAAAGGCCCCACACCCGAACGCCAGTCGGCGCACGCCCGAACGACATGGGCATACGCCCGAATGAGGGAGGCGAAGCTGCCGGTCGGCGAAGGGGTTCGCTGGTGCCGGGTAAATCGGGCATGGGGGTGCCGGGGGCGACCTAGCATGGCGGGCGGAGACGATGCCGGACCAACGCCATAGGAGTCGATGAATATGCTGGCCGCACGACTACATCTGGGACCGAATCGCAGGCTGGCACTCGACGACGTCCCGGTGCCCGAGCCAGGACCGGATCATGTGCTGGTGAAGGTGGAGGCGGCGGGCGTGTGCCTGTCGGATGTGCATCTCATCGACGGGACGCTGACACCGCTGTTCCTGAAGGGCGATGTGGTCACGCTCGGGCACGAGGTCGCCGGAACCGTGCATCGGCTCGGCCCCGGGGTCACCGCCGCCGCGGTCGGGGATCGGGTGTTGTTACAGGCCGGGGAACTTCGCGGGGCGGCCACCTTCACACGCGGGGTGGACTACGACGGCGGCTGGGCGGAGTACACGCTCGCCCGCGTCGACACCCTGGTGCCTATTCCGGATGAGCTGCCGTTCGAGCAGGCGTGTTTCATTCCGGACGCGGTCTCCACGCCGTGGGCCGCGGTCACCGTCACCGGTGAGGTGAAAGCCGGTGAGGCCGTGGGTGTCTGGGGTGTGGGCGGACTCGGCGCACACGGTGTGCAATTGCTGCGCCTGGTCGGCGCGGCCCCGATCATCGCGGTGGATCCGCTGCCCGCCGCGCGCGAACGCGCCCTGGAATTCGGCGCGGACCTCGCCTTCGATCCGGCCGATCCGGATCTGCGGCAGAAGATCTTCCAGGCCACCGGGACAGGTCTGGCGGCCGCCTTCGATTTCGCGGGCGTTGCGGCGGTGCGCGAACAGGCCGCGGTCTGCCTGGCTCCGAAGGGCCGCCTGGTGCTGGTCGGGCTGACCAACAGGCCCATAACCATCACCGGCGGAACGGCTTTCAGCTTCTTCCAGCAGCAGCTGCGCGGGCATTACGGCTCCGAGCCCGACCATGTCACCCAATTGGTGAAGTTGCAGGGGTTGCGGCGGGTCGACTTCTCCCGCTCGGTCAGCGCGGTGGTGCCGCTGGCCGATGCCGCCAAGGCCGTGCACGCCCTCGATGCCAAGGAAGGCAACCCGATTCGGATCGTATTGAAGCCCTAGCGCTGCGGCCCTAGGCCAAACGGCGCTGGAAAGCGTTGGTGGACTGACCGTTCGAGGGATCGACGGTGTGAACGGTCAGATCCGCCGAGGACGCGGTCAGCTCCAGCACCATGAAGCCGAGATCGGTGAAGTTCTCGAACAGTGCCGGGGTGATCCCGCGGGCATCGGTGGCATGCGCGCCCGAGTTCGTCTTGGCCGCCGCACCCGATACGAGCTGCCGGGTGCCCTTGCACGCCGGGGTCGGTTCCAACACCTGCAGGCAATGATCATGTCCGGAGAGCAGGAATTGGGCACGGCCCAGCACATGCGCCTCGAAGAACTCCTTCACATGAATGCCGTTGATGGGGGCGATGTTCAAACCCTCGTATGCACCGGCGTTTCCGTGACTGCCATTGCTGAGATACGGATGATGCGTACAGACGATCTTCCATTTCGCGGTCGACGCCGCGAGCGCGCCGTCGAGCCAGGCCGCCTGTTCGGTCATGAATTGACCGTCGGCCGCCCAGTACGGTTCGAACAGCGGCGGCAGATACGCCGCGATGGGATTCAGATCCAGCACGAAGAATTCCACCAGCGAGCCGATCGGCACCGAGTAGTAGCGCGCCGGCATCCACCAGCGTTCGGACCGCGCGTGAAAGGCGACCTCGTGGTCTCCGCGCAGCAGCCAGCCGCCGTCTCCGGGCAGGACCGAACTGTTGTCGTGATTGCCCTGCACCATGATCCAGGGGAAGTCGAGGCCGCGATTGGGGTCTTCGAATTTGGCATTGAACTGGGCGTCGTCATCGGCCCACGGACCCTGTTCGTACACATTGTCGCCGAGACCGAGGGCGCAGGAGAACGGCTCTCGCGCGTGCAGGGCACGGGCGGCGTCGGCGACGGCCCACTGCGGCCGAGCCCCGGTCCCGGCGTCGCCGGTGACCAGGATGCGCAGCGAATCCCCCTCGGGGAAAGGCAGTTTCGCGACGGTGGTGGCGGGCGCGGGCTGGGCTCGCGCGGTTCCGGCGCTCGCCAGGCTCTCGGCGGTGGCCAGTGCGGCGGCGGAGGCCGCGCCGGTCAGAAAGCCACGGCGGTCCACATTCATCGATCGCTCCCTGTGCGCTGTCATCCCACCCGTTATTCTGGTCGACTGACCAGTATTCCCGGTCTTCGGAAACCACGCTCAATATGACACGTTCTCCGAGGCCATCGACCTTTTGACAGCACCCTTCACCGGTGAGAGTGTTGTGTGTCCATTTTCTCACCATCGGCTCGGCCAACAGGGGGACGCGGCAATGACGACATTGGCCTCGGGTGCTTTCATCGACTGGGAGCAGCTGACCGGCCAGCCCAAACTCGTCGTCGATCTGATCAGTTTCCCGATCTTCAGCGCCATCGCCGGTTGGCTGACCAACTGGACCGGCGTACTGATGTTGTTCTGGCCGCTGTACTTTCGCGGAATCCGCAT
>NZ_BDAW01000021.1 GCF_001625085.1 Nocardia acidivorans NBRC 108247
ATCGGCAGCCCGCGCGACTTCATCCACGAACTCGATCTGGACGGCATCGCCGACTATATCGCCGACGTCGGCCGCAAACAGGTGCCGTCCATGGTGAACGAGATCATGAAGCGGGAGAACCCGGACCTGTGGGGCGCGGTGCCGCGCGCCGCCCGCAATGTGCTCTACCAGCGGGTGGAGCGCGAACTGCCGACACTGGCCCGGCGCGCCTTCGAACAGCTCGGCGACAATGTCGACCAGCTCATCGACATCAAGACCTTCGTCATCCGGTACCTGCGGGAGAATCCGCACATCCTGAAGGACCTCACCACCACCATCGCCGCCCCCGAACTCAAATTCATGGTGCGCATCGGCCTGCTCGGCGCACCGTTCGGTGTGCTGCTGGCGCTGTATATGCATGTGCACCAGAGCATTCCGATCATCGGCTGGGTGCCGAACTGGGCGGTCATCCTGACCGCGGCGGCCGCCATCGGCGTCCTGGTCAATGTGATCGCGGTGAAGATGGTGTTCGAACCGGGCGATCCGCAGCCGCGCTACAAATACGTGTGGAAGCAGGCGCTGCTGGCCAAGCGCCAGCCCGAGGCCGCCGCCGACCTCGCGCACATCCTCGCCTATCAGGTGCTGACCCTGCCGAATCTGGCCAGGGAACTGCTCGACGGCACCAATGGCGACAAGACCCGGCAGCTGCTCGAGCGCCTCATCGCGACGGAGATCCATCGGCAGCTCGGTCCGACGCACACCTTCGTGCGGACCGTCTTCGGCGCACGGCAATTCGACAATCTGAAGGTCGGCGCGGCGGTGGCGGCGGCCGAACTCACCCCCAGTCTGGTGCAGGACGAGGTGTTCGCGGACGCGCAGGCCAAGAAGATCGACGAATTCGCCGCGCGGAAGTTGCAGCAACTCACCCCCGGCGAGTTCATGGAGATGTTCTACGCCTCGGTGGAACAGGACGCCTGGCTGCTCTACCTGCACGGGGCATTGCTCGGCCTGGGCGTCGGCGCGATCCACCTGATACTTTTCGGCTGGTAGAAAATACAAGCACGCGTGCTTGCATTTTTTCGCCCACGCTGCGATGCTGGCCGACGGAAGGCACGCACAATGGGGTGCGTGCCGACCCTGTGCCCCTCTCGGCACAGCAGGGTTGAGCGACAAGGACTTCCGATGGCCGATCTCGAGGCGCTGCTCGCCGACTTCACCGCCGAGTGCGATGACCTGGACCGGCGCATAGCCGATCTCGATCCGGCCGAATGGCAGCGGGACACACCCGCGCCCGGCTGGACCATCGCCCATCAGATCGGGCACCTGACCTGGACCGATCGGGTCGCCGTACTGGCCGCGACCGATGCGCGCGCCTTCGATCGAGAGGTGCAGGCGGCACTGCCGAAGGCGCTGACCTTCGTCGACGAGGCCGCCGAACACGAGGCCGAGACGCCGCCGCCGGAGTTGCTCGCCGCCTGGCGACGGGATCGGCTGGCCCTGGTCGAGGCGCTGCGCACGGTACCCGCCGGAACCAAACTGCCGTGGTTCGGACCGCCCATGAGCGCGGCGTCCATGGTGACCGCACGACTGATGGAGACCTGGGCGCACGGACAGGATGTGGCGGACGCGCTCGGCCAGACTCGCGAACCGACCGCTCGGTTGAAGAACGTGGCGCATCTGGGCGTGCGCACCCGCGATTTCGCGTACATGACGCACGGTCGGCCCGCGCCCGCCGCGGAATTCCGCATCGAATTGACCGCTCCCGACGGCGATGTCTGGAGCTGGGGCCCGGCCGACGCATCGCAGCGAATCACCGGTCCCGCCTTGGATTTCTGCCTCGCGGTCACCCAGCGCCGTCACCTCGATGACCTGGCCCTGCGGGTGCAGGGTGCGGAGGCGCTCGAATGGCTGGGACTGGCACAGGCTTTCGCCGGTCCGCCCGGAACAGGCCGGACGGCGGGTCAGTTCGACTGACCCGCCGCCGAGCCCGGCCTCCGGCCAGATCCCCAATTCCCAGGGAGTAGAGCGAGCGAGCGCCACCGATGGGTGCGCCGTGCCTGGTGCCGACCGGACGACATTGGCCGGAGGTCTTCGATGGCAGTCGAGTTGGCGCTCGCCGCTCTCAGGTATTTACCCACCCTTCCGACACCGGAAACATGCGGATGCGTAAACCATTCGAAGTTCGCATTCCGGACCTTGCAGTCTCATCTGCCGGTACAGTCGCTGTGATCCTGGTCTCGTAGGACGGGGGTGCCGCCGTGCGCCGCCGTAACCTGGACGGGCGTACGACTTTCAATGGTGCGGGTCGTGGGCGTCGAGAGACGCAGGGGGACCAGGGGAGAGGGAAAGGACCGCACCAGTCATGTCGCATCAACTCGCGACGCAGGCCGCCGGATCATCGCGGCGTGCGGCACAGGTGCTCCGCTACAGCGCCATCGTCACCGCAGGTATGGCGAGTATCGGACTCACCGTCGCCGCCGGCTCCTATATCGCCAATCAGATGGCCGGAACCGAGAAATCCGGAGCCATCGTCGCCGCACCCGCCGCACCGCACGCAACCGCGGCGCTACCCGGAAGCACCGATTCGCAGACCGCGAGCAGCGCCCCGCTCGCCGACACTATCGGGCTGGCAGCGTATTTCACCCCGCACCCGATGGAAACCACGGTGTCGCAGGAGGTTCCGGGCACGCTCTCGCAATCCCGGACCGAAGCGTCCCCGGCGATCGAACGCAATCCGATTGCCGGACAGTTGCGGCTGGGCACCGCCTACCTCGACGCGGCCGTGGTTCCGGTGCGGCGCAATTCGATCTCGGTCACGGTGGACACCAATGTCTTCGCCACCGTGGCGGATCTGGTGCTGCGCACCCCGCTCGGGGAGACGCTCGGCATAGGTTCCGACCCGTCCGCCAACACCCAGCTGCGCACCGATGTGGACACCCGCAGCGGTGCGGTCACGCTGACCCTGTCCGATCCCGCGCTCGGCCGCTATGACGTGCGACTGGATCGGCACAACACACCGGGCGCCAGCACTGTGTGAGACTTCCCGATGTGTACGACTACTGCGTGATCGGCGGCGGCATTGTCGGGGTGGCGACCGCGCACCGCATTCTCGATCGGCATCCGGGTGCGAGCCTGCTGCTGGTCGAGAAAGCGGCGGCGCTGGCCACACATCAGACCGGGCACAACAGCGGAGTCATCCACTCCGGCATCTACTACGAACCGGGCAGCCTCAAGGCCCGACTGTGCCGGGCCGGGGCGAAGCAGACCAGGGAATTCGCCGCAGCACAAGGCATTCCGTTCCGGGTGTGCGGAAAACTGCTGGTGGCCACCGATTCCGCCGAACACGCGCGGATGCTGGCGCTGTACGAACGATCGATCACCAATGGCGTCGAGGTGGAATTGCTCGACGCGGCCGAACTGACGCGCCGGGAACCGCGAGTGACCGGGGTCGGCGCGCTGTTCGTGCCGAGCACCGGAATCATCGATTACACCCGGGTCACCACCGCCCTCGCCGATACGGTGCGCGCCGCCGGGGGTGAGATCGTGCTCGGCGCGGAGATCACCGCCATCGACGAGAATTCGGACGGGGTAACGGTTTCCGGCCCCGCCGGAAGGTGGCGGGCCGCGCGGCTGGTGGTGTGCGGTGGACTACAGGCCGATCGGCTGGCCCGGCTCGCCGGGGTGCGGCCCGACCTGCGCATAGTGCCGTTTCGCGGCGAGTACTACCAATTGCCGCCGGAGCGTGCGGATCTGGTGCGGACGCTCATCTACCCCATTCCGGATCCCGAATTGCCGTTCCTGGGCGTGCATTTGAGCCCCACCATCGACGGGGAGCTGACCGTCGGGCCCAATGCGGTGCTCGGGCTGGCGCGCGAGGGGTATCGCAAGGGCAGTGTGAATCTGCGGGACGCGCGGGAGATCCTGGGGTTCCGGGGTTTCCACCGGGTGGCGGCAGCCAATGTGCGAACCGGCCTGCGCGAAATGCGCAATTCGATTTTCCGGCGCGGCTATCTGGCGGAGTGCCGCCGTTACTGTCCGGAGCTGACGGTAGCCGATCTATTGCCACGCGAGGCCGGCATCCGCGCGCAGGCGGTGCGGGCCGATGGGACGCTGGTACACGATTTCCTGATCGAACGCACGCCGCGCTCGGTGCATGTGCTGAATGCGCCGTCCCCGGCGGCTACCTCGGCGCTGCCGATCGCGGCGCATATCGCCGCACAATTGGACGATTGACCGAATCAGCGTCCGGGTGGCAAATCCGGGTATCCACTCAATAAATAGGATTCCTGTAGTACTTTTGTGGACAGCCGTGGGACAGGGAGCACCTATGGGCCACATGAAGTACGCGAGCGATGTCGGTGCGCCGGTGGAGGTCGCGTTCACGTACACGGACAACCATCAGTTCGTCCCCGACTGGGCCTTCGGCGTCGCCGCCTTCGAACCGCTCGGGGACAGCGATCACGGTTCCGGAGCCGTCTTCGGAACGCGGCTGCGGGTGGGTTTCTGGCATCCGGTCATCGAATGCGAGATCACCGACTATCGCCGCAACGCGGTCATCGAGTACACCCTGCGCAGGCGCGGGACGGGGAAGTCAGCCCCCGCGCAGGGGCATAACGGCAACTCGCCGTGCACCGCGCCTTTGTGCGTCATCACCCTGCGCTTCGATCCGCTCGGCTACGGTCGAGCGGTGCTGACCTCGGAAACCGAGTACCGGGCCCCGCGGGGGCTCACCGGCCGCCTGCTCTCACGAATGCTGGCCGCCGCCGTACAATCGGCCGTGCGACGCACCGAATCGCAATTGCGAAGGGAGATAGAGGAATTCCACGGAACGGATCTTGTCGGCCGGATTGCGTAGGGTTGCGAGCATGATCATCGTGAGCACCGACGGATCTTGCCTGCGTAACCCGGGCGGGGCCATCGGCTGGGCGTGGGTCAATCACGCGGGTGGATCGGCCAGCGGCGGTGCGCCATCGGGCACCAATCAGATCGCGGAGCTACGCGCGCTCCTGGAGGCCATCCGCGCGCATCCCGGCGCGGAACCGTTGTTCATCGAATCCGATTCGCTCTACGCCATCAAATGCGCCTCCGAATGGATCAACGGGTGGCGGCGGAACGGATGGAAGACCTCCACCGGGGGACCGGTGAAGAACCTCGAACTCATCCGGCAGATCGACCAGGCCATCAGCACCCGGTCCGGGCCGGTGCGCTTCCGATGGGTGCGCGGGCACGTCGGCAACTACTTCAACGAGCAGGCGGACACGCTCTGCGGCCAGGCGGCGCGGGCCATCGCGTCCGGGACACTGGATCCCTCGCCCGAGCCCGCGCCGAGCGAGCCTGTCACCGAGCCCATTCCGCTCGAACCGGCCACCGAGGAGATTCCGGTGATCAGCCCGGTGGAGAGTGTGGCTGTCACCGAGAAGGTGGTGGCGCAGGCGCATACCGCGCCCGCGACGCCGCGTCGGCGGACGGCGGCGAAAGCGCCTGCGGCGGACGCGCTCACGCTGTTCTGAGGACAAGGGTATTGGGGAGGGACCGACGTCAGGGCTTGGAGGCTTCGCCCCCAAACCCCCGGCGGAAACGTCGCTTCCGACAGACGTTGGGGTTCGACCTCACACCCCCCGAATAGCAGAAAGCCCGCCCAGCCGGGCGGGCTTTTGTGTTGCTGTGATCAGTTGCCGGGGGCGGGGGCCGGGGCTCCGGGGGTGGTGGGGGCGGGCTGGGCGGAGGGGTTGGGGGCCGCGCCGCCGGGGAAGAGGCCGTTATTGCCGTTGTCGGCGATGGGCTCGAACTTGGAGACCAGCCACTTGCCGTCCTTCTTCTCGAGTTCGGCGAAGGTGGGCAGGGTCAGCACCAGGGGCTGGGCGCGCATGGTGTTGCTGGAGGTCTGGGTGAGGCTGACCAGGACGGTGGCCTTGGCATCGTCACCGGATTCCCAGCCGCAGCGCACCGTATTCAGCTTGGAGGAGGCGTGCACGCTGGTGAGCACGTCCTTGAGATCGCCGGACATGGTGTCGAACATCTGGCGGAACTCACCGGTGGTCGACGCCTGCACCCGCTGGACGTAGTCGCCCAGGCTCTTCTCGTCGTAGACCGAGACGGTCTTGACGAAATCGCAGGCGGCCTTAGTGGCGTCGTCGCGGACGGCGAGCTCGTTCTCGCGCTTATCGGACTGCAGCCAGAAGAACACCACCGCGCCGATGGCGGCGACCAGCAGCACGCCCGCCGCGAAGGCGGCGATCAGCGGGAGCGAGGCGGACTTCAGCGCGGACGACTTGGCCTCGGTCGCACCGGAAGCGGCGGGCGCGACGGCAGCCGGTTCCGGATCGGCCGCGGCGGGCGCGGCCGGGGCGTCGGTTCCCTTTGCCAGATCCGGCTTCTCGGCGGCGGGTTCGGCCGCCGCATCGGTCGGCTCGGCCGCCGGGGTGGCCGGTGGCGTTATGTCGGCGCTGCCCTGTGCATCGGCCTCGGCGATCGAATCGTCTTCGGTTTTCTTGTCCTGGGCAGCGTCATCCGACATGTATCGATCACTTTCCCGGTGCGCTGCGGGCGCACCGTGCTGGGGTCTTCGTCAGCGAGTATGCCTGGCTCACTTCACCGGCGGCAGGGTCCGCTCGTTCATATCGGCGTCCGCGGGCGGGTATGCGCCATTGTTCGGCACATCCGGCCGCGGTGCGTTGGCCGAACCGCGAATCTGCTGATCCGCCTGTCCATTGGTGCAGTAGCTGCCCCACTGGGAGAGCGTGCCCTCGGTGGCGACCTCCGGGCGGATCTTCTTCGTCACGTAGTCGCAGAAGGGCCGCGGCCAGATGTCCACGATGGTGTAGAACTCGTTGTCGTGCGCGGGCACACCCATGGCCGAGGTACCGACCACCAGCGCCGGGAACAGCGCGCGCAAGGCGGGCTGACGCAGCATCGCGCCCTTGGTGATGGCCGCGAAGTTGGTGGCCAGGCTGGTCATCGGATCGGCGGTCTTGTCGAGCACCGCGCCGAGTGCCTGCAATTGTGCGGGCGCCTGTTCCAGGATCTTCTGGAGTTCGGCATTGGCATCGTTGAACTGCTGGAACAACACACCCGAATTACGTGTCAGGGTAGCCAGATCGGGCTGCGCCAACGAGGTGGTGGCATTGATCGTCTGCAGGTTCTTGATCAGATTCGTGGTCTGCGGCAGCAGATTGTCCAGGCCGGTGGTCGCCAGGCTGATGCCGTTGATGAGCGATCGTAGCTGATCCGGTCCACCGGACAACGCGGTGTCGAGTTCGGTCAGGATGGTGGAGAACTTGTCCGGATCGATCTGCGAGATCAATTCACTGGAGTTGTCCAGCACCGACCACACGGGGGTCGGCGTCTTCACCCTGTCCTTGTCGAACTGCACGATCGAGCCGTTGGCGAGGAACGGGGCCTTATCGGTATTGGGCCGGAAGTCCAGGAACTGTTCACCCGCGCCGGAGAGCGCGCCGACCGACACCACGGTATCGCTGGAGATGTGGTACTTCTTGTCGATTTCGACGGTGGCCGCGATGGCCGAACCGCCGGTGGCGAGCTTGATATCGGTGACCTTGCCGATGCGATAGCCGCGCAGGGTCACGTCATTGCCGGCCTGTAGACCGCCGGACCGGTCCAGATCGACCGTCACCTTATAGGTTTCGCGCAGCGGATTGACCCGCATGACGCTGATCGCCAGATACGTCGCACCGAGGAGCAGGATCAGCACCAGCGCCGAATTCGACACCAGATTCTTGTGGTTCTTCACCCAGTTCATCGCTGGCCCCCCGTGACCCGGCCGTAGATGATCTGCAGCACCTGGATGATGCTGCCGCCGAAGTCGTTGAGGTCACGCAGATCCGGGAACTTGCTGTTGGCCGGATCGGTGAGCAGTCCGATATCGAGCATGCTGAGGGTGGCGGCGACGGCGAGGGTATTGCCCTTGAACGAGGCGTCCACCGACGGCCGGAGGTCGTGCATGGCATCGAGCATGGGACCGAAGTCCGGCTCGGTGCGGGCCAGCGCGTTCATCAACTGCTGCACATTGTCGAGCAGACGGGCCAGATCGGCCGAAGTGGTGTTGGCGTAATCGCCCAGGGCCGCACTGGTTGTGGAGATCCTGGTGAGCAGATCGCCGAGCGCCTGGTTGTTCTCGGCGATGGCGCCGATCATGCCGGGCAGGGTGTCGGCGACATGGCCGAGCTGATCGTGATTGTTCTGGATGGTGTCGGCCAGCGCGCTGAATCCGGCGAGCACGCTGTCCACCCGCTGACTGTTGTTGTTGAGACTGCCTACTACACCGGTCATCTCGGTGATCAGATGCGAGAGCGTCTGGCCCTTGCCGCCGACGATGGAGTCCATCTCGGAGGTGAGCTTGGACAGCGCCGCGATGCCGCCGCCGTTGAACAGCATGGAGATCGAGAGCAGCAGTTCCTCGACGGTGGCGCCCGCCGAGGTGTTCTTCAGCGTGTCACCGTTCTTCAGCAGCTGCGCGCCCCGATCGGTCTTGGGCTTGGACACCGCGACGAAGACGTCACCCAGCGGGGTGGCCTGCCGCAGTTCGGCCGTACTGTCCGTGGGCAATTCGATATCGGTGCGAATGGCCAGGTCGACATTGGCCTTGAAATTCTTGGTCGTGATCTTGGTGACGACCCCGACATCGGAGCCGCCGATCTTGACCTTGGCCTGGTCGGGCAGGTTCAGCGCATTGTCGAAGACGGCGTGGATGGTATAGGTCTTGTCGCCCGCACCGGGTTTGGGCAGCGGCAGACTCTCGACGGTCAGACCGCAGCCCGAGACCGCGAGGGTGGAGGCCGCTACCGCCAGCGCGACGGCGGTGCGCCGGGTTCGCTTGCTCATTTCGTCATTCCCAACATTGCCGCCATCAGTCCGAGGTCGGGACCCATATCCTGCACCTTGCCGGTGCGGCAGCCGTCCGACTTCATCTGGATGCGTTCGCAGAACAGGCTGATGATCTCGCCGGACAGTACGGTGCCGAGTACCGCGTGCAGGCGGATGAACTGGCCCTGACGGTTGACCGAGCGGTCCAGGTTCTGCATGAGCAGCGGTGCGGTGTCGACGATTTCGACGACGCCGGCGGCATTGGCGCGCAGCTGGTTGGTCACATTGGTGAGACCGGTGAGCGTGCCGTTGAGCTGATCGGAGTACTGCGAGAACGCGCCACTGGTGTTGGCCAGGAAGGAGTTCAGCTGATCGAGGGTCGCCTGCAGGCCGGGGGCCTGATCGGCGAGCAGCCCGGACATCTGCGTCATCCGATTGCTGAAATCTCGTACCGACTGGTCGTTGTCGGCCAGCATGGTGGTCAATTCGTTCAGCTTGATGATGATGGTGGAGACGGCGTCCTTGTTGTCCACACCGACCTTCAGCGCACCGGAGAGCGAGTTGAGCACATCGCGCATCTTCTCGCCGTTGCCGTTCATCATCGGATAGAGCACCCGGCCCGAGAGCGGGCCGAGACCGTCCGACCCGTCCTGCGGTTTGAGGGCCGCGGCGAAGCTGTCGATGGTCTTGATCATGGTGTCCAGCTCGACCGGGGTCTTGGTCTGCTGGGTGGTCAGGTGCGAGCCGTCCTTCAGCTTGTCCCCGCCGGTGTAGCGCGGGGTCAGCTCGATGTGCCGGTCCGTCACGATGGACGGCGAGATCAGCGCCGCCTGCACGTTCTTCGGAATGTCCACACCGGCGTCCACCGTCATGTGCACCTCGACGTACTGCCCCTTGGGCACGATCTTGTCGACCTTGCCGACATCGAGCCCGAGCACGGTGATCGGATTGCCCTCGAACATGCCCGCGATATTGAGGAAGTCGGCGGTGAAGTGCTGGGTCTGGCCGACCGCGTCCTTCACCCCGAGCGGTACCAGCGAGCAACTGCCGACCGCCAGCGCGACCGCACCGATCAAGGCCGCCTTGGCGATTCGCGTGTACTTTGCCGGGTTCATTGGTGGCACCCCTCGATCACTTGGGCGAAGCACAACCAGTTGTCCGGGAACAGCCACGGCAGTCCGACCTCGCCGTAATTGCCATTGCCGAAGGCGTTGTTGAACGTCCGCACCGATACCGGCATGACCGACAGCAGTCGATCCAGGTTGTCCTTGTTCTTCTGCAGGCCGTCGGCCATGGTGTTGAGCTGGATCAGCGTGGGGCCGAACTGATTGTCGTTCTGCGCGCCGATCTGCTGCAGCTGACGGCTCAGGGTGGCGATATTGTCCAGCAGCGAACGCAGCAGGGTCTGGCGCTCCATCACCCGATTGGCGATGGCCTCGCCCTGGGTGATGACCAGCAGCACGCTGTTGCGGTTGTCGCCGAGGATGCGGGTGACCCGATCCAGATCCTTGAGCAGCTGATCGACCTCGCCCTTGCGGTCGTTCATGGTCTTGGCCAGCGCGCCGACCGAATCCAGCGCCTGCACGGTGAGCTGCGGGGTGTCACCCATCTGCTGGTTGATCAGATTCAGCGAATCCGCGAGCTTCTTGGTGTCGAGCTCCTCGAACTTGGGTGTGCCCTCCTGCACCACATCGGCCAGGTTGTAGGGAACAGCGGTATTGGACTTGGGAATTCGATTGTTCTTCAGCCCGGAACCGTCACCCGGGATCAGGTCGACATAGCGGGCGCCGAGCAGCGTGGCCATCTTGATCGAGGCCTTGGCGTCCGGACCGAGCTTGACATCGTTGCTCACCGAGAGCGAGACCATCACGTGGTCGCCCTCGAGTTCGGCGCCGGAGACCCGGCCGACCGCGACACCCGAAATCGACACCTTGTCACCGGTTCTGATGCCCGCGGTCTGCACGAACTCGGCCTTGACGGTCTTCTCGCCGATACCGATCTGCCGGTACAGCGTGGAGCCGGCCAGCAGGCCGACGATGAGCAGCACGCCGAGCACGCCGAGCCACAGGTTGCGGTTGGAACCGAAGCGGGACTTGAGTTTCGCCATCATGGCCGGCACACCGCCGAGTGGGAGTTGCCGCCGATCTGGTTGAACAGACCGCGCGGGAAGAGGATTCCGTACAGCGAGACATCCAGGCTGCACACGTACGCGTTGGCGTAGGTGCCGTTCTGGGTGAACTTGCCGATATCGGTGAGGATGCTGGGCAGATCCACCGCCGCCTTGTCCAGCTTGTCGCCATTGGCCAGCAGCAGCGCGAGCGCGTCATGGGTGGAGTTCTGGGCCAGCACCAGTTTCGGCTGGATCTGGCCGATCATATTCACCAGCGCCGAGGTGGCGTCGGCGATCTGCACGGTGGAGGACTGCAGCGACTGGCCCTGTGCGTAGAGCCCGCCGATCAGCGCGCGGGTCTGGGTCACCAGGGTCTCCAACTCGTCGCCGCGCTTGGCCAGCCCGGACATCACACCGGAGAGATTGGTGATCACATCCGAGAGGATGGCGTCGCGGCGCTGGAAGTCGGTCGCCAGCTGGGCGGCCTGGGTGATGAAGGCGCTCAGGGAGACACCGTCACCCTGCAGCGCCTGGATGAAGGTATTGGAGAGGTTGTTGACCTGCTCGGGCTGCAATACCTGGAACAGCGGCTGGAAACCGTTGAGCAGCGCCGAGACATCGAAGGAGGGCTCGGTGCGCTCGACCGGGATGCCGCCGTTGTTCTTCAGAACGGTGTGCACACCCGAGACCGGCTTGCCCGGAACCGGTTCCGCCAGCGCGATATAGCGCTGGCCGATCAGGTTCTGATAGCGCACCAGCGCCTTGGTGTCGCCGTACAGCGTTTGATCGCGCTGCACGATGAAGGTCACCAGGGCCTTGTTGCCCTTGTCCAGTTCGATGTTCTCGACCTTGCCGACGCGCACGCCGGCCATCCGGACGTCATCGCCCTTGCGCAGGCCCAGGACGTCGGTGAAGGTCGCGGTATAGCGGTTGGTGGAGCCATCCACGGTGCGCGCCAGGGTGTTCCAGATGACCGCGGTCACCAGGATGGACACGATCGCGAATATGCCGAAGCCGATCAGCGGTTTGCGAATGCTCATCGACCGGCCTCGCTGTCGGTCACTTGCAAGGTTCCATCCCTCAGAATCGGGCTCAGCAGCAGGTATTCGGCTGCGGTCGGGCGGCGGCCCAGGAGCGCGGTAATGGCGGAGTCACCGGGGTAGGAGATCGTCCCACCCGAGGGAATCGTCTGCTGTGCGGCCGGGGCGGCGGGCGGATTACCCTGCGGTGCGGGCTGATCGCCCGGAACGGTCGGCGCGAGATTCGGGAACAGCCCCTGCAGCGGGGTGCCCGCGAAGGGATTGACGGGGGTGGCGCTGTCCGAAGGAGTGGGTTCGACGACGGTCAGGCCCGGAATCATCGGGAAGCCCGCCGGCGGCGGCAGTTTCGGCAGTCCGGCGGCGGCGTCCAGCGCCTTGGGCCGCAGCGACTCCGGCAGGGTGCCCGGATCCGAGACGAGCGGGGCGGTGCCACAGCTCGGGGCGGCCAGTTCGCCGTAGCGCGGGCAGTCGTCCCGGGTGTACGGCTTATAGGGCGTGAAGGTCAGCCCCATATTCCAGATCATCTGCTTCTGCGGACCCCAGTGGAAGGTGCTCGCCAGCTTGCGCACCGAGGTGTTCAGATTGGCGATGGCCTGCGGAATGGCGTCGGGATTGTCCGACAGTGCGCCGAAGAGCGCGCTGGTACCGGTGGTGACGTCCTTGCCCACGTTGGGGTTTCGCGCGAACAGGGCGTTGACCTTGTCCACGGTGACGGCGGTGCCGGAGATCAGCGAGGTGAGTTCGGTCCGGCGGTCGGCGATGGTCTGCGCGGTCTTCACCGATTCGCTGAGTACGCCCATCAACTCCGGCGCGGACTGATTGAGCGCGCGGAAGGAGTTGGAGAAATCGGTCAGCATGACCCCGAGATCCGGAATCGAATCGTCGACCGACTGCAGCCAGCGGTCCACCCGCTCGATGCTGGAGCCGGGCATGCGGCCGGAGCCGTCGAGCGCGTAGGAGAGCGTGCCCAGCACCCGGCCGAACTGCACCGGATCGATCTTGCCGAGGATATTGCGGACCGTGGTGAGCGTGTCCTGCAGTGCGATGGTGCCTTTGGAGCGATCCTCGGAGATCTGCGAACCCTCTTTGAGGTGCTGCGCATCGGTCCCGTTGTAGACCAGTTCGACCGAGGTGACGGCGAACAGGTTCGAGGGCACCACGCGCGCGGTCACATTCGCGGGGATGCCGTCGGTGTACTCCGGCTTCATCTCGATGTGGACCTGCTGCAGTTCGCCCTTGGCGGCGACCGACACATCCTTGACCGCGCCGACCAGCACACCGCGGAACTTCACATCCGCGTTGGCGGGCAGGCCGTCACCGGTGGTGGTGAGATTCGCGGTGACATTGACCTTTTCGATGAAGTAGCCCTTGTACCGCGCCATCAGGAAGCCCAGGATGAGCGCGAAGACGATGAGCCCGGCGACACCCGCGAGCAGCAGTTGGCGCATGGTCGGGCCGCGCCCGCTCGGATCGATGATCATGCTGTGCGCCCCCTATCCCGAGATCCGGATGCCGGGGTTGACGCCCCAGATGGCCAAGGTGATGAACAGATCCGCGAAGACCACCGCGATGATGCAGTACTTGATCGCCCGACCCGCCGCGACACCCACGCCCTCCGGGCCGCCGGAGGCGAAAAACCCGTAGTAGCACTGGATGAACGTGGTGATCGCGACGAAGATGATCGCCTTCAGCAGTGAGTACAGCACATCGTGCGGTATCAGGAACTGATAGAAGTAGTGCTGGAATGTCCCGGACGCCGTGCCGCCGATCAACTGCACGGTGAGCGAGCAGGAGATGTACGCGAACGGCAGGGCCAGGCAGTACAGCGGCACGATGGCGATCATGGCGGCGATCATGCGGGTGCTGACCAGATACGGAAGCGGCCGGATGGCAACCGATTCCAGCGCGTCGATCTCCTCGGCGATGCGCATGGCACCGAGCTGCGCGGTGAATCGACAGCCGGCCTGTGCCGCGAACGCCAGGGTGGCGAGCATGGGCCCGAGTTCACGGGTGGTCGCGAAGGCGGAGATCGCACCGGTCAAGGGACTCAGACCGAGCAGGTTCAGCGAGGTGTAGCCCTGGATGGCGACCGTCATACCGCCGAACGCCGACAGGATGAGCACCACGCCGATGGTCCCGCCGCCGACGATGAGATTGCCGTTGCCCCAGGTGACATCGGACAGCAGCCGCCACACCTCTTTGGGGTACTGCTTGAACGCCAGCGGCATCGAGCCGATCGAGCGCAGGAAGAAGAACACCTGGTGACCGATGCGCGCGACGAAGTCACGCGGCGAGGAGGCCACACCCTTGAGGCGTTGGAGCGGCCGCAGCAGCGGCGGAACATACGTTGCTGACACGACTCAGACCATCTGTGGTGGGAACAGGGAGTTGTAGACCTGGGTGAGAATCAGGTTCACACCGAAGAGCATCACCGCGGACATGACCACGGCGGTGTTCACCGAGTTGGCGACACCGCCCGGCCCACCGCGGGTGTTCAGCCCGGCATCGCAGGCGATGATCGCCGCGAGCAGGCCGAAGATGAGCGACTTCAGCAGCGCCACAAACAGATCGGTGGTGATGGCGAACGAAGCGAAGGTGCCGACGTAGGAACCGGGGGTACCGCCCTGCGCGAAGATATTGAAGACATAGCCGGTCAGGAAGCCGACGAAAACCACGAACCCGCAGAGCAGGACCGAGACCAGCATCGCCGCGCCGAGTCGCGGGGCGACCAGGCGGCGCATGGGATCCACGCCCATCACCCGCATGGCGTCGATCTCCTCGCGGATGGTGCGCGAGCCGAGATCGGCGGTGATGGCGGAGCCGACCGCGCCCGCGATCATGAGCGAGGTGACCAGGGGCGCGCCCTGCTGAATGATGCCGAGGCCGTTGGCCGCGCCGATGAACGAGGTCGCGCCGACCTGTCCGGCGACCGAGCCGACCTGGATGGAGACGATGACGCCGATGGGGATGGCGACCAGCAGGGTCGGCGCGGCGGCCACATTCGCCATGAAGGCGCACTGCCGGACGAACTCGGCGAAGGGGAAGCGTTTACGGAAGATGGCGATGAACAACTCGGCCACCGCGGACACGCCCATGGCCATCATTCGGCCACCGGTCTCGAGCGACCGCTTGGGATGGTCCTGCCAGTAACCCTTGGCCCAGTCGCCGGCCGCATTCATCCGCGACTCCGTGGGACTCCCCGGCCCACCCAGACTCTTGGTCAACTGCACTGACTACCCCTCTCGACGCCGGGATACTCAACCTCCGGCGACTGTTTGCTTGACGCACCTTACTACGGAGTTAGGAAAAACACACCAGTCGTTGTGGTTCCGGTCATAGAGGCAGATCACTTTCTCTGAATCGACGTGAACAGGCAGATCACGGCCGGTTTACGACCCAAAGAACCAGGCAGGCATCTAGAACTTGTTCTAATTTCTCACTTCGGCCCAAGCGATTTCAGTAGAAGCGAAGCTCTAACAGGTAAGAATTAATGGGAGAGAATTTATCGGAAATCGCGCCGAGTTATGCATTAAATCCATAACTCGTATCCAACTCGGTATAGCGCTCGAAGACGTGCAGGACACGGCTCGGCAACATGTGGCAGTACAAGCAGCACCCGGAGACGAATACTGACAGGATGAGTTCCGCAGCTTGACTCGAGCGGCTTCCGACGTCTGGAGGGATATGTTCAGGAAACTCGCCGGTGTGGCCGGCGCCTTCGCTGTAGCCCTGAGTACCGCGTTACTCGGCGCCGGGGCCGCGAATGCCGACCCCGCACCGGCAGTCATCGGTGGTGGCTCCGGCATCATCATCGACGACATGTTCGAGTGCACCGTCACCACCATCGGGCACGACAGTGCCGGGCGGCTGGTCGGACTCACCGCGGGCCACTGCGGCGATCCGGGCGCGAAGGTCTGGGCCGAAAAGGACCGGGGCGCAGGGCAGATCGGCAAATTCGTCTACTCGAACCATGACCTGGACTACGCGGTCATCGAGTTCTTCGGGGACCGTGTCATCCCGGTCAACCACATCGGCAATGTCACCATCACCGGACTCGGCGGCCCGCCCGGCTTCCCGATGATCGTCTGCAAGGAGGGCCGGACCACCGGCAACACCTGCGGACTCTCCTGGGGTGACGTCTTCGCCAGCAATGTGGAGACCTGGAGCCAGATGTGTGTGGTGGAGGGCGATTCCGGTGCGCCGGTCGTCGTCGGCACCACCCTGGTCGGCATGGTCAACGCGTATCTGGCGCTGGCCTGCTTCGGGCCCGAGGTCGGGACCAATATGTCCTCGATCACCGCGGACCTGAACGCGCGCGGCGGCGCCGGCGCGGGGTACTACCCGATCTGAGTACCGAAAGTACGGAGCGGGGCGGTGATCCGATGGATCGCCGCCCCGCTCTGTATTACCGGGTGCTGGAGCATTCCCGGGTACTAGAGCGTATTGACGCAGATGACGATTTTGCGCTCGTCATAGACGAAACCCGAATCACCGTTGGCGCATTCGTCCACGCTGGTGCTGTTCTTCATGATGGCCAGCACCTTCACCCCGTTGGCCGCGCCGCGGGTGGAGCAGTCGATGCGCTTGGGATCGCTGCCGCTGCCCTTGGTCCCCAGATCCAGGCAGTCGTTGATCACCCAGTCGATATCCAGGCAGATGGCGCCGGTCTCGATACCCGCCATGGTCTCGTAGTAGGCCTGATCCACGTCGGCGGGACACTGGGAGTTGGTGGGCGCCTTGGCCACCACCTTGTAATTGGAGTCCTTGCTCCCACAGGTGGCCTTGTGGATGGTGGCGTTGTCGGTGGTGCCGCCGAGCTTCACGCAGTCGCCGATGCCGGCCTGGAAATCGGTGTCGCCACCCTTGTCGGCCGGTGTGGTGGTCGTGGTCGGGCGACCCGGGCTCGGTTTACCCGACGGCTTGGCGCCGGTGGTGGTGACCACCGAATCCAGTCCGGGCGGGGCCGCCACGGGTGTGCCGGAGATGGTGGAACCGCAGCCCGCGAGCAGCAGGGCGGCGGCGGAGATGGCCGGAACGGCGATCCGGGCGGAGATCTGCTGACGCAACACGAAACTGTCCTAAATTTAGAAACACCAAGCTTTAAGTTCAACGCCCATGCATACACGACGGATACGACGGCCGTCGACTCAAAAGCCCACTCACCCACCCGCCTCGAACCGGAGCCGGTAGTGACAACGTATAGAACGGCATGAGTACCGCCGCCCGCTCGGCCGGTTCCGGGGCGCGCCTGCGCGAACCCCGGCTGATACCGCTGCACGCGCTCGCCGCCGGGGCCGATCTGGAGCGTTACTTCGGCCGGCGGCGCGCCCGCGACGGCGACCCCTTCCTCATGCGCTTTCCGGCCTTCGGATCGGCGGTCTTCACCGGAACGCCGGCGGGGGCGCGCGAAATCTTCCGGGCGCCGGTGGAATTGCTGGAACCGCCACTGCCCAATCCCATCGAGCCCATGGTCGGCCCGGCCTCGCTCATCCTGGCGCGCGGGGAACGCCATAGAAAGGAACGGGCGGTGCTGGCCCCGGCCTTGCACCGCAATCGAATCAGCGCCTACGGCACCGTCATTCGCGAGGCCGCGCGCGCCGAGCTGGCGGGCGATCGGACCGGACGGGCCTGGCGGCCGGGGACCCGGGTGGATGCGCGGGAAGCCGCGCGGGCCATGACATTACGGGTGATCCTGGCGGCGGTATTCGGTATCGAGGAGCCCCGGCGGCTGGCCGATTACACCGCGGCCACCACCGAGTTCCTCACCTCCTTCGGTGGTCCGTTGTTCCTGGTTCCGGCGTTGCGGCGCAATATGTTCGGATTGTCCGGCTGGCAGCGGTTCACCGCGGCGCGCGATCGCCTGGACGCGCTCATCGATGCCGAGATCGATCGGCGGCGTACGCACGGGCACACCGGAACGGACATACTCGGGCTGCTGCTGGAGACCAGATATACGGACGGCAGCGCGCCGAGCGCCGTCGAATTGCGGGAACAATTGCGGACCTTGCTGGTCGCGGGGCATGAGACCACCGCGACGGTACTGGTCTGGGCGCTGTACCGATTGCATCGCGAACCCGCGGCCTTGGCCCGGTTGCGCGCCGAACTCGATTCCGCCGGAGGCGATCTCGATCCTATCGAACTCGCCGAACTGCCCTACCTGGACGCGGTCTGCCAGGAGACGCTGCGGCTGCATCCCCCGGTGCCGATCGTATTGCGCAGGCTCACCGGTGATTTCGCACTGCGCGGGGTGCCGCTGGTGGCGGGGGACACCATGGGGCTCTCGGTGCAGCTGCTGCACTCGGATCCCGGTGTGTGGAGTGAGCCACACCTGTTCCGGCCCGAACGGTTTCTCGAACGCCGGTACAGCCCATTCGAATTCGCGCCGTTCGGCGGCGGGCACCGGCGCTGTGTGGGTGCGGCGCTCGCCGATTACGAATTGCGCATCGTGCTGGCCACCCTGCTCACCGGCGTGCGCCTGCGGTTGTCGCCGCGCTTCGCGCGCGGCCGGCTGCCGTGGACGGTGCCGCACAACATTGCGACCGGTCCGCATGCCGCCATTACCTTCGATGTGGTCGAAGCCTGATGCGACGCCAGTGATTTCGATCACAACCATGTCCGGTGATACCGGCTCGCCGATTATGACCGAACATCCGGTCTCATTCGGGAATCGCCGACGCGAACGGCGATAACACCCCGGCGATTCGGTCTCCCATTCTTCTGTGATCCAGGTCACGTTCACAGATTCGTATGCATAACTCCCACAAGCCAATTGGCATGCCCGCGATCGCAAGGTAGGAATGAACGCGGGGTTGGGACCTAACGCGGGTGAGTTCTGCCCGCGATCTGCGTATGAACAAGGATCGGAAGGACACCTAGCTGTGCGCATCACCCGGTATGGACTGATTTCCCTCGCCGCCATCGCGGCGACCGGAGCCGTGGTGGCCGCGCCCGCCTCAGCCGCCCCGCTATGGCCGGGCGGCCCGGAGGTTCCGGGTGTGCCCTCCGCCGTCATGCCGCAGCCCGTCCCCGGCGATCTGCCGACCGCGCCCGGCGCGAGTTCGCCGCTGCCGCCCTCGAACTTCACCGCGCCGAACATCACGCCCGGCGACGGTGACGTGGTCGGTGTGGCACAGCCGGTCATCATCAACTTCAAGGAGCCGGTGAGCGATCACACCGCCGCCGAGAAGTCCATCCGCATCACCTCCACCAACAAGGTGGACGGCCATTTCTACTGGCGCGGTGACAGCCAGGTGCGCTGGCGGCCCGAGGAGTTCTGGCCGTCCGGCTCCAAGGTCACCGTCGAGGCGGGCGGCACCAAGGTCGCCTACGAGATCGGCGACGAGTTCATCGCCACCGCCGACGACACCACCCACGAAATCGTGGTCACCCGCAATGGCGAGGTCGTGCGGACCATGCCCACCTCGATGGGCAAAACCGGGCACGAGACCCCGAACGGCACCTATATCGTCAGCGAGCGCAATCGCAAGATGATCATGGACTCCTCCACCTACGGTGTGCCCACCACCGCGGCCGAGGGCTACAAGCTCGAGGTCGAGTACGCCACCCGCATGTCCAACAGCGGCATCTTCGTGCACGCCGCCCCGTGGAGCGTTGCGCAGCAGGGTTATTCGAACACCTCGCACGGCTGCCTGAACGTCTCGACCGAAGACGCCAAGTGGTTCATGGACAATGTGAAGAAGGGTGATCCGGTCGTCGTCAAGAACACCAAGGGCGGCACCCTGAGCACCAGCGACGGCTGGGGCGACTGGAACTAGTCGTTCCGCCCGGGCAGACAGAAAGTTTTCGTGCGCCCCGCCCGGTATGGGCGGGGCGTACGCGTGTGCGGGGGAAGGTGGGCACGAGCCCCCGTTCACTTTGTTGGAAATTAGAGATCCCGTATTCGGTCTTGAAAGAGACTGGCCGCCCGTACTATTCGGCGCATGTCCGCGCCACCGGCGGGTGCGTCCGGTGAACATTCGGTTGCGCCCATGCGCCGACTATTCAACCGGGCGGCATCCAGTCGTAACCGGCTAGTCGCAAGCAACCGTCACGCTGCGCGGGTGAGATCGAGCCCCGAACGAGTACTGCCGCAGCCCCCGGGGCGCGGCCGGCGCGGCAGACCCTGGCAGGACTACGCGCTCTTCTTCGTGCTCGTCGCGCCAAACCTGGTGTTGCTCTCGGTATTTATGTACCGGCCGCTGATCGACAATATTCGGCTGTCGTTCTTCGACTGGAATATCTCGGACACCACATCCACCTTCGTCGGCCTGGCCAACTACCGGGAGTGGTGGGGCCGCGACGATTCGTGGCAAATCGTAAGCAACACAGTTGTCTTCACGCTCGCGGCGGTCGTCGGCAGTATGGTGCTGGGTTTGGCACTCGCCCTGCTGCTGGATCGGAAACTGTTCGGGCGCAATGTGGTCCGCTCCGCGGTCTTCGCACCCTTCGTCATCTCCGGCGCCGCCATCGGCGTGGCCTTCCAGTTCATCTTCGATCCCGGCTTCGGCCTGGTGCAGGATGTGCTGCACAAACTCGGCGTGGAGAAGGCCCCGGACTTCTACCAGGATCCGCACTGGGCGCTGTTCATGGTGACCGTCACCTATCTGTGGAAGAACATCGGCTACACCTTCGTCATCTATCTGGCCGCGCTGCAGGGCATTCGGACGGATCTGATGGAGGCCGCCGAGATCGACGGCGCGAGCCGCTGGACCACCTTCACCCGGGTACTGCTGCCGCAGCTGCGGCCCACCACCTTCTTCCTGTCCATCACGGTGCTGCTGAATTCGCTGCAGGTCTTCGACATCATCTACTCGATGACCCGCGGCGGACCGCTCGGCACCGGCACCACCACCATGGTGGTCCAGGTGTACCGCGAATCGTTCGTCAACTTCCGGGCCGGTTACGGCGCGACCGTCGCCACCATCATGTTCGTGGTGCTGCTGATAGTCACCCTGCTCCAGGTCCGGATCATGGATCGGGGCGAGCAGTGACCGACCGGCTCAATCGGCTCGACAATGCCTTCTGGGCGAAGTTCTTCGGCTACGCGGCCATGGTGTGCGTACTGATCGTCATCGGGGTGCCGCTGTTCTGGCTGCTCATCACCTCGTTCAAGACGCGCGGCGATATCTACGTGCAGCCGGCGGTGTACTGGCCGCACACCTGGCACGCGGAGAACTACAGCGAGGCCACCACCACCCTGCCGTTCTGGACATTCCTGCGGAATTCGGTGATCGTCACGCTCACGGTGGCGTCGGTGAAATTCGTCCTCGGCGTGCTCAGCGCGTACGGGCTGGTGTTCCTGCGATTCCCAGGCAAGAACGTCGTGTTCCTGGTGATCATCGCGGCGCTGATGGTGCCCAATCAGATCACCGTCATCTCCAACTACGCGCTGGTCGCCCAGCTCGGCTGGCGAAATACCATGCAGGGCATCATCATCCCGCTGTGCGGGGTCGCGTTCGGCACCTTCCTGATGCGCAACCACTTCCTGTCGCTGCCCGCCGAGGTCATCGAGGCGGCGCGAATGGACGGCGCGCGCTGGTGGCGGCTGCTGACCCGCGTGGTGCTGCCCATGTCCGGTCCGACCATGGTGGCGTTCGCGGTCATCACACTCGTCAACGAGTGGAACGAATACCTGTGGCCCTTCCTCATGGCGGACGGCCCGAATGTCGCCACACTGCCGGTCGGCCTGACCCTGCTGCAGAACACCGAGAACCCGAGCGTCACCAACTGGGGTCCGGTCATGGCCGGCACCCTGCTCACCATGCTGCCCATCCTCATCGTCTTCCTCGCATTACAGCGTCACATGATCAAGGGCCTCACCTCCGGTGCGGTCAAGGGTTAAGTCCCAGAAGGAGATTCCAGTGTCCGACTCCCGATTTCCCGCGCTGTCTCGACGCGGGTTCCTCGGCCTCGCCGGCGCCACCGCGGCCGGGCTGGCGCTGACCGCCTGCGCCGGATCCGGCGGCGGCGGCAAGCAGGGTGGTGACTCGAACACCATCACCTTCTGGTCCAACCACCCGGGCACCTCCAAGGAGCTGGAGACCGAACTCATCAACCGGTTCCAGGCCAAGTACCCGGATCTGAAGGTCAACCTGGTCGACGCGGGCAAGAACTACGAGGAGGTGTCGCAGAAGTTCAACGCGGCGCTCTCCGGCGGCGAACTGCCCGATGTCGTTGTGCTGTCCGATGTCTGGTGGTTCAACTACGCCCTGAACGGCATCATCGAACCGCTGGACTCGCACTTCGGCTCCGCGGGCGTGCACCTCGACGATTACGTCGATTCGCTGGCCAACGACTACAAGTTCAACAACAAGCACTACGCGCTGCCGTACGCCCGCTCGACCCAGGTCTTCTACTACAACAAGGATGTCTGGTCCAAGGCCGGACTGCCGGACCGCGGCCCGAACAGCTGGCAGGAATTCGACGAGTGGGGCCCGAAGATCCAGGGCGTCATGGGCGGCGACAAATGGGCGCACGGCTGGGGCGATGCCAAGAACTACCTGGCCTGGACCTTGCAGGGTCCGATGTGGACCTTCGGCGGCGGCTACTCCGACGACTGGAAGCTGAAGTTCAGCGATCCCAAGTCGATCGAAGCGGGCAAGTTCTTCAGCGACATGATCAATGTGAAGAAGTACGCGGCCATCCGGCCGCAGATCGCCACCGAATTCGGCACCGGCATTCTGGGTTCCACCATCGCCTCCACCGGTGATCTCAAGGGCATCATGAAGAACGCCGAGGGCAAGCTGACCGTCGGCACCGCTTTCCTGCCGCATCCGAACGGCGCGGGCGCGACCACCGGTGGTGCGGGCCTGGCCATTCCGTCGCGAATCTCGGACTCGCGCAAGGAGAACGCGCTCAAGTTCATCGAGTTCATCACCAATGCGGCCAATACCGCCTACTTCTCACAGGGCACCGGATACATGCCGGTGCGCAAGTCCGCGCTACAGGATCCCAGTGAGCTGGACTTCCTGGCCAAGAACCCGAACTCCAAGACCGCCATCGATCAGCTCGCGGTGACCAAGTCGCAGGACTTCGCGCGCGTATTCGTCCCGGGCGGCGATCAGATCATCGGCACCGGTATGGAGCAGATCGGCCTGCAGAACCGGGATGTCACTTCGGTTTTCGCGGATATCAGCAGCCAGTTGCAGACCATTATCGACCGGCAGATCACGCCCAAGCTGCCCAAGTAGTACCTAGTTAGGAGACCCGCCGCATGGCGACTGTGCAGTTCGAGGGTGTTTCCCTCAGTTATCCGGGTGCGCCGCGTCCCGCGGTCGGGGATCTGAATCTGGAGATCGCCGATGGCGAATTCCTGGTGCTGGTCGGACCGTCGGGCTGCGGTAAATCCACCAGTCTGCGCATGCTGGCGGGTCTGGAGGCGGTCTCCGCCGGGCGGATTCACATCGGCGGCCTCGATGTCACCGGGCTGCCGCCGCGCTCGCGCGATGTGGCCATGGTCTTCCAGAGCTATGCGCTCTACCCCAATATGACGGTCGCCGAGAATATGGGCTTCGCACTCCGCAATGCGGGAATGAGCAAGGCGGACACCCTGATTCAGGTCAAGGAGGCCGCCGCCATGCTGGAGCTGGAGGACCTGCTCGACCGCAAACCCGCCAAGTTGTCGGGCGGTCAGCGGCAGCGCGTGGCCATGGGCCGTGCCATCGTGCGCCGCCCGCAGGTGTTCTGCATGGACGAGCCGCTCTCCAATCTGGACGCCAAACTCCGGGTGAGCACCCGCTCCCAGATCGCCGCGCTGCAAAAGCGTTTGGGCACCACGACGGTGTACGTCACGCACGATCAGGTCGAGGCCATGACCATGGGCCATCGTGTCGCGGTCATGAAGGACGGCAAACTCCAGCAGATCGCCGCACCGCGCGAGCTGTACGACAATCCGGTCAATACCTTCGTGGCCGGATTCATCGGCTCACCGGGTATGAACCTGCTCACCGCGCCCGTGCGCGAGGGAGCGGCCGTGCTCAACGAACTCCGAATCCCGGTGCCGCACACTGTCACCGGCGATCAGGTGGTGATCGGTATCCGCCCCGAATCCTGGGAGGTCACCACCGATCCGGCGAACTCCCTCGCCGTGGAGGTCGAACTCCTCGAGGAGCTCGGCTCCGAATCCTTCCTGTACTCGCACGGCGTCACCGACGAATGGTCCAGCCGCTCCGGCCGCGTCGTGGCCCGCGTCGACCGCCGCTTCCGAGTAGCCCTCGGCGACGGCCTGCGCCTGACCCCCAAACAGGACGAACTCTTCTTCTTCGATGCCGAGACCGAGGAACGCCTGCGCTAGGACACCGGCACCGCCTGCTCGAGAATCGCGTCGACGGTCTGCTCGACCGTGAGATCCGAAGTGTCCAGCCACAATCCGAGGCGGGGTGTGGTGGTGCGCAGTCCGGTGTCGAGATCCTCGACCGTATAGGGACCGTACGCCTTCTTGGCGCGGCCCGCCTCGCGGGCCTCCACCGCCGCCGGGCGCGGGGTCAGCACCACCACATACCGTGGGCGGGTGCGGATCTGGTCGGCGAAGTAGGGCAGGAAATCGCCGAGCACCACGTCCTGGACTATGGCGGTGAAGCCCTCGGCCGCGTAGCCGTCGGCGGCGTGGGCGGCCAGACGGTGGCGTAACCGCAACTGGGACAGCGCTTCCTCCGGCGGATCCGGGCGCATATCCTCGCGGCCGTTCACCACGAAGCGGCGGAAGGCGTCCCCGCGCACATGCGCTGTGCGGGGCAATCGCTCCGCCAGCGCCTGTGCCACGGTCGATTTCCCGGCCGCCTGGATTCCGGTGATCAGATAGACGGCTCCGGTCACCAGATCTTCACTCGCTCCGCCGGATCCAGGTACAGCTCATCGCCCGGTCGCACGTCGAACGCCGCGTGGAAGCTGTCCAGATTGCGGACCACACCGTTGCAGCGGAACTCCGGCGGGGAATGCGGGTCTACGGCGAGGCGGCGGATGGCCTCCTCCTGACGGGCCTTGGTGCGCCACACCTGCGCCCAGCCGAAGAAGACGCGCTGCAGACCGGTCAGCCCGTCCAGGACCGGAATCTCCTTGCCCTCCATCGCGATCTCATATGCCGCCAGCGCGATGGTGAGCCCGCCCAGATCGCCGATGTTCTCGCCGATGGTGAACTCGCCGTTGACCTTGTGGTCATCGGAGAGGTCCTTGGGCGAGAAGGCGTTGTACTGATCGATCAAAGCCCTGGTGCGCTTACCGAATTCGGTGCGATCGGACTCGGTCCACCAGTCGATCATATTGCCGTCGCCGTCGTACTTCGAACCCTGATCGTCGAAGCCGTGGCCGATCTCATGACCGATGACCGCGCCGATACCACCGTAATTGGCGGCATCGTCGGCGTTCATATCGAAGAACGGGGGCTGCAGAATCGCCGCGGGGAAGACGATCTCGTTCATACCGGGGTTGTAGTAGGCGTTCACGGTCTGCGGGGTCATGAACCATTCACCGCGATCCACCGGGCCGCCCAGCTTCGCCAGATCCCGATCGTGTTCTGCCGCATAGCCACTGCGGTAGTTACCCACCACATCGGCGGGATCGACGGTGACCGCCGAATAATCGCGCCACTGATCCGGATAACCGATCTTCGGGGTGAACTTCTCCAGCTTGGCCAGCGCCGCCTGCCGGGTCTCCGGGCCCATCCACTCCAGCTCGGCGATATTGCGGCGGTACGCCTCCTGCAGGTTCTCCACCAACTCGACCATGCGGGCCTTGGCGGCGGGCGGGAAATGCCGGGCCACATACAGTTTGCCCACGGCCTCGCCCAGCAGATCCTGCACCAGCGAGACGCCGCGCTTCCAGCGCTCGCGATTCTCCGGCGCACCGGTCAGCGTGCGGCCGTAGAAGTCGAAACTCTCCTCCACCAGATCATCGGTGAGATAGGCGGCGCGGGCCTTCACCACGCGCCAGGCCGCCCACGCCCGCCAATCCTCCTGCGACTGCGCGGCCCACAGCCGCGCGAAGGCGCGCACATAATCCGGCTGCCGCACCACGACCTCGGCGAAAAGCTCCGGTCCGGAGCGGTCCAGGCCCTCGGCGAGCGCGGAAGTCCAGGCATTCCAGTCGAATTCGGGATTCTCGGCGACCAGCGCGTCGAAAGTGGTGAGGTTGTAGCTCTTCTCGGCGTCGCGGCGACGCACCACATCCCAATGCCCCTGGGCCAGCTTCCTTTCCAGCTCGAAAACCCGCTGCGCGTCGTAATCCAATCCGGCCAGCGCGAACATACGGCCGATATGCGCGACATACTTCTCGCGGATCTCGGCGTGCTCGTCCCTGTGGTAGTACGACTCGTCGGGCAGGCCGATTCCGGACTGCGAGGTGTGCACCAGATAGCGCTCGGAGTTCTTGTCGTCGGTATCGACATAGAACGCCATCGCACCGCCCACGCCGGTGCGCTGATGGCGTCCGATGAGCGCGGCGAATTCACTCGGATCGCTCACCCGGGCAATGGCGGCCAGTTCATCGGCAATGGGGGACAGGCCCGCGGCCGCAATGGCGGCGGTGTCCATGAAGCTGTTGTAGAGGTCACCGATCTTGCGCTCTTCGCTGCCGGGGGCGGCATCGGAGGCGGCGGCCTCCTGAATGATCTGCTGCACATCGCGCTCGGCCTGGTCGTAGAGCGTGCGGAAGGCGCCGTCCACCGCCCGGTCCGACGGTATGTCGTATTTATCCAGCCATTCGCCGTTGACGTGCGCGAACAGGTCGTCCTGCACCCGCACGCCCTCGTTGCGGAAGGACAGATCGATACCGGAGGGAGGCGTCAGCTGCGAAGTCACGCCCTCCAGTATGCCGATCGCGGCGCGGGTGCGGCGGGATCACGCGGAGAGCGAAAACAAGATCAGGCGGCGAGTGGAATGCGATCGAACTCGCCGTCGCGGACCCCGGCCACAAAGGCCTCCCATTCGCCGGGGGTGTAGACGAGACCGATCTCCCCGGACCGGAGTGTGGTGTATCCGTCCGCGTCGGTGTGCGCGGTCAGGGTGGCTGTGCCGCCGGGATGGTCCCGCAGGATCGTCAGGAAGGACATCCATTCGACTGCGCTGACGGTGATGATGGGCTCATCGAGTGCGCTGTTGGCCGGATTCCGCCGGTACTTGCTGTCACGGATGAACACCGTCGCACCGTCGAATCGGACCTCCACACACTGATTTCCGTTATTCGTGCGGGTCGACGTGAACCAGCCGGTGGATTCCGGTTGATACTTCGCGGTTTCTAACATGGGCAGCATATTACCGTCTCGCATGTGTCTCCTACCCTTGCGAATAACTCTTGATCATGTCCAAAGATTTTGCACGACTGAGAGATTGGTCGAGTGCACGCACGAATGCGAAATCCAGATCGCGAATCAGCTCCGGATCATCCACGGCCCCACCGAAAACCGCGCTCTCCACCCAGCCGAAGGTATGCAGCGCCGCCGAAGTGAAATCCAGCAGATGGAAACTGGAGCCGCCGAGAATCGCGCCGCGGGTGGCGGCGAACGGAATGACCCGCACCGTCACCGAATCCAGTTCGTCCGAGAGTGTCGCCAGGTGTTCCAGTTGTCCCCGAAGGACTTTCGGGCCGCCGATCTGCTGCATGAGCGTGGCCTCGCCGATCACGGCGGTCAGCTCCGGCCGATCGGCGTCGTGCAATCGCCGCTGTCTGTGCATTCGAATCGCCACCAGCTGCTCCACCTGCACCGGGCGGATCATCACATCGGCGCTGATGAGCGCCCGGCTGTACTCCTCGGTCTGCAACAGACCGGGAATGACCAGCGAGTCGTAACTGCGGATGCTCTCCGCGCCGAACTCCATCCCGTAGTAGCGCTGCAACTCCGGTCCGATCAGCGCGGAGGATTTGGCCCACCACCCGCGTTCCTTACTGGCGGTGAGCAATTCGAGGAGTTCGTCGCGCTCCTCCCCCTCCACCTCCAACAGCTCCAGCACCGGGCCGATGGTGGTGGCGGTCAGCACCCTGCGCCCCTTCTCCACATGGGACCAGTTGGCCGGGGTGAAGCCGACCCGTTTGGCGAAGGTCGCCGAATCGAAGCCGCGCTGCTCGCGCAGCTCCCGTAATCGCAGTACCAGTTCCCACCGCGCCACGGTCGGTGATACGGGTGCCATGACTGCTGATGCTACGCCCCCAACTCACCCGCGTGTGACTATTGTCATACCGATTGCGGGAGAATAGGGTCGGTAGCAGGAGGTTCGCCAATGAGCGCGCTGGACCCGTCCTCGTACACCGCCACCCAGGAGGCGCTGGCCCGGTGCCGGCGGTATCGCAAGGAGCACGGCCTCTACGGGATAGTCGACTTCGCGCTGGGCCGAATCATGTTGGAGGTCGGCTCCGTCGGAGCCATCACCATGCCCGCCGACCTGGGTCGCCGGGTCCGCGACCACCTGCTGACGCGGGGCCGCTGCGGTCCGGTCATCAGTCATCCGCGCTCGGGGCGCTGGACCTTCCTGACCGGTCCCACCGACGACTCCTACCTCGACAGCGCGCTCTTCTCCAACCTGTTCCGGGATTGCGCGGCGGTGGCGCTGCCCGGTAGCCACATCGTGCTGCCGTCCCCGGCGGATGAGCACAGCGGGTATCGCGCGTGGATCTGCCCACCCGCCAGCGACTTTCGGCCCGAGCTCGCCGAAGTCGTCAGCGCCACCCGGGAATGCCGTCCGGTCCAGCAGTAGACGGCCGAATCAGGGGGTCGGCGCGGGGGTGAGCGTAATGCTCAATTTGTTCTCCAGGTTGTTCCGGAACTGGTCCTGGCACTGCTGCACCTTGGTCTGATCGCCACCGGCCTTGCTGATGCAGTCCAGCAGATCGTCACCGCCGTTGTCCTTGAACACGATCCAGACGAAGATGCCGATCACGATGCCGCCGATCAGGCTCAATACACCCAGGATCAGACCGGCCACCGCCATACCGAAGCCGCCCGCCGTCCCGCGCCGCGCCTTCCTCATGGCGATCAGGCCGAAAATGGCCGCGAGCACACCGAAGATGACGCCGACGACGGCGAGGACTACGGTGCAATCCAAGAGCACCGCGAGGATTCCGAGCACCAGCGCGGTCACCGCCAGGCCCTTGCCCTTGGGCGACTCCTGCCAATACTGCGGCGGCTGACCACCGGGCGGCGGATAACCGCCGGGCGGGGGCGCGGGATACTCGCCGTAATTACCAGGGGGCGGGTACTGCGACATGGGCGTGGTCCTTCCGTCGTTTGCTGCTCCCGGTATCGCCAACGCTGTGAGCAGGCGTTAACGCATGCTATTGCCCGCCGAGGCGCGCATGCATCTCCCACACCAGGATCTCCGACGGCAGGTTCGCGGTCACCCGTTGACCGCCGCTGCGCGCCATGCGCACGGCATCACCCTCGTAGAGCGTGCCGACCCCCTCCAACTCCACCTCACCGCGGGCTACGAACAGGTGCAGGTAGGGCGACTCCGGTAGTCGCACCTCCGGCGACTCCACCGCACCCGGCATACGGGCCACATGCAGGGCCGAATGACTGCTGCCGATGGCGATGGCGGTGCGATCGCGGTACCGGGGCAGTCCGGAGGCGACGGTCACCAGGCCGCCGCGCGCCAACTCGTCATCCACCTCGAGCTGCTGATAACCCGGATTCGTGCCGGGTTCATCGGGCACCACCCACATCTGCACGAAATGCACCGACTCCTCATGTTCGGGCGCGGTGCTGATCCGCCACGAATCGTTCTTCTCCGAATGCAGAATGCCCGACCCCGCGCTCATCCGCTGCGCCAGACCCGGATAGATCACGCCGTTATGACCCAGTGAATCCTGATGGACGAGGCTGCCATCGAGCACCCAGGTGACGATTTCCATATCGCGATGGGGATGGGTCTCGAAACCCTCACCCGGCAACACGATGTCCTCGTTGTTCACCAGCAAAAGCCCATGATGGGTGTTCTCGGGATCGTAATGTTCCCCGAACGAGAACGAATGCTTCGAATCCAGCCACGCCACACGGGTTTTCATGCGGTCGCCGCCACGATGGACATCGATGTGTGGTGTCGTGAGCGTGGACACCGCCCTACTCCTCTCACCGGCGTGCACCGATCAGAATCCAGGGTAGGGGCACATTCGGCGACCCAGGCTGAATTCCGGGTTAAATTCTAACGTGCGAGCAGCGCCGCCCGTACGCCGCCTACCAGGCAGGACACCAGGGCGCTATTGTTCACACCCTGCCGACGGGGTGCGGTCGGCGACCGTATCATGATGTGCCGCAAGTGAAACCGGAGGGAGAGCAAGGGGATGCGACCCGACGTACTCGCGGGCATCGAACGCGAACTCCGGCAGCAGGCCGACAGCGAGGGGATCACCCACTTCGTCGTGGGGGTGGCCGTTTTCCGTGGGGGAAAACTCCTGGTCGTACGGCGTGTTGCCGATGATTGGCACGGGGGGATGTATGAACTCCCGGGCGGCGGGGTGGAAGCGGGGGAGAGCTTCGCGCAATGCGTGGAGCGCGAACTCTTCGAAGAGACCGGACTGCGCGTACTGCGCATCACCGATGTACTCGGCGGATTCGACTACGCCACCCGCACCAAATCCCGGGTACGCAAATACAGCTTCGTAGTGGAAGCCGAACAGGGGGATGTGCTGCTGGCGCCCGGCGAACACGATCAATTCCAATGGATCGACGCCGACAGTCTGGACAACCTACCCATGGCGGACGATATGCGCGCGGCCGTATTCGCACTCGTCACCACCCACCCCGCCAGGTGAGCGAATCCGGGACCGAACCGATTGCCACAGCGGGGAACACGCCGGATCACGGTCGGCACAAGCTGGACGGTATGCGGCATGGGCTGAATACCTTGCGCACCGCGGTCCGCGAGAGTCCGGGCGCGCTGCGGCTGGCGAATGTGCGATTGGCCGGACAGTTCGGCGACGGCATGTTCCAGGCCGCGCTGTCCGGGGCGATCCTGTTCAATCCGGAGCGCGAAACCGATCCGCTGGCCATCGCGGGCGGCTTCGCCGCGCTGCTGCTGCCGTATTCGATCATCGGGCCGTACGCGGGCGCGCTACTGGACCGCTGGGATCGGCGCACGGTCCTGCTCATCGCGAATATCCTGCGCGGACTGCTGATCGCGGTGACGGCGGTCAGCCTGCTGGGCGGGGTGCGCGAAACACCGCTGCTGCTGCTCGCACTCTCGGTCGTAGGCGTGTCGCGGTTCGTCGGTGCGGGCGTGTCGGCCTCGCTGCCCCGGGTGCTCGCCCAGCAGCGCCTGGTGGCCACCAATTCGATTCTCGCGACCATGGCCGCCGGCTGCGCGATCCTCGGCGCGGGCATCGCCTTCGGCATCATCGCCGTCCTCGGCGCGGGCGATACCGCCTCCGCGGTGGCCATCGCGGTCAGCGCCATCGGATCGGTGGTGGGCGCGCTGGCCGCGGCCGGATTCCGCAGACACGCGCTCGGACCCGATCCGGACGAACCCGGGCGGGCGACGGCCGCCGTCAGTTCGCTGCGGGCCATCGCCGCCGGCCTGCGCTCCGGGGCGACCGCGGCCTGGCATTCGCGCGAGGTCACCACCGCCATGATCGGAATCGGCGCGCACCGGGCGGTATTCGGCGCGGACACCCTGCTCATGGTGCTGGTGCTGCGGCGCGGTTCGGAGACCAGCGGCACCGGCGGGGGCGGGCATCACATCGCCAAATTCAGCGCCGCCATCTCCGCCACCGGGGCGGGCATGCTCGCGGCCGCGGTGGTCGCGCCCATTCTCATTCCGCGCCTGGGCCGTTCGCGCACCGTGGTGGCCGGACTGCTCACCGCCATCGTGGTGCAGCTGACCCTGGTCACGCCCATCACCCTCGCCGACGGGACCGGGGAGCGACGCGCCGAACTCTGCCTGCTGGCGGCGGCCTTCCTGCTCGGACTGGCCGGGCAGACCATCAAGCTCACCGGTGACGCGGCCATGCAGATCGATATCGACGATCTGCACCGCGGCCAGGTATTCGCCCTGCAGGACACCATCTTCAACATCACCTATGTGGGTGCGCTGGCCGGGACCGCGCTCTGGATTCCGGCCGACGGACGCTCACCCGCGGTGGTGATCGCGGCCGCCGGTGTGTACTGCGCGGGCATTGCCGCCATCGCGCTAATATCGGCTCGATCGAGACCGGGAGACATATGGGATTCCGCACCACCGACGGCCTGATCCTGTCCGGCGTTCTCGCCATCGGCGCGATCATGCTGCCCGCCGCGCCCGCCGCCGCTGTCCCGGCCTGGCAACCGCCACCGGTGAACAGCTGCGGTGAAACAGGTTTCGATCCGTTGAAGCGGCAGTCCAATCCCGAGGGCGGCGCACCGCAACCCGATCCGACGATTCGCCTCACGGTGCCGGTACCCGAGATCACCACCGTCGAGGTGCCCGGACCCAAGCCCGACACCACCCGCATCGACCCGGTGGCGCTGCCCGAGGATCCGTGCGCGGCGCCCTGCCCGGACATTCGGGACAATCCCAAGCCGACACTGGAAGCGCCACCGCCGGAGGGCAATCCGACCGGTGCGCCCACCACCACCGGCGCCCCCGGCGGCAGCAATGCCGGGGACGGCCCGCTGCCGCTGCCCAAGATCGAAGTGCGGCCCGAGACCGAACCCATTCCGATCCCGGTCCCCGGCGGCGAACCGCCCGAACCGCAGCCGCTGCCCGCCGCCGATGTGCAACCGCCCGCCGCCGCACCCACCGCGCCGCCCGCCGCCATACCGACGGTGGACTCGGTCGAACTGGTCAACCAGGTCACCGGGCACGGCTCCGTCAATCGCACCGATACCCGCTGGTCCGTCGACGGCACCGACCTCGGACTGATGTGGGAGAACCAGCCCGGCCAGGTCGCCGTCGTCTTCGGCGACACCTTCGGCAAGGGCTGGGAACCCATCGGCGCGGGCACCGGCGATCAGGACTGGCGCAGCAACACCATCGCCTACAGCAGCAATCGCGATCTGTCCCGGGGGCTGCTGCTGGACAACTTCGTCCAGGACACCCGCTGCCACGCCACCGAGATTCTGAACAGCCGCAAGATCCGCAACTACGAGATCACCACCATCCCCACCTCCGGCTTCGCCGTCGGCGACCGGCAGTACCTCAGCTATATGTCGGTCAACCGGTGGAGCAAGATCCCGGGCATGTGGTGGACCAACCACGGCGGTATCGCCTGGTCCGACGACAACGGCCGCACCTGGACCAAATCCCAATGGGCGCGCTGGGACAATATGTTCGGCCTGGGCCGCTTCCAGGTCGCGACCATGGTGCCGCAGGGCGATTACGTCTACACCTTCGGCACACCCAACGGGCGGATGGGCGTCATCGGGCTCGCCCGCGTGCCCAAGGACCAGGTGCTGAACAAGACCGCGTACCAGTACTGGATCAACGGCACCTGGACCGCCGCCGACGGGGCCAACGAATTACTCGCCACCCCACTGGTTTCCGGCACCGCCAGTGAACTGTCCATCCACTACGACCGGGACAGCGGACGCTGGCAGATGGTCTACCTGGATCTGCAACGGCATGCGATCGTGCTGCGCACCGCCGCCGAACCGCAGGGCAGCTGGACCGAACCGGTCGCACTGGTGGATATCGACGACTATCCGACGGCGTACGGCGGCTTCATCCACCCGTGGTCGACCGCGCGGGATCTGTACTTCACCGTCTCGGCGTGGAACAGCTACAACGTGTACCTCATGCACGCCAAGCTGGATCAGGAGAACTGAGAAGTCGACGGCCGGAATCGAATCGCCTGCCCCGGGCGGGCCTGCGCGATCAGATCCACCTCGGCATCGACCACCACCCCGATCACCGGATAGCCGCCGGTGATCGGGTGATCCGCCAGGAACACCACCGGTTGACCGCTCGGCGGCACCTGGATCGAACCGAGAGCCATTCCCTCGGTGGGCAATTCGCCGGAGTATTGATCCGATACCGCGCGCTCCAGGTTCGGGCCGCGGCGACGGTCCAGGCGCGCGCCGATGCGATCGGTCTCCGAGGAGATCAGCCACTCGCCCTCGAAAAGCGCCGCGGGACGGGTGAACCAGTCGTCCCGGGGGCCGGGGACCACCCGCACGGTGAGCAGGCCCGACCCCGGCGGCGGGACCGGCGCCACATCCACGATCGGATACTCGCGCGGCGGCGGGCCCACCGGCAGGACATCACCGGCGCGCAGGGGATCCGGGCCGATCCCCGAAAGCGTGTCGCGACTGCGCGATCCGAGGACCGGCGGCACCGCGATACCACCGCGCACCGCCACATAGCTGCGCAGCCCGGATACGGCGAAACCCAGCCGAAGCCGTTGGCCCTCTTCGATTTCCAGCACGCTGGCCGGACCCACCGGACGACCGTCGACCGCGGCGGGCGCGGCGGCGCCGGTCACCGCGACGGTCAGGTGCTGATCCGCCAGCAGTTCCAGCCCGCCCAGCAACACCTCGATGGCGGCCGCGTCCTCCGGATTACCGACCAGGCGATTGGCCAGGCGCAATGAGGCTCGGTCCGCCGCACCCGCGATGCCGACGCCGGAATCGAACCACCCCGGGCGGCCCAGATCCTGAATGGTGGCCAACGGGCCGACCCGATCGACGCGAATCATCGGCGACCCTCGTTTCGGGTGGCGAGCAGGACCCCGACGATGGCGGGCATCATACGAAACCTGCTTCGACATCGACGAATTGGATCAGGGCGGCGGCGCGGATGAGGGCGGGCGGATCGCGGTCCACATCCCACAGGCGCGCATCGGTGGTGCCGATCAACTGCCAACCGCCCGGACTGCGACGGGGGTACACGGCCGAATAGCCGCCCGCCAGCGCGACCGCGCCCGCCGGGATCGCGGTGCGGGATTGCGATCGGCGCGGAACCGTCAGGCGGCCGTCCGGGGATTCGAGATAACCGAAGCCCGGGGCGAAACCCACGAAGGCGCAACGCCATACGGTCGCGGTGTGCTGGGCGATGACCTCCGCGGGAGTCAGACCGAGCAGGCGCGCCACCTCGGGCAGGTCCTCCCCGTCATAGCGCACCGGAATGCGAATCGGCTCATCGTGAAAACCATTGCCACCCAGCAATTGTTCGGAACGGTCGGCGAATTCCGGCTGCCATCCGGGCAACTCGCGACCACCGACCGCCACCGAGGCATCCGATTCCAGCTGTGCGAGCAGCACATTCAGCCGCTTCCGCAGCGATTCGGCGGCCTCCGGCCCGGACAGGGTGACCAGTACCGTCTCGGCCGCGGGCAGCACATCCACCACGCCTTCCGGTCGCGACCGCAGCGCCGCCACCAACTCGCCGACCAGGGCGTGCGAGGACGGAATCACCAGCAGCGCACGGTCACCCGCCGAACGGATATCGCCGTTCATCACGCACCTGTCCTTTCGCGATGCGGCGGCCCGGTCAGCGCCGCACCCGGTCCGCGCACGGCTGGATCTCGGACGGGACGAACGGGTGTGATCATGACGCGGCCATCAGACGAAGGGCCGCACGGGAATCGCGGCCTCGTCGAGCGCCGCACGGATGCGGCGGGCCATCTCCACGGCGGCGCGGGAGTCGCCGTGCACGCAGATACTGGCCGCGGCGACCGCCACCGTACCGTCCTCGATGGTGACCGCCTTGCCGTCGCGGGCAATCGAAAGCGCCTGGGCCACCGCCTCATCCGGGGCCAGCACGGCACCGGGCAGACCGCGCGGCGCGAGCAGACCCGCCGGGGTATAGGCGCGATCGGCGAAACCCTCACCGTGGAAAGGGGTTCCGGCGGCAAGAGCGGCGGACTCCAGTGCCGTGCCCGCCGGACCGAGCAGAGCCAGGGCCGCATCGAATTCGCGCATGGCGGTGACAATGGCGGTCGCGAGCGCCGGATCCGCCGCGGCCGCGTGATACAGCGCGCCGTGCGGTTTCACATAGCGCACCCGATCACCGGCGGCGCGGGCGAAAGCGTCCAGACTGCCGATCTGGTAGAGCGTCTCGTCCCGGAGCTCATCCGGGACGACCGCCATGGCGCGACGGCCGAAACCGGGCAGATCGCGGTAGCCGATGTGCGCACCGATGCGGACACCCCGCTCGACGGCCAGCGCACAGGTGCGGCGCATGATCGACGGGTCCCCGGCGTGGAAACCGCAGGCGATGTTCGCGCTGGTGACCACGTCCAGCATGGCGGCGTCATCACCCAGCCGATATGCGCCGAAGCCCTCGCCCAGATCGCTGTTCAGGTCCACGGTCATGTCCCGATTGTGGTCGCGCCCGCGCCCGCCCACAACAATCCGACCGGATTGCTCGTGACCCGGGTCACCTTCGGCACACTGGTCATGTCGGCGCCGGGCAGTAGGCTCGAAGCAATCATGGCCACGTATTTCGATCCGAAGGCCTGGTCACCGCTGCGCGCCGTGGACCTGGGGATGGATCTCGGGAAACGCCTGTTCGACCAGAGCTGGGTCGACCAGTGGACCAGCTTCACCACCTCCTGGCTGGATCCCGTCGCCGACTTCGGGGCCGGAGCCGTCACCGCGCTCATGCCCGATGTGCTCATGACACTGCTGTCGGAGGGGATCCTGAGCCGCTTCGGCGGGCAGGAGGTCAATGCCACCTTCCTCGGCCACGACCTGACCGCCACCCTGCACACGCTCAAGGTGCGGCGGCGCGGAGCGCATTTCCAAACCAAAACCATTGTCACCGGGGTGCATTGGGACAACCATCGGATCGAGGAGCTGACCGTCATCGCGCACGGGGTGCGGCTGGTGCCCGGGGTGCCCACCCGGGTGCGGGCGGCGCAGCTCGATATCACCGGGGTGATCTCGCGGGCCGCGCTGCTGGGATGGGTCAATACCTGGCAGCCGGATTGGGAACTCGAACCCGCGGCGGACGGACTGATTCTGGCGCGGCACAAGCGAAGACGGGTGCGGGCGCTCGTCGATGCCGAGATCACCGACAATCTGCTCACCATCACCGTGCACAGTGCGCACTGGCGCGGGGTACGGGCGCCCAGAAGATTGACCGCGTTGCCGCCGATTCCGCTGTCCGGCTTACCGAATCAGGCGCGGATCAGCAGCACCCACCGGGCGGGGGAGTACGTCTGCTTCGCGGCGGACCTACCCGGGTTGACGGGATCCTTCGATCTGGCGCAGATCCGTTCGGCGATCGTCGCCGGGACGACGCTGATCGTCTTCTGAGACAAGACATTCCCTGGGGGCTACTTTGTGCCCTGCCACCATTCGAGCAGGGCCGCCTCGGCTTCCTCGCGAGGAAGGGGGCCGCGGTCCAGGCGCAGCTCCTTCAGGAACTTCCAGGCCCTGCCCACGTCCGGGCCGGGCTTGATGTCGAGCAGTTCCATAATGGCGTTGCCGTCCAGGTCCGGGCGCACGCGCGCGAGATCCTCCTGCTCCGCGAGCTTTTCGATGCGGACCTCGAGATCGTCGTAGGTGGAGCGGAGCAGCGCGGCGCGGCGCTTGTTGCGGGTGGTGCAGTCCGCGCGGACCAGTTTGTGCAGGCGGGGCAGCAGTTCCGCGCCGTCGGTGACGTAGCGGCGCACCGCGGAATCGGTCCACTGGCCCTTGCCGTAACCGTGGAAGCGCAGGTGCAGGTAGACCAGACGCGCCACATCCTCGGTGAACTGTTTGGGATACTTCAAGGCGCGCATACGCTTTCGCACCATCTTCGCGCCCACCACCTCGTGATGGTGGAAGCTCACCCCGCCGCCCGGTTCGTTCTTCTTGGTGGGCGGTTTACCGATATCGTGCAGCAGCGCGGCCCAGCGCAGCACCAGATCCGGATCGCCCTCCTCCTGATCGATGGCCTGGCGCAGCACGGTCAGCGAATGTTCGTAGACGTCCTTGTGCTGGTGATGCTCGTCGATCTCCAGCTTCATGGCGGGCACCTCGGGCAGCACCCGCTCGGCCAGCCCGGTCTCCACCATGACGTCGATGCCCTCGGTGGGGTGTTCGCCGCCGATCAGCTTGTCCAGTTCGGCGTGCACCCGCTCGGCGGTGATGCGATCGATCTCCGCCGCCATGGCCACGATCGCCTCGCGCACCCGCGGTGCGAGCCGGAAACCCAACTGCGAGACGAACCGCGCGCCGCGCAGCATGCGCAGCGGATCGTCATTGAACGAATCCCGCGGCAGCGCAGGGGTATCCAGCACACCCTCGAGCAGATCCGCCATACCGTCCAGCGGATCCACGAACTCGAGTTCGCCGAGCGCGCCGATCCGCACCGCCATGGCGTTCACCCGGAAATCGCGCCGCACCAGATCGGCCTCGAGGGTGTCGCCGAAGGTGACCTCCGGATTGCGCGACACTCGGTCGTAGGAGTCGGCGCGGAAGGTGGTGATCTCCAACTGCTGTCCGGCCTTGGACGCGCTCACCGTACCGAAGGCCAGGCCGCCGGTATCCCACAGATTGTCGGCCCAGCCGCGCATCAACTCCTGCACGACCTCGGGCCGGGCATCGGTGGTGAAATCCAGATCGGTGCCGAGGCGGCCGAGCACGGCGTCGCGCACGGTGCCGCCCACCAGATAGAGCTCATGACCGTGCGCGGCGAACAATTCGCCCAGCGGGGTCAGGACATCGGAGAGCCGTCCCACCGTGATCGCCGCCGAGGCCAGCAATCGGGTACGGCGATCCACGGCTGCTTCCTCGGACTGCTGCGAAACCACGAATACGCAGCTTAATGGAGTGCGCAAATCACCTGCCACGGCATTACCCGGCCCTGGCGATTGCGCGCGATTCCCGCGGCACCCCTGCGGTGCGCCGGTCTGGGCCACGCACCCCTATACACTGGCGCAGTGTCTCCGGCCGATCGCGCGAACAGTCGACGCCGCCAGCCCCGGCGCCGTGGTTCGGCCGGTAATGCGGCGAAACCTCGCATGCGCACGGTCCGGGAAACCTCCGCGGGCGGACTCGTCGTGGACGGCCTGGACGGCCCGCGCGAGAAACGCTGCGCCGCACTGATCGGACGCACCGATCGCCGCGGCAGACTGCTCTGGTCACTGCCCAAGGGTCATATCGAAGAGGGCGAGACCGCCGAGCAGACCGCCATCCGCGAGGTCGCCGAGGAGACCGGCATCAATGGCAGCGTGGTCGCCGAACTCGGCAGCATCGACTACTGGTTCGTCACCGAGGGCCGGCGGGTACACAAGACCGTGCACCACTATCTGATGCGCTTCCTCGACGGCGAACTCTCCGATGCCGACGTCGAAGTCACCAAGGTGGCCTGGGTTCCCTTGAGCGAACTCGATTCCCGGCTCGCCTACGCTGACGAACGGAGGCTGGCCGAGGTCGCGAACCGGCTGATCGACCGGATGGAGAACGGCAGACAATGACGCGTGCGGGGTCTGGGCGTCCTGGGCAAGACACCGCGGGGGCGCTGCACCGCTGGATCCTGTCGCTCGTCGCGGTGGTGCTGGCCGTGCTCACCGCGTGTCCGCCATGGGCGGCCGCCGAGCCGACCGGGAGCGGCAACGGCGAATCCACCGGGCCGAAATTCCTGAAGCTGTCGCTGGATTCGGTGACGCCCACCGCCATCACCAGCACCAGCGATCCGTATTTCGTGGTCTCGGGCACGGTCACCAATATCGGCGACCGGCAGGTCGACGATGTCAGCGTGCGCATTCAGCGCGGGGGCGCGGTCACCAGTCCCAGCGGACTGCGCTCCGCGCTGCGACTGGATCAGAGCAACTACGACATCACCGGTGAATTCCAGGATGTCGCAGACCAATTGACGCCCGGCCAGCGAAAGCAGTTCAGCCTCACCGTCGCCCTGCATTCGGCGGCCGAACTGCCCAGTGGCATATCGGCTCTCGATATCACCGCACCCGGGATCTACCCGCTGCTGCTGAACGTGAACGGCGAACCCGCCTACGGCGGCCAGGCCCGGCTCGACGACGCCCGCTTCCTGCTGCCCGTGCTCGGCGTCCCGCTCACCGCCGCCGATCCGCGCAAACATGAGGCCGCACCGCCGATTCCGGCCGTCCCCGACGCGCCGCCGGTCGCCACCACCATGCTGTGGCCGCTCGCCGACCGCCCGCGCCTGGTCGCGGGCAAGCCCGGCACCGTCGAGGGCGAGGCGCTGCTCACCGATGACGATCTGGCCGCCTCGCTCACCCAGGGCGGCCGCCTCGACCAGCTGCTGTCGGCGCTCGAGACCGCGCTCAAACCCGACGGCGGCGGGGACAAGAACCTGAACGCCTCACTGTGCCTGGCCGTCGATCCGGACCTGCTGCTCACCGTCTCCGATATGAAGGACGGCTACCGGGTGCTGGCCAGTCCGTCCGATCCGGACGGCAGCACCCGCGCGGGCACCGGCGACCACGCCGCCAAGGCGTGGCTGGACCGGCTCAAATCCCTCGCCCCCACCATGTGCGTGGTCGCGCTGCCGTTCGCACAGGTCGATCCGGAGGCGCTCGCCGCCACCGGCGACATCACCCTGGCGGACCGCGCGCTCAACGCGCCCGCCGATCTGATCGACCAGCTGCTGTCGGTGAAATCGGTGCGCGGCGTGGCCCTGCCCGATGCGGGCAGCATCGACAACGAGGGCGCGGAGCTGCTCGCGCACCACGGATACAACACCGCGATCCTGGCCGACAACGCCGTGACGCCCGCGGACGGCCGCGCCAATATCTCCAGCGCCAAGAGCCCGCCCCCGCCGAGCGATGCGGTCAACCCGGATCTGGTGCGACTGGGCGGGCTCACCCTGCCCGCGCCCGGCGGCGGCGACCCCGCCCCGGGCGCACCCGAACTGCGCGCCGCCACCTTCGACATCTGGTCCGCGACCGCGCTGGCCGCCGTCGGCTCGCATCCGCCGACCCCGCCGTTCACCCCGGACAAGGTGCGCTACGACCTCACCAACGACTCCCGCGCCGCCCGGCTGCAGGACGCGCTCGGGGCGGTGACCTGGACCGCGCTCAATCCGCAGCCCGGCCGCCCGCGCTCGGCGCTGCTCATGCCGCCGCAGCAGTGGGGTCCCAATCGCGATGAGGCCACCGCGCTGCTCGGCCAACTCGACCTGATGTACCGCGCCAATCTCGCCACGCCCCGCTCACTCACCGATCTGCTTGCGCAGCAGGCGGATCCGCAGCCCTACGATCTGGACTATCTGCCCACCGCGGCCGCCGAGGCGGTCCCGGAGCATTTCGTCGAACCGGTCCGGCAGCAGGCGCACGACATCACCGAACTGATGAGCGCCCTGGTCGAACTGCCCCAGCAGGAGCTCGGCCCGCGCACCTTCCTGACCCCGCTGCGCGACGACCTGATCCGCGCGCTCACGCTGTCGGACCGGCGCGCCGGATCCGCCGCGGCCGATACCAACGCGCAGCGCCGCATCGATCAGACCACCCGCACCGTCGGCGATCTGTTCCACTCGGTGACCGTGCTGCCGCCCGGCGGCGTCTACACCCTCGCCTCGGAGCAGAGTCCGCTGCTGCTGGTCGCCCGCAATGACCTGCCCGTCGCGGTCCGGATCAAATTCCGGATCGACGCGCCCGCCGAGACCAATATCACCGATATCGGCGAACAGGTGCTGCCCGCCAAGGGCACCCGCTCGTTCCAGATTCCGACCGAGGTCTCCGACAGTCGAAACCTGGTGATACCCATCGCGCTTACCACACCCGATGGCGTGCCACTCGGCAATGCCGTATCGGTTTCGGTGCGCTCCAACGCCTACGGTCGAGTGTTGGCAATAATTACCGCGAGTGTCGGTGCGCTGTTGCTCCTGCTCGTCGCCCGCCGACTCTGGCACCGCTTCCGCGGTCAGTCCGATCCGGCGGACAAGGGATTCGACTCCGAGACCCGGCGCCGAGTGAACAGGTTCCGGCGGGCGCGCAAGCGTGAACTGCGAGACAAGGAGGCACGGTGAGCGAGTACGGCGGACCACGCTCGACCGGCCGACCCGATGGACAGGACGGGCCGCCACCGCGCACGCCCGGCCGCGGTGACGGCCCGGACGCTCCCGCACCGCGGCGCGCGCCCTCCGCACCCTGGGAACGAGGCGTACCGCAGCAGCGCGGCTCCCGTCCGGGACCGCCGAGCCCGGGACCGCGGGTGGGAAATCCTTCCTCGCAGGGCATTCCGACCGTCATGCCCGGCCGGCCGCAAGGTCAACCGTCCGGTCCGCCGCCGGTGCGTGGACCGCGCACCGGCGAATCCGGACCCATCATGGCGCGCCCGCCCGGCCCGCCACCCCGCCCGCAGGGCCA
>NZ_BDAW01000022.1 GCF_001625085.1 Nocardia acidivorans NBRC 108247
TGGGCAGGGCGGCGGTCGCCCGCAGGCCGCGCCCTCCGGCTCGATGGCCGATGCGCTGCGGCGGGCGGGCTTCGGCAAGTAATCGCGGTACCCGATCGGACAGGCCAACCATCGAAAGTGGTTGGCCTGTCCCGTTTGCCCGCCTGCACCCGATGCCGCCGCCCTGCCGTTCCCGGCGGTTCATCGCGGGGTCGATCGCACCGGGGAGAATAGCCCTGACGTGGGCATTCACAACCCATGGCTAGGCTCGGTATTGACCTTGTGGGCGAATCCCGGAGACGAGAGTGGCATGAGAGGTTTTCACCGGTGGTGGGAGGGCGACGTCATCGACAACGGCCGCCTGCCCCTGGCCTGCCTACTGCTCGGATTCATCATCGGCTTCATCCTGATCCGCATCAGCGTCCGGCTCATCCGTAAGCAGGTGCGCTGGTGGCCGGGCAATGTCCGCGCCGGTGACGTGCACATCCACCACATGGTCTTCGGCGTCATCCTGGTGCTGGGCTCGGGCGTGGGCCTGGTGACGCTGTACGACAGCAGCAGCGGTGTGGTCGGCGCGGTGGCGGCGGTGTTCGGGGTGGGTGCGGCGCTGGTGCTGGACGAGTTCGCGCTCATCTACTACTTGCGCGATGTGTACTGGGAGGAGCAGGGCCGCACCTCGGTCGACGCGGTTTTCGTCGCGGTCGCGGTGACGGGGTTTCTGCTGCTGGGTTTTCATCCGCTGTGGCTGCTGGACATCAATGATCTGCGCTCGGATCCGGGTATCGCCGAACGCGTGGTGATCGCCGTCTTCGCGGTGGTGAATCTGCTGCTCGCCGCGATCGTCATTGCCAAGGGCAAGATTTGGACCGGTCTGTTCGGCATGTTCTTCCCGCCGCTGCTGTTCGTCGGCGCGCTGCGCTTGAGTCGGCCCGGTGCGCCGTGGGCCCGATGGCGCTATGGCAATCGGCGCGGCCGGATGCGGCGCGCGATCGTGCGCGAACGCCGATACCGGCGGCCGGTGATCCGAGCCAAGATCTTCCTACAGGATCTGGTGGCCGGTAGCCCCGATGTCGCCCATGTGCGCCGTGCCGCCGAGGAAGAGTTGGTGCGCACCGTGGTGCCCGCGCCCTCCGCACCGCTACCCACGCCACACCTGGGTAGCCGAAAGACCGCTGACTGAGCGATCGGCATGCCAGGGTTTGAGCATGGGCTACGTTGTCGGCGATTACCTGCTCGATCGGCTCCACGAACTCGGAGTCACCGAAATATTCGGCGTACCGGGCGATTTCAACCTGCAATTCCTCGATCATGTGATCGAGCACCCGGGCCTGCGCTGGGTCGGCAGCGCCAATGAACTCAATGCCGGATACGCGGCCGACGGGTACGCCCGACTACGCGGGATCGGCGCGGTCGTGACCACCTACGGTGTCGGAGAGCTCAGCGCCGTCAACGCCATCGCGGGCAGCTACGCCGAACACGTCCCCGTCGTGCACATAGTCGGCGTCCCCGCCAAGGACATTCAGGCCAATCACCGGATCATTCATCACACGCTCGGGGACGGGGATTTCCACCACTTCCGCCGGATCGCGGCCGAGGTCACCTGCGCACAGGCCGATCTCGGCGCCGCCGACGCCTGCCAGGAGATCGACCGGGTGCTGAATTCGGTTCTGGTGCACCGCCGTCCGGGCTATCTCATGCTCGCCACCGATACCGCGCGCATGGAGGTCGGCCGGCCCACCGCGCGCCTGGAACCGCCCGCCGACTTCAGCAGCATCGGCGCGCGCGCCGCCTTCGCCGTCGCCGCACGCGACTTCCTCGCCGATCGCCGGGTGACGGTGCTGGCCGATGTCTTCGTCAATCGCATCGGCGCGACCGAACAACTGCGCGGTCTGCTCGCCTCCGGTGATCTGCCGTACGCCACGCTCGCCTGGGGCAAAACCCTCGTCGACGAATCGGCCCCGAACTTCCTGGGCGTCTACACCGGCGCCGCCTCACCCGAGACCGTGCGCGCCGCGGTCGAGGACACCGAACGCCTGGTGACCGTCGGCGTGCAGTACACCGACAGCATCACCGCCGGTTTCAGTCACCGCATCGACCCGCGCCGCACCATCGACATCGGCCCCGAGCGCACGGTCATCGCAGGTATCGACGCCTTCGCCCCGCTGTCGCTGACCGCCGCGCTGGAGATCCTCACCGATCTCACCGAGGAGTTCGCCGAACCCGATCGGACGGCCTCGACCGCAGACGCCATCCCGATGGTCACCGAGCCCAACGACACTCCGCTCACCCAGGCGACGCTCTGGCCGCTCATCGCCGGAGCCCTGGACAACGACAATGTGGTTGTCGCGGACCAGGGTTCGGCCTTCTTCGGCCTCGCGACCCTGCGCATGCCGACCGGCATCACCTTCCTGGGTCAGCCGCTCTGGGGTTCCATCGGCTATGCCCTGCCCGCCGCCCTGGGCGCGGGTCTGGCCTGCCCGGACCGGCGTCCGGTGCTGGTGATCGGCGACGGTGCGGCGCAGCTCTCCATCCAGGAGCTCGGCACCTGGATTCGCGAGCGCCTGACCGGGGTCATCGTCCTGGTCGACAATGACGGCTACGCCATCGAACGCGCCATCCACGGACCGAGCGCCCCGTACAACGACATCGCGCCCTGGCGCTGGTCCGAACTTCCGCACGCCTTCGGCGGCGACGAGGACTCGGTGCTGACTTTGCGCGCCACCACCGTCGGGGAACTCCGGGAATGCCTGGAGGTTGCCGCGGCGGCGCAGGACTGTCTGGTCTTCCTCCAGGTGGTCACCGGGCGCACCGACTACCCGCCGCTGGTCTCCGATATAGCGTCGGCCATCACCCGGGCGAACTCCCGCGCCTAGCCCCGACTACCTCGCCCTCAGCCCCGATTACAGGGGGTGCGGTCCGGTCTGGCACAATACTCAGGTTGCCTTGGGCGTTCGCATGCCCGGGCACCGCCCAATTATCCGGAGCACGAACCGGTAGAGCATCTCCCGCTCGGGAGGTAGCCGCCAGGTTCCTCTGTTCGCGCGAATCCAATAAGGACGGACATGAACACCCTCGACTTCGTCGACGAAAAGTCGCTGCGTAGCGACATCCCGGCTTTCCGCCCGGGTGACACGGTCAACGTGCACGTGAAGGTTATCGAAGGCAACAAGGAGCGCATCCAGGTCTTCAAGGGCGTCGTGATCCGCCGCCAGAACGGTGGCATCCGCGAGACCTTCACGGTGCGCAAGGTGTCGTTCGGTGTCGGCGTGGAGCGCACCTTCCCGGTGCACTCGCCGAACATCGACCACCTCGAGGTCGTCACCCGTGGTGACGTCCGCCGCGCGAAGCTGTACTACCTGCGCGATCTGCGTGGCAAGGCCGCGAAGATCAAGGAAAAGCGCTGAGCTAGCTTTTCGCCCAGAACGGCGAGTAGCCCGGCACCGCATGGTTCTTCGCGGTGCCGGGCTACTCTGTTCCGGTGGCAGACGAGAGCGAGTCGGTGACAGTGTCCGGTGCGGACGACGAGGGTCGGGCAGCGGATGCGCCGACCAGCAAGCCGAAGAAGAAGCAGCGGCCGTTCTGGCAGGAACTGCCGATGCTCATCGGTATTGCCGCGGTCATCACCGCGCTGGTCGTGACATTCATCGGCCGGCCCTATGTGATTCCGTCGCAGTCCATGGAGCCCACCCTGCACGGGTGCGCGGGCTGTACCGGCGACCGCATCTACGTGCAGAAGCTGAGCTACTACTTCGGTGATCCGAAGCCCGGTGATGTGGTGGTGTTCGTCGGCCCGACCGACGACTGGAACAAGCACTACACCTCCATCCGCTCGCGCAATGCCGTGGTGCGCGGCGTGCAGAACTTCCTCTCCTTCTTCGGCCTGGTGCCGCCGGATGAGAACGACCTGGTCAAGCGGGTGATCGCGACCGGCGGGCAGACCGTGCAGTGCTGTGACGCGCAGGGCCGCATCCTGGTCGACGGCAAGCCCTTGGACGAGCCGTACGTGAAGTTCAACAATCCGTTCGATCCGGCGCACCCGGATGTGCCGTTCAATGCCGGCGGTCGCGCCTTCGGGCCGATCAAGGTGCCCAACGGCAATCTCTGGGTGATGGGCGACAATCGCGCCGAATCCGCCGACTCCCGCTACCACATGCGTGACGAACTGCAGGGCACGGTTCCGGTCGATGATGTGCGCGGTAAGGCCGTCTACAAGATCTGGCCACTGGGCCGGATCGGATTCGTGAAGTCGCAAGACCCGCAATCCAACTGAGTACAGCGGGATAATCGACCGGTGGGGAAGATGGCGAACGGGTCCACACGTGGTGCGAAGCCACGGGGCGGCAAGGTGATTCAGCCGATCGAACGCGGCGACTGGCCGCCGCGCGTGGTCATGCGCAAGGCGGGCGGACTACGCACGCTCGAAGCCGCGTTGATTCGCAGCGGCCTCGGTCCCGTCGCCGGGGTCGACGAGGCGGGCCGCGGTCCGTCGGCGGGTCCACTGGTGGTGGCGGCCTGTCTGCTCGCGCCCAAGGCGTACACCTCACTGGCCGGACTGGACGACTCCAAGCGGCTGACCGAGGCGGCCCGCGAGGAGCTCTTCCCGATCATCAAACGGGTCGCGCTGGCCTGGAAAATCATCGTCATCCCCGCCTGGGAGATCGACGCCATCGGCATTCACGTAGCCAATATCGAGGGAATGCGGCGTGCGGTGGCGGGACTGGACCCGGTGCCCGGGTACGTTCTCACCGATGGGTTCCGGGTGCCGGGCATTCCGGTGCCGTCGTTGCCGGTGATCGGTGGCGACGCGTCGGCGGCCTGCATCGCCGCGGCGAGCGTGCTCGCCAAGGTCACCCGGGACCGGATGATGGTGCAGCTGGACGAGCAATTCCCCGGTTATGGATTCGCCGGTCACAAGGGCTACAACACGCCCGAACACACCGAGGCCCTACAGCGGCTGGGCATCACCCCGGAGCACCGCCGGTCCTGGCGCAATGTGCGCGAGACCGGCCGGGTGGCTACCGATACCGCGTATGCGGGATGATGTCTCTACACCCAGTTGGGCGACAAGGAGGACGTTCCACCCGATGAGCGCCGAGGATCTCGAGAAGTACGAAACCGAGATGGAACTCTCGCTATATCGCGAGTACAAGGACATCGTCGGCCAGTTCTCATATGTGGTGGAGACCGAGCGCCGCTTCTACCTGGCCAATACGGTCGAACTGCGGCCGCAGAACGCCGATGGCGAGGTGTACTTCGAGGTGCGCATGTCCGATGCGTGGGTCTGGGATATGTACCGGCCCGCCCGCTTCGTGAAGCATGTTCGCGTCATCACCTTCAAGGATGTCAATATCGAGGAGCTGGAGAAGCCTGACCTGCGGCTTCCGGAGTAGTCCACAGCTTTTCGCTATCCACAGGCAACCTGTTTCCGCAGGTCGGCATGGCCGGGTCCGCTTCGGGCCCGGCCATGCTGGCGTCATGGGAGACAATCTCGCGCTCGGAGCGCACGGGGAGGAGTTGGCGGCGCGGTACCTGAGCGCCGCCGGTATGGAGATCGTTGCCCGCAATTGGCGATGCCGGTACGGGGAACTGGATCTGATCGGCCGGGACGGTGACGGCGTCACCGCCTTCGTCGAGGTGAAGACGCGCCGCGGTTTCGGCTTCGGCCCGCCCGCCGAGGCCGTCACGTTTCTGAAGCAGCAGCGCATCCGGCGACTGGCCCTGCTGTGGCTGCACGAACAGCAGGGGCCGTGGCACCGGGTCCGGTTCGACGTGGTGTCGGTGCTCATGCGCCCCGGCGTCGAACCGGTGGTGGAACACCTCAAGGGGGTGTTCTGAAATGCCTTTGGGGAGAGCGTTTTCCGTGGCGGTGGCCGGGGTGGACGGGCAACTGGTGGAGATCGAGGCCGATATCGGCCAGGGTTTGCCCTCGGTACACCTGGTGGGCCGACCCGATACGACATTGCAGGAATCACGCGACCGGGTCCGCGCGGCCGTCAGCAATACGGGGGAGAAATGGCCAGACGGCCGGGTGGTCCTGGCCCTGTCCCCGGCGACCCTGCCCAAGGTCGGCAGCGTCTACGACCTGGCTTTGGCGGCGGCCGTATTGGACGCGGCGGGGTCGATCCCCTCGCAGCGACTGGCCGATACGGTACTGCTGGGTGAACTGGCCCTGGACGGCCGGGTCCGCCGCGTACGCGGCATCCTGCCCGCCGTACTCGCCGCCCGCACGGCCGGTCGCGGCACCGTCGTGGTGCCCACCGCCGCCCTGCCCGAGGCCGGTTTGGTGAACGGCATCCGCGTCCTGGGCGCCGCCAGCCTGGGCGAGCTGGTCGACTGGCTGCGCGGCGCCGGCGAACTGGCCCCGCCCGAACCCGCCGCCCCACCCCTCATCCCGCCCACGGGTGACCTGCGCGAGGTGGTCGGCCAGGACGAAGCCCGCTGGGCGCTGGAGGTGGCCGCCGCCGGTGGCCATCACCTGCTGCTGACGGGCCCACCCGGCATAGGCAAAACCATGCTGGCACAACGCCTCCCGGGCCTGCTGCCACCCCTGCGCGAACGCGAGTCCTTGGAGGTGACGGCCATCCACTCGGTGGCGGGCATCCTCTCGGACGACCACCCGCTCATCTTCTCGCCACCCTTCGTCGCCCCGCACCATTCGTCGTCGGTGGCCGCGATGATCGGCGGCGGTTCGGGTTCGGCCCGCCCGGGCGCGGCCAGCTGTGCCCATCGCGGCGTCCTGTTCCTGGACGAATGCGCCGAGATCGGGACGAAGGTTCTCGAGGCGCTGCGAACTCCCTTGGAGGAGGGCGAAGTTCGTATCGCCCGCCGCGACGGCGTGGCTCGCTACCCCGCTCGGTTCCAGTTGGTGCTGGCCGCAAACCCTTGTCCGTGCGCCCCGGCTCGCGATATCGACTGCATCTGTGCGCCTTTGGCCCGCCGCCGATATTTGGGCAAACTCTCCGGCCCGCTGCTCGACCGCATCGACCTCGCGGTGCAAATGCACGCCCAAGCCGCGGGCGCCTTCAGCGGTGAGGAAGTAGAGAGCAGCGAGGTGGTCCGAGCCCGAGTCGCCGTCGCCCGCGACGCCGCGGCCGAACGCTGGTCCGCCCTCGGCCTGTCCACCAATGCCGAAGTCCCCGGCCACATCCTGCGTCAGAAATTCCGCCTCCCCCGCGAGGCCCTCGCCCCGGTCGAGAACGCCCTCCGCCACGGCCGCATGTCCGCCCGCGGCGCGGACCGAGCCATACGGGTCGCCTGGACCGTATGCGACCTCCGCGGCGGCCACCTCCCCACCGCCCAGGACGTCCTGCAAGCCTTGAACTTCCGCCAGCGAGGTGCGGCATGACCGCCCCGTCGACCGGTGCCGATGACACCGCCCGCAGCCACGGCGGTGCGCCCGATGCCACGCCCGCGCAAGCCCGGACGGGGTCGATCGAAGCGGTCCGGGCCGGCGCGAGCGACACCACTGCCACCGGAGCGGCTGCTCGTTCCGATACCGAGGCGGTCGATTCCCACCGCCTCGGTATCGAAGACGCCGATGTTCGGCGGCTGGCCTGGGTCTATCTGTCGCGGGTTGTCGAAGGCCCCTGTGCGGCACTGTCTTCGCTGATCGAGTCGGTCGGGGTGGTCGAGGCGGCCCGTGCGGTTCGGGAGTGCGCGCTGCCGGAGGTGCTGCGCGGGCCCACCGAGGCGCGGCGTGGGATCGACCGGGCCGAAGCGGATATGGCGTTGATGGCGCGGCTCGGCGGGCGGGTGGTGACGCCCGATGATGAGGAGTGGCCCGCTTGGCGGATGCTGGGGTTGCGGCAGTTGGATCCGGAGCAGGATGAAGCGGCCGCGGTGCCGCTGGTGCTGTGGGTGCGGGGGCCGCGGTCGCTGATGGAGTGCACCGAGCGGGCGGTGGCGGTGGTGGGGGCACGGTGCAGTACCGGGTACGGGAATCACGCCACCGGGGAGATCGCGGGGGAGTTGGCGGTGCGGGGGTGGACGGTGGTGTCCGGTGCGGCCTTCGGTATCGACGGGATGGCGCACCGGGCCGCGCTCGGGGTCGGTGGTTGCACCATCGCGGTACTGGGGTGCGGGGTGGATCGTCCGTATCCGGTGCAGCACGATCAGCTGTTGGCCGAGATCGCCACCAGCGGACTGGTTGTCAGTGAGTATCCGCCCGGTACCTCGGCGCGTAAGCATCATTTCCTGGCGCGCAATCGGCTCATCGCCGCCTTGGCGGATACGGTCGTGGTGGTGGAGGCCGGCGCCCGGAGCGGGGCTCGCAATACCGTGAAATGGACTCGCCGCCTCGGCCGTCCGGCGCTGGCGGTTCCCGGTCCCATCACCTCGGCGGCCTCGGTGGGTTGTCACCGGATGATTCGGGATGGGGAGGCGTTTCTGGTGACCAGTGCCGCCGACATCCTCGATGAGGCCGGGCCGCTTCGACTCTCCCTGCCGACAACGGTTTCGGCCGCGCCGGAGGACGATCTCTCCGATGAGGAGGCATTGGTCTACGCGGCTTTGCCCGCGGCGGGGGCACGGGTGGCGCGCTCACTCATTGCCGAGACCGGGCTCTCGCTTGCGGCCGTGCGCGCGACGCTGACGGCGCTGGAAATCGCGGGCCTGATCGCGTGCGATGACTCCGGGTGGTATCGCCTCGCCCAATCCACCACGCGGGGTGCGCCAGCCATCGTGGCCGAGCGCGACCGCAACCGCCGCGGGCGCGACCGCGGCACCGTCAGCGGCGCGGGGGCTTGATTTGCCGGGTGGGGGAGGGGAACGGTGGGGGGATGAGCGGATTGCCGGAGGATTTGGAGGGGTTGCTGGTCGAGTACGGACGGCATCTGCGGTTGGGGCGGAATCGGTCGGAGCATACGGTTCGGGCCTATGTCGGGGATGCGCGGTCGCTACTGGAACATTTGGTGGAGCGGGCGGCGGATTCCGGTGTGGGGGAGGTGGATTTGGCACTACTGCGGTCGTGGCTGGCGGTGCTGGCCGCGGGCGGCGCGGCCCGCACCACCATGGCGCGCCGGACCTCCTCGGCCCGCACCTTCACCGCCTGGCTGACCCATACGGGCAGGTTGTCGGTGGATCCGGGTCCTCGGCTGGGCTCGCCCAAGGCCCATCGGGTGCTCCCCGCGGTACTCGGCCGGGACCAGGCGCGAGCGGCCATGGACGCGGCGGAATCGGGTGCGGCCCAGCATGATCCGATGGCGCTACGGGACCGCCTGATCGTGGAGATGCTGTACGCCACCGGAATTCGGGTGAGTGAATTGGTCGGGCTCGATATCGAGGACGTGGATCGGGAGCGACGGTTGGTGCGGGTACTGGGCAAAGGCAACAGGGAGCGGGCGGTGCCCTTCGGCGGCCCCGCCGATCAGGCGTTGGACGCCTGGCTGCGGTTCGGCCGCGCCGCCCTGGCGACACCGGAATCCGGTCGGGCCCTGCTGCTCGGCCGACGCGGTCGGCGGCTCGACCCGCGCCAGGCCAGAACCGTTGTGCACGAGGTGATCTCCGCGATTCCCGGAGCGCCGGATATGGGCCCGCACGGTTTCCGGCACACCGCCGCCACCCATCTGCTGGAGGGCGGGGCCGATCTGCGGGTGGTGCAGGAGATCCTCGGCCATGCCAGCCTGGCCACCACCCAGCTCTATACGCACGTCTCGATCGATCGCCTGAAGAAGGTGCACGATCAGGCCCATCCGCGCGCATGATCACGGCGGCGATTCCCGACTCGATCGAAGTGCTGCCCGGCGCGGCGGATTCGCCGGTGATCCTGCACGTCCCGCACTCCTCGCGGGTGATTCCGCCCACCGTTCGCAGCGGAATCATCCTCGACGACCGGGCGCTGACCCGCGAACTCGACCACATCACCGATGCGCACACCGCTCACCTGGCCGCCACCGCCGCCGCGCTGTCCGCCACGCGCCCCTGGCAATTCGTGAACCGGCTGTCGCGCCTGGTCATCGACCCGGAACGCTTCCCCGACGAGCGCGAGGAAATGCTCGCCGTCGGCATGGGCGCGGTCTACACCCGCACCACGCACCGGGACCTGTTGCGCCTCGAGGATTTCGATCCCACGCCGCTCCTGGATCGCTACTTCCACCCGTATGCGCGGGCAATGACCGATGCGGTCACCGACCGGCTGCGGGCAACCGGCCGCGCGGTGATCATCGATGTGCACTCGTACCCCACCGCCCCCCTGCCCTACGAACTGCACGGCGACGGCGACCGCCCGCCGATCTGCCTCGGCGTCGACGATTTCCACACCCCACCCGACCTGAAAGCCCATGCCGCAGCGGCCTTCGCCGACTTCGGCGGCATCGGAATCAACAGCCCGTTCGCGGGAACCTATGTCCCGCTGGCCCACTACGGCATAGATCGACGCGTCTCCGCGTTGATGGTGGAGATTCGCCGCGACACCTACATGTACGAGCCCGGTGGTGCGCCGGGACCGGGTCTGGAGCACCTGGCCCGCGCACTGGCTTCCCTGGTCGAGAAGGTGTCGTAATCGACGATCTATCGGAGCTCTATCGACGAACGGTCGGAGCACGTGCTAGGTTTAGTTAGGTAATCCTAATAATGGAGGTGCCCCATGGCTCGCGTCCGTACAACCTTTGTCGTCCAGAACACCATCCGCCTCTCGGAGCACCTGATCCGCGTGCACCTCGGCGGCCCCGGCTTCGCAGCCTTCCAGCCCAACGGTTTCACCGACGCCTACGTCAAACTGGCCTTCCCCGGCGCCGATGGCGACATCATGCGCACCTACACCGTGCGCTCGATCGACCCCGCCGCCCAGGAGATCGCCATCGACTTCGTCTACCACGGTGACGAGGGCGTAGCCGGTCCCTGGGCCGTCGCCGCCGAACCGGGCGACACCATCGACCTACTCGGCCCCGGCGGCGCCTACGCCCCCCGCGCGGACGCCGACTGGCACCTGCTCGCCGGCGACGACTCCGCCCTGCCCGCCATAGCCGCCGCGTGCGCCGCCCTTCCCGGCGATGCCGTCGGCCGCGTCTTTGTCGAAGTCTCCGCCCCCGCGGACGAACTCGCCTTCGTCCACCCCGAGGGCGTGGAACTCACCTGGATCCACCGCGGCGACGCCGATCCCGGCGAACGCCTGGCCGCCGCCGTCCGCGCCGAACCCTGGCTGGACGGCCAGCCCCACGTATTCATCCACGGCGAAGCACAAGCCGTCATGGACGACCTCCGCCCCTACATCCGCAAGGAACGCGGCATCACCGCCGAATGGGCATCGATCTCCGGCTACTGGCGTCGCGGCCGCACCGAAGAGGGCTTCCGCCGCTGGAAGTCCGAACTGGCAGAAAGCGAAAAGGGCACCCCCGCAGGCGTTTAACGCACACCCCAGCGGCGACCGCGGAATATGTTCGACGAAGCCCCCCGCCACCCGTAGCGTCGATGATCATGACGACCGAACACCCCGCCGACCTCCCACCCCTGCGCGACCGCCTCCGCACCGCATTACCGGTGGCCATGAAGGCCCGTGATCGAAGCGCCACCGCCGCACTGCGATCCGCGCTGGCAGCGATCGACAATGCCGAGGCCGTCGACGCATCGGACGTCACCGCGGGCGCGATCGAGTCCAGCGCAGTCGGATTGGGCACCGCCGAGCGCGCCCGCCGGGTGTTGACCGAAGCCGATATCGTCTCGATCGTCCGAGCGGAGATAGACGACCGCCGCACCGCCGCAACGGAATACGACGCCCACAGCGGCGGAGCCGACCGTGCTGAGACATTGCGCGCCGAGGCGAACACCCTGGAGGGTTTCCTCGGTGGGGGAGCAAGAGATTAAAGACCAAAAGATAGAGACGCCAGGACGAGAAAGAACAAGACCAAAAAGAATTAAGACAGGAAAAACAAGGCAAAGAGGACAAGGCTCAAGGGTCGGGTGTCGCTTTCGTCTTAATCCCTCGACGTGCATGTAACCACGCGGGGGTCCTCTCGGCGTTTACCACGCCTGATTACATGCACGTCGATGTCAACCCGTGGAGGCCCACCTTTTTCAGTGCCGAGGGCTGGAACGGGCGTTATCGGGCGTACCCGCCCACCTCCAAACGCAACGACAGCCAGTCGACCCGGCTGGAAGTGTGAATGTATTCCCAAGCCCGGGAGCTAAATCCGGGTACGGCTCCCAGCCCGTCCCCACTGCCTGATCTTCTCTGCCAGCCAGTGCGTACACCGACCAAGTCGACCCGACCCACGCATGGGTCGGCCACCTCTTCTCCCGTACGAACCCGGGGCAATGGTTTCAACGAGCCCGAAGCACCCCGATATACCGACGAGCAACCCACCGCTGAACCATCCGAACCACCGGCCCCCCGATCCTGGTATACCAAGCCCCCGCCCGCGAAAACGCAGCAACCACCCCGTACACCGAGTCATCCCCAGCGTCGTACTCGACCGCGAACAACTCCTCCCCAATCTCCGGATGCCCGGGCAGCGTCCCATACGCGAACCCCCGCCGATCGCTTTCCTCCACCACATACACCACCCGGCACGGCGCGGTGATCCGGATCGGCCCCACCCCGAGACGAACGGTCAATTCGGTGCCCGGCTCGGCCGTAGCCGTACTGGCCCAGGCGAAAATACCCGTCCCACGCTGCATTTCGTAGCCGAGAATCTGCGCCCCCGCCCGGTCAAACAACGCTCGCCCCGAACCGATGCGGAGCCGAAGCCGGAAATGGTGGTAGCCCGGCGGGAAGTCACCCGCGGTGGCTCCGACCTCGGAGTACGTGAACGGAGCCGAAGCGGTTTCGTGCGACATGCCTTCATCCTGGCCCCACCCGCTCATCATCCGACGGTCGACTCCAGAGGTTTGAGTCGAATCGGCGTCTGATGAATCAGTCCCAGTGGATTCAGATACTCACGGCCCCGCCGCACCCCCCAATGCAGGCAGGCGCTGACCGGGCACCCCGCATGCCCGCGATCCAGCGTCCCGATCTCCGTGCCACGATTCACCCTGCGCCCCACCGGAATTGAGGACGTCACCGGCTCGTAGGTGGTGCGCAGCCCGCCCGGATGATCGATGGACAGCACCGGTTTACCCGCGACCGTCCCCACGAAGACCACCGTCCCGCCACCCGCGGCCAGCACCTGCTGTCCGGCCGAACCGGCCAGGTCCACCCCGCGATGCCCCGGCAGCCAGTTCTGCTCCGGTTTGTCGAACGCGCGCACCACTGCGGGGCGCGGCCGTAGCGGCCAGTCGAATCCGTCCGATGCTGCCGGGCATTCCGGTGCGAACAGCAGCGGCCCGAGCAGCAGTACGGGCAACCAGCCGAGGGCGATCGACACGATCAGGCGCATGCGTTCACTGTGCGCGTTCGCCCCTTGCCCCCGACTACCGTGAGAGGCGAATGTGGATAGCCCCGCGATGTGAATACCGCATGGTTGAAACCCTCGAAAGTGCCTCTAACCGGCGTTGTTCAACAGCTCGCCGGTAGCGGAGAAGGAGAACGCCGATGGGCTCCGCCGACCCGTCCGGAAATCCCGCGAAGTCGGACGAGACCGCTGTGGACCGGGAGATCGCCGCGGCCGAGGCTCGGGTCGAACAGCTCATCGAGGTCGAGGAACAGGAGCTCGACTACCGCTTCACCCTCGCCAACGAACGCACCTTCCTGGCCTGGATGCGCACGGCGCTCGGCCTGCTCGCCGGTGGTGTGGCGGTGCATGAGCTCGTGAAACCCTTCCGCCCTCACGGAGTTCGCTCGGCGGTTGCCGTCAGCTGCATCGTGCTCGCCTGTGTGATCGCGCTCGGCGCGTACGGCCGCTGGCGGCATGTGCAGGCGGCGATGGAGCGCGGCGGCACGCTCCCGCGCACCCTCATGGTCCCCATCCTGGCCGGCGGCATCGCGGTGATCGCGGTGCTGGCGGGCATCGGCCTGCTGCTGTCGTGACCGGTCCGGGGGCGGGTCTGGCCGCCGAGCGCACCGCCCTGGCTTGGCGTCGCACCGCCATCGCGGCGATGGCCGATGCGGTGCTGTTTCTCAAGGCCGGTTTCGACAGTGATCGGCGTCCGGTCACGGTGGCTGAATTCTTCGCCTGTATCGCATTGTTGTTGGTCGCGGCGGTGTGCGTGCGTCGCGGTCAAGTCCTGCATTCACATCGCGAGGGCGACTGGAACAATGGTGCGCGAGGCATTCGCGCGGTAGCGGTCTCGGTGTCGGCCGTCGCGGTGCTGCTCGCGGTCGAATACGCCGTCCTGGGAAAGTGATTATCCCCAGGCCAGCGCCCTGTCGCAGGGCCGATTTCGGTCCTGGATGACGGCACCGTAAACTGATCCAGCGGTTTGCTTTTACGCAACCCGACTTCGCGCGCCCACATCGACGGTCGTCGGCTGGTCCCCCAGATTTCTTGTGGAGGTTCCGGTGGCCGTGGGCGCCAGGGCAGAGATCGCCGATCCCTGCGTCAACCAGCAATGAAAGGTAGTTACGGGGCCATGCCTGTCGTAACAATGAGGCAGCTGCTCGACAGCGGCGCGCACTTCGGACACCAGACCCGTCGTTGGAACCCGAAGATGAAGCGTTTCATCTTCACCGACCGCAACGGCATCTACATCATCGATCTGCAGCAGACGCTGACCTACATCGACAAGGCCTACGAGTTCGTCAAGGAGACTGTCGCCCACGGTGGCACCGTCCTCTTCGTCGGTACCAAGAAGCAGGCCCAGGAGTCGATCGCGGCCGAGGCCACTCGCGTCGGTATGCCCTACGTGAACCAGCGCTGGCTGGGCGGCATGCTCACCAACTTCGGCACCGTGCACAAGCGCCTTCAGCGTATGAAGGAGCTCGAGGCCATGGAGCAGACCGGTGGCTTCGAGGGTCGCACCAAGAAGGAAATCCTCATGCTGACGCGTGAGAAGAACAAGCTCGAGCGCACCCTGGGCGGCATCCGGGACATGGCCAAGGTGCCTTCGGCCATCTGGGTTGTCGACACCAACAAGGAGCACATCGCCGTCGGTGAGGCTCGCAAGCTGAACATCCCGGTCATCGCGATCCTGGACACCAACTGCGATCCCGACCTGGTCGACTACCCGATCCCGGGTAACGACGACGCGATCCGTTCGGCCGCGCTGCTCACCCGCGTGGTGGCGTCCGCCGTCGCCGAGGGTGTGCAGGCTCGTGCCGCGCGCGCCGGTGGCGACTCCAAGCCCGAGGCCGCCGAGCCGCTGGCCGAGTGGGAGCAGGAACTGCTGTCGTCGGCCACCCCGGCCGCCGAGGCCGAGGCTCCTGCCGTCGAGACCGCCGCTGAGGCCGCGGTTGCCGAGGTTCCCCCGGCTTCCACCCCGGCTGATTTCTGAGTCGCGTCCTAACGACGTTCGTTCACCCTGCCGCCCCTTCCCGTTCGGAAGCGGGCGGCAAGGTGTGACCACCACAGACCAACACTGAGGAGGCTCGCCCAACATGGCGAACTACACCGCCGCTGACGTGAAGAAGCTTCGCGACCTCACCGGCTCCGGCATGATGGACTGCAAGCGGGCGCTCGAGGAGACCGACGGCGACTTCGAGAAGGCCGTCGAGATCCTGCGCATCAAGGGCGCCAAGGACGTCGGCAAGCGCGCTGAGCGCGCCACCGCCGAAGGTCTGGTCACCGCCCTCGACGGCGTGCTGATCGAGATCAACTCCGAGACCGACTTCGTCGCCAAGAACGCGGAGTTCCAGGAGCTGGCCAACGCTGTCGTCGCGGCTGCCGCGAAGGCTCGTCCGGCCGACCTGGACGCACTCAAGGCTGTCGACCTGGGCGGCAAGACCGCCGATCAGGCCGTGCAGGAGCTGGCCGCCAAGATCGGCGAGAAGCTCGAGCTGCGTCGCGTCGTCTCCTACGACGGCCCCGTCGCGACCTACCTGCACAAGCGTGCCACCGATCTGCCCCCCGCCGTCGGCGTGCTGGTGCAGTACACCGGTGACAGCGAAGCCGCCGCCGAGGCTGCCCGCGCCGCCGCCATGCAGGTCGCCGCGCTCAAGGCCAAGTACGTCACCCGCGAAGAGGTCCCCGCCGACCTCGTCGAGAAGGAGCGTTCGATCGCCGAGGCGACCGCTCGCGAAGAGGGCAAGCCCGAGGCCGCCCTCCCGAAGATCACCGAAGGTCGCGTCAACGGCTTCTACAAGGACGTCGTCCTGCTGGAGCAGCCGTCGGTCACCGACAGCAAGAAGACCGTGAAGCAGCTCCTGGACGAAGCCGGTGCCGTCGTCACCGCCTTCTCCCGCTTCGAGGTCGGCCAGGCGTAATTCGCCTGCCAAACCCCAAAAGGCCCCTCGCCCATCGGATTCCGATGAGTGAGGGGCCTTTTGTCATGCATACTCCCGGTGCCCGTACCGCGCCGGCGCGCGGCGGTGGTTCCGTCCGGTTTTTGTCAGCCTATGGGCCCGCAGATCATTGCCAGGGGGTTGCAGCTGGTGCTTCCGCTGGTGAGATACGTGAGGACCTTGTCCAGGAAGTAGGTCCCGCTGCCGGTGCTCGCGCTTCCGGTGGGTGAGGTGGCGACTGTTTGGGGGGAGGGGTCGGCGGCGGCTTGCCCGGCGGTAGTGATCAGTGTGGCGGCGAGGGCGGCGGCGGCGAAGGCGGTTCGGATGGTTCGGTTTTGGAGGATCATGGGTCGCGATCCTATTCGAAATGGTCGCATTTCTGACTGGTTCGCCGGCCCATAGTTTCCCGGGCTGGATATATGAGAAACATTGCGGTACAAGAGCTTTGGGTCACTCCGCAGAACGGTTCCGGAGGTGTGAGCTGGTGGATGTCGTGCACCGGGCGCGGCTCGCCGATCAGATCCGGGGTGGCTTCGCCTGAGAGCAGCAGCTCGCTGAGTTCGGCGAAGTACTTCTCATGGCCCGATGGGGTGGCCAGGAAGAGCCTCTTGGCCGTGGATGTGCCCGGGTTGTGGAAGGCGTGCGGGCAGCCCGCCGGGACGTGCGTGAAAGCGCCTGGGCCGCCGCGGAATACGGTCATACCGTCTTCGGCCTGCCAGGTGGTCCAGTCGCCGACGGGGTCGGCGGCGGGGGTAGAAGGCCAGCAGGTCGAGTTCGCCTTCGGCGACGTAGAAGATCTCCTCGGCGTGGCCGTGCCGGTGGGCGCCCACGTCGAAGCCGGGCGGGACCTCGGCTTCGAAGGCGGACCAGATGTCGGAGCCGTCCGCGCCCACCTCGAGGGTCATGGTGGGCTGAACCTTCTCGCTCGCCCCGGTTGGCAGCAGTAGGCCGATGCTGGCCAGCAGTCCGTCGGTCATGGTGGCTCCTCAGAGTTCCAGTCGTGCCGCTCTTCGGCCGCGACCGCCTCGAGGCTGATATTGCCCCCCGACGTCATGGTTCAGCATCGGGAAGACGCCGTGGACGCCTTCCAGGGCCTGGTCGCCGATCTGAGCGACGCCAGTCCGGAATTCCGGCGCTGGTTGGTGGTCGGAGTACCCGATTCGCCGTTTCCGTCCCAGCAGCATCGCCGTCGAGCACGAGCTGGAGCTCTTCCAATTGCGCCCGGTGGAGAACCCGAGCCTGCTCATGGTGGTGCGGGTTCCGACCGGGGAGATCGCGACCGCGCGCATCGCGACTCTGCTGGCCGGTGCGCGGGTTTCGCCGAATGTCACGAATTCGGGCACGGTATAGAGGGTCGCCGCACCGTCGTACCCGCGCGTGGTGCAGGATAGACAGAAGTTTGTTGCCGTCCCGTGTGGATTCCTGCGCCGGGATGGTCTTTTCATGTGCGTGGTTACGCATCACCGCCGAGGACAAGGAGACCGATGACGGACCCGGATACGGCCCCCGACCGCAAGGGCTATCGCCGAGTGCTCCTCAAGCTGGGTGGCGAGATGTTCGGTGGTGGCAAGGTCGGTCTCGATCCCGATGTCGTGCAGGCGGTTGCCGAGCAGATCGCCGAGGTCGTCGAGGATGGTGTCCAGGTCGCCGTGGTCATCGGTGGCGGCAATTTCTTCCGCGGTGCGGAGCTCGAGGAGCGCGGGATGGAACGCGCCCGCTCCGATTACATGGGCATGCTCGGCACCGTGATGAACAGTCTTGCGCTGCAAGACTTTCTGCAGAAGCAGGGCATCGACACCCGCGTGCAGACCGCCATCACCATGGGTCAGGTCGCCGAACCGTATCTTCCGTTGCGCGCCAAGCGGCATCTGGAGAAGGGCCGCGTGGTGATCTTCGGTGCGGGGATGGGCATGCCGTACTTCTCCACCGACACCACCGCCGCGCAGCGCGCGCTGGAGATCGGCGCGGAGGTGGTGTTGATGGCCAAGGCCGTCGACGGTGTCTTCAATGCCGATCCGCGCGAGGATCCCAATGCCACCATGTTCACCGAGATCACCCATAAAGAGGTGCTCGAACAGGGTTTGAAGGTGGCCGACGCCACCGCGTTCAGCTTGTGTATGGACAACCAGATGCCGATGCTGGTGTTCAATTTGTTGACGAAGGGCAATATCGCCCGTGCGGTCGCCGGTGAGAAGATCGGCACGCTGGTCCGTTCGTGACCACCGAAGAACGAATGACGCTGTGGAGGAAACGCCGTGATTGAAGAAGCGCTCTTCGACGCCGAGGAAAAGATGGAGAAGGCTGTCTCGGTGGCGAAGGACGACCTGGGTTCCATTCGGACCGGTCGCGCGAATCCGGGCATGTTCTCCCGGGTGGTCGTGGACTACTACGGGTCGCCCACACCCATCACCCAGATCTCCAGCATTAGCGTGCCGGAGCCGCGCATGGTGATCATCAAACCGTATGAGGCGTCGCAGTTGAATGTCATCGAGACCGCGATTCGCAACTCGGATCTGGGTGTGAATCCCACCAACAACGGCGACATCATCCGGGTGTCCATCCCGCAGCTCACCGAGGAGCGGCGCCGGGAGATGGGTAAGCAGGCGCGCTCCAAGGGTGAGGACGCCAAGATCTCCATCCGCAATGTGCGCCGCAAGGCCATGGATGAGCTGGGCCGCATCCAGAAGGATGGCGAGGCGGGTGAGGACGAGGTCGGTCGCGCCGAGAAGGATCTCGACAAGACCACCGCCCGGTACGTCTCGCAGATCGACGAACTGGTCAAGCACAAGGAAGCCGAGCTGCTCGAGGTCTGACGGCCGCGCGGGCGCTTCGAATCCCGGTACGGCGGCTCGGCATCTGGCACGGACGGTCGGCGGCGCCGACCGGGGGTAGGGACGAACGGACGACAAGTGAGCGACAGGACAATCGTGGCCGAAGAAACTGCCGCCCCCGGTGCGGTGACGCCGCCCCGGGAGGGCACCGCGGGGTCGGTGCCCGCCACACCGGGTGCGCCCGGGTCCGAGTCGAGTACCGGCGGGGGAGCGCGGGACGCGGAATCGCAGGGCGCTGCTGGTGCGCGGATCCCCGCCGGATCGCACACCCCGGCCGGTTCTCCGGGTGTGGGTGGATCGGACACCCCGGCTGATGCGTCGGCCGCGGGTGGAGCCGAGTCCACGGGATCGGATGCCGCGGGTGCGTCGGCCGGTCCGCGGTCGGCCAATGCCCCGGGCGTCGAGTCCGGCACCGCCGATTCGCCATCCATCCCCGCCGTCCCCGCATCGAAAGCGGGCCGCAACCTGCCCGCTGCCCTCGGCGTCGGATTCGGTCTGGGTCTGTCGCTCATCGCGATCCTGCTCTTCGCCCCGAAGATCCTGATCGGCGTCATCGCCGCCGCCGTCGCGGTCGCCACCTGGGAGGTCGCCAAGCGCCTGCGCGAGGCCGATGTCCTGGTCCCGCGCATCCCGCTGCTGCTGGGCGGCCAGGCCGTCATCTGGCTGGCCTGGCCCTTCGGCCCGCAGGGCGTTCTCGGCGCGTTCGGCGCGACCGCCCTGACGGTCATGGTGTGGCGCCTGTTCGACCACGGCCTGCGCGCCACCCCGCGAAACTATTTGCGCGACACCGCGATCAGCCTGTTCACCCTGTCCTGGATTGCGCTGCTGGCCGCCTTCGCCGTCCTCATGCTGACCGAGGACGACGGCAATCTGCGCGTGCTGACCTTCATGATCCTGGTCGTCTGCTCCGATGTCGGCGGCTATGTCGCGGGCGTGCTGTTCGGCAAGCACCCGATGGTCCCGCACATCAGCCCGAAGAAGTCCTGGGAGGGCTTCGGCGGTTCCCTGGTCTTCTGCGTCATCGGCGGCCTGCTCACCGTAACCCTGCTGCTGCAAGCCAATTCGATGATCGGCGTCCTGCTGGGCGTGGCCCTGGTGCTGGTCGCCACCAGCGGCGACCTGATCGAATCCCAGGTGAAACGCGAACTCGGCATCAAGGATATGGGCACCCTGCTGCCCGGCCACGGCGGCATCATGGACCGCCTGGACTCCATGCTCCCCTCCGCCTTCGTGGCCTGGCTTGTGCTGACCGCCCTGCTCTGAAGCCCGGGTTCGCGGGGCCGGATCACGCGATCGTCCAGGTCATTCCGAATGTGCGGGCCGCGTTCAGGAATTCGGCGGCGTCGAACATCTCGCCACATGGCTGAGCACGATCTTGTCGACCGAGCCGAATCGTCGCGCGCCGAGTTCGGCGAGCAGGTCGCCGAAATGCCCGCCTCGGTGCGGTCAAGTGCGAATACGGTACTGCCACAGGGCAGTACCGTAGGTCCGCGGACGAGTTGGTGCGCGCGGGGGTGTGAGCGGTCAGGTGTTCTTCTTGGCGGCACGGCGCAACTGCAGGATGCGGTAGCCGCCGACCAGGGCCGTGCCCAGCGCTCCGGCGACAACCGACAGCAGGACCAGGACGCCGATGGGCAGGTTCCAGTTCCAGGCGAAGAAGGAGACTTCGGACTGGTCGAGGTTCTGCAGGATGAAGATCAGCACGACGATCCCGAGCAGCGCGGCGATGACGAGGCCGATCCAGGCGTAGCCGGCGCGGGTTTTGAGGACGCCCTGGCCCTTGTGCTTGGTGTTCGGCGTATTCGGGGTCGGCTCCGACCCTGCGGTCGGTGCGGCGTCAGCGGTCATAGCTTGATCATTGCCGATTGTTATGACCGTTGCACGCATATTGCCGCTTATCAGCTCTATGTCGTTTCGCTGGCTGTTAGCCGGGCCACGGTCGGCGGGATCACGGCGAATGTGATGAGCGCATCGCACCCCGCACGCCCGAAACGGCTGTTCGGATGGAACACTGGACGGGTTATGACTGCCATCCCCGTGCCCCTCGTGTTCGACGCCCCTCGCCGTGGCCTGCCGCCCCGGCATCTCGCCGACCTCGATCCGCAGGAACGCAAGGCGGCTGTCGAGGAGCTCGGGCTCCCCAAATTCCGCGCCGATCAGATCGCGCGCCAGTACTACGGCCGCCTGGTCGCCGATCCGGCCTTGATGACCGATCTGCCCGAGGCCATGCGCGCCAAGGTCGGCGAGGCATTGTTCCCGCCACTGCTCACCGAGGTGCGGCATGTGGTCTGCGATGACGGCAGCACCCGCAAGACGCTGTGGCGTGCGGGTGACGGCACGCTCCTGGAGAGCGTCCTGATGCGCTACCCCGACCGCAACACCCTCTGCATCTCCAGCCAGGCGGGCTGCGGTATGGCCTGCCCGTTCTGCGCCACCGGCCAGGCGGGCCTGACCCGCAACCTGTCCACCGCCGAAATCGTCGACCAGGTCCGTGCCGCCGCGGCCTCCCTGCGCGACGGCGTGGTACCCGGTGGTCCCGGCCGCCTCTCCAACATCGTCTTCATGGGTATGGGCGAACCTCTGGCGAACTATAAGCGGGTGGTAAATGCGGTGCGCCGCATCACTTCTCCGGCCCCCGACGGCTTGGGTATCTCTCAACGCAGCGTCGTCGTCTCGACCGTCGGCCTGGCCCCCGCCATCCGCAAACTCGCCGACGAAGACCTCTCGGTGACCCTCGCGGTCTCCCTGCACACTCCCGACGACGAACTCCGCGACACCCTGGTCCCGGTCAACAACCGCTGGCCCATCGCCGAAGTCCTGGACGCCGCAAGGTATTACGCCGACAAGTCCGGCCGCCGCGTGTCGATCGAATACGCCTTGATCCGCGACATCAACGACCAGCCTTGGCGTGCAGACCTTTTGGGTAAGAAGCTCCACAAGGCCCTGGGCTCCCGCGTGCACGTCAACGTCATCCCGCTGAACCCCACTCCGGGCAGCAAGTGGGACGCCAGCCCCAAGTCCGCGGAACGCGAATTCGTCCGCCGCGTCAACGAACAGGGCGTCCCCTGCACCGTCCGCGACACCCGAGGACAGGAAATCGCCGCAGCCTGCGGCCAACTCGCCGCGGAAGGTTAAATCGGCCCGGTGCGGAAGATAAATCAGGCGGCGAATTCCCGAAGGTGAATCGCCGCCTGGGTCGTGTCCCTGCTCTGGACCCTTTTCCCTGATCGCACACCGCGATCGTCGCCGGGCGAGACAACCGTCGGAAGCTCCGGGGTTTGTTCACCTCGCGGGATGGAAGTACGGATGGCCGAAGTGGGTTCGACTCTGCAATCCGCGGCCGGAACTCGCCTCAATCGGCTTCGAGACAGGCCAGTCCATCGGTAGAAGCGTTTGTAGAGCGGTGGTCACGGGCTCGAAACCTATCGAGGTGGAATTCGTAATGTTTGGCCGCGCGGGCAGGTGAGCCTCGTCAACGGTTGTCCGGATGTGTGACAGCGCAGACGGTGAGCAGGTCGGCGAGGTCGGCGAAGTCATCCGGGTTTACCGTGAATAGCGGGAGCCCGTGCACCGACGCGATCGCTGCGATCATGAGATCTATCCTGCGGGGCTTGGGATTTCGGCCTGCGTCCAATACCGCCGCGACGATGTTGCCGAAACGTCGGGCCGTCCGAGTATCGAATGGCAACGGGTCGAACAGTGCCTCAGCGTTTTGCAGGCGCTCGATTCGCCTTGCACGCTCGGCCGTGTCCTTGGCGTAGTGCGGCCCGGCAGCCAGCTCGGCCATGGTGACCGAACTGACCATCAGCTCGCTCGGCAGTTCCTGCGGATCGAGGCCGTCGATCAGAATGATGACGTTGGTATCGACCAGGCCGCGCTCTGGCTTGTCCGTCATTCGACTGTCCCGGATTCGAATTCGCCCCGGCGGTAAGCACGGTCATATGGGTCGTACAGCGAATCATCGATCGATCCGGCGATGTCTTGCTGCCAATCCTGCTGCACAGCGAGCCCGACGAAGGCAGCAATGACTTCCTCGCGCGGCACGGCGATCCGCCGGTTGGCGCGGCGATGGGGAATTAGGTCCGCCACTGGCGAACCATCCACGGTGATGGTGTACCCCTGGCCTGCCCGTACCTCGCGCAGGACCTGGCTGGCATTGTTGCGCAACTGCCGTTGGGGGATCTCCGGAAGCTCGGCGGGCGAGGTCATAACAGCAGCGTACGCCCACGTGCTACGGCGATGCTACGGATTTCCTACAGCGTCCTTGACGCGCCTCGGGCAGCTGCGGCGGCTCGGACGGGTTTCGGGATTCAGCGACATACCTGAGTGCCCGGCCGAGTGTGGTGGGGCCTCGCAGGAGCTGTCGTACAAAGTGCGATCCGATGAACCCGGCTCCGCCGGTGACCAGAACCTTATGAGGGCGTGCCTTCGATGGACGGACAACGTGAGCCGGAAATCGTAGCGGCCGAGAGGTTTTGAGATATTGTCCAATCCTGGATCGATAAGTTTCAGGCGATCTCCGTTCGGGTGGTTTCGGCTGGTGTGGCGGGGTTGTGTCGCGGGGGGCGTTCGAGCAGCTTGCCCTTGTGGAACAGCGCGCCGGCGCGGACTAGGGCGGCGAGTTCGGGCGCATCGACCTTGCGCCAGCGGGTCTGTGCGGCCTCAATCAGCTGGTAGGCCATGGCGATTCCCGCCGTGACGCACGAGCAGACTCGGCCCTACGGTTACGGCGTGATCGAACGAGACGGCTGCCAGGTGCACTTCGGGCCGGTGCCCGCAGGGGCGGGGAGTGCGGAATCCGCGCGCGTGGGTTGCCTGGTGATCATCGACGACGCCGAGCGCTGGCACACGGAATTCAGTGCGAGCCTGCGAAATCGATATGGCCGCGTACCCAGGACCGGCATCCCTCGGATCACTCGATTCCGGCCCGGCCAGACGCGCTTCACAGTGGTCGATCCGGCCGGCAACTCGATCATCTACATTGAGCGCGGCGAGCCCGATTTCGACTACGGCGGCTCCCGCGACCTGAGCGGTCTGGCAAGAGTTTTGGACAATGCCCGCATCCTGAAGGACTTCAAGACCGACGATCGGGCCGCGGCGAAGGTGCTCGAGGTCGGCCTGCGGCGTTTCGCGCAGACCGCTACAGCCGTCGAACGCAAACGCGCCTTGGCCATGCTCACCGAGATCTATATCGCCGCAGGCGATTCCGAACGCGTGGCCGGAGCTCGAGGTGAGCTCGCCGCGCTGGAGTCATCCGAGGCCGACCCCGTCAATATCAGCACCGAGCCGCTCGATATGCCGACACCGCCGCTGGGCTGACGGCGGGTCGACGCGTCCCGCACATTGCTTTCGCCTCGCTGCCAGGCTTCTAGTGGGCAGGCCTGACGCCCTTGCCTGAGCGAGACGCTCAATGGTCGCCGGTAGGTCGTGTGCGGGTGGTCAACCAGTCGCTGTAGCGGGTTGATGCCAGGCGCGCGGCCGGTCCGGCGGTGAGGGTGCCGTCGGGTGCCAGAGCGAAGGGCCCGGCCTCGGGATCGGTACGGACCGTGCGATGGTCGCCGGTTGCGATGAGGGTCATTCGGGCGATCCGGTCCAGACCCAACACCTCTGGGCCTGCGATGTCGACAGTGCCGTCGAGCGCTGGGGCGGAGGCGATTTCGGCGATAAGTTGTGCCGCGTCGGTCGCGGCGATCGGCTGCAGGCGCGTGGCGGGTAGCCGGACGGTATTCGCATCGGCTGTCCAGGAGAAGATTTCATCGAGGTATTCGAAGAACTGGGTGGCGCGCACGATCGAGTACGGGATAGGTCCTGCTGCGAACAGCTTCTCCTGCAAGGCTTTTGCCCGATAATAGCCTAGATCGGGCGCCTGATCGACACCGACTATCGACAGCAGGACCAGATGGCCCACGCCCGCTCGATGCGCAGCTGTCTGCAGATTGCCGACAGTGGTTCGGAAGAAGTCTGCCGCGCTATCGTCGGGTATCGGCGCCTGGGTGGCGTCGATCGCAACGTCGATCCCGGCGAGTGCCTCGGCGAGTCCATCGCCGGTGAACAGGTCGATGCCGGTGGATCGCGACAGCGCCGCCGCGTCGTGCCCTGCCGCCGACAACGCCGCCACGATGTGCGCGCCGATGAGGCCGGTGCCGCCCAGGACTGCGATCCGCAACGGTCGTTTCTGTTGTGTCACAGTCAAATTCGTGGAATTCATCAGGAGAGTCCCTTCAGGCGAAGATGGCGGAGGGGTCGCCGGTGAACCAGATGTTGTCGATGCGCATCCGGGAGATGAGCCATCGGTCGCCGTCACGCCGCAGTTCGAGTTCGTAGGGGTTCTTCAATAGAGCGTGGACCGATGGGTCGGTGGTGAGCAGGTGCTGGGCCTCCACGAGTGCGGTCATGGTCGCGACATCGCCGTCGATGCTGATGCGGGGATTGGTGACCTGGTGGGTGGTGTTCACCCGGTCGGCGAACATGGCCAGAATCGTGGTGACGATGGTGTCGCGGCCGCTCATCACCGGTGGAGTGCCACCCCAGCGGGCCGCGGCGGGCCGGAAGTCCAGCTCGGCGTCGGGGGTGAACGCGGAGGCGAACAGCTCGGGATCCTTGGTGTCCTGTCCGAGGCCGAACCGGTACAGGGCGTCGGTGATCTCGGCGCGGTCGCGCAGCTCCGCGACGACCGCGGCGAGATCGGCCGACGATGCATGCAACGCGTATGGGGTGGTGCTCACTGCAACTCCTCGTATCGACGGTGTGGGGTCGTGGTTTTCACTCTGCTACCACGGCGAGTGGCGAACAACGCGCCTTTGCGCCACGATCGTTACGCGAGACTTAACGATGGAGTGGTTGATGATCGAACGGCATGAGGTGGAAACCCTGCTGACCCTGGCCGAGGAGCTGCACTTCGGACGCACCGCGGAGCGGCTGCGGGTGTCGACGGCGCGGGTCAGCCAGACCGTGCGCAAGCTGGAGCGTCGTGTCGGAGTGCCGTTGTTCCAGCGCACCAGCCGCCGAGTCGAACTCACTCCGGTCGGGCGGCAACTGACCGAGGAACTGCGCCCCGCCCGGGATGCGATGGCAGCCGCGCTGCGGCGGGCCGTCGATGCCGGGCGCGGCCTCACCGGTGAGCTGCGAGTGGGTTTCGTCGGCCCGGCCGCGGCGCAATTGCTGATCGGCGTCACCGCGGAATTCCGTCGGCGGCTCCTCGACTGCGAGGTCCGCATCCGCGAAGCACAGCCTGCCGAAATCGCGGAGTGGTTGCGGCAGGGCGATATCGACGTGGGTCTGTGCGCATTCACCGATACCGCACCGGATTTGGCGCGCAGTCCGGTACTGATCCGGGAGGCCGCCGTTCTCGCGGTCGGCACCAGCCATCGGTGGGCGCACCGACGCGAGATACCCGTCGCGGAACTGGCCGACACACCCGTGATCCGCCTGGTCGGTACCGTCACACCGGAGACCGATCAACGACCGGGCCCCTCCGCGGCCACCCTGCAGGAGGCGCTGGCCCTCGTCGGATTCGGGCAGGGCGTGCTGCCGATCGGCGCGCACGCTCAGCGCTACCATGCTCGACCCGACCTCACCTACCTGCCGCTGCGTGACACACCGCCGCTGGAATGGGGACTGGTCTGGTCGGCCGAGCACACCACCGCCCGCATCCGCGCCTTCGTCGACGCCGCCCTCAGCTACACCGGCAATGGGCTTTGAACCCTGGTCACCGGCCGGCCAGTTCGGTCAACACGACATGCGGCGAAACAGGAGGTTCACGACCCCCGGCCTCGCGGTGGGATCGGCGGGGCGAGCCTACCGGGGCTCGCGACGCGCCCGCTCGAGTACTTCCTCTTCGGTCAATGCGCTGTCGCCGTGGTGGCTCAGGCACATGAGCGTCGCGAGTTTGCCGAAGGCGATCCCCTCGGTGCTGCCGTAGAACCGGCCGGTGGACAGCCGTGAGATGTCTTCCACCTGGCCGCCTTTGGCGCGGGCCAACTCCTTCGCGGCTTGGATCTGCACGGATGCGTTGAGATGGCCGAAGAACTGCGTGGCGGCATTGCCGGTGATCATATTGTGCAGGCCCTTCGGCGCCTGGGTCGCGAATACCAGGCCGAGGCCGTACTTGCGGGCCTGGGCGGCCAGTTTGAGGGTGCTCTCGGTCGAGGCCTTCATACCGCTGGAGGGTGCGAAGGTCTGCGCCTCGTCCAGTACCAGCAGTCCGCCGAGTGGTCGGTCTCCGGCCGGGTTCTGCTTGATCCAGGCGAACAGCGCCAATTCCAGCTGATTCACGAAGGTTTGGCGCTGTTCCTCGGTGGCCAGGCCGATACAGCTGATCACCGAGATCCGAGCGTGTTTACCCGGGCTCGGCCGCAAGAGCGTTCCCGGGTCGAGTCGCTCACCGGCGCCGCCGAATACCGGATCGTTGATCATCGCCGCGCGCAGTTCATCGGCCATCGCGGTGGCCAGGGCGCTCGCGTTGCGAATGCTGCTGACCCCGTCGGGGAGATCGGCGAGCAGTTCGACGAAGGCGGTGAGTTCGGTGCCGCCACGCCGGGCGAAGTACCGCATCGCCTCGGTCAGCACCGCCGTGCCGGTGGGCAGCTTCCGGCTGGTCAGTCCGGTGCGCGGGAGCAGACCCGCGACCGAGGCGTCGACCGAGGTTCCGAACTCATCCGGATCATCCAGTACGCCACTGAAATCGGGCAGTGGATTGAGCGCGAGCGGGCGACCGGCCGCGCGCCGTGGTGTCCAGACCAGCACTTCGGTGCCGGCGAAATAGCGCTCGGCGCGCTCGGCGTCACCGCTGCCCCAGTGCTCGGGCGGCGTCGGCCAACGGTCACCCAGTTGGGCCAGGTCGTTGTTGGTATCGATCAGAATCGACGACACGCCGTGCAGCGCGGCCTCCTCCACCAGACGGCGCAGCAGGACAGTCTTTCCGGAGCCACTACCCGCGAACACCGCTGTGTGCTTTCGCAATTGCTTGAGCGGGACCTGGAAAGCATTGTCGCCTACGACATTACGGCCGATCAGAATCGACGGCGCGCCGGTGGCGATTCGGTCATAGAGCGGTGTACTCGGCTCGGACCCGGAAATCGGTTCCTCGCAGGGCGTTCCCGAATCCTGTTGTACGGCACTCGCTTCCGCATGCATCGCGGAGAGGAATCGGCCGAACAATTGTGATCCGCCGGCGGGTCTGCGCGCCATCAGCCAGCTGTGAAAATCCGCGGCACCCTCGGCCCACATGACTTCGAGGGCGGTGAACACCCGCAGATCCTCGGCTGATATCGGTACCGCGATACCCTGCGCCGCTTCGAATTCGGCCAATGTCGCGGTGGTGGCCTGCCCCGTGGAGAACGGCGTATTACGCAGGATCACCAGGTGGCGTCTGCCGGCCCCGGGCCCGATGCCCGCCTCCAGACAGGCCGATCGCAGACGCGTGAGCACGGCCGTATGGTGACTGTGTGAGATGGCTCGGAAGCTCCAGTGCTCCTGGTCCTCGGTGGCTTCGTCCAAAGTTCGGCGCAGCCGTGCGTGTAGTGCGGGCTGCACCATATTCTGCGGATCGACGGTGAGTTCGATCCCGCTGCCCGCCCGCTCCCGGACAAAGCAGTGCAGCGCCGAGGTGAGAAGCGAAAACATGGCACCGTCTTCGAATTTCGGATTCAGCGGCCCGACCACATCGGCGTTCGCGCACAGTTTCGCGAAGCGATCGTCCAGTTCGGCGAAGTCCCCACCCGCGGCCGGTGCGGGCGGCGGCGTGATCGGGTGCGCACTCTCGGTGAACCCCTCCAATTCGACGATCGTGCGGGTGGCCAGGCACTGCTGCACGTGCTTCTCCACCTGTTGAAGCAGCCGTCGCGGGGTGAAGTGCGCGATCTGCGGATCCTCGAACGCCCGCGGCGCGACCGGCCAGGTGGGGAAGGGCGGCTCGAAACCGGCCTCCCCGTAAAGGTTTCCGAGGTGGCGTTCGACAATGGCCGATGCCACGGTGGTCGAGGGCATTGCCGTCGACAGTTCGAGCACCGTGAAGCGATCGGCGGCGGAGTTCACCGCGCGGGTGGCGATGAGCTCCCAGGATTTGGGAATGCACGCGGTGACGATCAGCGTGCGCACGGTCTCCTCACGCATCCGCATGAGTGCGTCGGCGAGCCCGTTCGCGAGATCGTCGCGCTCGGAATGCGCGGATTGTGCTATGACGGAGTCGATTTGATCGATCGCCAGCACCACCGGACCGGTGAGTGCGAACAGCCGAATCAGATCCCCGAAGATCAGCTGTGCGGTCCGGCTCCGCTCATGAAATCCCCAGACCACCCGATCCGCGTCGTCGAGCCCGCTCTCCAGCGTTAGAAAACTGTGCCCGATATCGCGGAACGCCCTGGCCTGAAACAACACCAGGGCGCGCAGGGTATCGCGGCACTGGAACGCAACCTCGGCATCGAGTTCGGTGAAGCGGTCGATGAATTCGTCGAGGGCGGATCGGCTCAACGGTAAGTTGCCGCGTAGTCGCATCCGCAGCTCCCGGCCGCATCCGGTGCGCTGACAGAGACCGTCGAGCATCGGAATCAGCTGGCCGCCATCGGATCCCAGTAGCTGGGCGACGATTCCGTGTACCGCGCCCGCCCAGAACGATCGACCGTCGATCAGCTTGGGCATGAAGAACGCGCCACCGCGGTCCTGAACGTGCTGTCGTATCCAGCCGAGCATATGGGTCTTGCCGACACCGTGTTCGCCGCTCAGCACCAATCCGGTCGGTGTGCTGAGTGGTCGGATCTCGGCCGCGTACACGGCCCGGGTGATCGCCTCCACGGCTTCCCGGTGCAGGCCGTCGACGTGATAGGTGAGGGGGCTCCACACCTGGTTCGGGGTGACCGCGCTGCTGAACTGGATCAATGAGAGCGCGTGCCGCTGCTCCTCATTCACCGTGCGGCCTCGATGGTGAGCAGATGTCGTGGCGTCCCGCCCAGAACGACCGCGGCCTCGAGATCCTGTGCGGTGAGCGTCTTCTGATCCGCTTCGGCGCGCACGTGGATGTGACTGCGCCGGGCCAGCGCCTCCAGCGCCTGATCCACCTGTGCGCGCGGCACGCTGCCGAGCCGGTCCCGCAGCTCCGCCAGCCGCAGCGGAGTTCCACGCCCCCTGGTCAATTCGGCGTATGCCGCCTCCACCTGGCTCGCCACATCCGGCCGGAAGATATCGGCCAGGGCGAGCTCGCTGTCGTCCAGATATCGCCGCAGCCCGGCCAGTACCGCGTACAGCGCGCCGCCGGCCGAGCCCGAGCGCTCGGGACGTGCGCGGGAGAGCTCCGCATCGCACCAGACCGCGCCGCGGTCGGAAAGTTCGTGGACGAAGGCCCTTTTCACCATGGTGCTGGTGACCAAACCGAGTTCATTGAGGCGGCGGCGGTTCTTCCCGTCGAGCTTGATCCCGGCGACGGCGTACAGCTCGGCATTGGTCAACTCGCGGGCCTCGGCCATGAGTACCAGCAGTGCGTACCGCTCGCTCGCGGTCAGTCGCTCTTCGGAATTGTCCATTTCTGTTCCTTCTTCGCCGTGGTCAGGTTCGTGGTTCCTTGAGCACAGTGAATCCGCCTGTGCCGTAGGTGATTCCGTGTGCTCTGTTGGTACGGGTAAGTGAGCCTCGCGCGCGGACGGTCCGTCCGTCTCGGTGCGCCGCCAGCGCGTCGGAATAGTCGTGGTCATCCGCGAGCAAAACCGTGACCGGGCGTGATCGCTCTATTTCGGCGCCGTCGACGGTGAGCGCACCCCGGACCTTGACGCGCCGGCGGATACCCGATCGATCATCGGACAGGCCGACTATCTGCCCGCGCACCTCACCGAAGGCGTTCTCGGGCAACGGCTCCGGGGCGGCTCGCACCAGTGTCCGGATGCGCGGTGCGGCCCCGCGTGCGAAGCGGACGCATTCGTCGGTGCGTCCTTCGAGCCAGGACCGGTGGAAATTGAGCTCGAACGGTGTCAGGTGGTCCGGTCCGGTCAGTTCGGCGAGCGCGAGGCCCTCACCCCGGGCAATGTCGAGTGTTGTGAGTGCATCGATGTCGCTCGGCTGCTCCGAACTCGCCCGTTGCGGCGCGGTCGAGACGCGCAGCACCCGCAACGCTGTCCGCCGCCCTGGCTGATCGGTGTCGATCGAGTCGGCGGGGAACGAAACAGCTAGTCCGAGCACACCTTCGCCCGATGTGAGGAGCGTTCGTGCCAGCAGCGCCCGCGCGGCCTCGGGATCGCCACCGCGAGCGGGCGGCCCGGTTTCGCCGAGCACTTCGCCGGCACTAGCGGTGATGAGATGGCGAACGGCGAGCACCACGTGTGCGCCCCCGGCCAGGGTTACCGCGGCGTCCTCGGCTCGGTAGGCCAGCGTGTCCACCGCGGTGGTCGGCGCCGAACTTGCCCTGATGATTACGCGCATCGAGCACCGCGCCCTCCCTGCCCACACCGACCCCCGTAACCGACGACCACATCACTGTAGCCATCGGTCGGCAATGTGCCCCGGTTTCGGTGAAGTTACCGGCTGTGCAAGTAGCTCAACGGTTTTCGAATTTCGCGCGGCCTCTTTCGCCGGTGGATTTGCTCGACCGGTCGGTCCGCGATCCGTTCAGCTGGGCTGGCGCAGCGGGAGTCCCGCGGCCGTGTAGATGGCGTCGATGACGGTCATGGTGGCGACCGAATCCTCGGGTGGGGTTTTGACTGGTTCGCCGCGTAGGACGGCGGCGGCGAAGGCGTCGAGTTGGTAGGCGTAGGTGGGGCGGTGGGTGAAGCGTTCGGTGCGTTTTCCGCGGGCGGAGCGGACGGTCAGGCGGTGCGGGAGTTGGGGGGCGATGGGGTTGAGGATGTGGAGTTCACCCTGGTCGCCTATGACGCGGGCGCTGACGCGCAGGATGTCGGAGGACCACATGGAGCAGCGGATGGTTCCGGTGTGGCCGCCGGGGAAGCGGAGGTCGGCGCGCATGGCGCGGTCGATGCGGGGGTCGCGGACTTTCGCCTGTGCCGCGGTGACTTCGGGGGTTTCGCCGCCGAGTACGCGGGCCATGTGGACGGCGTAGCAGCCCGCGTCCATGAGCGCGCCGCCCGCCAGGTCGTAGTTGTAGCGGATATCGGAGAACCGGGGCAGGGGGAAGCAGAACGCGGTGTCGACGCGTTGAAGGGTGCCCAATTCGCCCGAGGCGATGATGTTTTCGGCCGCCAGGGTGAGCGGGTGGTAGCGGTAGTGGAAGGCTTCCATCACCACGCGATCGGAATCCTTTGCCAGGTCCGCGATTTCGCGGGCTTCGGCGGCATTGGCGGTGAAGGGCTTCTCGCACAACACGTGTTTGCCGGCGGCGAGGGCGGCCCGAGTCCACTTGCCGTGCAGGCCATTCGGCAGCGGAATGTAGACGGCGTCGATATCGGGTGCGGTGACCAGTGCGTCGTAGTCGTCGTAGACCTGGGCGATGCCGTGCTTTTTCGCATAGGCCCGGGCGCGCTCGATGTTTCGGGCGGCGACCGCCGCGACGACGACCTCCGGATTCGATTTCGCCGGGTTGATCAGGGCGGCGGGTGTGATACGCGCCGCGCCGAGGATGCCGATGCGCAGCGGTGCGATCGCGGGTTCATTCATCAGGCCACCGTAACCGGTGCCGGTCCGCCGCGGGGAGGTGGCGAGGTGCGGTGCAGTGCGATCAGCAGTCGCCATACCCGCGCCGCGACCGCGTCCGCGTCGGCGTCGATCAGGCCGTGCATCCAGTCGGCCAGCACACCGGTGAAGGTGCCCGCCACCGCGGAGGCGATCAGCTCGGCGTCGGGAGCGTTGAGCAGCAGCCGTTCCCGTCTGGAGCGCTCGCGCAGCTCGCGATGGAGCAGTTCGCCCAGCGGCCCGGAACCGCCGGGGCGCAACAGAGTTAGATACAGCGCGGCACTCCGTTCGATGACCCGGAAGAAGCCGAGCAGCGCGCCCGGCGGTGCTTCGGGATCGGGGAGGCCGCGCCAGGCGTGCAGCGCCTCCACCCCCTCGCGCACCACTTCCGCGCAGGCATCCACGGCCAGCGTCTCCAGATCCGCGTAGTGCAGATAGAACGCACCCCGGCTCACCCGCGCCCGGCGCACCACCGCCGAGACGCTCACCTGCTCCAGCGGCCGCTCGGCGCACTCGTCGAAGAGCGCCTGCCGCAGCTTGCCGCGCGTGCGTTCGGCACGCGGGTCCTGCACCGCGCTCATCCGGCGATGAGAACCGCGGCCAGCGCCAGCGCACCCGGTAGGGCCTGTGCGAACAGAATCCGCCGATTGGCGGTGGCCGCACCGTAGAGACCCGCGACCACCACGCAGCTGGTGAAGAACACCAGCACGCCCCGCCCGGCGTCACCGCCCATGATCAACCCCCACACCAGCCCGGCCGCCAGAAACCCGTTGTACAGCCCTTGATTCGCCGCCAGCGCCTTGGTTTCGGCCGCCAGCTCCGCATTGAATCCGGACAGCGCCCGCCCCGGCTTCTTGTCCCACAGGAACATCTCCAATACCAGGATGTATCCGTGCAGCACGGCCACCAGTGCCACCAATACCGCCGCGACGATCCCCATTGTGGACTCCTCCAGTAGTGAACAGTTGTTCAAAAAATATAGACAGTTGTTCATAATGGGAAGTAGACGTGCCGAACCCCACAGAACTCAGGTCGTGACGACCAGCTTTCCGAATGGCCAATCGCGAACGGGATGGGTTCGTCCGGGCGTCGATCATGGTGACCGGCACATGATTTCGCGCCGGACCGGCCACATCCCCGGAGCGCCCGGAGAACACCCGCACCTCGACCCGGAGTCCCGGCGCACCGGCATCCGCGCACCCCGCAGGTCCTGATAGCTCGGCTCGAGCAACTTGTCGGCGGCGGGCAGATTCAGCCACAACTGCGGGGTGCGCACCCCGCGGCCCTGCGAACGCGGTTTCCGCGTGCGGCTGTCGTCATGATCGGCCCTTCTCTCGGAACGGGACGTGCATCACAGGAAGCCATACTCAGTGATGTCCGCTATCAATACGCTTTCTTAGCTACCTATCAGTAACCGCTTCCTGGACACTTGACTAAGGCGCTCTAAAAGGCCGTGAATCCGAATCTCCGTCAGTGTTCGAGCAAGGAAAGCAATCGAAGTGATGAAGTTCAGCAAATTTGCCGCGACGTCGGCCCTGGTAATCGCGGCTCTCGGCATCAGCGCCGGAACTGTTCACGCCGCTCCCGCTCCCGCTCTCCCCGCCGCCCCCGACATCATCAATGGCCTCAATCAGGCGGTCGACGATCTCGTCCCGGCCATCCACTGGAATGCCGCCATCGAAGGCGATTCGGTCGTGCTGACCACCGACGCCGGCGCCATGACCACCAAGGACGACCAGTTCCAACTGCTGGACAACAAGGGCGGACTGGTCACCGCGTTCCCGCTCGGATTCGTCAAGGACGGCATGCGGTACCCGATCCACGCCGCGATCGACGGTCTGCGCGCGGTGCTGACCCCGGAGGTGACGCCGGCCGCCGCCCGTCCGGCCGATCTGGCCGTGCACGAGGTCGTGCAGCAGAAGGCGTTCGACGATGCCGTGTCGGCCGCGGGCTCGCAGTTCGGTGTCATCACCGCCGTCGGCACCCTGATCGGCACCCTCGTGGGCGGCGTCGCCGGTTGCGCCCTGGGCGCGTTCCTGGGCACCCCGGTGCTGCTGCCGGGTTGGGTCGGCGGCTGCTTCGCCGGCGCGCTGATCGGCATCCCCTTGGGCGCCGCGGCGGGCCTGGTGCTGACCGGCGTTCCGGCCGCGATCATCGTCGGCATCGGCTTCTTCCAGCGCATCAACGATCCGGCGAATCAGTAGTAGAACCCGCTCCGTACTACTACGGGCCCGTACCGATCCGAGGATTGGTACGTGCCCCTTGCTGTGCACTGAAGGTTTGCTTAAATCGGCCTGAAAAGACCGAATGAACATGAACTGTAACCGAAACGTGCTTGACGACCCATTGTCGCCATAGGCTGGCAACACCACGGCAACACATCAAAACGATGCTTCATCCCAGGTGCTCGACGAGGACCTGCTCCCCGAGACAGGGGTCCCGCCCGCTGCAGAAAGCGACGAGAAGTCATGCGTTTCAAGAAGTTCGCCGCCACCTCGGCTCTGGCCATCGCGGCCCTCGGCATCACCGCCGGCACCAGCTATGCCGCCCCCGCCGACGCCCCGGAGGCCGCGGCAATCCACTACGACGCCAAGATCGAAGGCGCGTCCGTGGTTCTGAAGACCGATATCGGCTCCCTGACCACCGAGGGCGATCAGTTCCAGGTGCGTGACCCGCAGGGCGGCCTGGTCACCGCCTTCCCGCTGAACTTCGTCAAGGACGGCCTGGCCTTCCCGATCGCGGCCCAGATCGACGGCAATACCGCCACGCTGACCCCGAATATGGATCCGGCCGTGGCCCACCCGGCCGATCTGCCGCTACGGAATGTCGCGAGCCAGGCCGATCAGGATGCCGCCTTCTCGGCCGCTTCCTCGCAGTTCGGTGTCATCACCGCCATCGGCACCATGGTCGGCACCCTCATCGGCGGTATCGGCGGCTGCGCCATCGGCGCGTTCCTGGGTACCCCGGTACTGCTGCCCGGTTGGATCGGCGGCTGCATGGCGGGCGCGCTGGTCGGCATTCCGCTGGGCGCCGCCGCGGGCCTGGTGCTGACCGGTGTTCCGGCCGCCATCGGCGTCGGCATCGGCTTCTTCAGCCGCATCTCGCAGCCGTAATCCGCTGCACCACAACAGCACAACAGACTTCGGGCCGGATCGCGCAAAGCGATCCGGCCCGAAGCCGCTGCGGATGTCCGAGGACTAGGACTGCGCGCACACACCGTTGAGGATGATGGTGGCGTTGCCGATGCTCGCCGCATCACCGTTCTTCAGCGCGTTCGCGTACTGCGCGATGGCGGTGCGCTCCTGGCCGCCGGCGTCGATGGCCAGCAGCTGGTCGGCCACGCGGACCTCGAGGTCGTGGTCGGGACCCAGGGCGGTCACGCCGCCCAGCACATCGGCGACCTGCGCGCAGGCGGGGGACTGGGCGGACGCGGTGCCGGCGGGCAGCACCAGCAGGGCGCCGACGGCCGACGCGGCCAGCAGGGTGGAGGGCAGAATCTTGCGCATACGTTCACTCCCGGAAAATCGTTGGCGGGTTTGCCGAGTCGAGTTTGCCTGATGTTCAAGGAGACACGACCACGGCCCCGCGAAAAACTTTGCGAGGCCGGGTATTAGCGCAGGTGAGGGCCTAGCGAGGCTTCTTGTGCAACAGCGAGTCGCGAATCAGGATGCCCGCGAGTCCGACCGCGAACACGAGCAGGAAGATGTATCCGGTGTTGCCGCTGCCCGATGACGCGCCCTGCGGGCCCTCGAAGAGCATGGCGAGCAGGATGACCACGACGACCCAGCCGGCGGTGCGGAAGGTACGGCGCGACTCACCACTCCAGCCCCACGCTGCCGACGGAACCTCGGCGGTGTCGACCTTGGTGACGACATCGGCGCTGTGGACGGATTCCAGTTCCGTGGCGGCCACTTTCGCTCCTTATAGGCTCGAATCGAATACTCGTCCATATCGTGGCATACGACCCAGCGTCGTAGCCAGCAGGGTGACGGCAGGGCGGCATGTCACACCGCACCCACCGCTCGGATGGGGGTGGCGACAGCCGATGACGGGCAAGGGAGAATGAACGGGTGTCCGACGTTGTGAAGGTTCTGCTGCTGGGCAGCACGGGTTCGATCGGTACCCAGGCGCTGGAGGTGATCGCCGCCAATCCCGACCGGTTCGAGGTGGTCGGATTGGCCGCGCGGGGTGGCAATACCGACTTGCTGGCGCAGCAGATCGCGGCCACGGGAACTCCGAACGTGGCGGTGGCGGATCCGGCCGCGGCGGCGAAACTCGGTGTGGCGCTGGCCGGTCCGGACGCGGCGACCGAATTGGTGCGGCGCACCGATGCCGATGTGGTGCTGAACGCACTGGTCGGGTCGCTCGGTTTGGAGCCGACCCTGGAGACGCTGCACTCCGGCCGCAGGCTCGCCCTCGCCAATAAGGAATCCCTGGTCGCGGGCGGCTCGCTGGTGACGCGCGCGGCCAAGCCCGGCCAGATCGTCCCGGTCGACTCCGAGCATTCCGCGCTGGCGCAATGCCTGCGGGGCGGCCGCGCCGAAGAGGTGCGGTCGCTGGTGCTCACCGCCTCGGGCGGCCCCTTCCGCGGCTGGACCGCCGAAATGCTCGAATCGGTGAATCCGGCCGAGGCCAAAACCCATCCGACCTGGTCCATGGGCCCGATGAATACGCTGAACTCGGCCTCGCTGGTGAACAAGGGCCTCGAACTGATCGAGACGCATCTGCTGTTCGGCGTGCCCTACGACCGCATCGAAGTGACCGTGCACCCGCAGTCGATCGTGCATTCCATGGTCACCTTCTACGACGGTTCGACACTGGCCCAGGCCAGTCCGCCGGATATGAAGCTGCCCATCGCGCTGGCCCTGGGCTGGCCGGACCGGGTGCCCGGCGCGGCCACCGCGTGCGATTGGACCACCGCCTCGACTTGGACCTTCGAACCGGTCGACAATGAGGTCTTCCCCGCCATCGACCTCGCGCGCCGGGCCGGTATGGCGGGCGGTTGCGTGACGGCGGTCTACAACGCCGCCAATGAGATAGCGGTGCAGGCGTTCCTGGACGGCCTGATCCGATTCCCCGAGATCGTGCGCACGGTCGCACGGGTCGTGGAGTCCGCCGACCGCTGGACCGCCGAACCCAGTACCTTGGACGAGGTGCTCGCGGCCGATACGTGGGCGCGAGAAACCGCGCGCACGATCGTGCGCGGCTGACTGCAGAAGGGTTCGATACCGCAATGGTCTACGCGATCGGCTTCGCACTGTTCGCCCTCGGTATCACCGTGTCGGTCGCGCTGCACGAATGCGGCCACATGTGGGCGGCGCAGGCGACCGGTATGAAGGTGCGCCGCTACTTCATCGGCTTCGGCCCGAAGGTGTGGTCCACCACGCGCGGTGAGACCGAATACGGCTTGAAGGCGCTGCCGCTGGGCGGTTTCTGCGATATCGCCGGTATGACCGCCTTGGACGAGCTCGATCCGGTGGATCTGGATCGGGCCATGTACCGGCAGAAGACCTGGAAGCGGATGGTCGTCATGTCCGGCGGCATCGTGATGAACTTCTTCCTCGGCTTCCTGCTCATCATGCTGCTCGCGGTGGTGTGGGGTCTGCCGCGTTTCGATCAGCCGCCCGCCACCCAGCTCGGTTCGATGAGCTGTGTGAAGGCGCAGAACCCCGATCTGTCGTACAGCCCGTGCACCGGCGACGGTCCGGCCCAGCGCGCGGGTCTGCGGCGCGGTGATCTGGTGACCGCGGTCAACGGCACACCGGTCAAGACCTGGGAGGAATTCACCTCGCAGACGCAGAAGCAGACCGGCCCCTTCACGTACACCATCAAGCGTGACGGCCAGACCCTCACCGTTCCGGTGACGCCCGAGCTGTCGGTGGTCTACTCGGAGAAGGACGGTACGCCCAAGACGGTCGGCAAGATCGGCGTCGGCCACGACCAGTACCTGCCCGTCAAACATGATTTCCTGGCGGCGATTCCGGCGTCGGCCGCGTTCACCGGTCAGATCGCGGTCCGCACGGTGCAATCGCTGGCGCAGATGCCCGCCAAGGTGGTCGACCTGTGGCATGCGGTCACCGGCGGCGAACGCGATCCGGAGACCCCGGTCTCGGTCTACGGCGCCAGCAAGATCGGTGGCGAGACCGCCGAGCACGGCCTGTGGTCGCTGTTCGTCCTGACCCTGGCGAGCCTGAACTTCTTCCTCGGCGCATTCAACCTGCTGCCGCTGCTGCCCCTGGACGGCGGACATATGGCCGTGGTCATCTACGAGAAGATCCGCAATGTGCTGCGCGGCCGCAAGGGTCTCCCCGACGGCCCGCCGGTCGACTATCTGAAACTGCTCCCGGCGACCTATGTGGTCGTGGTGGTCGGCGGCGCGTACATGATGCTGACCCTGGTCGCCGATATCGTGAACCCGGTCAAGCTCTTCCCCTGACCGATCGTGCCGATACTCCGGCGGCGCAGGCGTGTTGTCGGTCGCCGTGGGTAAGGTTGCTCCGGGGCAGTCGTTGAGCTCGGGGCGGGGATAACTGTCACCGAACTTCCTGGCGCAGTGGATGTCTCGACATTTTCTGGGCGAGAGAGAACGGTGTTGCGTCGTGGAATTGACGCGTGGAGCGAACGCGCCGGTGGGTGCGGCGGCGGTATCGCTGGTGCTGGAGTGGGGCGCGGGCCGCGAGGTGGATCCGCAGGCATTGCTGCTCGCCGCGAGCGGAAAGATCAGGGGCAATGACGATTTCGTCTTCTTCAACGCGCCCCGGCATCCCTCCGGCGCGGTGGTGCTGGAGGATGCCGGCGCCGGAAGGGCCACCCTGCGCCTGGCGCTGACGGCCATCGAACCCGGTGTCGACAAGGTCGTCATCGCGGGATCCGTTGAGCAGGGCTCATTTCGGGACGTCGACGATCTGACCCTCACCGTGCGCGATACCGGTGGCGTCCTGCTCCGCTACCCGCTGCACCAGTCCGATGCCGTGACCGCCATGGTGCTGGGCGAGTTCTATCGCCGCAACGGGGATTGGAAATTCCGCGCCGTCGGTCAGGGCTGGACCAGCGGATTGCGCGGCCTCGCAGAGGAATTCGGCGTGCAGGTCGACGATGAGCCGACCCAGCCACCCCTCGAATCGACTCCGCCCCCGACCGCGCCCTCACCGACTCCGCCACCGCTGTCACCGACTCCGCCACCGCTGTCGGCGGCTGTTCCGGCTCCGCGGCTTCCGGTCCCCGCTGCTCCCGCCGCCCCGGCGGCCTCCGATATTCCGGCCGGATGGTATTCCGTCCCAGGCGATTCCGCGCGGCTGCGCTGGTGGACCGGTGCGGTCTGGACCGAGGACTACCGGCCGTCGTTCCCCGCGAACGATCCCGCCACCTGTCCGCGCTGTGGTCGTCCCAGGCATGTGCCGCGCTTCGGCGGTCCCGCCGCCTGCCGCTGGTGTGAGACCGAGGTCAACGGTCTGCTGGAGGCGTGGCGCGGGCAGATGTGGCAGGTGCTGACCTCCGGCGGTCCGCACGGCCCGGCGTGGGAGCAGGTGTGGGGGCAGTTGCGCTTCCACATGATCAGCGAGGCCACCGGTCGCGAGGCGCTGCGCCCGCTGGCGGTGGCCCATCTCGAGCGGGTGGTGGCCTTCGCCTTCGCGGACGGTGAGATCGAGGAGAGCGAACTGGTCGATTTCGACCGGACCGTGGCCACCCTGCGGGCCGCCACCGATCTCGCCCAGGCCGCCCAGCACATCGAGGGCCTGCGTCAGCGCATGCTGCGCGGCCGGGCGCTGACCCAGGTCAAGGTCGGCGATCTACCCCTGATCGAGCGGCCCGGCCTGCACCTGGAGGCCGATGAACTGCTCTACCTGGATGTGAACGCCACCCAGATCCGCTATCTCGCCAACGGCCCCAAACAAACCCCGGGCCGCTTGATCGCCAGCAGTAAGAAGCTCCGCTTCGTCGGCGATACCGCGGGCACCGAGCTGCTCTGGACCAAGATGGTCGCCATTCGCCACGAGTACGACACCGTGGTGATCCAGGCCACCTCGGCACGCGGTGGCGGCAGCTACCGGGTGCCCGACGCCGAATACGTCGCGGCCATCCTCGAAGGCGCGCTGCGGGTGGCGAAACGTCTGGTGCTGGCCCCGGGCCAGCGGGATTCCCGCGCGGTTCCGCAGGATGTCAAGGCCCGTGTCTGGCAGCGCGACGGCGGTAAATGCCAGGAGTGCGGCGATAAGCAGTACCTGGAGTTCGACCACATCATCCCGTGGAGTCAGGGCGGCGCGACCAGTGTCGACAATCTCCAGATCCTGTGCCGCAAATGCAATCAGCGCAAAGGCGCTCGCATCTGATCCGGGTGTGGGTGAGGTCTCAGGCCGCGAGCTCGGCCAGCAGCCGACGGCAGAGGCGGTCGGCGCGCCGGGTGGTTTCGGGCTGGCGGAATTCGGGGGTGAGTGAAAGCACCTGGGCGCAGGCGGTTTCGATATCGATGAGATGACCGATCGATACGAATACCGGTTTGACGTTGCTGCGGGTTCGCAGGGCTCGGCCTACCACCTCGCCGTCGATGGTGATCTCACTGAAGGAGCCGCGTTCGGCAGCGGGCATCGCGTAGTCGCCCCACGCGTTCTTGGCGACCCCGAGTGTGGGGATTCCGGTCAGCAGACCCACGTGGCAGGCGAAGCCGAAGCGGCGCGGATGAGCCAGCCCCTGACTGTCGCAGATGATGAGATCCGGTGTGGTGCCGAGGTTTTCGAAGGCCGCGAGGGTGGTGGGCAGCTCCCGGAAGGCCAGCAGGCCCGGAATGTACGGGAAGTCGGTGGTGCCCCGCGCGGTCGCGGTCTCCACGGTTTCCAGGGTCTGCGCGTCCAATACCACTATGGCCGCGACCACATTTCCGTCCTCGTCATACGCCGAGTCCAGTCCGGCGATCGTGCGGAAACGCGGCGTAGCGGGGTTGCGGGAAATAATCTGGGTGCGCAGTCGATCTTGAAGTGCCACCGCCTCTTCGGGCGTGCGGGGCCAGGGATCGAAGTTCGCTACCTTCACTTTTCGAAACGTATACCTTCGCGCCGTCCGAAACGAATACAAAGGGTAGGCCCCTGCCCGATTCCGAGTCGCTGCCTGGGCGCAGGTACCCTTGTCGCCGCCGTCACAGGGCGACCGGTAACCGTGCCTCGGTAAGCTCGGGACCGGAACGGGTGAGCACAAGACGAAAGTAGGCAACTGATCGTGAGCAGTGCCATCGCATTGGGGATGCCGGCCGCACCGGCGGCAGTCCTCGCGCCCCGGCGCAAGACCCGTCAGTTGATGGTGGGCAAGGTCGGCGTCGGCAGCGAATTCCCGATTTCGGTTCAGTCCATGACCACCACCAAAACTCATGATGTGAACGCCACCCTGCAGCAGATCGCGGAGCTCACCGCTTCCGGTTGCGACATCGTGCGCGTCGCGTGCCCGCGTCAGGAGGATGCGGACGCGCTGGCCATCATCGCCAAGAAGTCCAAGATTCCCGTGATCGCCGATATCCACTTCCAGCCCCGCTACATCTTCGCCGCCATCGACGCGGGCTGTGCCGCGGTGCGCGTGAATCCGGGCAATATCAAGGAGTTCGACGGCCGCGTCGGCGAGGTGGCCAAGGCCGCTGCCGCCGCCGGTATCCCGATCCGCATCGGCGTCAATGCCGGTTCGCTGGACAAGCGCATGCTGGAGAAGTACGGCAAGGCCACCCCCGAGGCCCTGGTCGAATCCGCGCTGTGGGAGGCCAGCCTCTTCGAGGATCACGGCTTCGGCAATATCAAGATCTCGGTCAAGCACAATGACCCGGTGGTCATGGTGGAGGCGTACCGCCAGCTGGCCGCGCAATCCGATTACCCGCTGCACCTGGGCGTGACCGAGGCCGGTCCGGCCTTCCAGGGCACCATCAAATCCGCGGTGGCGTTCGGCGCGTTGCTATCGGAGGGCATCGGTGACACCATTCGCGTTTCGCTGTCGGCCCCGCCCGCCGAGGAGATCAAGGTCGGCGATCAGATTCTGCAGTCGCTGAATCTGCGCCCGCGCAAACTGGAGATCGTCTCCTGCCCGTCCTGCGGTCGCGCGCAGGTCGATGTCTACACCCTGGCCAATGCGGTTTCCGCCGGGCTCGAGGGGCTGGAAGTGCCGCTGCGCGTTGCCGTTATGGGTTGCGTCGTCAATGGCCCCGGCGAGGCCCGCGAGGCCGATCTGGGTGTGGCCTCCGGTAATGGCAAGGGTCAGATCTTCGTCAAGGGCGAGGTCATCAAGACCGTGCCCGAACATCTCATCGTGGAGACCCTCATCGAGGAGGCCATGCGCATCGCCGAGGAGATGGGTGAGGCCGCGGGCAGCGGTTCCCCGGTCGTGAGCGCCGGATAACCCCTGGTCGACGCGCGGTCCATACCGATAGTGCGGCACGTTTTCAGAAGTTCTGGCAGGCTGTGAACGTGCGGAGTGTGCTGGAGCCGACTCGCCGGGGTAAATCCTCGGCTGCCCAACAGCTCGTGAACCGCGACCTGCCACAGGTTTTGCGTGTCCTGGACACCGATCCGGTGGCGAGTTGCATGGTGGCGGCCCGACTGCAGGAGTACGGGCTGGACACCCGCGGCGCCTACGGCGAGTTGTGGAGTCGTGGCGGACCGGATACGTCGCTGTGCTTCTCGGGCGCGAATCTGGTGCCGCTGCGCGGTAGCCGGGCGGATCTGCGGGCGTTCGCCGAGCGCGCGGTGCGATCACCGCGCGCCTGCTCCTCGGTGGTGGGCCGGCGCGAGCTCGCGCTGCCGCTGTGGGAACTGCTCTCCGAGCATTGGGGTCCGGCGCGCGATCTGCGTGCCGATCAGCCGCTGCTGGCTCTGGACCGGACCGCCGGTATCGAACCCGATCTCCGGGTGCGCCGGGTGCGCCCGGAGGAGTTGGACCGCTATCTCGTTGCGGCCGTTGCCATGTTCACCGAGGAGATCGGGGTGGACCCGCGCGCGGGGGACGGTGGTCGTGGCTATCGTCGCCGGGTGGCCGGTCTCATCGAATCCGGCCGGGCCTGGGCGCGTTTCGAGGACGGTGAGGTGGTCTTCAAGGCCGAGGTGGGCGCGCTGTCCCGCCGTACCGGCCAGATTCAGGGCGTCTGGGTGCATCCCGAGCATCGCGGTAGCGGTGTGGGCACCTCGGGTACCGCCACGGTGGCGAATGTGGTGGTCGCCTCCGGTCGGACCGCCAGTCTGTACGTGAACTGCTACAACGAGGTCGCGCGCCGCGCGTACGCGAAGGTCGGATTCCGGCAAATCGCAACATTCGCGACAGTGCTGCTGGACTGATCGGTTCCTGTGATCTGAGCGTGAAATCCGTTCGCCCCCAGTGTGTCGCGCGGGTTTGCCCATAGTTGGCTCTACGATCTGTGCCGATGTCCACACGGGTCTTCACCATGCTGATCGCCGCCGCGATCTCGGTTGCCGCGGTGGGTTGCTCGTCGGGTCCGCAGGGTCCGGCGCAGGCCGCCGACGCCTTCCTGCAAGCCTTCGCCGACCATGACGTTCAGGCCGCCGCCGACCTCACCAGCGCGCCCGAGAAGGCCGCTCCCGCAATGGCTTCGGCCTGGGATCAGCTACAGGCCGAACAGCTGACCGCGCACGCCGGCGATGCCCGCGTCTCGGGCGATACCGCCACCATCGACTACAGCTACCAGTGGCGGCTACCCAGGGATCGGGTCTGGTCCTATCGCGGCCAACTGCAGATGGGGCGCAGTGAGGGCCGCTGGTCGGTGCGCTGGACATCGGCGAATATCCATCCGCAGCTGGGTAATACGCAAACATTGCAATTGCGCGCGATCCCCGCGCCCCGGGCCCGGGTGAACGAGCGCTCCGGCAGCGATGTGCTGGTGCCGGGCGCGGTCTATCGCGTCCTGTTCAATCGTGCCGCGAGCAACGATCCGGTCGGGGTGAGCACCGCGCTCGCCACCGCACTGCGCGAGTTCAACGAGAACATCACCCCCGAGGGCATTCTCGCCGCCGCCCGTAAGGCCGATGGCGCGTACACCGTCGAGGTGCTCTCGGAATGGGAGTACGAACAGGTCAGCTCCGATCTGGTCGGCCTGTCCGGTGTCACCTTCGGCCGTCAGTGGGATCTGGTGCCCACCGATCGGCATTTCGCCCCCGATCTGCTCAACCAGATCCGCAAGACCGTCATCGACGAGGTGGACGGTAAGGCGGGCTGGAGTGTGGTCACGGTGAACTCCAACGGCGCGGACACCGATGTGCTGAAAGAGGTTGAGCCGCAGACCTCCCCGTCCTTCTCGCTGAGCGTGGACCGCAATATCCAGAACGCCGCCCAGCACGCGGTGGACCTGCGTGCCGAGCAGGCCATGATGGTGGTGTTGCAGCCCTCGACGGGTGCGGTGCTGGCCATCGCCCAGAACGAGGCCGCCGACGCGGACGGCCCGGTCGCCGCCTCGGGCATGTATCCGCCGGGGTCGACCTTCAAGACGGTGACCGCGGCCGCCGCCATGACCGAGGGCCACGCCGGCCCCGATACCGTGGTGCCGTGTCCGAGCCGGATTACGGTGGGGGACCGCACGATTCCGAACTACGACCTCTTCTCCATCGGTGATGTGCCCATGTCCACGGCGTACGAGCGCTCCTGCAATACCGCCTTCGCCAAGATCGCCTCGGAGTTGAGCGGCGAGGATCTGCGCACGGCGGCGGCGGCCCTGGGCATCGGCCCGGATTACACGGTGGTCGGCTTGCCGACGGTGTCGGGTTCGGTGCCCCGGGACGATGATCTGGTGCAGCGCGCCGAAGACGGTATCGGTCAGGGCAAGGTGCTGGTGAGCCCGTTCGGTCTGGCCATGGTGGCCGCGACGGTGGCGCACGGTTCCCCGCCGGTGCCGTATCTGATCTCGGGGCATCCGACGGAGATCAAGGGCGACCGCCCGCAGTTGACCGCGCAGGTGGTGGACGGTCTGCGCCTGATGATGCGCAAGGTGGTGCTCGGCGGTACGGCCGAGCGCATTGCCGATCAGGGTGAGGTTTTCGGTAAGACGGGTGAGGCCGAGGTGGACGGCGGTTCGCACGCCTGGTTCATCGGCTATCGCGGTGATATGGCGTTCGCGACGCTGGTGGTGCGCGGCGGCAGTTCCGATAATGCGGTGGCGGTGACTCGGGACATGCTCACGGCGCTACCGGCGGGGTATTGAGGGGGCGGATCGAAGACTCAGCGAACGGACGGCGTGGTGACGTGCACGCAGGCTGATGGCTGAATCTCCCCCAGGGCGGTATCGGTGACGAAGTGCTGTGCGGCGAGGGTCTGTCCCGAGGGCGGGCCGGCGGTGGAGGCGTCGCCGAGGATCTCGGTGACACCGGCTCCGGCGAGAATCATGCCCGCGGTGGTGAGTAGCAGGAGGGCCGAACGCTTCATGTCCAACTCCCTTGTTTAGGGGGAACGAGTCATGGCCCCGAACGGTCAGATTCGGGAAGCCGATGCTCATTGTGGGTTGGCTGACGGTTTGCCACCGAAAGGAACGGTAATCCGACAATCATGCCTAAAGCAACCCATCGGTATGACCTCGCACACGCGTGAAAAGAAAGTGCGGCAGGTCACGCCGGTGTTGGACGGCGCGGAAAAGTTCTCAGTTCTGCCGCTGCATGGTCGCCGCGAGATGATGCTGGAGCGGTTGCTCGACCGCGGCCATGCGCAGGGTGTAGCTGAGGGTGTTCCCGGCGACCGCGAGGGTGCGGCCCAGTGCGGTCACCGATTTGGCGCTGGAGCTGCGGCCGATGGAGGTGGAGTCGAGTTCGATGCGCAGGCCGTCGTCATCGGAGACCAGGCTGCCCTCGCAGATCTCGGTGATACCGGTCGGATGCGCCAGGATCAGCTCGATGCGATCGTCCGGCAGCGCGCGCAGGTATCCGGTCTCGCTGTGCATGGGCCGCCCGTCGTCGACCGCGCGGGTGCGCTGCCGATAGGTCAGGAAGGGGCGGCCCACATGACCGAACTCGACCTCCTCCAGATAGTCGAAGGGCTTGATGGTCGGGTACTCGCCCTGACCGCGTCCGCGCCAGGTGCCGAGCAGTGGCGCGAGGTGTGCGATATCCGGATGGGGCGCGATGGGTGATTGGGGTTCGAGCACGGCGGTCAGCATAGTGCGCCGCATGCGGTCCGGCGTGTGGTCGGCGCGCGGTGTGGCGGGTATTTACGGAAAGGGGGCTGGATCGGGGATTGTGTTGCGGCCATTGGGGGTAACGGCTTCGGGGCATTGCGGACAAATAGCCCGGATGGCGATCTCAGCGGCGGCTGGCGCGCCGATAGCCGTAGGCGGCCGGGACCGCGAACACGATGATCATGCCGATCGACCAGATGATGGTGAGCGTCAGCGGCCGGGCCAGCGCCCCGCCCTCGGCGAGCGCGCGCATGGTGTCCACCGCGACCGACATCGGCTGATTGCGCACCACCGGTTGAATCCAGTTCGGGTACGCCCCGAGCGGGACGAATCCGGTGCTGAAGAACATCAGCAGCGACGACAGCAGCGCCACGCCCTCGACCAGGGTGGACTTGGCGGTGAAGACGGCGATGGCGGTGACCATGGTGGCGAAGGCCAGACCGAACAGCACCGGCAACCACAGGAAGACGAACGCGGCCAGCGGCCCCTGGTGGAAACGGAAGCCCAGCGCCATGCCGAACAGCACGATGATGATGGTGCCGCAGAAGATTCGGCAGCCCTCGGCGAGAATCCTCGCGGCCAAACCGGATCCGCGATGCACCGGCAGCACCCAGAAGCGGGCCAGCAGTCCGGCGTCGCGTTCGCGGCCGAGCATGACGCCGCTGGCGACCGTGCCCGAGAGCGCGCCGACCAGGGTCACCATGGGCGTGGAGCCGTAGAGCGCGCTGTGCCCGGAGAACTTCTGAATCTGGCTGCCCACCACGATATTGAGCATGAGCAGCAGCAGGCAGGGGACGATCAGCGTCTCCAGTAGCGTGATCGGATCGCGCGCCCAGCGCAGCAGTAGCCGCTGGATCTGAATCCAGGTGTGCCGCACCAGTGCCGGGAAGGACGATTCGCGCGGGCGCAGCAGTTCGGGGGTATCGCGGTCGGCGAGGGTGGTTTCGACGGACATGTCACGACCTCTTCGTATTCAGCCGGACGGTGAAGTACAGCGAGACCGCGATGATGGCGGCCGCCCACAGCAGCGGTGGCGTCATGAGCGACCAGGTCACCTCGCCGGCGTTCCCGCGGGTGTCCCCGCCGAGGGCGCGCAGCCCGTACGCGAATTGCGAGACCGGTTGATTGCGCACGAAAGCCTGTACCCAGTGCGGGAATTGGGTGGCGGGCGCGAGTCCGGTGGAGAGCATGCCCAGGATCAGCGGAGGCAGCACCAGCATCTGGGTGGTGGCCTCCGGGCTCTTGGTGACGGTGCCGATGACATCCGCGCCGAGGCTGAAGGCGATGCCGATGAGCATGGCCAAGGCCAGGAAGCCGACGGTGTTGGCGGTGCCCGCGTGGAAGTGGAAGCCGATGAAGCGAATGCTCACCAGCGCGGAGAGCAGTCCGACGACCATGCGAAACGCATTGGCGGACATACGCGCCGCGGTCGGGATGAGCGGATGCATGGGCATGGCGTCGAAGCGCCGGTCGAGTCCGGAGACCATATCGGTGGCCGCGCGGAAGGCCGCGGAGATGGCCGTGAATGCGGCGGCCTGCAAGATCACGATGGGGGCCATGAACTGCGCGTAACTGCTGAATCCCGTTCCGGCGAAGGTCATGACGCGATTGAGCGGAATGTAGAAGCTGGCCGTGAAGGTGATCGGCGCGAGCACCGCGGTGATGATCTCGCCGGTGGTGATGGCGGGCACGATGAGCCGCACCGTGAGCACCCACCACTGCCGCAGCGTGGCGGGGGTGGCGCGGGTGCTGGTGAGCCAGGCGTCGCGGGTGGCGGTCCGGGTGGTCATGACCGGCCCTTTCCATTGGGTTCGGGCTTCTCGGTGAGATGTCCGGTGAGAGAGAGGAATACCTCGTCCAGCGAGGGTCGCCGCAGTGCGATATCGACCAATTCCATTCCGGCGCTGTCGAGTCGGCGCAGCGCCTCGGCGAGGGTCTTGGCTCCTTCGGGGGCGGGAATGGCGATCCGGTCGGCGTCGCCGGTCAGCAGTGCGTCGCGAGTGGTCTCGGGGAACAGATCGCCGAGCGCCTCGGCGATGGCGGGCAGGTCCTCCATGCGCAGCGGCACGATTTCGCAGTAGCTGCCGCCGGTGCGGGCCTTGAGCTCATCGGCGGTGCCGCCGGCGATGACCACGCCGTGGTCGATGACGATGATCCGATCGCACAGCGCGTCGGCCTCCTCGAGGTACTGCGTGGTGAGCAGGGTGGTGATGCCGTGTTTGCGGAATCCGCCGACCAGATCCCATACCCCTTGGCGGCTACGGGGATCGAGTCCGGTGGTGGGTTCGTCGAGGAAGACCACCTCGGGTCGCACCACCAGTCCGCAGGCGATGTCGATGCGCCGTCGCATACCGCCGGAGTAGGTGCCGACCCGGCGTTTGGCGGCGGCGATGAGGTCGAACTCCTCGATGAGTTCCTCGGCGCGGGCGCGGGCGGCGCGTTTGCGCAACCCCATCAGCCGTCCGAACATGACCAGGTTCTCGTACCCGTTCAACGCGTCGTCGAGGGCGGCGAATTGGCCGGTGAGCATAATGCTGCGGCGCACCTCGGCGGCGGCGGTGACCACATCGTGCCCGGCCACCGAGGCGCGTCCGGCATCGGGGGAGATGAGCGTGGACAGGATATTGACGGTGGTGGTCTTGCCCGCGCCATTGGGCCCGAGAATGCCGAGCACTTCGCCGGGCGCGGCCTTGAAGGTGATGCCGCGCAAGGCTTGTACGGTTCCGAAGGATTTCTCGACGCCTTCGACAATGACGCCGTCGGCCGCGCTGTCGGTGGTTGTCACGGTTGGTCTCCCAGGTGTTCGTCGCGAAGGTGTTCGTCCAACACGCGTGCGATCTCCGCGAGCGCGGGCGGCGCGGTCAGCTCGTCGTGGCCGACTTCGATATCGTGATTGGTGATGCGGCCGGTGATCCAGGGCCGCCAGCCGGTGGGCCCGAAGATCTCCGAGGTGCCCACGGTGGCGCTGAAATACAGTGCGTCGCCGTGGAATACGGGTCGTTGATAGCCGGTGCGGGTGCGCGCGGAGGCATTGTAGGAGTCCGCCATGCGTTCGAGGGTGAGCGCGTCGACCAGCGAAACCCCGCCCATGCGTTGACCGATGAGGTCGGCGGCCTCCTGTGCGGTGGCATCGGCGGGCATATCGGTGATGCCGAAGACCGAGCCGAAGGCGGCGACGAAGGAACCGGCGGTGAGCGGTTCGATGGTGTCGCCGTCGATATCGGTGTGATCGGCGTCGAGCAGGGTCAGTACGCCGATCCGCGCGCCCGCCGCCTCGAGTTCGGCGGCGACGGCGTGCGCGATGAGTCCGCCGAATGACCAGCCCAGCAGGTGATACGGGCCCTGCGGTTGCAGGCGGCGGATCTCCCGGACGTAGCGTTCGGCGAAATCGTCGATGCTGCGGGCGTGCGGTTCGCCCGAGAGATCGGGGGCCTGCAAACCGTAGATGGGTCGGCCCGGGCGCAGCAGTTCGGCCAGGCCGAGGTAGGTCCAGGCCATCCCGGAGGACGGGTGGATGCAGAACAGCGCGGGTTGATCGCCCTCGGGGCGAATGGGCAGCACCACGTCCAGCCCGAGTCCGGGTGTCGAAACCGGTTGGGTCGCACTCATTGCCGCGCGTGCCTGTTCGGCGAGGTGGTTCCGCTCCGCCTCGGCGGCCTGCTGTGCCGCCGGTGTCTGGGCGAAACGTGCCGCGGCGGTGAGTGCTTCGACCCACAGCCAGGCCAGGGTGGCCACTCGCGCTCGGGTCAGCAGGGTGTCGGGATAGGTGAAGGTGGCCTGGAGGCGGTCACCGGACACCACGGCGTTGATCTCGATCTCGGTGGTCGCCGGGACATCCGAATGCTCGGTGGCGTGCAGATCGCCGAACTCCTCGGTGGGCAGCCAGCCGAGCCCCTCCAGCCCGGCCGGAATATCGGCGGCGGCATAGCGGCCCAGGTAGTTGAAGCCGATGCGTCCCGGAATCCGTTGCGGCAGTTGGGCCGCCGTGTCCTGATTGAGATAGCGGAGCAGGCCGAAGCCGATTCCCCTGTCCGGCACGGCGAGCAGCTGATGTTTGACCGCGCGGATCGCCTCGCCCATGGCCGGGCCGCCGTCGATGGCATCGTCGATATCGATGCCCGGCAGCGCCAGTCGCACCGGGTACAGCGTGGTGAACCAGCCCATCGTGCGGGACAGGTCCGCACCCGGAATGATCTCCTGCTGCCGCCCGTGGCCCTCCATGCGCAGGAGTACGGATTCCTCCTCCGAACGGGTGCGCCAGCGCCGCACCGCGAGTGCCAGGGTGGCCAGCAGAGCGTCCTCCACACTGCCGCCGAAGAGCGCGGGCAGCGTGGTGAGCAGGGCGGTGGTGACCTCGGGATCGGCCTCCACGTCGACCGCGCGCACGGTGCCGACGCGATCGATGGCCGGGTCCAGTTCGCGGCGGCCGATGAGCGGATCGGGCGTTTCGGCGAGGGCGCGCCAATACTCCAGTTCGGCGACCCGGGTCGGTGTGTACGACTCCTCGTGCAGGGCGTGTCCCCAGCGGCGCATGGACGTTCCGGTGGCGGTCAGCACCGGCTCCGCGCCACCGGAGATCTGCGCCCAGGCGGCGATCAGATCGGGCACCAGGATTCGCCAGGACACACCGTCTATTACGAGATGGTGGGCGATCAGGATCAATCTTCCGGAGCGACCGGTCGGTCCTGCCGGGTCGAGCCACACCATTTGCAGCAGGACCCCGGCGGCCGGATCGAGTCGGCTCATGGCCGTATCCAGTTCGGTCCGGGCGTATTCGCGCAGCTCGGAGCTGCCCGCCGCATCGAACTCGACCCGGTACAGCAGGGCGTCCACATCGACCGCGCCCGGTTCCCGGGTGCGCAGCCAGAACGCGCCGTCCTCCTCCATGAGTTGGGCGCGCAGCATATCGTGCTGATCGACCACGGCGGTGACGGTGGCGACCACCTGTTCGCGGGTGATCCCGGCGGGCATTTCCAGCACCGCGGTCTGCGCGAACCGGCCGAAGTCGCCGCCGCGCTCGATCATCCAGCGCATGATCGGGGTGAGCGGGAAGTCGCCGACGCCGCCGCCGGGCAGTTCCTCGAGCACCTCGGTCTCGCCCGCCGCATCGGCCAGCGCCGCCAGCGCCGCGACGGTGCGATGTTCGAAGATCTGCAGCGGTGTGAGTTCGAGGCCGTGCAGCCGTGCCCGCGAGACCAGTTGAATCGCGAGAATGCTGTCACCGCCGAGTGCGAAGAACGAATCGTGCACGCCGACCCGATCGCGCCCGAGCAGCTCGGCGACGATCGCCGCGAGCGTGATCTCGGAATCGGTGGTGGGCGCGCGGTATTCGGTCTCGGCCTCGAATACCGGCTGCGGCAGTGCTTTTCGATCCAGCTTGCCGACCGCGTTGAGCGGTATGGCGGCCAGGATCACGAAGGCCGTGGGCACCATATAGCCGGGCAGCGCGTCGGCGGCGTAGGCGCGAATGGCGGCGAGATCGAGTGCGGCTCCCGGTTCGGGCAGCAGGTAGGCGGCCAGCGCCGTCGCACCGCCCGGTCCCGGAACACCCAGTGTCACAGCGAATTCGACCCGGTCAGCGCGGTTCAGCACCGCGTCGATCTCGCCGAGTTCGATGCGCTGACCACGTACCTTGACCTGGAAATCGGTGCGGCCCAGGTACTCCAGCCGGGGATTGGCCAGCGTACCGGTCCACCGCACCAGATCGCCGGTGCGGTACATGCGCTCGCCCGCACCGCCGTAGGGGTTGGCAATGAAGCGTGCGGCGGTGAGGCCGTAGCGCGCGTGGTAGCCGCGGGCCAGGGCGGGACCGGCCAGATACAGCTCACCGGCCACGCCCATGGGCGCCGGCCGCAGCCGATCGTCGAGGACGAGGGTGGCCGCACCGCGAATCGGATGCCCGATGGTGACCGGTTGACCGGCGCGCAGCACATCCGAAGTCGTTGCCCAGATGGTGAATTCGGTCGGCCCGTACAGATTCACCAGCAGGCGTCCGGTCGCCCAGCGGCCGACCAGATCGGGTCCGATGGCCTCACCGGCGACGGCCAGCACCCGGACGCTCGGCACGGCGGCCGGATCCATGGTGGCCAGTGCGGAGGGTGTGATCACCAGATGGGTGACCCGGTGTGTGGCAATGAGTTCGGTCAGCGCATCGCCGCCGAAGACATCCGGCGGAGCCACCACGGCGGTCCCGCCCGCGCCGAACGCCATGAGCGCCTCGAAGGCGGAGGCGTCGAAACTCGGTGAGGCGACCTGCAATACCCGCGAATTGGCGTTCAACCCGAGCATATGGTGCTGCGCGCGCACGAGATCGGCGATACCACGATGCGAGACCGAGACGCCCTTGGGCGTACCCGTCGATCCGGAGGTGTAGATGAGCCAGGCCGGATGGTCCGGATGGATTTCCCGCTCGGTCGAGTACCACCCGGACTCGATCGAGGCCCACCGGGATTCCGCTGAGCCCCAGTGGAAGTCGGCCGCGGTGGGGTCCTCGGCCGATGCCAGGGTCAGCCACTGGACGGTGTCCGGCAGCATCGGGCGGTCCGCGTGCGTGGTCAGGCCCAGCACCGCACCGGAGTCCGAGAGCATGTGGTCGATGCGGTCCAGCGGATGACGCGGGTCGATGGGCAGGAAGGCCGCCCCGGTCCTGGCGGTCGCCAGCAAGGCGATCAGCAGTTCGGTACCGCGTGAAAGTGCCAGTGCCACCGTGGTTTCGACCTTCGCCCCGGCATCGGAGAGTATGGCCGCCAATTGGTCGGCGGCCTCCTCGAGTTCCCCGTAGCAGGTGGTGCGCCCGTCGGCGATGATGGCCGGGCGATCCGGATGGAAGGCCGAGGGCGTGGTGAGCAGTTCGGCCAGGGTGCCGGTCGAGCCGCCGCGCGGACCGCGCACCGGTACCAGCGCGGCCCGTTCCACCTCCGACATCAGGTCGATATCGGAAATCCGGATATCCGGGTCGGCGGTAATGGCGCTGAGTAGCCGCTCCCACCGGGCCACCAGCTGTTCGGCGGTGGCCGGATCGAACAGATCGGTGGCGTAGGTGAGGGTGCCTTCCAGCCAGGCGGGTGAGGCACCGGCGCGCGGATCGCGCAGGTCGAAGGTCAGGTCGAACTGCGAGGTGTCGCGGTCGAAGGGTTCCACGCTCACCCGCAGGCCCGGGAATTCCAGTTCGGGCAGGCTGAAATTCTGGAGTGACAGCGAGACCTGGAACAGCGGGTGGTGTGCGGTGGATCGGGCCGGATCGAGCACCTGCACCAGGCGTTCGAACGGCACATCGGCGTGCGCGAAGGCGTCGAGATCCGAAGTGCGGACCGTGGACAGGAATTCGCGGAAGCCCCGCCCCGAATCGACCGGCGTGCGCAGCGCCAGCGTATTCACGAACATGCCCACCAGATCATCGAGCACGGCATCCCCGCGTCCGGCGATGGCGGTGCCGATCAGCACATCGGGTGTTCCGGCCAGCCGGGACAGCAGTACCGCCAGCGCGGCGTGCACCACCATGAAGAGGCTGGACTCGGTCTCGGCGGCCAAAGTCGTGAGCGCACTGTGCAATTCGGGGCTCACGGTGAACGGCAGGTCCGCACTGCGCATGGTCTGCGCCGCCGGTCGCGGCCGATCGGTGGGCAATTCCAGCACATCCGGCGTCGCCGCGAGCCGCTCGGTCCAGAACCGAATCTGTTGCGCGGCGGTCGAATCCGAAACCTGCTCATCCCCGAGCAACTCCCGCTGCCACAGCGAGTAGTCCGCGTACTGCACACGCAAGGGCGGCAGCCCCTGACTCGCCCCGCTGATCCGGGCGAGATACGCCGCCATGAGATCGGTGGCGAGCGGCGCCATCGAGGTGCCGTCCGCGCTGACATGGTGCACCACCAGCGCCACGACGTGGGTGTCGGGTGCGAGGCGGAACAGTCCCACGCGCAGGGGTGCTTCGCGAGTCAGGTCGAAGCCCGTGCCGGTGACCTCGGCAATGCGATCTGCCAGGGCCGCACCGTCTTCGGTGTCGACAAGAGTCACATCCGGGGTGGCCGATTCCACGCCGACGACCACTTGGCGCGGCCCGTCGGCGTCGGCGGGGTAGATGGTGCGCAGGGTTTCGTGGCGGGTCACCACATCGATGACGGCCGCTCGCAGCGCCGCCACTTCGAGCTCGCCGGTCAGGCGCAGTGCCACCGAGATGTTGTAGGCCGCCGAGGTCGGGTCGAGGCGGTTCATCACCCACATACGCTGCTGTGCGGGGGAGAGCGGAATCCGGTCGGGGCGAATACGAGTCGCGAGGACGGGTCGGCCGAAACCCTCACCCGCGGGCACCACGCGGGCCGCGAGTTGAGCGGCGGTGGGTGCGTCGAAGAGGTCGCGCAAGGCGACGGTCGCACCGAGCGCGGTGTTGACGCGGGCGATCACCCGGGTGGCGCTGAGCGAATTGCCGCCGAGTTCGAAGAACGAGCGGTCGATGCTGACCGTGTCGAGGCCGAGCACCTCGGCGAATACTTGGGCGACGGCGGTTTCGACGGCCGTGCGCGGTGCCAGGTAACGCTCTTGCAGACTGCTGAAATCCGGTGCGGGCAGGGCATTCCGGTCCAATTTGCCGACCGGGGTCAATGGCACGTCATCCAATTCGATGATGTAGCTCGGCACCATGTATCCGGGCAGCGCGGAGGCCACCCGGGTGCGCAGCAGTTCGGTATCGAGCGCGCGCCCGGCCAGGCCGACCACGTAGGAGACCAGGACGGTCTGGCCCGCCGGTCCCGGTGCGCCGATGGTGGCGGCGTACTCGACCTGATCATCGGCATTGAGCACCGCGTCGATCTCGCCGAGTTCGATGCGCAAGCCGCGGATCTTGACCTGGAAATCGCTGCGCCCCTGGTACTCCAGCTCCAGCCGGGTGTCGAGGTCATGCTTCATCTCGACCCAGCGCACCATGTCGCCGGTGCGGTACATGCGCGACCCGGGCGCACCGTACGGATTGGTCACGAAACGTGTTGCGGTGAGCCCGAATCGGTTGAAGTAGCCGCGGGCCAGGGCGGGTCCGGCCAGATACAGCTCGCCGGTCACCCCGATCGGCACCGGCCGCAGCCAGGTATCCAGGACCACGGCGGCGGCCCCGCGAATGGGCGCGCCGATGGTGATGGGTTCACCGGGCCGAAGTTCACCCGGCCCGGTCGCCCAGATGCTGAATTCGGTGGGGCCGTACAGGTTCACCATGCGCCGCCCGGGGGACCAGTCGGCGACCAGCTCCGGTCCGGACGCCTCACCCGCGACGGTGAGATTGCGCAGTTCCCCGAGCCCGGCCGGATTCATGGTGGCCAGCACCGACGGTGTGATCACCGCGTGCGTCACGCCCTGGGTGCGCATCAACTCTTCGAGTTCATTGCCGCCGTACACATCCGGCGGTGACACCACCAAGCGCCCGCCCATGGCGTGCGCCATGAACATCTCGTGCACGGAGGCGTCGAAGCTGGGCGAGGCCACCTGGAGCGGACTGCACTCCTGGTTCAGATCGAGGAAGGTCTCCTGCGAGGAGGCGAGGTTGGCCAGCCCACGATGGGTGAGCAGCACCGCCTTGGGTTTACCGGTCGATCCCGAGGTATAGATCAGGTAGGCAACCTGATTCAGGTCGATCGGCCCGCCGCGCTCGGCATCGGTGATGGGTGCGTCCGAGACCGTCATCACCCGTCGAATGGTGTTGAGGTCATCGAGCAGCAGCCAGTCGATACTCCCCGGCAGCGTCTCGCCGACCGCGCACACCGTCACCCCGATGGGCGCGCGCGAATCGGAGAGAATGTGTTCGATCCGCTCCACCGGATAGTTGGGGTCCAGCGGCAGGAACGCGGCCCCGGTCTTGGCCAGCGCCCACACGGCCACAATGGATTCCACCGAGCGGGTCAGCGCCAGCACCACGAACACCTCGCGTCCGACGCCGCGTCGCAGCAGCACCCGGGCGAAGCGATTGGACCAGGCGTCGAGATCGCGATAGGTCATGGTGAGCGTGCCGGAGCTGATGGCGATACCGTCCGGATCGACGCGCGCACCCGCACCGAGGATTTCGGGCAGTGTGCGCATGGGCACCGGATCGCCGCCGCGCACCGGCAGCAGCCGGCGCCGCTCGGCGGGCTCGCAGTGCTGCAGCTGCGCGACCCGATGCTGCGGGGCATTGGAGATCTGGGTGAGCAGATAGCCGAAGCGTTCCAGCAGTCGCCGCGCCTCGGCCTCGGACAGCTGATCGGCCATGAATTTCACGGTGATCCGCAGGCTTTCGGCTCCGTCAGCGGCGCGCTGCGGAATCACCATGAGGTTCAGCGGATACGGGGTGGCATCGGTGCCGGAGACCTCGAGAATCCGCATTCCGGCGATATCCATTGCCTGCGACAGTGTTTCGCGGTCGATCGGATACGACTCGAAGACGGTGAGGGTGTCGAACAGCTCCGGCAGCCCGACCGCCTGGTGAATGGCGGCCAGCCCGACATGCTGGTGATCCAGCAGCCGCGCCTGTTCGTCCTGCACCCGCGCGAGCAGATCCGCCACCCGCTCACCGGGATCGAGCCGCACCCGCACCGGCAGCGTATTGATGAACAGGCCGATCATCTCCTCGACCCCGGCCAGCTGCGGCGGCCGCCCGGAGACGGTGCCGCCGAACACCACATCGGTGCGGCCGGTGAGCATGGCCAGCAGCAGCGCCCACGCGGTCTGCACGGCGGTGTTCACTGTGGCCCCGGCCGCGCGCACGGTGGTCTCCAGGCGCGCCAGCCGCTCGGGCCCGAAATCGAGGGAGACCATGCCGGATTCGGTGGATTCGATGCCCGCCAGGCTCGGTACCGCCCGGGTCGGCGAGTCCACGCCCGCGAGCGCGTCGGTCCACGCGGCCATGGAGGCGGCATCGTCCTGTTCGCCCAACCAGGCCAGGAATTCTCGATAGGAATGCGCGGGCGCGCCGAGCAACTGTTGCCCGGTGACGGCCGAGAGGTAGCCCGCGAGCAGTTCGCGCACCACCAGCGGGGTGGACCAACCATCGAGCACCAGATGGTGATTGGTCATGAGCAGCGTGTACGCCTCGTCGCCGGTGCGAATCAGCGTGAAGCGCAGCAGCGGCGGCCGGCCCAGATCGAAACGGGTGCCCGCGTCGACCGCGATCAGTCGCTCCAGTTCGCGGGAGCGTTCCCCGGCATCCTCGATATCGGTGAGATCGATTTCCTGCCAGGGGAGTTCGGTCGCCCCGAGCAGGAGTTGCCGCGGTCCGGCGTCCGTCTCGGTGAAGACGACCCGCAGCACGTCGTGCCGGTCGAGCAGGCTCTGCGCCGCACCGTGCAGGCGTGCGCCGTCCACCCGGCCCGCCAGTCCGAGCCGGGTCTGCACGGTGTATCCGTCGGCGGTGTCGGTGTCGTAGCGGGCGTGGAAGAGCAGCCCGTACTGGAGCGGTGAGAGCGGCCAGATATCGGTGAGCCGCTCGTAATCGCGTTCCCACGCATCGATATTCGACTGTGTCACGGTGACGAGCGGGAAGTCCGAAGGGGTGTGGCCGCCCGCCCGGGACCGCCGCGCATGACCGGTGAGCGCGGTGAGCGCCGCCGCCCACAGCTCGGCGAATTCGCGCACCTGCGCCTCGCCGAGCAGCCGTGCGGCGTACGCCCAGGTCACCTCGAGCCCGGCCTCGGTGTGGATGGCGTTGATATCGATCGCCGCCGCGAGCGGTGCGGCATCGTCATTGGTGGCGTCGAAATACTTGGGCAGCCAAGGGGTGTCGGCGTCCACCGCACGACCCGCCCCGGTGCGGCCGAGGTAGTTGAAACTGAGCTGCGGTGTGTGCGCGCCCGAAAGCGCCTCCGCCGTATCCGAATTCAGGTAGCGCAGCATGCCGAAGCCGACGCCCTTGTCGGGAATCGCCCGCAGCTGCTCCTTCACAGCCTTGAGCGCCGGTCCGGCGGCCGAGCCGCCCTCGAAGGCATCGTCGATATCGATCCCGCGCAGATCCAGCGCGACCGGGTACACGCTGGTGAACCAGCCGATGGTGCGCGAGATATCCGCACCCGGCAGGATCGCCTCCTCACGACCGTGGCCTTCGAGGGTGAGCAGGGTGCGATTGTTGCCACGCCAGCGCGCCGCCGCCAGCGCGAGCGCGGTGAGCAGCGCGTCGTCCGCACCGCAGTGGAACCGTTCGGGAATGAGTTCCAAGGCGGCCGAGGACGTTTCGGCATCGATGGTGGTGCGCAGCTGTCCCATGGTCGCCACGGTGTCCACCGCGGTGTCGAAGGCGCGCGCACCGATCGGCGGATCGGGCGTCGCCAGGATCCGCTGCCACAGCCCCAGCTCCGTCGCGCGCTCCGCGGCCTGCTCGTGCTGTGCGTGCGCCCACCGCCGGAACGAGGTCCCGACCGGTTGCAGGTCCACCCCGGCCCAGGCGGTCGCCAAGTCGGGCAGCAGAATTCGCCATGTCACCCCGTCGCTGACGAGGTGGTGCAGCACGATCCACAGCAGCGGATCGGTATCGGGCGGTTCGATCAGGACGAATCGCGCCATGATTCCGGCGGCCGGATCGAGCAGATCCGCCGCATGCTCGAGCTCGGCCGCCCCGTCCCGCCCGGTGGGCGCGTGCGAGCTGTCCACGAGCGTCTCGGCCCGCACCGAACCGGGCTCGCCGACGAGCCACTCCCACTCCTCATCGGTGCGCCTGAGCGTGCTCCGCAGCAGGTCGTGGCGATCCAGCAGCGCCTGCACCGCCGGGACGAGTTGGGCCCGGCCGACTCCCGGGGGGAGCCCGATCAGCACCGCCTGCGCGTACCGCTGCCAGGATTCGCCGTGCTCGAGCATGTCGCGGACGATCGGCGTGAGCGGTATAGGTCCGATGCCGCCGCCCGGCAGTTCCCGCACCACCGGCGTGGTCACCTCGGTGGCGGCCAGCGCCAATCCCGCAATGGTCTTGTGCTCGAACACATCTCGCGCGCGCAGCGCCAGTCCGGCGGTCTTGGCCCGCGCCACCAGCTGGATGGCGATGATGCTGTCCCCGCCGAGGGCGAAGAAATTGTCGTCCGCGCCGATATCGTCGGTGCCGAGCACCTCGGCGAAGATCGAGGCGAGAATCCGTTCCCGTTCCCCCTCGGGCGCCCGTCCGGTGCGGGTGCGCGCCCCGAACTCCGGTTGCGGCAATGCCTTGCGATCCACCTTGCCCGCCGGGGTGAGCGGGAAGGTGTGCAGGACCATCACCACCGACGGCACCATATGCGACGGAAGATGATGGGCCACCGTGGCTTTCACGGCCTCGGGATCGACCGCCGCACCCGGCGCGGCGACCACGTAGGAGACCAGCGCCGTCGCACCGCTCGGGGTGGTGGCCCCTACGGTGACCACCGATTCCACGCCCGCGTGCCGCGCTACCGCGGCATCGACCTCACCCAGTTCGATACGGAACCCGCGCACCTTGACCTGGGTGTCGCCGCGTCCGGCGTACTCGAGTTCATTGCGCCCGCCGCGCCGCCGCCAGCGCACCAGATCCCCGGTGCGGTACATCCGCTCCCCGGGCGCGTACGGATCGGCGACGAAACGCTCGGCGGTGAAGGCGATGCGCTGGTGATAGCCGCGCGCCACCCCCGGCCCGCTCAAATACAGCTCACCGGTCACCCCGGGCGGCACCGGCCGCAGCCACGGGTCCAGCACCACGGCCCGCACCCCGCGGGCGGGTACGCCGATGGTGATGGGCGCACCGGGGGTGAGCGGTGAACTGAGCGTCGCGGTGACGGTGGTCTCGGTGGGACCGTAGCCATTGAGCACCGAGCGCCCCGCCCAGCGCACCGGCAGTTCGGGCGGGCAGGAATCGCCGCCGACCACCACGGTCCGCAGCCGCGGCAGAGTGTCCGGCTCCAGGGAACCGGCCACGGCCGGGGTCACATTCAGATGCGTCACCTCCAGGGTGCGCAGCACCCGTGCCAATTCCTCACCGGCGTAGGCGGCGGGCGGCACCACCGCCACCGTCGCGCCCACGGCCAGGGCGACGAGCAGCTCCTCGACCGAGATATCGAAGCTCGGCGACACCGCGTGCGCCATAACGGCATCCGAACCGACGCCGAACGCCGCCCCGGACCCGGTGGCGAGATTGGCCAGCCCCCGATGGGTGACTCCGACGCCCTTGGGCAGCCCGGTCGAGCCGGAGGTGTAGATCAGATAGGCCAGCTGGTCGACCCGCACCGGCGAACGCCGATCGGCATCGGTGATCGCACCGGAATCCGCTGCCGCCATCCGGGTTTCGGTGGATTCCTCATCCAGCACCAGCCAGCGCACCCGATCCGGCAGTGCGGCGCGGGCCCCGGTCACCGTCGCCCCGGTCACCACGCCGCTGTCGGTGAGCATATGTTCGATCCGGTCCGTCGGATATCCCGGATCGATGGGCACGAAGGCCGCCCCGGTCTGCGCGACCGCGATCATGGCCAGTACCGACTCCGCCGACCGGGGAATCGAAATGGCCACGGCCCGTTCGGGTCCCGCGCCCGCCTCGATGAGCACCCGTGCCAGTCGATTGGTGTACTCGGTGACCTCGCGGTAGGTGAAGGCGGTGCCGTCGGCGCGCATGGCGATGGCCGAGGGATCGAGCCGGGCTCCGGCACCGAGGATCTCGGGCAGGCTGCGCGGGTTCACACCCTTGCGTCCCTGTGCCGGAACGAGTTCCGCGCGTTCGGTCGCCGACAGCGCGGTGACTCCCGCCAGCGGCGCGCTCTGACCGCCGGACAGGAATCGGTGCAGGAAGTCCAGGAAGCGCGCGTGCAGGCCGGCCAGTTCCGCCTCGTCGTAGCGGTTCGGATTGGCCTGGAAGTCGATATGGGTGCGCTCGCCGCCGATCCCCGGATACACATTGACGAACAGATCGTCGATGAGTCCCGAGGTCAGTACGTGCAGCTGACCGGTGACCCCGCCGAGCCGGATGCGGGTATCGGCGAGCATGAGGTTCACGGTCGGCCCGAATCCGGCGATCTCGTCCATGGCCCAGCCGAGGTCCCGAATGATGTCCTCCTGCCGGTACCGCTGTCGGCGCAGCGCGGCGGTGAGTTCACCCTGGGTGGCGCGGATCAGCTCGCCGACGGTCGCGGCGGGCGCGGGATGCAGGCGCAGCGGCACCACATTGGCCACCATGCCGCCCGAGCGCCGCAGCGCCGCGGTGGTGCGCCCGGAGACCGGCAGGCTCAGCACGATCTCCCCGCTGCCGGTCATGGCCCCGACGAACGCGCCGAACGCGGCCACCACCACGGGGGCCGCGCTGGTGGAGAGTTCGGTGGTGATGGCCTCCAGCAGCGCCGCGGTCTCGTCCGGCAGCGCACCGCTGAGCAGGCGCGGGTGCGCGTCCACCGCCCCGGCGTGTCTGCCGAGGTACACCGGTTCGGGCATCCCGGCCAGATGCTGTTTCCAGTACTCCCGATCGGCATTGATGCGATCGGAGTTCCGGTATGCCACATCGGCTTCGACGATATTGCGGAGCGGTTCGGCCTTGCCCTCGGGTGCCTCGATCCCGTTCACCCGGCTGTTGTAGAGCTCCGAGGTGCGCTGCAGCATGGTGAGCGCGCCGACCCCGTCGAGCAGGATGTGATGCAGTCGCGAGTACCAGAACCACCTGTTCTCGGCCAGCTTCAGCATGGCCACCGTGCACAGCCGGTCGCGGGTGAGGTCCAGGGGTGCGGTGTACTCCGCGCGCATCCACGCCTGTGCGGCGGCCTCCGGATCCGGTGCGCCGCTCAGGTCGATGGTGAGAATGCGGTCGTCCAGGCCGGTGTCGACCAGCTGCCAGGGGAGTTCGTCGATCTCGAGCAGGCGCAGATAGCCGGTGCCGAACTCGCGACCGGCCTGGCGCGCCGCATCGGCGAGCAGTTCCACATCCACCGCGCCGTCGAACGAGACGTACTGCGCGATGGAGATGGGGGTGTCACGAGCCAGCTGCTGGGCGAACCAGATGCCACGTTGCGCAGCGGACAGAGCGAAGGCCGAGGTGGCAGAGCTGGAGACCATGAAACATCCTGCGTGCTCGGGTGATTCGACGGATCGCGGGTCGAAGGCGCTCGGCTCGTGCGATCAGGAGGCCAGCGGGGTCAGCTGCAGCTCCGCGGCCGAGAGCGGTGCGTCCGAACCGGTCAGGTACTGGATCAGGGTGGAGCGCTCGTCCAGCACCAGCCAGTGCGCGGTATCGCCGAGGCGGTCCCGCTCGTCCTTGACGGTGATACCGAAATCGACTCGGGCGGTGGTGATTTCGGTGGTGTACGGCACCGGGGTGGCGCCGGTCTTGGCAATGGCCTGGCGGGCCACGATCGACTCCAGCTTCGGGGTGCCGGCAATGGCGACCCGGGTGCCGGGGCGGGCGCCCATGCTCAGCAGCATGCGGGCCATCCGGTTGGACCAGCGGTCCAGCTCGGCATAGGTGAGTTCGCAGTCGCCGACCGTGGCGGCGACGGCGGTGGGGTCGGCGTGGGGGGCAAGCGGCTGCGCGCTCGTACGGCGGGGAACGAGGGTGGCTACGGGCGATTCGACCGGCTTGCACATCGGTAATCATCCTCTCGGAGATGCGGCTACGTGGTGCTGTTGGGGATGTATCCAACTGTCGTCGCATTCGGTTCGATCCGACAGCAACCTCAGTGCTGCCGATCACCCCTCCGAGGGGTGCGCCTTTCCCCACCTAGGGTGGGTGTTCGATCATCTGCCCATTTCCTCGATGGCCTGTTCGATCATGGTGATGGAGTCGCGCGGGCTCAGCGCCATGGCGCGGAGTTGGTCGAACATGACGCCGTACCGGCGGACTTCGGGATGGCCCTCGATCAACTCGTCGCTGGCGATGCCCTCCACGTACACCAGTTCGGGATCGGCGGGGTCCGGAAAGTCGAGCAGGGTGAAGGAGCCGAGCATGCCGGGGTGCGCGCCGGCGTCGAAGGGCAGGATCTGGAGGATGACATTGCGCTTGTTGGTGTGGTCCAGCAACTGATCGAACTGCTGGCGCATCACCTCTTTGCCGCCGACGAGGCGTTTGATCACGGCCTCGTCCAGGACCACCCACAGTTCGAGCGGATCGTGCTTGCCCAGCACCCGGGCGCGCTCCATACGAGCCCGAACTCGTTGTTCGCGAACCTGTTCGGAGATCTTGGGCATGGTGGTCTCGTAGACCGCGTTGGCGTACGCCTCGGTCTGCAGCAGGCCGGGGACGAAGCTGGCCTGGAAGAAGCGGGCGCTCAGCGCCTCGGCCTCGAAGTTGATGTACGCGCCGTAGACCTCGGAGACCGCATCCTCGAAAGACCGGGCCATACCGGGTTTGAGCGCGTCCACCAGCAACTGCAAGGCATCTGAACGCTGCGGCTCGGGGATGTCGTAAAGCTCCAGCATGGCGGTCAGGGTGCGGCGCTGTGGCCGGGCCTGCGCGGTCTCGATGCGGTACAGCGTGGTGACGTTGATACCGGTCTTGGCGCTGACCACCTCTTTGCTGAGGCCCGCGGTTTCGCGCATCTCGTGCAGCATCGCCGCGAGCCTGCGCAAACGTACGGTAAGCACGGTTCGCTTGCCTGCCATGGCATCCCTTTCCCCTGGCGCACTTGCCCGAACGCAGTATTGCGTTCTTGCATTTGTAAGAGCATGATCCGAGCTAGCCTATTCGTGAACAACCGATCCGATGAGCGGTATAGCTGAATCCGGAGACCAATCATGTTGGTGCGATTAGTGATGTTGTCGGGTGCTTATGGGGAGTCGCGATGACCATGTCGATAGCGGGCGCCCTGCCGACCGCTCCGCAATTGCTCTGTGCCTTCCAGGGCAGGCGTTTTCAAGATCGAGTTCTGCTCCGGACCGCGCACGCTCTGGCCGAGCTGCACGAACGCCGAGCCGAGATAGGCGATCTCATGTTGATCGCCGAGATAGATTGTCGGCGCACCGAACTCGTTGACGATATCAACGAATGGGTGGAACAGGAACTGCCGCAGCACCGTAACGGTGCGCTGCTGCACACCGAAAGTCTGGGTGCGGTGGTCGACCGCATGGCCATGAGCTGGGTGGAAGCCAACCAGGTCATCGACCACGAGGGTGCGGGCAGCGATAATACCCATAAACACTGGTACCATCTCGCCGAACTCGTGGACGGCTACACTGATCTCGTAATCGACGTGGCCGGTGGCCGTCGCCGTTTACCAGAACAATGATTCCAAATGCATTGACACAATTGATGCATTGCCACGGGACCATTGTCGCCCGCGGTGACGTCAACCGAGTCGCGCTATCCGACCAGTAGCCCGCTCGAACCGCGAGACGTCGCCCGCCCCGAGAACGGCGGGCGCAACGGGGCGCCCCGCCCGGCGTGCCGCGTGGTCGACTGGCGCGGCACGCCCGTGATGAATGCGCGGGCCGTTTCGATGAAGACTTCGCTCGATTGATCTTGATATGTCATTCGCGAAATTGCGGGTGAAATCCGGCATTTCACTCGAGTGGACGGAGTGCTGTCATGAATACGGGGGAGACAGTCGCGGCCGATCTCTATCACGGCGCTCGCGACGGCACATTCCACCTGGACCCCGCGGTCGCGCGCGAGTGCGCCGCACACTTCCTGCGATTCGCGGATTCGCTGGAACCACGCCTCGAGCAGTCCCACCGCATCCACACCCTCACCGGCTTCGGCACCCTCGATTCGGCCCGTCAGCTAAGCCGTGGCTTCGAATCCAAGGCCGTAGCCCTCACCTCCACCCTCGCAACCCTGCGATCCACCGCCCTGACCATGGCCGCCGCCCACCTCCTGGCCGCGGGCCTGCTCCAGCAAACAGACGAAACCCACTCCCGCGCACTACTTTCCGCCCGCGCGGGCCTCTGACTCCGGGACCGATCCCTCACCGGAGAACAGCTGGGCCGGTACCACTGCCAAGGTACCGGCCCAACTGGTGTGTCCACAGACGTTTCAGCGCAGTGCCGCACGGCCTTTCAGCCGGCCCAGGATGATCAGGGCGATGAGGGTGGCCAGGACCAGCAGGGTGGTGCTGGCGGCGGCGTCGAAGACCTCGCCGCGGTCGGTGGCGGCGAAGATGCTGACGGGCAGGGTTTTCCAGGTCGCGGGGTAGACCATGATGGTCGCGCCGAGTTCACCCATGGACAGGGCGATGGCCAGGCCCGCTGCCGCGCCGAGGGCGGGGAGCAACAGGGGCAGGGTGATGCGGAACAGGACGCGCACGGGGCCCGCGCCGAGGGATTCCGCGGCCTGCCGGTAGCCGGGGTCCAGGCGATCCAGCGCCGCGGAGACGCCGCTGAAGGCGTAGGCCAGCACCAGGACCGTATGGGCCAGGATGACAATCCATTTGGTGCCGCCCAGCAGCAGTGGGCGCTCGTTGAAGGCGATGAGAACGCCGAGGCCGATGGCGACCGAGGGCACCGCGACCGGGACGTGGAAGATCGCATCGGTGATGCGGCGCAACCACTGCGGGGCCTCGCGCGAGGCCAGCGCGGCCCAGGTGCCCAGGATCAGCGAGATCAGTCCGGCCAGGAGTGCGGTTTGCAGGCTGACCGAAAGGCTGGCCGATTCCTCGCCGGAGAGCACGTGATCGAAATTGGCGAAGCCGAGATCGGAAGGGAGCGGGCCGGTCCAGTGTCCGGCCAGCGCCGCCGCCACCACGGTGGCGATGGGAGCGACGAAGACCACCGCGACCACGACCGCGAAGAACGCCAGCACCGTCAACCGGCCGCGGCGAGTCCATACCAGCATGGTTCAGCTCTCCTTGCGGGCGCTGCTCAGGCGGGCGAACAGCAGCCGGTAGCCGAGGTAGAGGGTCAGCGACAGCAGCACCTGCACCGAGGCCAGCACCGCCGCGCCCGGCAGATCGAAGGTGACGATGCCGCGGGTGTAGATGAGCGCGGGCAGGGTGATGACGCCCTTGGCCCCGGTGAACAGCACGATGCCGAATTCGTTGAGCGTCAACAGCAGTACGAGACTGCCGCCCGCCGCGAGCGCGGGCCACGCCTCGGGCAGCACCACCTGGCGCAGCACCCGCCACGGCGTCGCGCCCAGGCTGGAGGCCACGTCGAGTTGTTCACGGGGCAGCTGCGCGAACGCAGCCAGCAGCGGTCGCACCACGAACGGGGTGAAGAAGGTGATCTCCGCCAGGATGATGCCCCACGGGGTCGACAGGAAGTTGATCGCGGGTTCCTTACTGCCGGTGAGGTTTCCGATGAACGCGTTCACCGCGCCCGCCGTGCCGTACAGGAAGGTGAAGGACAGCGTCACCAGGAATGAGGGCAGCGTCAGCACGGTATCGATGAGCCGCCCGACGAACTGCGCGCCGGGAAACGGTATGAACGCCAGCACGATCGCCAGGAACGTTCCCAGCACCAGGCATCCCACCGTCGAGCCGACCGCGACGGTGATGGTGCGCCACAGCGCCTTTCGCACCGACTCCTCGGCCAGCACGCGGGTCCAGGTGGAGGTTCCGCGCCCACCCGCCTTGGTGGTGGTCGATTCCCACAGCACCCGCACGATCGGGTAGACGGCCAGGAACAGCACCACCAGTACCGGCGGCAGCGTCCACAGCACCGGCCGCCACGACCGCCGCGGTGCGTTCACCTCGGGAGCCGAAGCCGCCGAAGGTGATTCGAGCAGTGCGGTCATGCCCGCACCTCGGAATCGGCCGCGGCGGCATCGGTTCCGATCCCCGGCGGAATCAGCACGCCCGCCGGATCGGGGAATTTGACGCCCACCATGTCACCGGCGACCAGCTCGGTATGGCCCGCGATATCGGCGGTGAACTCGACCGGAATGCCGTCCACGCTCAGCTGCAACCGGGTGGCCGCACCCTTCCACACCGCGGTGATCACGGTGCCGCGCAACGCATCCTGCTCGGTGAGCGGCACGATCTTCACGGTGTGCGGGCGTACGCAGAGCATGGCGTCGGCATCGGGCATCCAGTCCGGGCGGCCGACGCCCGGACGCGGGGCCTCCGCGCGCAGGGTGTGCTCGCCCACGGTGACCAGCGCCGCCGTACCCGACACATGCCGGACCACACTCGGCAGCAGATTCGCACCGCCCAGGAACGAGGCGGTGAAATCGGTGGAGGGTTGCTGCCACAGATTGTGCGCGGTATCTATATCCACCAGCCGGGCGTCGCGCATGACCGCGATCCGATCCGCCAGCGCCAGCGCCTCGGCCTGATCATGGGTCACATACAGCATCGCCGTGTCCGGCAATGCCTTTCGCAGCTGCTGCAACTCACCGAGCATGGACTGGCGCAGTTGCGCGTCCAATGCCGCCAGCGGTTCGTCCAGCAGCAGCACCTTGGGGCGGATGGCCAGCGCGCGGGCGATGGCCACCCGCTGCTGCTGTCCGCCGGAGAGCTCACGCGGCAGTCGTTTGGCATAGGACCCCATGCCGACCATCTCGAGCGCCTCGGTCACCCGGGTGGCGATCTCACTGCGCGGCACATGATGTGCCTTGAGCCCGAAGGCCACATTGTCGTGCACCCGCATATGCGGGAAGAGGGCGTAGGACTGCACCACCACCCCGATCCCGCGCTTGGCGGGGGAGAGGTTGGTGACATCGCGGCCCGCCAAGCGCACCGCGCCCGAGGTCGGCCGGACGAATCCGGCGAGAGCCTTGAGCGCGGTGGACTTGCCGGAACCGCTGGGCCCGAGCAGCGCAACCGTTTCCCCCGCGGCGACCCGCAGGTTGAAATCGGCCAGTGCGACAGTGGATTTACGGCCGCGGCCGTAGGTGACCCCGACCCGGTCGAACACGATGGCCGGTTCGACGGCGGAGGTACCGGTCACCGTGGATGTCGTCAATGCGGAGGACATGGTTGCTACTCCCGAATGTGAAATCAGCTGCCGGTGGCCTTCTGGTACGCGGCGACGTCGGTGTCGAGGGAATCCAGGACCGCGTTCCAATCCGGGTGCACGACATCGACATTGCGAACCAGCGAGGCGGGCGAGAGGGTACCGGCCGGAGCGGCGGCACCCGCGAGATCGGTGCGGGCCGAGACGGCCATGGCATCGGTCAGGGTCTTCTGGGCATCGGCCGAGAGCAGGTAGGTCATCAGCTTCTTGGCCGCGTCCGAATGCGGCGCGCCCTTGGCCAGACCCATCAGGTACGGCAGCGCGACGGTGGTCTGCTTACCGTCGGTGGTGGCGGGGAAGAAGACGTTGAACTTGGAACCCTTCTCCTTGATGGTCGCCAGGTTCATCTGCACATCGCCATTGGCGACCAGGATCTCGCCCTTGTCGACCTTGGCCTGCAACTTGCCGGTGGAGGAGGACGGGCCGACATTATTGGCCTGTAGCTTGGCGAGGTAGTCCAGCGCGCCCTGCTTGCCGTAGAGCTGCTGCAGCAGGATCAGCACCGCGGTGCCGTCACCGGCCTGGCCGGGGGTGGAGTACTGGATCTTGCCCTTGTAATCGCCCTTGAGCAGGTCGTCCCAGGTCACCTTGGCGGCCTCGACGGACGGGTTGGCGATGAAGCAGAGGTAGTTGCCCGCCAGGCTGACCCAGTTGCCGGCGGCATCCTTCTCCGAGGCGGGGAACGCGCTCAGGTCGACGCCGCTGGGCTGCAACAGATTCGACTTGGCGGCCTTCTGCATGAACGGCGGCAGGGTGACGATGACATCGGCCTGCGGGTTGGACTGCTCCTTCTCGACGCGGTTCACGACCTCGCCGGAGCCGGCCTCGACCAGATTGACCGAGATGCCGGTCTGGTCCTTGAACTTCGCGAACTGGGTCTTGTACCAGTCGCCGACACCGTCGGCGGAGTAGACGGTGACGGTCTTGCCGTCGCTCGAATCGCTGCCGGTGCCGCCGCAGGCGGTGAGGCTGAACGCGACCGCGGTGGCCGAGGTGAGAATGAGAGCGGTACGGGCGATGGTGCGTGCGAGGCGGTTGTTCTTATTACGCACGGTGACTGCAACTTTCAGTTCGTGGGGTTGGGGCGTCGAAGGGGCAGTGGGGTTCTCCGCCACCCCTCATGCGAAGCGGCGGAAATCTGTGGGGGTCAGCCGCGTTCGGCCAGCAGCAGGGCGGCGAAGTCGACGACCGACGGCACCACGTGGGTGGCGCCGGCGGCCCGCAGCTGCTCCTCGTTGTGCGCGCCGGTGAGCGTGCCCGCGACAATGCGCGCGCCCGCGGCCAGTCCGGTGCCGATATCGCTGGACGTATCACCCAGCACCGCAACGCGATCCACCGCGTCGATGCCCAGGCGCAGCAGGGCGGTCAGCACCATGTCCGGGTAGGGGCGGCCGCGCCCGGCTTCGGACGGGGCCAGGGTCAGGTCCGCGATCTCGTTCCAGCCCAGGGCATCGAGCAGTTTGTCCTGGGTCCGACGGCTGAATCCGGTGGTCAGCGCCACCTTGATACCGGCCTTGCGCAGCGCCGAAATGGCTTCTTCCGCACCGGGAATCGGGGTCACACCGGCATCGGCGAACTCGGAGTACGCGGCCTCGAAGGCGGCATTGGCCTGCTGCGCCTTGTCCTCGTCGCCGAGCAGGGCGCGAAAGACCACGATCTTGGACTGGCCCATGGTGTCGATCACGTACTGCCGGGCGGCCTCGCGCTCGGGGCCTTCGGCGGGGATGCCCGCGACGGTGGCGGCCTGCTCGAAGGCGCGAATCACCAGGCCGTCGTCGGCGACGGTGGTGCCGGCCATATCCAGGACGGCGAGGTCGATCTGCTTGTCGGACACGGTGTCTCCTTTGACGTCAGAGGTTGAGCAGGTCGGCGGTTTCCTCGCCGAGGGCCGGGCCGAGCGTCATACCGCGACCACCGGGACCGGTGATCACCCAGACGTTGTCGGCGGCCTGCGCGCGGGTCACGATCGCGCCCGGATCGATGGACTGGCTGTAGACGCCCGCCCAGCGGCGCACCACCTGCGGAAGTTTGCGGCCGAGCAGTTCCTCGGCGACGGTGACCAGGTGTTCGTACGGGGCCTCGTCCACATCGAAGTGGAACGGTTCGTCGTACTCGTGGGTGTCACCGATGGTGAGGCCGCCGTGCAGGCGCTGCACGCAGAGCAGCTGCATCTTGTGCTGCGCGGCCGTGAAGGGTTGTGCCTCTTCGTTATTGAGGCGATCCAGCTCCGGCCCCTGGAAGGCCGGGTAGTAGCGGAAGCTGTCGCCGTCGGCGAAGGCGGTGGTGAGATCCTCGCCGAGCGGCGCGGTCTGCATCATCTGCAACCGCACCCGGCGCACCGGGATATCGCCGACGAGTTCGCGGGTGAGGCCGGAGTGCGCCGCGCCCGGGCAGGAGATGATCAGATCGCCCTCGTGGCGGCGGCCTCGATCATCGAGCACCGTGGTGCCGGTGATGGTGCGGGCCTCGGTGCCACCGAAGAAGGTGTAGCGACCCGTCGCCTCCATATAGCGGCGCAGCGCGGGCAGCGCCTGGCGGGACTCGACCGCGCCGTCCTTCGAACAGTGCAGTCCGGCAAGGAATTTGCCGCGCAGCGCCGGATTGACCTTGCGCACATCCTCGGGTTCGAGCAGTTCGAACCCGCGCTCGGCGGCCGACGGATTCTTGACCGCGGCCTCGGCCACGGCGAGCTCGCTCGCACTGCGCACCAGGGTCATCGACCCCGCGGGCCGGAACCCGACACCGGGCACCTTGCCGCCGATCTCCTCCCAGAGCTGGCGCGAGCGCAGCGTGATGTCGAGTTCGTTCGCACTGCGACCGGACACCCACACCAATCCGAAGTTGCGCACGGTCGCACCGCGCGCCTCCGCCTCACGTTCGAGCTGAACGACTTCGTGGCCGCGTCCGATCGCGGCGAGGGCGTGGGCGGTGCCGAGAATGCCGCCGCCGATGATGACCAATCGCATGAGACCCATGGTGGCCAATGGTCTAGACCTAGGAGTGTTTCGTGTGCAAACGCCAGGTTAACAATTGGTATAGACCAATCTTGTGTACATTGGGGGCATGGACACAACGGACGTCGCCGGGCTGGCAGCCCCGCGCTCGGGGGGCCGTGCGCAGGCTGAAATGTCCAGTGCGAGTACCCTTTCCGCGGCGGAAGCCCGCATGCCGAAGTCGTATCGGGTCCGCACCGAACTGGAAGCGCTACTGGCCGAGTTGAACGAGGGCGACCCGCTCCCGTCGGAGCGCGACCTCGCTCTGCGCTGCGGCGTCGCCCGCGAAACCGTCCGCCAGGCGGTGCGCGAACTTCTGGTCGAGGGCCGCATCCGCCGCCAGGGTCGCGGCACGGTCGTCTCCCGCCCGAAAATGGTGCAACCCCTGACCCTGCGCTCCTACACCGAGGGCGCGCTGAAGTTCGGCCGCACCCCCGGTCGCCTGCTGGTCGACTGGACCGATGTCCCCGCCGACGCCGACACCGCCGCGGACCTGGGCCTGACCCCCGGAACCACCGTCATGCACCTGGAGCGCATCCTGCTGGCGGACGGCGAAAGGATCGGCCTGGAAAGCACTTTCATGCCCGTCCCCCGCTTCGCCGTCCTGCGCGACTTCTACAACCCCGAGACATCCCTCTACGCCGCAACCCGTTCGATGGGCGTCGACTACGCCTCCGCCACCGAACGCATAGAAACCGTCCTGGCCTCCCCCCGCGAGGCCACCCTCCTGGAATGCACCACCGCCCTGCCCATGCTTCTACTCCACCGCCGCAGTATCGGAACCGACGGCATCCCGATAGAACGCGTCCGCTCCCTCTACCGAGGCGACCGCATAGCCTTCCAGGCCACCCTCACCGACTGACCCTGTGCGAGTGTGCCCCCGCCCACCGGGCGCACACTCAATCCCGTTGCGCCTCAGCCTTTCCAGATCCCACTGGCAAGGAAGCGATCCCACTGCTCCCCGGTGAATATCAGCGCAGGCCCGCTGGGGCTTTTGGAATCGCGTACTCCGACGTGGCTGGCACCGCGGCCGACAAGGGCGACCTCCACGCATTCGCCACTCGGCTGACTGAAGCTGCTCTTGAACCATCTCGCGCCCGATAGATCCACGGTCATGACGTGTGCTCCTTTGCGTACTTCCGCATCAGCGTGCTGGTTTCGTCCTCGCTCAACGCTAACCGCTGAATGTCGTTGATCGCCCGCCGATATCGGTCGATCACCGCCTCTTGCTCGAGGAAGAGGGCACCTTCGTACCCCTCTGCGTAGACGATCGGTGGCTCCACCACTCGGTTCGAGAGTGGAGGAAATTCCAACAGGGCGAACGCTTGAACCATCAGCCAGAGTGGACTCTCCGCATCGAGCGGGATCATGCGGATGGAGATGTTCGGTCGTTCCGACAACTCGGCGAGGTGCATCAGTTGCTGTGCCATGACGTCGGGTCCGGTTGGCTTGCTGCGCACTATTGCTTCGGACAGAAAAGCGTCTATCCGAAAGGAACTGTCCTGCACACGTTCTTGCCGTCGAACGGTCAGTTCGATTCGTCGCTCCACGTCAACCGGGGACAAGTCGGGGTAGGCGGTGCGAACTATCGCGCGCCGGTAGTCGGGTGTTTGAAACAGCCCCGGAATCAGCGCGAGCTGGTGGGTGGTGAGGTGATTCGCGGCGGATTCCAGGCTCAGATAGTGGTCGAAATGCGCGAAGTATTGATCGCTGTACGCCCGCCACCAACCTTTCGTGGCCCCAGCGATTTTCGCGGCCTGATCCTGCTCGCGGACCTCCTGCCACAGGCTGAGTATCTCGTCCCGCTCGGTTCCCGGATCGTCCACCTCATAGAGGTCGAGCAGGTCCTTGAGCTGAGAGGTTGCGAGTCTGACCTTGTGGCCCTCCTCCAGTCGACTGATGCTCTGTGGCGAAATCTCCGCCTTGATCCCGGCGGCCAACTGACTCTTCTGGGCGCGCTCCCGGAGGCGGCGAAGCGTGCGCCCGAGTGCCCTACGCGGAAGCGATGATCCGGCCATTTCCTTAGCCTCGCTATCTGGGTTGTTCCGTACTGGAATGCCCCGCAGCGGTAGCCCCGTTCTCGAATGCCTCTACTGGGTAGCCCCTAGCTGGACACCAATCATTTTGCCTGAGAACGCCTTAGTGAGTGTTCCAGTTCGTCGAATTCGGGTGTCTACTGAAACCTGGGCGCCATCAACCAGCGGCGACGCAGTATCGAAAGGAGTGTCGAAATGCGGTGGGACACTTGGGCTCTGCTGTCGATCATCGTCCTCTGCCTAGTGGTGATCGCCTGGGCCGCATGGGGATTCCACAGGGATTCCCGTGATGCCCGATATCTCCGACTCCCGCTCGCAACCGGAGGACACCTCACCATCCCACTCGCGAGCGGGCACCCCACGGGATGGCGGCACCGAGGTCGGCACCGAATCCAATTCCAAGGCACCGCATCATGACCAACCCCTTCGCCCACATCCCCCGAACCGACCGCCCCGCCATCTACCACGGCCACCCGTCCGAGGACGCCGTCTACACCGCCGATGACATCGAGCGCCGCCTCCTCGACCACGGTGCCCAATGCGAAGTCGAAAACTGCCCCATGCTCCGCCACCTACGAACCCTGCAATCCCCTCCCGCCCCGAAAAAGCCACAGCACCCTTCCCACCTGCACCTGGTCCGCCCCCACACCAACCACCCCACCCCCTGACAACGGCGGTTGTCCGATTCGTTCAAGACTTATTCACTCCGACTGCGTTGACTGATTGCGGCCGTCGTCGCCATCTCGGTCAGCCCGGGGGCGTGCGGCAGTCACGACGCGGGAGCCCACTGTGCACGCTTCCACGACAACACAAGCATCGGTGCAGACCGGTGAGAGGAGTTCCGGGTATGAAGGCCAATATCTCCGCCATCACCCTGGGTGTACAAGACCTGGAGCGTTCGCTGCGCTTCTACCGGGAGGGGCTCGGGTTGTCCTCGCCCGGGGTCATCGGCACCGAATACGCCCGAGACCAAACCAATCCGGGCGGCGCGACCGCCATGTTCACCCTGGAGAACGGTCTAATCCTGTCTGTCTACGCGCGTGATGATCTGGCCAAGGACGCAGACGTCGCACTCGACCGGATGGCGGGCTCCGCGACGAGCCTGGGCTACTTCGTGGACAGTCGCGACGACGTCGACCGCGTGCTGGAACGCGTCAAGGAAGCCGGCGGCACGGTCGTCCGCGCTCCCTTGGAACGGCCATGGGGAATCTACGCGGGTTATTTCTCCGACCCCGACGAACATCTGTGGGAGGTCGTCTACTTCCTGCACGGCAACAGGCCGAACTGACACCGCACCCGCACACCGCCGAACCCGCCCGCGCCCGGACCTATTTGCGAGCACTGAAACGGCCCGAGTTCACCTCGGACCGTTGATCTTCCGAAGTGGCGGCTGGTGCCCCATCACAACGCACGGATCGCGGCATTACAGGTTGTTCGGAGCCCTCATGGCCTGTGCTCATTCCTCGAACGGTGTGATGTCCGCGCCGGGTGCAAGTCGTTTGCGGGGAGGGTAGATCGGATCCGGGTGGTGTCCGAACAAGTAGTCGCGGAAGGTTCGCAGATATTCGTTCTGATGCTGTTGATCGAGGAACGTGGTCGTGTTCGGGTCGAACCAATCGCTCGGTGTCGGACGTCGAGCGATCACGTAGTCGAGGGCTTCGCGCACCATGTCCCCATAGCTCGGCTCCTCGATGATGGCGCGGCGCAGTTCTGGTGCGTACCGCCACATCTGATCGCCCAGATAGGTGTAGGGCATCTTGCCGACCGGCCACAGCAGACTGTCGACATGCGGGATTTCGTCCCACCACTCCGGCAGTGGGTCGGGGCGCACGGCGGCCCCCGGCTGCGTGGGTGAATCCGTGCGGCGTTCCGGGCCGGAGGCGGGTGCGGCAGGATTTCGGCCGACGCCGCGGGGACGCCACGTCGGCCCGGTCCGGAGGTTGCTGGGCGGATACCAGACGCCGCGCCACACCGGGACTCCGAGAGCGCGAATGTTCACCGCAAGGTTCTCGTCCACAACGATATCCGGCGTGATGCGGCGCACCGGGCGTAACTCCACGCCCGCGGGGAGCAGATCGGCCACCATAGCCAGACAGTCCTGCTCGCCGTAGCCGGTCACACCGACGTACGATCCGGGCCAAGCCGGTTCGCGGTCCCGCTCGAATTCGATCCAGAACCGCCGCACCACGGGCATATTTGTCCCTTCGTGATCACCGATCCCTTGCACGGTAGCAACGTCCGTCCGACGCCCACCACTCGATAATCGGCACGTGCGGATGGTTGAGATGTCGTGTGGCGGAAGCCATGTAGGCGGCGAGTATGTAGTTCGGGTGCCGGTCGAGGTTGGTGCGCGCGGTCGTACTGCATGGTGGTGCGCGGGTCGGCGTGCCGGGCGGCGATCTGGACATCACGCAGGTCCACTCCGGCATCGAGCATGGTGGTGACGAAGGTGTGGCGCAGCATGTGCGGGTGCAACTTGGGCAGCCGTACCACTGCATGCTGGGATAGCCGCCGCAGACGTCTTGTGGCGCAATGCCGGTCCATCCGTCGGCCGCGCAGGTTCAACAGGATCGGACCTCGGACCCGGTTCTCGATGGCGCGGTCGATGGATCGTCCGACCGCGGGCGGCAAAGGTACGAGTGCGATCTTCGTGCCTTTGCCGACGGTGCGCAGCACGCGGTGCCCGTGTTCTTCGCCGAGATCATCGATATACCAGCGGCAAGCTTCGCTGATCCGCAACCCGAGTAGCCCCAGCATCGCAACCAGCGCGAAGTCCGGCGGGCTGTGCGAGTCCCGGGCCGCGCACAGCAGCGCTTCGAATTGCAGGTGTGAAAGTCCCAGTGTCGGTGACTCGTTCGATACTCGCGGCCTTCGCACGTAGTCCGCGGGCGACCTGTCCAGGACGCCGTCGATAACGCAGGTGCGGTAGAAACCCGCCACAACGGTTGGACGGCGGGCGATGGTGGCGGGTTTGAAGCGGCGGACTTCCTGCATCCACCGCATGTACCGTTCGACCTCGGTCCGCGCGACCGCGAGCGGAGTCAGTTGCTGCTCGGTGCACCAGGAGAAATACAGGCGCAGATCGGATTTGGTGTGGATCCGCGAGACCGCGGAGAACCGGGCGAGATAAGCCAGGGCGGCCAACCGGAGCACGAGATCGTTACCGGCGAAGGTGACATCGATGTCAGGTGAGGGAGCCATCCTTCACGATGCCGCCGAATCAGCGAACCGCCCGAGCGGACGCGCGGATCGCGGCATGACAGGACACCGGGACTTCGGCGGGAATCGGTGTACGCCGCGAATCGCGGATTTGTTGCCAGGCGTCCAGCATTCGCGTCTCGATATGATCCCATGGGCAGTGAAAAGTGCGAGCTGAAGTGCCGCGGCCGGGATTCGGAGGACAGGAAAGGTTGCCCCCCGGTCCCACTATGGTTGTCGTTGTCTCGGTGCGACAGGAAGACCATCGCCATCCAGCCGAGCAGATGTGCCGCCATCACCAAGGCCGCCACGGCAGCCATCTGCGCGAGATCACTCTTCTACCAGTGACTTTTGCCATCATTATTCAACTCGAACTCCCACCCCATGATGCCGGTGCATCTCCGTGTCTAAATGCTGTCGGTTGAATACAATTCTCCACCAGCACTTTTGAGTATCCACGCGAGTGCTGACATCGGCCGCCGACATCGCGATCGAAGCGGTCAACCCCACGGTCTCGGACGGGGCGCACTCATTTCGGCATGATGGCGTGTTCGACCAACCTCGAACCGGCTCGGCCAGCTGACATTCCGCCGCGCCCCGCTAACCGCTCTGCCCCGAGCGATCAGCGGCATTACCGCACGTTTGCAGACGGACATCCGCGTCCGATTCGAGCCGAGCGGTGAGTAGCGGGACGGGTCGACTCTGTCTTCGGACCAGGACGCTCGTTGTATCGGACTTCGATCCGGCGGCACGACAGCGTCGTTTGTCAACTCCTGCTCAACCTCGAAACGACCTTCCACCGATGCCTGCACAATGCGAACCGGGCCTGTCCCCCGGCGTCGCGCACCATTTCGTTATGCTGAGAAGATGCCCCGTGCCGGGGATCGCTGCGGGAAAAGGGAAATGTCAATGCGACGAACAGCTTTCATCGTGTCGGCGCTGGTGGTCGTCACCTGCGGCCTCACCGCGGTTGCCGGTAGTGCGGGCGCGGTGGACGATAAGGCGACCTGCGTCTCCTTCAACGATGCCTGGACCGATTTGAACAACCGGCTCGCAGCACTCGGCGGCCCGGGCTCGTTCCCCGAACTGCGGCGGATCTACCTCGACACCGCGGAGGATCTCCGCGTCGTGGCGGACGCCGCGGATCCAGGATCGCTGAAAGACGCGCTCAATACTTCTGCGGCACACATGAATCGGCTTGAGACCGCAACGAACATCGATGACTTCTACAGGGTGATGGAGGATCCCGCTCTCATCGCTGCGTTGCACGCGGCGGGCACTCCCTGCGGTCTCTGATCTCACTGCGCGGCGCGACCGGTCCGGCGTAGTGACCGGTCTCGTAAGCGCGCGCCGCGCAGCGAGTTCGATCGCCGATGGAGTCAGTTCGGAGTCGACCGTCGAACAATCGTGAATCGACCGGTTCGGTCAGCGCGGTATGCGGCATTTCCGTGCGTTGCTGAGATGTAGGGAATCGCAGATCATCGACAACACGATACCGATGAAGCCGCATCGTAACCCCGCCCATCCGGCCCCGTCGTCACGGTCGGTTGCGCGGCAATGGACGAGTACACCTCCGGCGGGCAGTAGGCCCCCGAACAGTCCGAGAAGTCGAACAAGGCGGGATTCTCCACCCACTTACCGAACACCCACAACCCGCAGGACAACACCAACAGCACCCCGAACACGATCACGTACTTCTTGAACCACACGCGCGCCATGGTAGCCCGATACCGCCCCCGTATGGCCCCGTGCATTGATGCACTGAAACTCGGCATGAGCGGGCATTCGAAGTCTGTTGCCGGGAAGGAGATCCGGTCCCATCGTGCACTGGACGGTTCAGTTGTCGAGTGATTCTGCGGTCGGGAGGGCTTGGTTGATGAGAACCGCGGCGATGGCGGCGGTGGTGGGGAGGGATTCGGTGCCTAGTACGGGTGCGGGTCGAGGCGCCGTCCAAGAGAAGGGCTAGTTGTTCGCCGAGTTGCTCGGGGTCGGATGCGCCTGCCTGGCGGGCGGTTTCGGTGAATCGATCCGCGACCGACTGCTTGTAGTCGTGGGCGCGGCGGCGCGCGGGGTGGACGGGGCCGGGTATCTCCACCGGCCGCGACCTTGCAAATACCTTGGCCCCCGGGCGGTCCGGGATGAATGTCGGTGGGTCGTGGCAGTGTCAGCCACTATGACTGGCCTCCAATGGATGTACGGCAGCGATCTACCGCTGATCAACATCACCTTCGCGCGTCAGATCAACGCCCGGGAACTGCTGGATCGGATGGGCGTCGATCAAGAGACGGTGGCGGTGCGCGGACCGGATGACTTCCACTACGACCTGGGCGGCCATCTCTACACCTCCGACGGATATGTGGTCAGCGCGGGGCACTACCGGGCCTGGGCCTGGGCGTGGGAGCACGGCAGTTGGAAAGGTGTCGAGGACAGGGGACTATTGCTGCGCGCCTCGATCGGCACCGCGGCACTGGAACTGCACGCCAGCGAGAAACCGGGCATGGATTTCCGATACGCCGAGAACGGCCGCCTCGTAACGGGACTCAACACCATGAACCTTTTCAAACGCACCGGCACCGACCCGCACCGCTTCGACCCCGAGATCCACGCCCTCGGCGCCCGACTCGAGGAAGGCGAATACGGCCCCGGCGGATCCCTGGGATTGTTCTACAAGCTCGCGGAAAACCTCGGCGTCGGACTACCTCTGGACGACCTCAACAACCGCCCCGTCCTCAGCGGCCGACTCCTGCCCCCACCCTCGCGATAGTCGCCGCGCCGACTGGGCGCCCATACCAACCATCAGATGATCGCCACGTCAGTGTCCTCGGCTTCGATGGCGGCTGTCTTCGCCTGGGGGTCAAGGCATTTGCCGATGGTGATGAACAGCAGCACGAATCCGGCGGTCAGCAGGATATGGCCCAGTCCGGCCACCAGTGCGATCACCGCGCCGCTGTCGTGGCCCAGCACGGTGAGAGTGCCGTGCACCGTCATCATGGCGACGGTCAGCACCAGACCACCGTTGTAGACCCAATAGAACCAGGAGAACAGCGAATGGCCGGTGAGCGCGAAGAGCTTCTCGAGTGCCAGCACGACCAGAAACACCAGCGTGCCGAGTGCGAGCAGATGGGTGTGCACTACCCCCAGCTGGTTCTCGCCGGTGAAGTCGTGCAGTTTGGTGATCTCGCGATAGTAGAAGCCGCTGACCACCCCCAAGATCATGTACACGTGGGCGGTATTGAGGATCAATCGCATGAGCGCGCCTCTTTCAGCAGCAGTGCGCCGGTCGCGGCGACCAGGGACGCGGTCAGCCCGTGCACCCCCAGCGCGGTCGCGGTCGAGCCGCGGCGCAACAGGATGGTGAGCATGTCTCCGGTGGGAATCAGCGCGATCGTCACGGTGGCCACACCGAGGGCGCGGCGCTGCCGTGTGGCCAGCAGCGCCAGCACGATCAGACCGGTGACGACGTCGCGGACGCCTTTGACGGTGCCGAATCCGGCGGCCCGGCCACGCGGCCAATCCGGCAGCCCGAACTGCGGACCCATCTTCTCCGGCGCGATCACATAGCCGGCACCGACACCGATGATGAAAGCGGCGCCGAGCAGTGACAACGCGGTTGCCGCCGGTGAATGGGATTGCGGCACAGTGGGTTCGTTCATTTCGACCCGGGGCATAAGGGTTCTCCTGAGAAAGAAGGGGGTCAGGATCGAGGATCGATCGGTATCGCGAGCCGGAAGGCCGCTTCGATTCGACCGGCGGCGGCCAGCGCGCGATGCTCGGCGAACGGACCGGTGATCAGTTGCACGCCGATCGGAAGTCCCGACCGCGACAGGCCCGCCGGCAGCGTAACCGCGGGCAGCGCAGGGTAATTCGCGGCGACGGTGAGGCGTTGCGCGTCATACAGCGTGTGTCACGGCTGGGTCCCGTGTGACTGTGTAGGTAGTTTCACCCTCAAACCATCGTTGGCATAACGTCACTCGGTCAACGCTCGTTCGAGCAACAATTGATTAGCCGGGCTTAACGACCGCTGCGCCGCATCGCGGGCGGTCGTAAGGGAAGGCCGATCCAAACCCTCCGGCCGCCTGATCCGGCGCGGGCCGGAGGCTTTCACCAGCACCGCCGCGCCGTGGCCACTCCGATCTCCTCCCACCTGCCCTGATGCCGAACCTCGACCCGGTAATCCCGGAGCTGATCAGCGTCCACCACTGGATAATCGGCAGCAGCGCGCATTGCGCCGACACCAAATCCATTCGGCTCATTGACCTTTCGGGATGCAGTGCGCGGTCGGCCCGAGACGGCGACGCTATCGGACATCCGGCGTCATACTGCACAGCCAGGTTTCGTGCCGACATCACCTCCCGCAGGCTCGCCCGCACATACCCCCTCGCCCCCAGTGCGGCCCGCTCGGCGTATGCGTTCGGTCGCGTCGGCACCGCATGCCGGCCTTTCGGAAGTGGGCGGGGAATTCCCTTGTCGCAAGGATTCTCAGTGCTTGTTCTGACGGTCGGTCGCGAAGTAGCTCGGTTGGTCGAGCACCCTTCGCTCAGTCGGGGAGGCGCGGGTTCGGTTCCCGCCTTCGCGACCGATCAGTGTGCACGTTTCGACCTGAGCTCGGCAGCGGCGTGCGTCCGGATCCACCCAGATCTCTACGGCTGGTTGATCTTCCGCCCGCCCTGCGGTGCAGCCTCAGCGAAACAGGCGGAAGAACCCGCGCACCTGCTCGATCAATGACTTCGGTTGTTCGAGCGCGGCGAAATGGCCACCGTGCGGCAGCTCTTCGAACCAGCGCAGGTCGGTGAACCGCAGTTCGGCCTCTCGCCTCGACGGGCGGGTGATGTCGCGCGGGTAGATCGACAGCCCGGATGGCGCGGTCACCCGGTCCCGGAAGTGGGCGAAGCTCTCCCAGTACAGGCGCGCCGAGGACGCGGCCGATGCGGTGAACCAATAGACCGAGATCTCGTCGAGGATCTGCTGCCGCGACAACGCGTCCTCGGGATGGCCGTCGTTGTCGGTCCACGCCCAGAACTTCTCGGCGATCCAGGCGGCCTGCCCCGCCGGGGAATCGGTGAGGCCGTAGCCGAGCGTTTGCGGCCGGGTCGCCTGGATCGCCGAGTAGCCCCGTCCGGTGCGCCGCATCTCCTTCTCGGCCTCGAGATTCGCCAGTTCCGCGGGCGTCGGGTCGTCGAACGTGCCCGCCGCGACGGATCCCAGGTTCAGGTGCACGCCGACAACGCGCTCGGGCGCGACCTCGCCCAGCGCGCCGGACACCGCGGAACCCCAGTCCCCGCCCTGCGCTCCGTACCGTTCGTACCCCAGCGAGACCATCAATGTGTCCCAGGCGCGCGCGGTGCGAGTGACACCCCACCCGGTTGTCGACGGCTTGTCACTCCAGCCGTATCCGGGCAATGACGGCGCGACCACGTGGAACGCGTCCGCTGGGTCACCGCCGTACGCACGCGGGTCGGTCAGCGGGCCCAGGACCTCCAGGAACTCGAGCACCGAACCCGGCCACCCGTGCGTGAGCACGAGCGGGAACGCGTCCGGCTCCGGCGAGCGCACGTGCAGGAAGTGGATGCCCAGCCCGTCGATCGTGTCGCGGTACTGCGGGAACACGTTCAGCCGTTCGGCGAACCCGAAATCGTAGTCCTCGGCCCAACTGCGGCACAGCTCCCGCGCATACGCCAGCGGCAAACCCTGTGACCAGTCGTCCACCGGCTCGCGCTCGGGCCACCGCGTCCGTCGCAGTCGTTCACGCAGGTCCGCGATCTCGCCGTCGGTGATGCGGACCTCGAATGGCTCGGCGGACACGCAAAGCTCCTTACTGGTCGGGATCACTTGCTCGAATCCGCTGCCCTTCGGACGACGCCCTGTCGCGGCAGCATCCACTGGAACCTGGCTCCGCCGACCGGTATTCCGCGCCCCAGCGGACGATGGGCGTTCGCCGACCGGCTAGCTCGCGGAGCCTTCCCGGCGCGGCGTCATCTCGCCGAGGGTGGCGGAGAGGTTGGCCAGGGCGGGGTTTCGTGCGGTCGGGGTGGCTCCGCGGGTGGTGGCGGCGGATGCGTTGTCGGCGGTGAGGCGATGGACGGTGCGTTCGAGGATGGGCAGAATTTCGGTGATTTCCATTGTGCCGGTGGCGAATCGGGCTATCAGGGCCACGACCATATTGGGCAGGATTACCGCTATGTCGTCGATGTAGGACTGGTCCAGGCCGCTCAAGGCGTGTTCGGCGATCGGGAGCAGGGCGGTGAGGCCGTGGGTGTCGAGGCGGTGGCCGCCGGGGGTGGTGCGCGCGTGATGGTAGGCCACCAGCATGGCGGGATGCTTCTCCCACGGTTCGAAGACGCCGCGCAGCACCCGGACCATGGCATCGCGCACCGATTCGCCGGGGACGACGGGCGCTACCTCGGCGTAGGCGTTCTCGGTCATCCACTGTTCGAGGGCCGAGAGGATGAGTTCATCGCGGGTGGCGAAGAGCTGGTAGATCTTGGCGAGTGAGACGTGCGCGCGGCTCGCGACGGTGCGCAATTGGACGCCGTCATAGCCGTTTTCGGCCAGCAGGTCCAGCACCACGGCGATTATTCGCCCGGACGCGTCGGACTCTTGATCTTTACCCACCCCCTCATGGTAACTTCGTTACTGGTAACTCGGTTACCACGTGTGGGTTCCCACCCCGAACCCGATCGACGGCGCACGCTCAGGTCACCCTCCGGCGGGCGAACCGTACTGTGGCTCAACGCATTACGAAAGGCCGCCCTCATCGTGGAGGGCTCATGCCCATGGCTCACATGCTCAGACCTCTGCTACGCCGATCACTCATCCTCGGGGCCACCCTCGCACTGCTGCCCGTCAGCGCCGCCTCCGGGCAGTCGCCCGCCGCAATGAATTCCGCTGTGGCACGGGCGAATTGCGGACCGGAGTCCCATCCCGAATCCGGTCTGCAAGGCGACGTCCCCGCCGCCGACCGCGACAGCGGCCGCAGCAGGGAAGGGTACAGCTGCAATATTCGGCAGCTCGGCGACTACGCCGGGCGCGGCGGCGGAATCACCTCGGTCACCTTCGACCACTGCGCCTATATCGGCACCTTCTTCCCCGGCGATCTCCTCGGCCCCGTCGAGGGCGTGCAGGTGATCGATGTCGCCGATCCGGCGAATCCGGTGCGCACCGCCAACCTCGCCGAACCGGCCATGCTGGCGGGCACGTGGGAAAGCTTGAAGGTCAATGAAACTCGCAAACTGCTGGTCGGCGCGGGCGTACCCTTCCTGACCGGTGCGGGTCTGCTGTCCATCTACGACATCTCCGATTGCGCACACCCGCGACTGCTCAACCCCGGACCGGGAACCGACCTGGCGCTACCGCTTCCGCTCACCTCGCACGAGGGCGGATTCTCCCCGGACGGCAATACCTATTGGAGCTCCGGCGTCGCGCCCGGCCTGATCACCGCCGTCGACATCACCGATCCCGCCGCGCCCCATGTGATCTGGCAGGGGCTGCCCGGACTCTCCATGCACGGCTTCGGATTCGCCGACGACGGCAATCGGATGTACCTGGCCAACAACTTCGGCGGCCTCACCGTGCTGGACATCAGCGCCGTCCAGCGCCGCGACCCGAATCCCATTGTGCCGCAACTGACGAATATGACCTGGACCGACGGCTGGGCCACCCAGCACAACATCCCGGTCAGCTTCGGCGGCACGCCCTACGTATTCGCGGTGAACGAGGCGGGTTCGGGCGGAGTGAAGATCATCGACATCACCGATGATCGAAACCCGCGGATCGTCAATACGATCAAGCTCGAGATCAACCTGCTCACCAATCAGGACAGCATGCTGGCCTCCGCTTCCGGCGGCTCGCTCTTCGGCTACGACGCGCACTACTGCGCCGCCGACCGCCCGGTCGATCCCACCGCCCTGGCCTGCGGCTGGACCTCCTCGGGCATCCGCGTCTTCGATATTCGCGATCCCCTCGACGTGCGCGAGATCGCCTACTACAACCCGCCCGCGCGCACCGGCGAGAACACCGAACGCTGGAACTCACCGCACGCCCTGGCCTCGCTCATCGGCCCGCCGCTGCTCGCCGCGCCCGCCATAGCGCAGGCGGTCATGAACGGGCAGTTCGACCTCTCGCAGGCATTGAGCGCGCGCACCGGACGCATCGCTCTGGGCGACCTCTCCACCGACTGGTGCTTCTCCGCCCCGGAATGGCACGGCAACCAGCTCTGGACCACCTGCGCCGACAACGGATTCCTCGCGCTCGAGCTGGATCCGGCCGTCTACACCCCGCCCGCGGATCAGCGCTCCACCATCGGCTCCTGATCGCCCTGCGGCACAAGCACTCTCCGCCTCTCTCGAAGGTCTCGCATGTCCGTACTCTCGCGCCGCTCCCTGCTGCTCGGAACCGCCGCCGCCGGAGCTGTACTCGCCGGAACCCGAAATAGCCCCGTGCGCAACGGAATAGCCGCGCGCGTCAACAGCATCCCACTCACCCGCGAAGAGCATCGCGTCGTCGTGATCGGCTCCGGCTTCGGCGGCGGCGTCACCGCCCTGCGCCTCGCGCGAGCGGGCGTCCCGGTGCTGGTGCTGGAGCGCGGTATGCGCTGGCCCACCGGCCCCGACGCGGAGACCTTTCCCCGCGCCTCCGCACCCGACAAACGAATGCTCTGGTATCGCTCCAGCCCCGAACTCTTCGGCAAGCCACTGATTTTCGAGCCGTACACGGGATTGGTCGAGGCGGTGCCCGGCGAGAATATGACCGCGCTGTGCGCCGCCGGTCTCGGCGGCGGTTCGCTCATCTACCAGGGCATGTCCCTCCAGCCCTCGGAAGCGGTGTTCAACACCCATCTCCCGGAGCAGTTGGACTGGCAGACCATGAATCGCGTGCACTATCCGCGCGCCACCCGCATGCTCAATCTCGCTGTCGCACCGGATGATCTGATCGCCAGCCCCAATTACGCCGCCGCCCGATACTTCGCCGATCGGGTGCGGCAGGCGGGTCTGCCGCTGTCCAAGATCCCGATGCCCATCGACTGGAACTACGCCCTGGCCGAACTGCGCGGCGAGATGAAACCCTCCTACACCAATGGCGACGGCGCCATGGGCGTGAACAATGGCGGCAAGCATTCGGTGGACGTCACCTATCTCGCCGCCGCCGAAGCCACCGGCCGGGTGACAATCCAGACGCTGCATCAGGTTTCGGAGATCGAACGCGCCGCCGACGGCCGCTGGACGGTTCATGTCGAACAGCTCGACACCTCCGGAACCGTGGTCGCGCAGAAGATCATCACCACCACGGCGCTCGTCATGGCGGCGGGCAGCCTCAACACCACCCGGCTGCTCATGCGCGCGGGCGCGAAGGGGCGGATCCCCGACCTCCCCGATGCGCTCGGACAGGGCTGGGGCACCAATGCCGACCGCATCTACGTCTGGACCGATCCGGCCTCGAATTTCGGTACCGCACAGGGCGGTCCGGTCGTCTACGGCAGTTTGAACTGGGATGACCCGCACAGCGCGCATACCGTCATCCAGGCATCCATTCCGCCGCTGTCGGTGGACCCCAAGAGCACCATGATGGTCGGCTACGGTGTCAGCGACGGTCGCGGCGAATTCCGTTACGACGCGACGACGGACGATGCCCGGCTGCACTGGCCCAGCGACGGCGACAGCTTCATCCAGGACAACCACATCGGCCCCACCACGCGTGAAATCGCCGGTCCCGGAAGCACTCTCCTGGACACCAATGCGGCTTTCCCCTCCACCTGGCATCCGCTCGGCGGTGCGTCCATGGGCGCGGTCTGCGATCTCGAGGGCAGGGTCCTGGGCCAGCGCGGCCTCTACGTCCTCGACGGTGCGCTCATGCCCGGAAACACCGCCGCCTGCAACCCATCCCTGACCATCGCGGCCGTCGTCGAACGCGCGCTCGACGCCCTGGTCGCCCAGGACGTCGGCACGGTGATCTAGATCAGCGGACCTGCGGGGCCACCTTCTCGCCGAGCAGTTCGATATTGCGCAGCACCTTCTCGTGCGGGAGCGTGCCCACGCTGGTATGCAGCATGAAGCGGTCCAGGCCGAGATCATCGCGGACGGCGGCGATCTTGCCCGCCACATAGTCGGGGGTGCCCACGAACAGCGATCCACTCTGCGAGCGCAGGGCCGCGAACTGTTCGCGGGTCATCGGTCCCCACCCGCGTTCGCGCCCGATACCGGACATGGCGCGGGCGTACGGGGCGTAGAAGTCCGCGACCGCCTGCTCATCGGTTTCGGCGACATACCCGTGCGCGTGCACCGCCACCGGTCGCGGTTCATGCCCGCCCTGCTCCAGCGCGCGGTGGTACAGATCCACCAGCGGTTTGAAGCGGGCCGGCTGACCGCCGATGATCGCGATGGCCAGGGGAAGTCCCAAAAGCCCTGCGCGGACTACGGATTCGGGACTGCCGCCGACCGCGATCCAGACCGGCAGCGGCCGGTTCTCGGTGCGCGGATAGACGATGGCATCGGTCAGCGGGGCACGGAATTTGCCCTCCCAGGTGACCGGTCCCTCCTCGCGGATCTTCAGCAGCAGCGCGAGCTTCTCCTCGAAGAGTTCGTCGTAGTCGGCCAGGTCGTAGCCGAACAGCGGGAACGATTCGATGAAGGAGCCGCGGCCCGCCATGAGTTCGGCTCTGCCATTGGACAATCCGTCCAGGGTGGCGAAATCCTGGTACGCCCGTACCGGGTCAGCCGAGCTGAGCACCGTCACCGCGCTGGTGAGCTGAATGCGCTCGGTGCGCGAGGCGATGGCGGCCAGCGCCACGGCGGGGGAGGAGGCGGCGAAATCCTTACGGTGGTGTTCGCCCACGCCATAGACATCGAGACCGGCCTGTTCGGTGACCACGGCCTCCTCGACGACCTGGCGCAGCCGCTCACCCGCGGTCGGCACCGGGCCATCCCCGCCGACGGGATGGGTCTCGGCGAATGTCGTCAGTCCCAGTTCCATGGCTTACGCCACCTTCCAATGTTGTTTCCTTGTCAACTTGTGAGCTTAAACGGACTGCGGTCCGGAAACATTCCAAGCCCCGTGACCGGGGCCGACCCGCGTCTCGCGGCAGGCGTCGCACCGGAGATCGGCCGTCGCTTCACCGGGAAATCCCCGCTGGAGGAGAGCCGTCCGCATCGGGCGGATAGTCTTGTTCCCATGTCAGTGCGCACCCGCCAACCCCTCGTTCCCGGCACGCAGTCGCCCATCCGCGAGGTGCCGAAGTCCATCGAGCGGCCCGAGTACGTCTGGAAGAAAACCGCCAACGAGGGCAGTGAGCCCTGGGTGCAGACCCCGGAGACCATCGAGGCCATGCGCATCGCGAGCAAGCTCGCCGCCCAGGCCCTGGAGGAGGCGGGCAAGGCGGTCGCCCCCGGCGTCACCACCGATGAGCTCGACCGTATCGTGCACGAATACCTGATCGACAATGGCGCGTACCCGTCGACGCTGGGCTACAAGGGCTTCCCCAAGTCCTGCTGCACCTCGCTGAATGAGGTGATCTGCCACGGCATTCCGGATTCCACCGTCATCGAGGACGGCGACATCGTCAATATCGACGTCACCGCCTACATCGGCGGCGTGCACGGCGACACCAATAAGACCTACCTCGCCGGTGATGTCGACGAGGAGGTGCGCCTGCTGGTCGAGCGCACCGAAGAGGCCACCATGCGCGCCATCAAGGCCGTCAAACCCGGCCGCGCGCTCAATGTGATCGGCCGCGTCATCGAGTCCTATGCCAACCGCTTCGACTACGGCGTGGTCCGGGACTTCACCGGCCACGGCGTCGGCCCCACCTTCCACAGCGGCCTGGTGATCCTGCATTACGACCAGCCCGCCGTGGAATCCGAGATCGAAACCGGCATGACCTTCACCATCGAGCCCATGATCAACCTCGGCGGCATCGACTACGAGATCTGGCCTGACGGCTGGACCGTGGTCACCAAGGACCGCAAGTGGACCGCCCAGTTCGAGCACACCCTCGTGGTCAACGAGAACGGTGCGGAAATCCTCACCCTGCCGTGAGTCCGCTGCCGCGCAATGGATCCCGGCCACAAGCACGCCGGGATGACGGGTGGGCGTTCGCGGGGCGCGATGCCGAGCACCTGACGTCATTGCCCGGCCGCACGTGGAATGACGAGGGGAGCGGCCGGTGAAGGGTGCGCTGCTCATCGCGGGCACCACCTCCGACGCGGGGAAAAGCGCTGTGGTGGCTGGGCTTTGCCGCATGCTGGCGCGGCGCGGGGTGAAGGTCGCGCCGTTCAAGGCGCAGAATATGTCGAACAACTCCGTCGTCACCCTGGACGGCGGGGAGATCGGGCGGGCGCAGGCATTGCAGGCGCGCGCCTGCGGGCTGGAGCCGAGCGTGCGGTTCAATCCGGTGCTGTTGAAGCCCGGCAGTGATCGGCGCTCACAGCTTGTGGTGCGCGGCAAGGCGATCGACACCGTGGGAGCCAAGGACTACTTCCGGCATCGGACCGAACTGCGGGCGATCGTGGCCGAGGAATTGGCTTCGCTACGCGCCGAATTCGATGTGGTGATCTGCGAGGGTGCCGGTTCCCCCGCCGAAATCAACCTGCGCGCAACCGATCTGGCGAATATGGGATTGGCCCGCGCCGCAGACCTCCCGGTCCTGCTGGTCGGCGATATCGATCGCGGGGGAGTGCTCGCCCACCTCTTCGGCACCGTCGCGATCCTGGAACCCGAAGACCAGCAACTCATCTCGGGCTTCATTATCAACAAATTCCGTGGCGATGTGGACCTGCTGCGCCCCGGTCTCGACCAGCTCACCGAGCTGACCGGCCGCCCCACTCTGGGCGTGATCCCGTTCGCCGAAGACCTGTGGATCGACGCCGAGGACTCGCTGGGCACCATAGCCGACGCCCCGGTGGGTCGCTCCCGGCCGCCGCTCGGCAAGGACTGGCTGACGGCCGCCGCCATCCGCCTCCCTCGCATCTCCAACTCCACCGATGTCGAGGCCCTCGCCTGCGAGCCGGGCGTCTCGGTCCGCTGGGTCACCGACCCCTCCCGCCTCGCAGGTGCCGACCTGGTGGTCCTGCCCGGTAGTAAATCCACCGTGAGCGACCTGGAATGGTTGCGCCACACCGGAATAGCCGCGGCCCTGCAATCCCGAGCGGCGACCGGCGGCCCGATCCTCGGCATCTGCGGCGGCTACCAGATGCTCGCCCGCACCATCGACGACCGAGTCGAATCCACCGCGGGCACCGTCGACGGCCTGGGCCTACTCGACCTCGAAATCGAATTCGCCGATCCGAAGATCCTGCGCCGCAGCACCGGCCACGCCCCCGGCTATCTCGACCCGGTGGGCTCGGCGGGAATCCCGGTGCACGGCTACGAGATTCATCACGGTCGGGTCCGTTCCACCGGCGACCGGCCGTGGCTGCTGCTCGACGGCGAACCCGAAGGCAGTGTGCGCGGCGCGATCTGGGGCACCCACCTGCACGGCGCACTCGAATCAGACGCCTTCCGGCGCGCCTTCCTCCGCGACGTAGCCACCCACGTCAAGGCCGATTTCGTTGTAGCCGAGGACGTTTCGGTCGACCAGATCCGCACCACCCAACTGGACCTCCTGGCCGACCTCATGGAGAAATACCTCGACCTCCCCACCCTGGAGCGCCTCATTGCCGGCGGCGCACCCACCAACCTGCCCACCCTCACCGTCGGCCGCTGAGCCACGGCACTGCCGCACGAGGATCGGTGTTCAAGACCACGTGTGACTTTCAGCCGTGGGATTGGTGATCACCGACACGCGGGAAGTGCTGTCGGCCAGGCGAATCAGTGGTCTGCGGCACTCGCGCATCCTCGATCCCGGTGAATGGTCCGGCCCGACCGGCCGAATCGGTGACGGCGATCACAGCAATCCCGCCGACACGCGTTCGCGGTATTTGCGCGCCGTGTAGCGTAATCCGATATGGAATCTCGGCAGATCACGGTCGGTGACCGCGTATGGGCCGTGCGGGTCGGCGGCACCGAATCCCGCCATCATGTGCTCCTACTACCCGACGCGGGCGATCCGGCCGACGTATACGACCGGGTCTGTGAGCGTTTGCAGACCTCGGACCTGCGCACCATCGTCATCGAGCCCGCCGCCGGGCTCGACAATGCGGCGGTCTTCGGCATCCTCGACCAACTGAAAGTGCCGTGGGCCAACCTGGTCGGCGCGGGCACCGGTGCGGACCTGGCCTGGCAACTCGCGGCGCGCGGCTTCGGCCGTTTCATGAGCCTCATCGCCGCGGGCAGCGGTCACCCGGCCGCCCCCGCCGCCGACGGCACCATCGCCGACGCCACCTGCCCCCCGGTGGAAATCCCCACCACCCTGCTGGCCACCAAACGCCTCCCGCGCGCGGCCGCTGAAGCCTCCGGCCGCTACGTCTACGGCGAATTCCGCCTGGTCCCGGTCGACGTCGCCGACGTGGCCGCCGAAGCGGGCCACGAACTCGCCACCGAAATAGTCCTCCGCACCAGCTTCTGGTGACCTGGGAGTCCACACAGCCCGTTCAGCTGAACCCCTCGGTCATCCCCGCGTGCCCCTTCGTCATCCCGGCAAGCGAACCCTTCGTCATCCCGGCATGCTTTCGGCCGGGATCCACACGCCGCGGCACCTCAGCTGACCGCGTGGATCCCGGCCAAAAGCGCGTCGGGATGGCGGACCAGGTTCGCGCCGGGAGGCGGACCAGGCTCGTGCCGGGATGGCGGACCAGATTCGTGCCGGGAGGCGGACCAGGCTCGTGCCGGGATGGCGGACCAGATTCGTGCCGGGATGGCGGACCAGGCTCGTGCCGGGATGGCGGACCAGGCTCGTGCCGGGATGGCGGACCAGGCTCGCGTTGGGATGGCGGGGAGTGATACGCGGTGGGGATGACAGCGTTGCGGGGTCAGCGAGCGTCGGTCTCCTGGGCCTTGGCCAGCCATTTCAGCCACGAATCCAGCTCGGCGAAGGCGTGGGCGCGGGGCTGCTCCGAGGACAGGAAGACGTCGTGCCGCGCGCCCTCGATCGGCACGATATTGGTGCGGTCGCCGAGGCATCCGGACCAGCGCTGGATCTGCTTCACATCCAGCACCACATCCGACACGTCCGCGGCCGGGCCGTACTTGGACATGAACCGCGTCACCTTGGAGCGCAGCACCAGCGCGGGCACGCCGATATCCAGTCCGCGATGCACGCGCGCGTGTCCCCGCCGGATCGCCCGCAACCATCCCGCGTGAACGGCGAAGCCGCTCAACGGCTTCCAATCCAGGTTGTAATCCCATTCACCGGACACGCTGTGATGCAGGCTGTCCCCGTACGTCGATACCTTGCCCAGCGGCAGCGCCGCCATGGCGCGCATCCGCCCGATCCCCTGCAACAGCGCGGTGCTCACCGGATTCCGGTAGAACGACGGCCCCTGCAGATCGAACCACGGGCTGTTCAACACCAGCCCCGAAATCCCTTGTGCGCGTGACCCGCCCGCCGCGTTGAGCCGGTTCAGCCACAGCGAGGTGACCAGCCCGCCGGTCGAATGCCCCATGACGATCACCGGCAACCCGGTCTCCTCGCGCATGATCTCCAGCGACCGGTTCAGCTCCACGTCGTACAGCGCGAGATCGCTCACATAGTGCGGCGTCTGCCCGTCCCGCGTCGACCGCCCGCACTTGCGCAGATCCAGGGCGTAGAACGCGATCCCCTGCCCCGCCAGATGCTGGGCGAGATGCTCCTGGAAGAAGTAGTCGGTGAACCCGTGCACATACAGCACGGCACCGGTCGCGACCGGCCGCTGCGCGGGCGTGTACCGGATCAGGGTGGCGAAGGCGTCGCCCTCACCGTCGGGGTCCGGTCCCAGCGGCAGTACCAGCTGCTGATACTCGGATCCCAGCACGTCGGGCTGCCAAACACCCGCGGCCTGGGTCGATGCGGACGTGGTTGCGGTGGATGACGTATCGGTGGATGACGTATCGGAGGTCACCTGGTCAATGTAAACGGCCGAGATGAAGAGTGAGCTTCGAGGCATCTCTCACATTCGGCATTTTCGTTGCCTGATTTCGGCGTGTCCAGGGGCACAATCGAACGTAGGTGAACGACGGGTAACCTAACTCCCGCTGGGTTGCCCTACACAGACAAGGAAGTCGATCAACGCCGTGTCGAACAATGCTGCCACGATTGAAAAGACCGATGTAGTCCTCATCGGCGCAGGCATCATGAGTGCCACCCTCGGCGCACTGCTTCGACAGGTGCAGCCGGACTGGTCGATCTCCGTCTTCGAGCGTCTCGACGCCGCGGCCGCTGAGTCCAGTGATCCCTGGAACAACGCGGGCACCGGCCACTCGGCCCTCTGCGAGCTGAACTACACGCCGCGGGCCGCCGACGGCTCGGTCGAGATCGCCAAGGCGATCGATATCAACGAGCGCTTCCAGGTCTCGCGCCAGTTCTGGTCGTATTCGGTCGAGAACAATGTGCTGGCCAACCCGTCGAACTTCATCAACCCCATCCCGCACGTGAGCTTCACGCATGGCGCGGACGGCGTGGAATACCTGCGCAAGCGTCATGAGGCGCTGTCGCGGCATCCGCTGTTCGAGGGGATGGAGTACATCGCAGACAAGGACGAGTTCTCCCGGCGACTACCGCTGATGGCCAAGGGCCGTGACTTCTCCGATCCGGTCGCGCTGAACTGGACCGACTACGGCACCGATATCGACTTCGGCGAGCTCACCAAGGAACTGCTGGCGTACCTGGGTCGCTCCGGCGGCGATATCGCCTTCGGGCACGAGGTGAAGAACCTCACCAAGCAGTCCGACGGCTCCTGGCTGGTGAAGGTCCGCAATTTGCGCACCGGCAAGTCCCGCGTCATCAACGCCAAGTTCGTGTTCGTCGGCGCGGGCGGCGGCGCGCTGCCGCTGCTGCAGAAGTCGGGCATCAAGGAGATCGCCGGTTTCGGTGGTTTCCCGGTGTCGGGTCTGTTCCTGCGCTGCAAGAACCCGGAGCTGATCGCCCGGCACGAGGCCAAGGTCTACGGCCAGGCTTCGGTCGGCGCGCCGCCGATGTCGGTGCCGCACTTGGACACTCGCGTCATCAATGGTGAGCGCGGCCTGCTGTTCGGCCCGTACGCCGGGTGGACGCCCAAGTTCCTCAAGGACGGCAAGAACACCGACCTGTTCAAGTCGGTCAGGCCGAACAACCTGTTCTCCATGCTCGGCGTCGGTGTCACCGAGATGAGCCTGGTGCAGTATCTGGTCTCCGAACTGCTCAAGTCGCAGAGCGGTCGCGTCGAGGTGATGGAGGAGTTCCTCCCGCGCGCCGAGGGCAAGGACTGGGATCTGATCATCGCCGGTCAGCGCGTGCAGGTGATTCGCCGCAAGGGTGCGGGCGGTGTGCTCGAGCTCGGTACCGCGGTCGTCGCGGCCGAGGACGGCACCATCGCCGGTCTGCTCGGCGCGTCGCCGGGCGCATCGACCTGTGTGAGCGCCATGCTCGATGTGATGAAGCGCTGCTTCCCGAGCGAATTCGCTTCGTGGGAGCCGAAACTCAAGGAGATGGTGCCCTCGCTGGGTGTCAAGCTCTCGGAGAACAAGGCGCTGTTCAACGAGGTCTGGGACTGGTCGCAGAAGGCCCTGCACCTGGATGCCGCCAACACGCCCGAGCATTCCGGGGTCGCATCTCACGCCTAGGTGTGATAGCAACAATCGATGATGTCAACGGTTGCTCTCAAAAGGTCGTGGGCCCAGGATCTGGATACCGCGACGCTGTACAAGCTGTTGAAACTTCGCGTAGAAGTCTTCGTCGTCGAGCAGAAGTGCGCCTACCCGGAACTGGACGGTCTCGACCTCGGCGTCGAGACCCGGCACTTCTGGCTCGATGACGAGGGTGAGGTCATCTGCACCCTGCGTCTGCTCGAAGAGCATGATGATGGCGTGAAGTCCTTCCGCATCGGCCGCCTCTGCACCACCCCGGCGGCCCGCGGACACGGCTACACCACCCGCGTCCTGCAAGCAGCCCTGGCCGAGGCGGGCTCCGGCGCCACCGTCCGCCTCAACGCCCAGACCTACCTGGTCGACATGTACACCAAGCACGGCTTCAAAATCGACGGCGAAGAGTACATCGAAGACGGCATCCCGCACATCCCGATGCGCCGAGGCTGACCGGAAGCACAAGTCCCGCAACCACTCCCGGTTGCGGGACTTTTTCGTGCCGAGTCGACCGCCCTGGACATCCGGCTATCTGGACGCGATGAGACCCCGTCAGTCCGGCATGTTTTCGGCCGGGATCCACCAGCGGCACTTCAGCGGGTTTCGTGGATCCCGGCCAAAGGCGCGCGGGGATGACGGGGTACGCGAGGGTCTATTCGACGTGCATGCGCTGACGCAGGCCCCCTCTCGACGTTTGCCGCCGCCATTACTTGCACGTGCACGCCGGGGCGTCGCGGAGCTGTGGCGGTGGGGTGGGTCGTCGGCGGGCTCGGATTCTGGGCGGTGCTGTTCGGGGTGAGGGCGGGGTCACGGTGGGTGGGGATGCTCGCCCGCATAGAGTTGGGGGCGTGTCCGTCTCCTCTGTGGCTTACTCCGAATCCAAGCGTGCGGCCTCCGATGTCGAGGCCGGGTTTCCGTTCTCGGCGGTGGTGGGGCAGGAGCGGTTGCAGCTGGCGTTGATTCTCTGTGCCGTGCATCCCGGAATCGGCGGGGTGCTGGTGCGAGGCGAGAAGGGGACGGCCAAGTCGACCGTGGTTCGGGCGCTGGCGCAATTGCTGCCCCCGGTGGTGGACGAGAGTGGGGCAAGGCCCGCTCGGCTGGTAGAGCTGCCCGTGGGGGCCACCGAGGACCGGGTGGTGGGGTCGCTCGACCTGGAGCGGGTGCTGCGCGATGGGGAGCAGGCGTTCAAGCCCGGTTTGCTCGCGGCCGCCCACCACGGCGTGCTGTATGTCGACGAAGTGAATCTGCTGCACGACCATCTGGTCGATGTGCTGCTCGATGCCGCCGCCATGGGACGCGTGCATATCGAGCGCGATGGCGTATCGCATTCGCACCCGGCGCGATTCGTGCTCGTGGGGACCATGAACCCGGAGGAGGGCGAGCTCCGCCCCCAGCTGCTGGACCGATTCGGCCTCACCGTGGATGTCGTCGCCTCGCGCGAGGTGGACGTCCGGATGGCCGTGGTGCGCCGCCGCCTCGACTTCGAAGCCGATCCCGCCGGATTCGCCGCCGACTACGCCCCGGCCGATCGTGAAGTGGCGGAACGCATTCTGACCGCGCGCGACCGCATCGCCGATGTCACGCTCGACAATGTGGAGCTGCGCCGCATCGCCGCGCTCTGCGCCACCTTCGATGTGGACGGTATGCGCGCCGACCTGGTCGTCGCCCGCACCGCGACCGCGCACGCCGCCTGGCGCGGCGGCGAGACCGTCACCGAAGCCGATGTGCGCATTGCCGCGGAACTCGCACTGCCGCACCGGCGTAGGCGCGATCCCTTCGATGAACCGGGCATCAGCCAGGAGCAGCTCGACGATGCCATGGCGCAGGCGGCCGAGGAAGCGGCTCGCGCCGGTGACGACCTGGGAAAAGGTGAAGCGGCTCCGCAGGATGATGCGGAGTCGCAGGAATCGAATCCGGACGACGATCCCGACGGTCCCGGTGGTGGCGCGGATACGCTTGCGGGCGAATCGGATTCGTCGCGGGGTGCCGATCGGCAGCACTCAGCGCAGCTGGACGGCGGTGCCCCGGATACCACCGATGACGGCCCATTGGTCGGTCCGCACGACGGCCCTGCGGACAATCGGGATTCGTCCACCCTCGACAGCTCGGCCGGTTCGGACTCGCCGCAGCGTCCAGGCGACCGCGACGGCGACCCGGAGGGCAAGGGCGACAAGCCATCCAAGCGTGAGGGTCGTTCCGCCGCACCCACCCGATCCATCGCCAAGCCTCCACGCTGGGAGGTCCCCGGCGTAGGGGAGGGTGCTCCCGGCCGTCGCTCGCGCGCCCGGACCCGTCAGGGCCGTGTAGTGCGCGCGACGCCCGAGACCGGTACCGGTCTGCACCTGCTCGGCACCATCTTCGCCGCCGCCCCGCACCAGCGGGCCCGCGGTCGCCTGTCCGGGCCGCTCGAATTCGCCCCCGGCGATCTGCGTGGCGCGTATCGCGAAGGGCGAGAAGGCAATCTGGTCGTGTTCGTGGTCGACGCCTCCGGTTCCATGGCCTCCCGCGACCGCCTCTCCGCTGTGACCGGGGCAGTGGTGGCCCTGCTCCGCGACGCCTATCAGCGTCGCGACAAGGTGGCCGTCATCACCGTTCGAGGTCAGGATGCCGAACTGGTTCTGCCCCCGACCTCCTCGGTCGATATCGCCGTCCGCCGCCTCGCCGATATGCGCACCGGTGGCAAAACCCCACTCGCCCAAGGGCTTCTGAAGGCCCGCGAGGTCATCCACCGCGAGCACATTCGCGATCCGCACCGCCGCCCCATGCTCGTCATGCTCACCGACGGCCGTGCCACCGGCGGTCCGGATCCGGTCCCGCGCGCCCGCGCCGCGGCTCGCCTGCTGGCCAATGAATCGGTCACCGCGATGGTCGTCGACTGCGAACGCGGCATGATCCGCCTCGGACTTGCCCGCGACCTGTCCCGAGAACTCCGCGGCGGCTACCTCCAACTGGCGGAGCTGACCGGCGATTCCGTGGCCGGAGTGGTCCGAGCCACCCGCGCCGCCTGATCCGTCGTTCGATCACCGGAAATCGAGCCGGCATCGACCGCGCCCGCGCCGTCGTGATGCCCCGGTGCTGCCTCGGGCGACGCGGGAACTCATGGGGGCGATCGATCGTAGGAATGAGCGTGGATCGGCGGGAGAAGAAGAGACGGCTGTTCGATCGGAGCGATGCCGTGGAGGTGGGAGCCGATCTTGGTACCGAGATCGTTACGGCGGCCGCTCGGGCGTTTGACGACACTGACGGAGCGCGTCAGCGGTCGAAGTAGCCGTCAGCGATTACGGCAAGTCAACTGTAGCGGGGACTGGCAACGGCCCATCACCCCTCGGTTCCGCTGGCGCTTCCCATCCTTGGGGACGGGGATTGCGGCTCGCGCAGCTAATCTCTGCGCACAAAGGTTGCGATGACGGGATGTGTTCGTTGACCGAACTGACCGAGCTCGTAGAGCAGCTCGCGCGGGAGTTCGCCCAGACCGGCGCGACCGCGGGCACGTTGTCTCTCCACCAGAGTCGTTTCGGAAACGGGCTTAGCCAATCCTCGCTGGTCGGTGCGATGGCACCGATGCAGCCGACGAGGACAGGCGACTTGTTGCGCACAGTCCGCGCGGAGCTGGGTGCCGGGATAACCGATGTGCTGCAGATGCGGCTTCGGCTCGCAGGCGATTCCTACGAGTTCCAATATCGCTGTACCTCGGAAACCGACGCCGACCACAGCTGGGACTTCGCCACACAGCTGATACTGGACCCCGACTACCGCTATCCGGGGCACGCACGGCCGACGACCGAGGTCGTAGCTGGCGCACCCGACGACCGGCCCACCGACGCGGACACCCTCGCCGCGTTCGGCGCGATGGTTCGCGAGTATGTCGATCTGTACTCCGAGATCAATGGGAGCGCGCCGGAGTTCGGGGCCGGCTACACCGAACAAGCTATTGCCGCCGCTGAAGCACGTATCGGACTGAGACTGCCCGAAGACCTTCGAGCGTTGTATCGACTCGTGGGCTACGAAGGCGACGACCGAGGACTGCTGGGATTCACACGGCTTTACCGTCTCGACCACGTCGCCGAGGCATACCAGCACGGCGATAACGATCAGCTCCGCCTCAACTGCGGACCGGCAGGAGCAGGGGCATGGGATGACTCGCTGTTCGCCTCGTCGCGGGTGGTGGTCGAAGCGTGGCCGCACGACACTGTACGACGTATCTCACGCAGCCCGTACTGGGTGATCATCGGCAACAGCGACCGCACCGTGTACGCGGTGGACCTCAACCCTGGCCCGTGCGGACAACACGGCCAACTGATCGGATTCGAAACGAGCGGCTGGTATTCAGCCCGCTGCGTGGCCGACTCGGTAAGCCAACTGCTGCAGCGCAGGATCGACTCGCTCCGCGCGGAGGCGAAAGCTGAAGAATCCGAGGATCGTTCGGATTCGGGAGCGACCGCCCCTCAGTATTCCCGACATCTCAGCAGCGCTGACGGTCCTATTGCTAGTCTCGACGACCGCTTCGCCGTGCAGGAACTCGAAATCCTCGACCGCGACTTCGTCGATGCAGACGAGCTCACGGTGTTGCCGATGCTTCGGATACTGACCGTGTGGGGTGTGCGAGCGGCCAACCTGGCGGTGCCGCACGATATCCCCCTCGAACACTTGACGATCAAGGGATCGCGCATCGACCTCGCCCCCCTGGCGGGGCATCCGACGCTGTGGGACGTGCGATTGGGCGGGGCGGAATATCCGGTGCGTATCGGTTCATTGGCGACCGTGAAATCGCTGCAGCGACTGGACATTTCCGGTGTTGACGTAGTCGACTTGGAAGTGTTGGCGGATCTCCCGAATCTTCGTGTGCTAGTGGCGAATTCAAGGCAGTGGCGTGATCTGAGCGCGCAGGATGCCATACCACCGCGGCTTGCCGCTGCGGAACTGACCGATGAGGTCTCATTCGAAACCGAGATCGCCTGGGCCGCCGACCTGGGTGTTCAATCCGAACTGGCAGCACTTCCCGTGATCCGCGGCACTTTGTCGAACGTGCAGCGTGTGCAGGAACCCACCGACCCGGATTCGTATGTCGAGAGCCTAATGAACAGCCTCGAGCAGCAGTTCGAATCTTGAGCTCAGGAATCCTCTTGCATGACATTGGCTTGTCTTCACGTGTGTACTTCTGGATGATTGCCGCTTCCCGGCCTACCGCGGTCCCAGTCGGTGATCGTCTCGTCCCGGGCGACGCGGGAACTCATGGGGGCGATCGATCGTAGGAATGAGCATGGATCGGCGGGAGAAGAAGAGACGGCTGTTCGATCGGAGCGATGCCGTGGAGGTGGGAGCCGATCTCGGTACCGAGATCGTTACGGCGGCCGCTCCGGGTCTGATGCGCGGGTTGTTCGCGGGGATCGGGCGGCTGGTGTCGGCGATCGCGCACGCATGGACCTGAATCGTGCAATACCCGGGCGCGGAGGGCGCGGCCGGCGTATGGCACCGTGGTGGGCGAGTGGCCGGTGGCCGGCCAGCCGGCGGTGAGAGGAGTTCGGTCGATGCCCAAGGGTGTTCCGTTGGCGGAGAGCATTCCCGATGACGGGTTGACCACGCGGCAGCGGCGCAATCAGCCCGTGCTGGCGGTGCATACCGGGCCGGGTAAGGGAAAGTCGACCGCGGCGTTCGGGATGGCGCTGCGGGCGTGGAATCAGGGCTTCGATGTGGCGGTGTTCCAGTTCGTGAAGAGCGCCAAATGGAAAGTGGGGGAGGAGGCCGCCTTCCGCGCCCTGGGCCGGTTGCACGAGGAGACCGGCGCGGGCGGGGCGGTCGAATGGCACAAGATGGGCGAGGGCTGGTCCTGGACCCGCAAGCAGGGCTCCGATGAGGATCATGCCGCCGCGGCACTGGCCGGATGGCAGGAGATCAAACGGCGCATCGAGGCCGAACAGCACCGATTCTACGTGCTCGACGAGTTCACCTACCCGCTCAAATGGGGCTGGGTGGATGTGGACGAGGTCGTCCGGACCCTGCGCGATCGGCCCGGCAACCAGCACGTCGTGATAACCGGACGTGATGCCCCGCAGGCACTGATGGACGCCGCCGATCTCGTCACCGAGATGACCAAGGTCAAGCACCCGATGGACGCGGGCCGTAAGGGCCAGCGCGGCATCGAATGGTGAGCTCGGGCCACTCGGCGGGATTGATGGGCCCCGGACCCCTCGGCATGCGGGGGTACGCGGTGACCGCGCCCTCGTGCCGAAACACCGCTCATGCCGGAGGCAGCCGGTGAGTGTGCCGGCCGTGGTGATCGCCGCACCTGCCTCGGGTAGCGGAAAGACCACTCTCGCAACCGGATTGATCGGTGCGCTACGGCGCGCCGGACATCGGGTCGCACCGTTCAAGGTGGGCCCCGACTATATCGATCCGGGCTATCACGGCCTGGCCGCCGGACGCCCCGGCCGCAATCTGGATCCGGTGCTCTGCGGCCCCGAACGCGTTGTCCCGCTGTACCGTCACGGCAGCGCCGACTGCGATATCGCCGTGGTCGAAGGCGTCATGGGCCTGTTCGACGGCCGCATCAACGACAACAACGCCGACCCCATCGCCGAGGGTTCCACCGCCCAGATCGCCGCCATGCTCGGCGCCCCGGTAATCCTGGTCGTCGACGCCCGCGGCCACAGCCAGAGCCTGGCCGCCCTCCTCCACGGGTTCGCCACCTACGACAGCGGAATCCGTTTGGGCGGAGTCATTCTCAACCGCGTAGGCAGCGAACGCCACGAACAGGTCCTGCGCGCCGCCTGCGCCCGAGTCGGCCTCCCCGTCCTGGGCGCCCTCCCGCGCCTGGCCGAACTAGCGGTCCCGTCAAGACATCTCGGCCTGATCCCCGCGGTTGAGCACGGCTCCGCCGCCCACTCCGCCGTGGACGCCATGACGGATCTCGTCGCCGCCCACATAGACCTCCCCGCCGTGGTCGCCCTGGCCGGCTCCCGAACCTCCGGTCCGGCTTGGGATCCGCGCGCCGAACTGCGCGAGGCCGCCGAACTCGGAGTTGTCGCCGGACTCACCGTCGTCACGCAGATCGGCGGCACCGCTGAATCAGGCACTGGCGTAGGCAGTTTCGTCGATATTCCGGAACCGAGCACGGGCGGCGATATCGCGGAGGCCGCGCCGACGAATGTCACCGAAGGTGTATCAGCCGAGCGAAGCGATGGCCCGGTGATCGCCGTGGCAGGCGGCGCAGCCTTCACCTTCGGCTACGCCGAGCACCGCGAACTCCTGGAGGCCGGAGGAGCCCGGGTGGTGGTCTTCGACCCCGCCCGCGACGAACTCCCCACCGGCACAGCGGGTCTCGTCATTCCCGGCGGCTTCCCCGAGGAGCACGCCGCCGATCTCGCCGCGAATACCCCACTGCTGGCGGCAATCGCCGACCAGGCGAGCCGGGGCCTGCCCATCCACGCCGAATGCGCGGGCCTGCTCTACCTGACCCGCTCCCTCGACGGCCACCGCATGGCCGGAGTGATCGAGGTGGATGCCGAGTTCGGTCCCCGCCTCACCCTCGGCTACCGAGATGCCGTGGCCCTCACCGACTCTCCCCTCTGGAAAGCGGGCGAACGAGTCCGAGGCCACGAATTCCACCGCACCCGCCTGGCCACCCCACCCACCACCCCGGCCGCCTGGGCCTGGCGTGCCCCCTCCGGCGAAACAGTCCGCGAAGGCGCAACCCTCCACAACGTCCACGCCTCCTACCTCCACACCCACCCCGCCGGAAACCCCACCGCCATAGCCCGCTTCGTCACCGCCGCGAAAACCTTCGCCAGCACCCGCACTCCGGCATGACCCGCTCCAACCGGCTGCCCGACGCACCGTGCGCTGTCGCCGCCATCGACCCCGAACGACCATCCGGGCGCGAATTCCGCTCCCGCCCAGAGAGTGTTGACACGGAGCCGGACCGAGGGTCGCCGGGCGTGAGCGCATGACATCCCGCGACCTCCCACCCGGCCCCTACGCGGTGGGGATCGGGCTGCGCGCGGGAGTGGAAGCCGCCATCATCGCCGCTGCTGTCCGAGAATGCCTGGGCGATTTGAAGATCGCATGCCTGGCAACGGTCGATCGTCGCGCGGATGAGCCGGGGCTCGTAGGCGCGGCGCAACTGCTCGGAGTGCCGGTCGTGGTATTCCCCGCCGATCAGCTGGCCCAGGTCGCGGTGCCGAATCCCTCGGCCCGTACCGCTGAGGCACTCGGCACGCCCAGCGTCGCGGAGGCCGCCGCCCTCTTGGCCTCGCAGGGCGGCGAACTGGCCGTGCCGAAAACCGTTATCAGCGGAATTACCCTGGCCGCCGCATTGATTCGCGATTGATCCCGAAGCCGTCGCCGTGATGGGCCATCTCACCAGACTGAGCCGCTAGTGATTCCAACCGTCACCCCGGCATGCTTTTGGCCGGGATCCACACAGGCTGTGCTCGAGTATGTTTCGGCGGATCCCGGCCAAGAACCGCAGTATCACCGGCTCATGCCGCGATGGTCGGCGGCTGGCACTTGATGTCCAGGTGCCTTCGCGTCGCGATCCCGGGTGCCCGTGCGGCCTCGGCGGGAAATGGGTCCGCCGCGCTCGCCGACTGGTTGGGGTATCGGCGGGCGCGGCGGGGGAGCGGGTCACGCGCGGGTGGCTCGCTCGATTCGGAGTGGGGTCAGGGGGCTACCGAACCCCAGTCGGCGAAGCCGGTGGGGTCGTGGCGGCCGAGGGAGCCGTGTTCGAACAGGCCCCAGCCCTCGGCGTCGCCGCAGCGGGCTTTGCCGACGTGGTCGATGACGCCGAAGGGGATGCGGCCCGCGTGGGCGGGATCGGTGAGGTTGTAGACCTTGCTTTCGGACCAGTCGCGGCCCTTCCACTGGCCGTGCTGCCAGTCCGGGTCGCCGCCGTAACCCGCGCCGACGTGCAGGGCGATGAAGGTGCCCGCTTCGACCTCCACCTCCAGGGGCTTACCGTCGGGGGTGGTGAGTTCCAGGCGCAGCGCGGTGGGGATGCGGGTGCCGGACTTGTAGGTGAGATGCACTCGCGGCCAACCCAATTGCTCGATGCGCCCGTCATGCCAAATGCGGGTGGCGTCGTTGAGGGTGCGGAAGCCGTTGGGCTCCTCCTGCACGATGACGATGATCGAGAAGTCGTCGAAGCGCAGCGGCACGTACAGCCACCAGAAGCCCTCGGAGGGTTCGGATGCCCCGCGTCCCGGCGGATCGGATTCCCCGACCGGGCGGATACCCCAGGACCGGTCTCGCGTCCCCATCCAGCTCGACGGATCGACGGTGAAGTCGGTGCCGTCCACATGCAGTGTGCCGGACCAGGATCCGACCTGCGCGAAGCGCTGCGCCTCGATCATCGCCTTGTTCATGCCGGTGATGATGGTGTGCGCCTCCTCCTGCACGACCGGGAACGAACCCTCCCAGGTCATATCGAAGGACAGATCGTCGTGCTCGCAGATCACCCGCAGCTTGCGCAGCGGCTCGATCACCTCGATGCGGTAACCGCCGACCGCGAGATCCAGCCCGCGCTGTTCCAGCGCATCGGAGAATCGCACAGCGTGCTGGATATCCCCGCGCCGCACGGTGGCGAACGCATCGGTCACACCGAGATTCGGGTACACGCCGAACCCGGTGACCAGCATCAGATCACCGCCGGTGTCGATGGCGTTGTAATAGCTGCGGTCGTAGAAGTTCTTGTCGCTGCTGGCAACTCGCGCCATCGGCTGCGGAGTCTGGTGGATCGGGTATTCGTCCAGAGGACCGATCATGGGTCGCATTTGATCTCTCAATCCCAGGCGTAGGTGCCGTCGAGGAGCGCCTCGAGCAGTTTGCGGTGCATGACGTAGTCGTCGCGGTCGGCGGTATCGGTGTCCTCGCCGAAATGGATCATGCGGCGCTTGATGCGGGCCATGACGATGCCGTGCCGCAGTGCCGCGTAGGTGAGATACCAGTCCAGATCCCGCACGGTATGCCCGGTGTACTCCTGGTACAGCTTCTCGATATCGCTGCGGCGCAGGAAGTCCGGGAGTCCGGGCTGATCGAACTGGGTGGCGATATCCTGGAAGAACCGGTGAATCAGGATGGGCCAGGCCACATCCAGCTCGCGCGGCCCGATGGCGGCCATCTCCCAGTCCAGCACCGCGGCGGTCTCACCGGTATCCTCGGAGAACATGATGTTGCCCGGTCGCGCGTCTCCCCAGCTGAGCACATCCGGTCCGGAGTCGCCCGGCCAGTTCTGCTCCAGATACTCGAAGGCGCGCTCCAGCAGCGGGATTCGGAATCCGTCATTGGCCAGCGCCCAGTTGTACCACCGCTTCTGCGCCTCGAAGTGCCGGCGCAGCGCCGACCCCTCGCCGTGCAGCATGGGGAACTTCTCCTCGGGATTCTCGATCCCGTGCACCTTGGCGATGGCCTCGACCGTCTTGCGGGTGATCTCCAACCGCTCCTCGGGGGTGGAGTCGAAGACCCAGCCGAAGAACACGTACGGCGGATTATCTTCCGCCACACGGCCGTTCACCCGTCGCATGACGAAGAACGGCGAGCCGAGGATGGCGGCGTCGCTCTCCATCCAGCACAGCGGCGGCACCGGAATATCGGTGGCCTCGGCGACCCCGGCCATGACGGCGTATTGGGTCTCCAGGTCGTAGTTCTCGAAGACCGGGAAGGCGCTCTGCTCCGGCGGCATCCTGGCCACGAAGGAGCCGCCCGCGGCTTCGCCGTCCTTGGTCCACTCGGCCTCGAACAGCAGTGTGGTGCTGGACATGCCACCCGCCTGCGGTTTGGTCAGCGACGTCACGCGCGGCGCGTCATCGGCGTCGACCTTGGTGGCGAGCCACGCCGCCAGCTGCTCCGCGAGTTGATCATTGTCCCGGTCCGAGACGGTGAGTTCCCATCTCTGGTTGGGGTCCTCGGCCGACATTCATTTCCTCCTGCAGTGGAAAGACAGGCGTGCCAGCGCGGGTCCGGGCCGGTGGGCTCGTTTGTGACGCGATTAACACGGTGTTCCGAAATGTAACGTGTTCCAGGCCGACTGTGCAGGGGTTCGGCGTGCGAGTACCGGTGAATGGGATGTGTCTCGACGCTGAATCTGGTAAGTCGCTAGTGCTGGCACGTAGTCCTGAAGGCGTACCTCGCTCCCGCACCGCAGGGGTAAACCCGGAGCGGGAAACGCGACCTCGGGTTCTTCCGGAACGGCGCCCGCGATTCCTACGCTCGGAAGTGAGTGATTCCGAACTCTTCGGCGTCTGGAATGTCACGGAGGTCACCCGCGACGGCCAGTCGGTGCCACCGCTGCTCACCGATGAGACCCGTTGGCGGCGCGTCATTTTCGACAATCCGCAGTACGCCGAGTGCCAGAGTATGAATGACAGCCTGACCTTGGTGCTGACCGAATACGACACCGGCGCACACCATCTCACCATGAGCGCGCCCACCGGCACGGACCCGCGCGCGACATCCACCTACGAGCGCCCCGCGCAGGACCGCCTGATCCTGACCGGTGAACTCGACGGCCATCCGGTGACCATGACCCTCACCCTGGTGGACGCCGATCGAATGCCGGTGCGGCAGGGCGGATTACACCTCATCCAGGATGAACCCGACGGTGTGCGGTAACCGGTTTCAGTTCGGAATATCGCCGATCTGATTGGCCCAGTTGGGATTCGGGGCGAAGAACTCGCCCCGGGTCATGAAGGCGCGCAGGGCATCGGCACGACCCAGCAACTGCCCCGCCAGCCAGGCGGTCGGATAACCGAGGTACCCGTACACCCCCGTAGTGCAGGGGAACGATGCCCGCGCGCAATCCGGTTGCCCCTGCACATCATTGTGATTCGGCCCGACGAGTGTGCCCCACACCTTGGGAATCGCCGCCGGAATCGCCTCGTAGTACGCCTGCATCGATTGCGGTCCGATAACCTGCCGGGGCAGCGCCTGCGTGGACGGTGAGATCAGGAAGTCCGAGGAGCCGTTCACCAGGAATACCGAACCCCCGGTCAATCTCCCGGTATCCGGGCACCGGGATCCCGTCGCGCAGAGGAGCTGAATGGGTAATTCGATCGGCACCACGGTCTTGATCCGCCCACCCGAATCGGTCATGGCATTGAGCGCTCCGGTCGCACCCTGCGAATGCCCCACCGCCCCAATCGCATTCGGGTCGAGGTGATTGTGGAAGATGCTCGCCGGGTCGGCGGCCTCGTCCAAGAGGAAGTCCACGGCCCCGCCGATATCCACCCCCGAACCGGTCCGCTGATTCTCGGTGGCGATCACCACGAACCCCCAGGACGCCAAATGCGTGAGCAGATAGGCGTATTGGCTCGGCGCCGCATCGGTGCCGTCACCCCAGGTGATGATCGGATGCCGGAATCCGCCCGCCCCGATATCCGTCGGATACCAGATGTCATACGCCGCACCCGTGGAATCGCAACAGCCGAATGCCTTTCGCGCGGTCACCGCCCACGGTCCGGGCTGTGCGAAGGTCGCCTCGACCCCGATCGCCGGAACATACGGGTCCAACCAGGTGGCGTGCCTGTCGGCCGCGGCGGGCGCGGCACACGGCAGCAGTAGAGCGGTCACCACAGCGAGTATTCGAGCGACGACGCGGCGAGTCATAGCGAAAGAGCATAGAAAACCGCGGGTCGATTGCCCGGCAGACGCACGGGCCGCCCGGGAATTCGCATGCGGCGCACACCGTTTACAACACTCGTGACGACACTCCCCGAGGATCTGAAGAGTCATATCGACAAGTCGAACGTCTTTGCCACGGTGGCGACGCTCGGCAAGGACGGACAACCCCATCTCACCGTGGTATGGCTCATTCGTGAAGGCGACGAACTGGTCTTCTCCACCACGGTGACGCGTCAGATGTACCGCAACCTGGCTCGTGACCCGCGCGCGACGGTCATGATCAACCCGCCGGAGAACCCGTACGTCTACGCCGAGATCCGGGGCACGGTGGCCTTCGAACCCGATCCGGAGCGCGCGCTGCCGAACCGGATCTCGCATAAGTTCACCGGTAAGCCCTACGCCGAATTCAATCCCGCCTCGGTCAATGATTCCGAGCGAGTGATCGTGCGCATCACTCCCGCCAAGGTCATGAGCCGCATCTGACACCGGTGCGCGAGGCGCTCGTTACCGGCACCACCCCGGCGGTGAACGGGCCGCGGTGCGGTCTGTAACGGTTGCCGTGCGAAGGCCGGGCGATTGTCGGGTTCGTCCGGCCACGCCGTAGGCTCAATCCTTGTGCCACACACGTCAGCCGCATCCGATGAACAGCCCGCCGGGGATCCGAACTACCTGGTCGGGCTCGATTTGAACGGCCGCCGCGTCGTTGTCGTCGGCGGCGGGACCGTCGCGCAGCGACGGCTCGGACTGCTCATCGCCTCCGGCGCCGACGTACATGTGATCAGCCGCGAGGCCACCCCGGCCGTGGAGGGTATGGCCACCTCCGGGCAGATCACCCTGGAGCTTCGGGGGTACGCCGACGGCGATCTCGACGGCGCGTGGTACGCCATGACCTGCACCGATGAACCCGAAACCAATGCCGCCGTGGTCGAAGAGGCCACCCGCAGGCGGATCTTCTGCGTCCGCGCCGACAATGCCCGGCTCGGCACCGCCGTCACCCCCGCCACCGCGCGCTACGACGGTATGAGCCTGGGCGTGCTCGCGGGCGGTCAGCACCGGCGTTCGGCCGCGGTGCGCAACGCCCTGCTCGAGGCGCTGCAATCCGGTGTGGTGACCGATGATTCGGCCCCCGTCACCCCCGGCGTCGCGCTGGTCGGCGGCGGTCCCGGCGACCCCGATCTGATCACCGTGCGCGGCCGTCGACTGCTGGCCCGCGCGAATCTCGTTGTCGCGGACCGGCTCGCGCCGCCCGAGCTGCTGGCCGAACTCGGTCCGGAGGTCGAGGTGGTGGACGCGGCCAAGATTCCGTACGGCCGGGCCATGGCGCAGGAGGCCATCAATACCGCGCTCATCGAGGGCGCGAAGGCGGGCAAGTTCGTGGTCCGCCTCAAGGGCGGCGACCCGTACGTCTTCGGCCGCGGTTACGAGGAGCTCGAAGCCTGCGTCGACGCCGGTATCCCGGTGACGGTCGTGCCCGGTGTCACCAGTGCCATCTCGGTGCCCGCGCTGGCCGGAATCCCGGTCACCCATCGCGGTGTCACCCATGAATTCGTCGTGGTCAGCGGGCATATCGCCCCGGATCATCCGGATTCGCTGGTCGATTGGCCCGCACTGGCGAAACTGCGCGGCACCCTCGTTCTGCTGATGGCCGTCGAGCGCATCGACAAGTTCGCCGCCGCTCTGCTCGCCGGCGGCCGCGCCGCGGACACCCCGGTCACCATCGTCCAGGAGGGCAGCCTGCGCACCCAGCGCATTGTCCGCGCCGACCTCTCGACCGTCGCCGATCGTGTTCGCGCCGAAGGCATTCGCCCCCCGGCCATCATCGTCATCGGCCCGACGGCCGGTTTCACCGCCGGAGCCCCGGAGAACACCGCCGCCGAAGCGCACTGACACCATGTGCGGGGCTGGATCTTTCGCCCCCCGCCACACCGGCATGCTTTCGGCCGGGATCCACACCGGCAATGTTCCAGCGGTTTTCAATGGATCCCGGCCAAAACCGCGCCGGGATGACGGGGTGGGTGGCACCGCTATCACGGCGTCCTTCGCGCGAAGCTCACCCGGTTGGGTGTGGCGGGTATCCATTACAGTGTCGGGGTGCTCGATAATCCCGCTGCGACGATGCAGTATCCGGTGACCAAGCGGGCGTTCGGCCTCGCGATTCTCGTATTGAGCGGGCTACAGCTGATGGTGGTGCTCGACGGCACCGTCATGATTCTGGCGCTACCGCGACTACAGGAGCAGCTCGGTCTGTCCAGCGCGGGCAGTGCCTGGACGGTGACCGCCTACGGTCTGCCCTTCGCCGGGCTCATGCTGCTCGGCGGCCGGCTCGGCGACTCCTTCGGTCGCAAGCGCATGCTGATTCTGGGCGTCGCCCTGTTCACGGTGGCCTCCGCGCTGTGCGGCAGCGCGCAGAACGAAGCCTGGCTGATCGCCGCCCGCGCCCTGCAGGGCACCGGCGCCGCGATCGCCGCGCCGACCGCGTTCGCGCTGGTGGCCAGCACCTATGCGCCGGGACCGGCGCGCAATCAGGCCATTGCCATTTTCGGATCCATGGTCGGCATCGGCTCGGTCGGCGGTCTGGTGATCGGCGGTGCGCTGACCCAGTTGGATTGGCGCTGGATCTTCTGGATCAATGTGCCGATCGGCATTCTCATCGTCATCGGCGCCATCAATGAACTGCGTGATACCGCGCACCAGCGCATCTCGCTCGATATCCGAGGGGCGGTACTGGGCACGCTCGCGTGCGTGGCCATTGTGTTCGGCGCGACCGAAGGTCCCGAAATGGGTTGGGACAGCCCGATTATCCTGGGTTCGGTGATCGGCGGACTCGTTCTGCTGATCGTCTTCATCTTCGCCGAGCGCAATGTGGCCAATCCGCTGCTGCCGTGGTCGCTGTTCGACAGCCGCGATCGTGTCATCACCTTCATCGCCATCTTCCTGACCTCCGGCGTACTGGGCGCGACGACCTTCTTCGTGGCGCAGTTCCTGCAGAATGTGCTCGGCTACAGCCCGCTCATGGCGGGTCTGGCCAGCATTCCGTTCACCCTCGGCGCGGGCGTCGGCACCGCCGTGGCCTCCAAGGCCGCGCAGTATGTGGCCCCGCGCTGGCTGCTGTTCGCCGCCGCCCTGGTGCTGGCGGGCGGACTGTACTTCGGCTCCACCATCGACGGTTCGGTCGAATACTTCCCGACCCTGCTGCTCCTGCTGTGCGTGGTGGGCTTCTGCGTCGGCACCGCGATCGTGATCCTGCCGCTGTGCGTGCTGGTCGGGGTGGATATGGCGCATATCGGACCGCTGTCGGCGGTCGGCCAGATGTTCATGAATATGGGCACCCCGTTCGCGGTCGGCGTGCTGAGCCCGGTCGCGCTGTCGCGGACGCTGTCCCTGGGTGGGTCCACCGAGAAGGTCACCGAAATGAGCCCGCTCGAAATCGAGGCGCTCGGCAGCGGTTACACCCTGGTGCTCCTGGTCTGCGCGATCGGCACCGCGGTGCTCGGCATTCTCGCGCTCACCCTGCGCTACACCCCCGCCCAGTTGCAGCAGGCCCAGCACGCGCAGGACGAGGCGCAGAAGTCCTAGGGAACGCGCGTCACCGCGATCGCCGATTCGCTCAGGCTGCCGAGATGAGCATGCCGCCCTTTTCGGCGACCGCGGTCACCATGGCGTAGTCGGCGCCCCCGCGTGGTGCCAGAGTGTGAGCAGTCGCCCGTCCGCGCCGATCACCACGTCTTCCGGTCCCCTGTCGGGTAATTCGAGCAATCGCTGGGCGGGCATCTCCGGACTGCTCCGGATATCACGGGCACGGGGCGTGGCATGCGGCGGCTTCCACCGGCGAGGCCGCCCGCGAGGTGGGGGAGGACCTGGTCCGCCGCTACCGCAACCGCACCGGCGCTATCAGACCGTCGAACACCTGGCCACCATGCTCGCGGTCATCGACGACCTCGCCGCCGATGCTGGGTGTCGCCCGCGCAGACGACCGCCGCCCGGTCCAAGGTGGGATCGGGCGGCGGATGTGGCGAATCGGTTGGGTCAGAGCAGCTTCCAGGCGCTGGACAGCGCGCCGCGGACGATCTGCTCGATCTCCTGGAATTGCTGCGGTCCGCAGATCAGCGGCGGAGAGAACTGGATGACCGGTTCGGCGCGGTCGTCGGCGCGGCAGTAGAGGCCGTTGGCGAACAGTTCGCGAGAGACGTGGTTGCGCAGGATGCGGGTGGATTCCTCATCGGTGAAGCGCTCACGAGTGTTCTTGTCCTTGACCAGTTCGACGGCCCAGAAGAAGCCCGCGCCCCGGACCTCACCGACGATCGGGAGGTCGTTCAGCTTGGAAAGCGTTGTGCGGAAGGCGTCTTCATTGTCGAGCACATGCTGATAGATGCCCTCGTTCTCGAGAATATCGAGATTCGCCAGCGCCACCGCGCAGGACACCGGATGCCCGCCATAGGTGGAGCCGTGCATGAACATGCTCTCGGTGCGCTGGAACGGCTCCATGATCCGATCGCTGATCATTACCGCGCCCAGCGGCGCGTAGCCGGAGGTGAGCCCCTTGGCGGTGGTGATCATATCCGGCTGATAGCCGAAACGCTGTGCGCCGAAAGCGGTTCCGAGTCGCCCGAACGCGCAGATCACCTCATCGGAGATGAGCAGCACATCATGGCGATCACAGATCTCGCGCACGCGCTGGAAGTATCCGGGCGGCGGGACGAAACAGCCGCCGGTGTTCTGCACCGGTTCCAGGAAGACCGCGGCCACGGTCTCCGGGCCCTCCATGAGAATGGCTTCCTCGATGCGGTCCGCCGCCCACAGCCCGTAGGCGTCGTAGTCGTCGGTGTGCTCGGTGGCCCGGTAGAAATTCGTATTCGGCACCCGAATCGTGCTGGGTACCAGGGGCTCGAAAGGTGCTTTGGCGCCGGGGATTCCGGTGATCGACAGCGCGCCCAGCGAGGTGCCGTGATACGCCATGGAGCGGCTGATCGCCTTGTGCTTGGTCGGCTTGCCGATCACCTTGAAGTACTGCCGCGCGAGTTTCCACGCGGTCTCGACGGATTCGCCACCGCTGACGGTGAAGAACACGCGATTGAGATCGCCCGGTGCGGAGGCCGCGAGCCGGTCGGCCAATTCCAGGGCGGGGGGATGGGCGTAACCCCAAATCGGGAAGTACGGCAGCGTCCGCATCTGCCGGGCCGCGGCCTCGGCGAGTTCCTCGCGTCCGTGGCCGACCTGCACCGCGAAGAGTCCGGCCAGCCCGTCCAGGTACCGCTTGCCCTTGTCGTCATAGAGGTATGCACCTTCACCCCGGACGATGACCGGGGTGTCGGCCTCATCCTGTCCGTTGTGGCTGGCGAAGTGCATCCAGAGATGGTCACGGACGATGCGGGCGGCATCGGCGTGGACGGGCTCGGCCGTGGCGGTCATGGTGGGACTCCTCGAAGTCTTGTATTACTTCGGTTATCCCACATTCGAGCCAGTTCAGCAACCGATTTCGTTGTTACAACATTGTCAGCTTCGGATTTCGTTGCCGATTTAGCGCGTGCCCCACTTGTAGGTCTGCTTGTTCAATTTCAGATAGACCATGATCTCCGCATGCCGCACGTCCGCCAGTGCCCGAATCCGATTGGAGACCAGATCGAGCAGGGCTTCGTCATCCGGGCAGACCGCCTCGCAGAGGATGTCGTAGCGCCCCGCGCACACCACCACGTAGTTGATCTCGTCGATGGTGGAGAGCGCATCGGCCACCGCCTGCACCGGACCGTCCACCGTGATGGCGATCATGGCCTGCCGGAACAGCCCGACCTGCAACGGGTCGGTGACCGCGACAATCTGGATGACGCCCGCATCGGAGAGCTTCTGCACCCGCTGCCGCACCGCGGCCTCGGACAGCCCCACCGCCTTGCCGATGGTCGCGTAAGCGCGCCGTCCGTCTTCCTGCAGCTGGGCGATGATCCGCTTGGAGATGTCATCGAGCGCCGGGTTGGTCCGGCTGGTGGTCAGATCGCTCACCCCCGCCATCCTTCCCGACCCGGTGTCCTCCGGCCAATCGTGTTGCGCGGCGGCGCGTCGCGACCGTTCTCGCCGACCAGCCACTACTGCCCGGTACGGGTACTCTCGGTCCGGGGGGTTGACGGTGCTGTATATCGATCAGCGCCCATGGCTTCATGAGGACGTACTGCTGTTGAACAGGATTCCCCGCCTGGCTCTGATGCTGGTGATTCCGGCGCTGCTCTTCCTCGTCCCGTGGTGGGTGCTGGTGTTCACCACCACCTCCGGTGCGGTGTGCTGGGCATTGTCGGCGCTTTTCGTACTCGGCTATATCGGCCTGCCCGCCGCCATGTTCACCGGTCACGGCCCGCGGCAATCGGATACGGCCGCCCTGGTCGGCGATACCGCCCTCGGTGTGATGTGGGTGCTGTTCAGCTGGTCGGTCATCGGCGCGGTGGTCCGCACCGCCCTGATCCTGGCCGGTGTGGACGATCCGGCCCGCTCCCGCGTCGTAGCCCTTGGCGTCCTTGCGATTTCGGCCGCGCTGTCGATCTGGGGGATCTATGAAGCCAGGCGCATCCCGAGGGTGAAGACCGTGGAGGTCACCATCCCGAAGCTGGCCCCCGGCCTCGACGGCCTACGGATCGTCGTGATCACCGATACGCACTACGCCGCCACCGACCGCCTCCGCTGGTCCGAGCGTGTGGTCGAGATCATCAATGACTTGCGCCCCGATATCGCCTGCCACGCGGGCGATCTGGCGGACGGCTCGGTGGCCGCGCGGCGCGCCCAGGTGGACCCCCTGGGCAAGGTCCAAGCCGAATTCGGCCGCTTCTACATCACCGGCAACCACGAATACTTCGGCGACGCCCCCGGCTGGATCGAACATATGGAAGGTCTCGGCTGGCAGCCCCTGCGCAATCAGCACCGGATCATCGACCGGGACGAGGACCGCCTCGTCATGGCGGGCATCGACGACCCCACCGGCGCCGCCCTGCCCGGCCACGGCCCCGACCTTCCCGCCGCACTGGCGGGCGCGGACCCCGAGCTGCCGGTGATCCTGCTGGCCCACCAACCCAAACAAATCACCGACGCGGTGGAAGGCGGTGTGGCCCTGCAAATCTCAGGTCACACCCACGGCGGCCAAATCTGGCCCTTTCCGCTATCTGGTCCGGCTCGACCAGCCCGTCGTAGCGGGCCTGAGCCGCCACGGTGACACCCAGCTCTACACCAGCCGAGGCACCGGTTTCTGGGGCCCCCAACTCCGAGTCTTCGCCCCCAGCGAAATCACCCTCCTGGTCCTGCGCACCCCGTGACCCCAACCTACGTGCATGTACTCACGCGGGTGCCCACTCGACATTCACCAGCGCCAGTACATGCACGTCGGAACCGCGAGCGAGCGCAGCCACCGAGGGCTGTCGAGCTGTAATCGGCGTGGCATCATCGCGCTGGGTGAATACCTGCCCCGTTTTCGGTTCTTTCTCGACGACCTCACCGCACCCGAAGTGCCCGCCCTCAGCGCACCGCGTGCCCGTATTGGCTGGTGCCTGGGGTATGGATCAGCGGACCGCGCTGCCGTTGAGCCTGGCCGTCTTCGATCGGATCGCATCGAAAATCACGCTGATGCTTCCGAATTCAGACATCTATCCGAGGGAAGCGGCTGCTGTGGGCGCGTTGAAATTCGAGTCTTCGAAGGGTAGGCGTGGGGGTTCAAACGCTGAGTTGTGGTGCAGGGGTGAGGGGGGCAGGGGGAGGGTCGTAGCTGTTCCATGCGGTGGCCAGTCTGGTCGCGGCTTCCCTGAGTTCCGCGGGGGTGGCTACGAAGCTGATGCGGATCATGTCGGTACTGGCGTTCTGGGCGTCCAGGCCGTTTCCGGGGAGGATGGCTACTCGGTGGCGGAGGGCGCGTTGGGCGAAGGAGGTGCCGTCGCCGTACGGGAGGCGGATCCAGAGGGTTTGGCCGCCAGGGGCGGGCGGCACCTCCCAGGAGGGGAGGCGGGTGGCTAGTTCGGAGCGGAGTACATCGTGGGATTGCTTGCGCTCCAGGGTGATTCGTTCGCAGAGGGTGTCCAGTTCGGGAAGTAGCTCGACGGCTGCGAGTTGCGCCGGGATATTGCCGCCCAGATCGTGTACCGCGCGGAGCCTGCTCAGGCGGGCGACTGTCGAGGCGGGGGCTCGCACCCAGCCGAGGCGCAGGCCGCCCCAGGCGACTTTGCTCAGCGAGCCGATGGAGATCACCGAATTTCCGTATGCGGCAAGTGGTTCGGGCGCGGTGATGCCGGGGAACATCAGGTCGGACAGCACCTCGTCGTCGATGAGCGGGACCTGTGCCGCTGCGGCGGATTCCACCAGTCGACGGCGAGCGAGGTCGGAAAGCACCGTGCCCGTGGGGTTGTGGCAGGTGGCGACGACGTAGGCCAATGCCGCGTCGGTCACCTTGCCGAGCCCGAGGGGTCTGCCTTCGGGGATGGCCGCCGCCTCGCGGAATGCTTCGAGTGCGCCGGGGTAGGTCGGCGACTCGACCAACACTCGATCCCCGGGTCGAAGGAACGCGCGCGCCAGGAGTGACAGGGCCTGTTGACCACCGCCGGTGACGAGGATCTGCCCGGGCTCGGTCGGTATCCCGCGCCGGGCGTATCGATCGGCGATCGCGGTGCGCAACTCCATGATTCCCATCGGGTGGTATCCGATATCCGCCGATAGCGCGCCGAGTCGCCGCCCCATGCGAAGGTACGCCTCGACCACTTCGTACGGTGGCTGGTTCGGTGCGGCGCACGCCAGCGCGATGACATCGGCCTCCGGCTCCAGCAGTTGCAGAAAAGCCGGTGCACCGGTCGTAGCGGGGCGTGCGATCGCGGGTTCGCCCGCCACCCGCGTCCCGCTGCCCTGCCGCCGCACCACTCGCTCCTGCGCGCCGAGCAGGTCGTACGCGGCGACCACCGTATTGCGCCCCACCGCGAGCGTTTTCGCCAATCCGCGATCGGGCGGCAATCGCGTCCCGGCCGCGAGTTCCCCGTCCTCGATCAGCTCCCGCAGTCGGGTGGCGAGCAGTACATACAACGGCCCTCGTCCGGCCGACCACCGGCCGAGCCGATCGGCGAGTTCAACTGGCTCCATAAGGGAACCAATTCTGTCACATTGGCCCTGTCTTCGCCCGCCCGCCCACATCACGATGGACCCATGGAAAAGGTCAGCATCACCCAAGAAATCGCCGCCCTCACCGGCCCCTTTCAGCCGCGGGACCTCGCGACCCCGAACGATACGATCCTGCGATTGGCGCGCCTGCACGGCGAATTCCCCTGGCATCACCATGACGAAGATGAACTGTTCCTCTGCTGGGACGGCACCTTCCGGCTCGACCTGGCCGACCGGGATCCGGTGACGCTGCACCCCGGCGATATCTTCGTGGTCCCGGCGGGCCTGGAACACCGCCCGTTCGCCGAAACCCCCGCCCACGCCCTCATGATCGAGCGCCCGGAGACCAAGCAATACGGCAACTGATGCGGCACGACGGCCGCAATCGGTGAATCCGATTGCGGCCGTGCGGTATTCAGTTATCGGTGCGGTATCAGCTGTCGAAGCCGAGGCCGGTGGCGTCCATGACGCGGAGCCAGAGGTTTCGTTTGCCGCCGTGCTGGTCGGCGCGGGCCAGGGACCAGCGGGTGAGTTGGATGCCGATGGAGCGGAAGGGCTCCGGGGGCATCGGGAGGGGGCGGGATTTCACCATGCGCAGGCGGGTGCGTTCGGTGTCCAGGTTCCAGAGGCGGTCGAGCATCACCTCGGCACCGAAACGTGTTGCGCCTACCCCTAATCCGGTGTAGCCGACGGCGTAGGCGAGTTTGCCCTTGTAGGCCTTGCCGAAGAAGGCGCAGAAGCGACCGCAGGTGTCGATGATGCCGCCCCAGCGATGGGTGAAGCGGAGTCCGTCCAGCTGGGGGAAGGTCTGGAAGAAGTGCTTGGACAGCGTCTCGAAGGTCGCCTCGTTGTAATCCAGTGCGGGCGCGATCTTTCCGTTGTAGTGGTAGATCGCGTCGTAGCCGCCGAACAGGATGCGGTTGTCACTGGTCAGGCGGTAGTAGTGGAAGCGGTACGAGGCATCGCCCAGGCCCATGCGGTGTTTGCCCCAGCCGATGGAGTCCAACTGCTCCGCGGTCAGCGGCTCGGTCATGAGCGCGTAGTCGTAGACCGGCACCACATGGCGCGACACCTTGGCCAGCGGACCCTGGAAAGCGCTGGTGCACAACGCGACTCGCGGTGCGCGCACCTCACCGTGCGGGGTGTGCAGGGTCAGCGTGCCACCCTTGGACTTGGAGATCCGCTGCACCGGCGTGCCCTCGTAGATGCGCACGCCCTTCTCCAGGCAGGCGCGGCGCAGACCCCAGGCCAGGCGCGCCGGATCGAGCATGGCGACGCCGTCGCGATCCCACCAGCCACCGAGATAGGTGGGGGAGTGCACGAGGCTCTGCACCTCCTCGGCGCTGAGCAGCTCACTGCGGTAACCGAGTTCGACCGCGGCCTCATGGCTCTCCCGCAGCCACTCCAGCTCGTGCGGCATGGTCGCCACCTCGAGCTCACCGGTGCGCTCGAAATCGCAGTCGATGTGGTAGCGGCGGATGGTGGCCTCGATGGCGTCCAGGTTCTCCCGGCCCAGCCGTTCGAGGGTCTCGATCTCGTCGGGGAAGCGGTCCACACCATTGGAGAGGCCGTGGGTCAGGCTCGCCGCGCAGAAGCCGCCATTGCGGCCGGAGGCGGCGTGCCCGCATATCGCGGATTCGACGAGTACGACATCGACATCCGGGAACCTCTCCTTGGCCAGCAGCGCCGTCCACAATCCGCTGTACCCGCCGCCGATGACCGCGAGATCGGCGGTCGTGGCCTTGGTGAGGGGATCATTGGGATGCGGACGCTCCGGCCGGTCGGTCCAGAACGGCGTCGGCGCTGCCTCGGAGAGTGCCGACGCCAACAGTTTGCTTCCTTTGGCCTGCATGGCCGATCAACTCCTTTTCTCCAGCCGCGCGGTCCGGCCGCGCGGCCCAACTACCTGTTGTGTTGGTTCGGGGGGTACGCGAAAGCCGCCAGGCGGTCGTCGACACGACGACCGGGCCCGGCGGCTTGCGGGAAACTCAGCTGAAGGACGCGCGATCGTCCGAGCGGCGGCGGTTACGCAGCTGCCCGGCGATGACGAAGACCAGCGAGAGCAGGAAGGTGAGGCTGGCGACCGCGTTCACCTGCGGCGGGATACCACGCAGGTTGATGCCCCAGACATACATGGGGAACGTCTCGGTCGTGCCGGAGGTGAAGTTGGTGACGACGAAATCGTCGAATGACAGCGAGAACGCCAGCAGCGCCGCGGCCATGATGCCGGGCCAGGCGAGCGGCAGGACAACGGACCGGAACGCCTGGAACGGCGTCGCGTAAAGGTCCATCGCTGCCTCCTGGAGCCTCGGGTCCAATCCGGCCAACCGCGCTTTCACGGTCACCACGACGAACGAGAGGCAGAACATCACGTGTGCGATGAGGATAGCCCAGAAACCGAGCGGAATACCGAATCCGATGAACAGTGTCAGCAATGACGAGCCCATCACGATCTCGGGTGTCGCCATCGGAACGAAGATGAGCGCCTGCACCGCCGAGCGACCGCTGAAACGGTAGCGGGCCAGCGCGAATGCGATTCCGGTGCCGAGCGCGGTCGAGATGATCGAGGCGAGCACACCGATGAACAGGCTCATGATGAGCGCGTCCTTCAACCCCGCCGGATCGAACATATGCGTCCAATTGTGCAGCGTGAAATTGAAGTCGTGCAGATCCAGCAAATATGTGGTGTTGCGACTGCCCGGCTGATTGAACGACAGCAGAATGATCACCGCGATCGGCGCGAGCATATAGGCCAGAATCACCCAGCCGAGCAGGAGAACGGCATTGGCCCGAATCCAGGTCCAGAGTCGACGTGCCATCTCACACCACCTCATCGGTGTCGGTCTTACGCAGATACAGCATCACCAGCACCAGAATCGCGACCATGAGCACGACCGAGAGCGCGGAGCCGACCGGCAGATCCTTGACCACCAGCAGGCGGGACTGGATGACATTGCCGATCATGGTGGTGCTCGTATTGCCCAGCAGTTGGGAGTTCACATAGTCGCCGGTGGCGGGCACGAAGGTGAGCAGGGTGCCCGCGACGATGCCGGGCATGGTGAGCGGCAGGGTCACTCGCAGGAAGGTTCGCACCGGACCGTGCGCGAGATCGGCCGAAGCCTCCAGCAGTCGCGGATCCAACTTGTCCAGCGAGGTGTACAGCGGCAGCACCGTGAACGGCAGGAAGTTGTAGACGATGCCCGCGATCACCGCGATCGGCGTAGCCAGCAGTCGCCCGTCCGGGCCGAGCAGATGGATGGCCCGCAGCACCGAGACCAGCGGACCGGTATCGGCCAGAATGGCTTTCCAGGCGAAGGTGCGCACCAGGAAGCTGGTGAAGAACGGCGCGACCACCAGGATCAGCATGAGGTTCTTCCACCGCCCGCTCTTGAGCGCGATGGCGTACGCCAGCGGATAGCCGATGGCGATGCACAGCACGGTGGCGATCAGCGAATAGGTCAGCGACCGGAAGATCTGCGGCTGATACAGATTCCACGCGTAGCTGAAGTTGTCCAGCGAGAACGTCTGCGCGTAACCGGTTTCGATGGATCCGGTGCGGTCGTACATGCTGGCCGCGAGCAGCTGCACCGTGGGCACCGCGAAGAACACCAGCAGGAAGATGATGCCGGGCGCGAGCAGCAGATACGGTGTGAGCCCGCGCTTTCCGCGCGGTGCGTCGACGGGGGCCGCGGCGGCCGTCGAGGCGGGGAGCACGGCGGGCATTACGAACGTCCCAGCAGGAAGGCGTGTTCCGGGCGCCAGTGCACCGCGACCTGGGAGCCGGGCGCGATCATATTGCCGGGACCGGCATTGGGCACCTGCGCGGTGATCTCCTGACCCCACGGGGCCTGCACCAGATACTGGGTGGACACACCCAGGAAGATGGCATCGGTGACCACGCCGGTCACATGCGCACGCCCCTCCGGCACCGATTCGGGATCGCTTGCGAGAGCGACCTTTTCGGGTCGGATACCGAGCGCGGCCGCACCGGCGGTGATCCGGCAGCGGGCGGCGGGAACCGCGAGCCGATTGCCCTGCGCGTCGATGCTGACGATCTCACCGCTACCGGTGACATCGGCCTCGATGAGATTGGTCTGTCCGAGGAAGTTGGCCACGAAACCGCTGGCCGGGAAGTCGTAGATCTCCTGCGGCGCACCGAATTGCTCGAGTTTGCCGGCGTTCATCACCGCGACGGTGTCGGCCATGCTCATGGCCTCTTCCTGATCGTGGGTGATGTGCACGAAGGTGATGCCGACCTCGGTCTGCAACCGCTTGAGCTCGAGTTGCATCTGTCTTCGAAGTTTGAGATCCAGTGCGCCCAAAGGCTCGTCGAGCAGCAGCACCTCGGGATGGTTGACCAGGGCGCGGGCCAATGCCACGCGCTGCTGCTGCCCACCGGAGAGCTGCGCGGGCTTGCGCCCCGCGAACCCTTCCAGCTGAACGAGTTTCAACATCTGATGCGCCTGCTGGCGGGCATCGGCCTTGTTGATGCCCTTGCGCCGCAAGCCGTACGAGACATTGTCCTCGACGGTCATATGCGGGAAGAGCGCATAGCTCTGGAAGACGGTGTTGATCGGCCGGCGGTACGGACGCAACGACGTGATGTCCTTGTCGCCCAGCATGATTCGTCCGGCGGTGGGCTCCTCGAGCCCGGCGATCATGCGCAGAGTGGTGGTCTTGCCGCAGCCCGAGGCGCCGATGATGGCGAAGAACGAGCCGTCCGGAATGGTGAGGTCGAGTTCCTTGACGGCGTGGAAATCGCCGAAGCTCTTGGAGACGCCCTCGATGCGTAGGTCTTGATCGGACATGTCGATTATCACGCCCCCGTCAGGGCCTGGAACTTGGACTGGTAGTCCTTTTCCTTGGCTTCGGTCAGGGACATGAAGATCTGCAGCGATTTCTGCGTCTGGGGGCTGGGGAAGATCAATTCGTTCTGTGCCAGTTCGGGATTGAACTTGGCCATCTCCTCCTGTGCGCCGGCGACCGGGCAGACATAGTTGACGAAGGCCGACAGGCGCGCGGCGATGGCCGGGTCGTAGTACCAGTCCAGCAGCGCCATGGCATTGGCTGCGTGCGGGGAGGTGACCGGGATCAGCGCCTCGTCGGAGTAGAGCACCGCGCCTTCGTCCGGGCTGATGAACTTGACCTTCGGATCCTGCGCGTTGAGCTGGATGACATCGCCGGACCACGCCATACAGGCCGCGATATCGCCCTTGGCCAGATCCTGTACGTAATCGTTGCCGGTGAACTTGCGCACGTGCCCGGACTGCACCGCCTTCTGCAGCTTGGCGAGCGCGTTGTCGTAATCGTCATCGGTGAACTTGGCCGCGCTCTTGCCGATGGAGTGCAGCATCAGCCCCATGGTGTCGGGCATTTCGGTGAGGCAGACGACCTTGCCCTTGAGATCGGGGCGGGTCAGCAGCTCATCGATGGTGTGCACCTCTTTGGTGACATTGGTGTTGACACCGATGCCGACCAGACCCGATTGCCAGGGCGCCATCCGATCGTTCTGCGGATCGATACCGGCGCCGCGCAGCATGGGGTGCAGATTCTTCACGAAGTTCGGCATCTTCGAGACGTCGAGCTTCTGGGTGTAGCCCTGCCGGACCACGCGCACCGCGGTGGAGTCCGAGAGCACCATGAGGTCGCGGGAGATGCTCTGGCAGTTGCTCAGCTGGGCGCTGACCTTTCCCCAGAACTCGTTGTTGTCATTGACGTCCGCGACATAGCTGACCTTGATGCCGGACTTGGCGGTGAATTCCGCCATGGTCGGATGCACTTCGGCATTGTCGGCGGCCTCGTCGAGATAGCCGGGCCAGTTGGAGAAATTGAGGGTCTTCTCCGCGGCCGAGTTGTCGGCGGGCGGTGTGCAGGCGGGGGCGCCCCCGCTGGAGGACGAACCCTTGGTACCGCATGCGGCCAGCGTGCCCGCGGCGGCGATAAGACCTCCGGCGCGCAGCAGACCGCGGCGGGACGGCCGGGCGGAGAGCATGCTGCGCAGCTCGGGAGGGAGTGAGTCCGGAGACTTGTTCATGAGGGTCGCACCTTCATCAGAACGGGATAAAGAAGTTCGCAGCAGTGCTGCGGTGTGGAACTGATAGTTCCATAGTCTTGTTACAAATCAAGCGATTCCATTGAAAAATCCAAGTTACGCAACGAATTCAGTTGTCAACCGTGGTTTCCGGTATGCGGGCACGACTACGAGGGCGGACACCGATGAGGCAGAGTCATCGGCGCCCACCCTCGCGGGCGACGAGCAGGTTGCCGCACTGCTCGTCGGGCTCTATTCGGTTGTCGAAGAGTGTTATTCGGCCGTGAAGATCACGTCGTGCCACGACTTGTGCGCGGCCCCGGTGATATCCGACATGACATGCTTGACATTGGTGTACTCGTCGAATGAGTACGTGGACATGTCTTTTCCGAAGCCGGAGGCCTTGTATCCGCCGTGCGGCATTTCGCTGATGATCGGAATGTGGTCGTTGATCCACACGCATCCGGCCTGGATCTCCCGGCCGGCGCGCTGCGTGCGATACACATTGGTGGACCAGGCCGACGCCGCCAGACCGTAGGCGGTGTCATTGGCGAGTGCGATCGCCTCGTCATCGGTGTCGAATGGCAATACCACCAGCACCGGTCCGAAGACCTCGTTCTGCACGATCTCCGAATCCTGTGCGACGCCGGTGATCAAAGTCGGCTCGAAATAGGAGCCGCCGCGCGCGGTGTGCTCGGGAATTCTTCCTCCGCGCACTATTTTCGCGCCGTAGTCGCGCGCCCGTTCGACCATGCCGATCACCTTGTCGCGATGTGCGAGTGAAATCAGCGGCCCCATATCGGTTTCCGGATCATCGACCGGACCCAATGTCACCTGATCCATGAGTTCGGCTACGCGCGAGACGAATTCGTCGAACAGCGGCCGCTGCACATAGGCGCGTGTGGCCGCGGTGCAATCCTGGCCGACATTGATCAGCGAACCCGCAACCGCACCGCGCGCCGCGGCCTCCAGATCGGCATCGTCGAACACCACGAACGGCGCTTTACCGCCGAGTTCGAGATGCACCCGCTTCACCGAACCGGCCGCGGTGGCGGCGACCTGGCGTCCCACCACGGTGGACCCGGTGAACGACACCATGGCCACCTCGCGATGCTCCACCAGCGCCTGACCCGCGACCGGACCGACGCCGGTGAGCACATTGATCACGCCCGCGGGCACGCCCGCCTCGGTCGCGATCTCCGCGAACAGCAGCGAAGTCAGCGGGGTCAGCTCGGACGGCTTGAGCACAATGGTGTTTCCGGCCGCGACAGCGGGCAGGATCTTCCAGGCCGCCATCTGCAGCGGATAGTTCCACGGTGAGATCGAGCCGATGACGCCGAGCGGTTCGCGGCGAATCGAGGAGGTGTGGTCGGCGGAGTACTCCCCCGATGCCTTGCCCTCCAGATTGCGCGCCGCGCCCGCGAAGAAGGCGGTGTTGTCGATGGTGCCGGGCACGTCGAAGTCGGTCGCGAGCCGAATCGGCTTGCCCGCATTGCGACTCTCGACGGCGGCCAGCTCATCCGCGCGCTCGCGCAGCAGTTGCGCCCAGCGGTGCATGATGTCCGAGCGTTCGCCCGGGGTCATTCCCGACCAGATCGGAAACGCCGTGCGGGCCGCGGCGACCGCGGCCTCCGCATCGGCGATGCTCGCGCTCGCACCGGAGGCGATGACCTCACCGGTGGCGGGCGCGGTGATGGACAGCGGCTCACCCGACCCGGGGCGGCGGACGCCGCCGATGAATTGCAGTTCTTGCGTACTCACTGCTCTCCTAGCTTGTGTCGGTGTTCACCGTAGAGACACCGTATGTTCGCTGTGTTACCGGGGGTTTGCCAGCGGCCCGTGCACCGTCCGCACAGGCCGCTATAGCGAACAGCTACTACAAATGCGAATCCGCGACCGTGAGCGCCTGATCCAGAATCGTCAGACCCTCCTTGGCCTCGGCCTCGGAGATATTGCACGGCGGGACGACGTGCAGGCGGTTGAAGTTGACGAACAGCAGCAGCCCCGCGGCCTTGGCCGCGGCGACCGTCTCGGCCATGGCCGGGCTGGTGCCGCCGTAGGGTGCGAGCGGTTCGCGGGTCGCGCGATCGCTGACCAGTTCCAGCGCCCAGAAGACGCCCAGGCCGCGAACCTCGCCGATGCTGGGATGCCGTTCGGCCAATTCGCGCAGTGCGGGACCGAGGACGTGCGCACCCATCTGCGCGGCGTTCTCGACAATGCCCTCATCGGTCATGGCATTGATGGTCGCGACGGCGGCCGCGGTGGCCAGCGGATGCCCGGAGTAGGTGAGACCACCCGGGTAGGCGCGATCATCGAAGGTGGCCGCGATATGCGGCGCGATCGCGACGCCGCCGAGCGGCACATAACCGGAATTGACGCCCTTGGCGAAGGTGATCAGATCCGGTACGACATCGAAATGCTCGATGGCGAACCACTTTCCGGTGCGCCCGAAGCCCGCCATCACCTCATCGGCGATGAACACGATGCCGTACTTGTCGCAGATCTCCCGCACACCGGCCAGGTATCCCGCAGGGGGAACCATGATTCCGGCGGTTCCGGGAACGGACTCCAGCACGATGGCGGCAATGGTCGCCGGACCCTCGAACAGGATGGTCTGCTCGAGATGCTGGAGCGCGCGCTGCGACTCCTCCGCCTCGGTGCTCGCGTGGAACTGCGAACGGTAGAGGAACGGTCCGAAGAAGTGGCCGATCCCGCTGTTGCCGTGGTCATTCGGCCAGCGGCGCGGGTCGCCGGTCAGATTGATCGCGGTCTCGGTGCCGCCGTGATAGGAGCGGTACCGTGAGAGCACCTTGTAGCGCCCGGTGTGCAGGCGTGCCATCCGCACGGCGTGCTCGACGGCATCCGCGCCGCCGTTGGTGAAGAAGATCCGATTCAGCTCACCCGGGGTGCGCTCGGCAATGAGACGAGCCGCCTCCGAACGCGCGTCATTCACGTGCTGCGGCGCGATGGTGCACAGCTTGGCGGCCTGATCCTGAATGGCCGCAACGACTTTCGGATGCTGATGGCCGATATTGGTGTTCACCAGCTGCGAGGAGAAATCCAGCAGCCGGTTGCCGTCGCCGTCCCACACATACGAGCCCTGGGTCGCCGACACCGTCATCGGCTTCAGCTGCGCCTGCGCGGACCACGAGTGGAAGACGTGCTTGCGGTCGAGTTCGTAAGCGCGCGTGGCCTGTTCGCGCGCCTGCTCGGGCGTCAAACCATTGGGAAGAGTCATCACGGTTCCTCCTCAGCTGTTCTGCGGGAAGCCGAGATTCAGCCCGCCGTGGCTCGGATCGAGCCAGCGCGAGGTGACGGCCTTGGTGCGGGTGAAGAAGTGCACGCCGTCGATGCCGTGCGCATGTGAATCGCCGAAGAGCGAGTTCTTCCAGCCACCGAAACTGTAGTACGCCATGGGGACCGGGATCGGGACGTTGATGCCGACCATGCCGACCTCGACCTCGTTATGGAAGCGCCGGGCCGCGCCGCCGTCATTGGTGAAGATGGCGGTGCCGTTGCCGTACTGGTTCGCATTGATCAGGGCCAGTGCCTCGTCATAGGTTTCGACGCGTACGACCGAGAGCACCGGCCCGAAGATCTCATCGGTGTAGACGCTCATCTCGGTGGTGACATTGTCGAGAATGGTCGGGCCGAGCCAGAAGCCGTTCTCGCCGCCATCGGCCCGCACGGTGCGGCCGTCGAGCACGACGGTGGCTCCGGCGGCTTCGCCCGCGGCGACATACGAGGCGACCTTGTCGCGGTGCGCCTCGGTGACCAGCGGGCCCATATCCGCACCGGTGGTGCCGTCGCCGGTGCGAATGGTCTTGGCGCGCTCGGCGATTCGAGCCACCAGATCATCGGCGATGGGGCCGACCGCGACCAGCGCGCTGATGGCCATGCACCGCTCACCGGCGGAGCCGAAGCCCGCGTTCACCGCGGCGTCGGCGGCCAGATCCAGATCGGCGTCGGGCAGCACCACCATATGGTTCTTCGCGCCGCCCAGGGCCTGCACGCGCTTACCGTGCGCGGTGCCGCGCTCGTACACGTACCTGGCGATCGGGGTGGAGCCGACGAACGAAACCGCCTTGATGGCGGGGTTTTCCAGCAGTTCGTCCACGGCGACCTTGTCGCCCTGCACGACATTGAACACGCCCGGGGGCAGTCCGGCCTCTTCCCAGAGCGCCGCGATCCACAGCGCCGCCGACGGATCCTTCTCCGAAGGCTTGAGCACCACGGTATTTCCGGCGGCGATGGCGACCGGGAAGAACCACATGGGCACCATGGCCGGGAAGTTGAACGGCGAGATGACCGCGACCGGGCCCAGCGGCTGGCGGATGGAGAAGATGTCCACCTTGGTGGAGGCGTTCTCGGTGTAACCGCCCTTGAGCAGATGCGGAATGCCACAGGCGAATTCGACGACCTCGAGGCCGCGGGTGACCTCGCCCAGTGCGTCCGAGAGCACCTTGCCGTGCTCGGAGGTGATGATGGCGGCCATCTCCTGCTTGCGCTCATTGAGCAGCTCGCGGAAGCGGAACAGCACCTGGGTGCGCTTGGCGAGGGAGGCGTCGCGCCAGGCCGGGAAGGCGGCCGCGGCGGCGTCGACGACCGTGCGCACGTCGGCGACATTGGCGAGCGCGACCTGTCCGGTCACCACGCCGGTCGCCGGATTGGTCACGGGCGCGGTGGCCTCGCTGGTGCCGGCAAACGGCTTGCCGTCGAGCCAGTGTGCGATGGTCTGCATATCTCCTCGATTCATGGAAGTTCTCGGGGTACCGCGGTGGCGATGTCTTGCCCGGTATTCGGAGCCGCCCGCCACATCCGCATCGCCGGTTTCCTCTCGGCATATGGAGATGGGCCCGACCCCCGTCACCGGCATGACGGGAATCGGGCCGCGGCGGCGGGCGTGGGCGGAACCGTTGCCCACGGCTACCGGTGGTCGCGGCGGCGGATGCGCGGATCCGGATGCCGTTCCTGCCGGTGTCGGACGGTCGTGGGGCGGGACTGCGGTGGCCCGAGTCCTACTCTGCCCCATCCCGACCCCGCTGCACCCCGACACTTTGTACGCTCTCGAGGTTCGCGTATTACGATTCGTCGGTGCTTCTCTCCGTAGCTGATGTCCTGGCGATTCCGGTGGTGCGCGCGGGGCAGCCGGAAGTCGTCGGCGGCGGGTCGCTGGACCGGCCGGTGCGCTGGGTGCACGTCAGCGAACTGTCCGATGTCGCGAAACTCCTGGTCGGCCGGGAATTGATCCTCACCACCGGGCAGGCGCTCTCCGGCGGCGATGCCGCCACCGTCGAGTATCTGGAATCCCTTGCCGCCGCGGGTGTCTCAGGACTGGTCGTCGAACTCGGCACCTATGTGAAGGAACTGTCGCCGATCGTGGCACAGACCGCCGACCGGCTGAACCTGCCCGTCGTCGTCCTCGCCCGGGTGGTGCGCTTCGTCGAGGTCACCGAGGCGGTGCACCGCGTCATCGTGGCGGATCAGTACGCCGAGCTGGAGTTCGCGCGCACCGTGCACGAAACCTTCACCTCGCTGAGCGTGCGCCGCGCCTCCCTCGCCGAAATCGTCAAGACCGCCGCGGGAATGCTCGACGCCTCCGTGGTGCTGGAGGATCTGACGCATCGCGTACTCGCCTCCACCGCCCGGCACACCGCCACCTCGACCCTGCTCGAACATTGGGAAACCACCTCGCGCCTGCTGCCCGACCACGACGCGAACGTGGTCCCCGTCGGCCCGCACACCCAGCGCTGGGGCCGACTCATCCTGCGCTCCAGCCGAGTTCCCAATGCCCGCGCCCGCATGGTCCTCGAGCGCGCCGCGCAAACCCTGACCCTGCACCGCATGGTCGAGCGCGACCGCTTCGGCCTGCATCGCCAGGCTCAGACCGGCTTCATCGACGATATGATCACCGGCCGCCTCAGCGACGAACGCGATGCGGTCGCCCTCGCCGCGACCCTCGGCCTTGCCCGCCGTTCCCGCTACATCCCCCTGGCCATCGATGTCGCGGCCCCCGTCGAATCCGATCCGGTGGCCCAACAGCGCCGCACCGCCGCGATTCTCGACGCCGCCATGCACGGCGTCGGCCTGGCCCGCGTCACCGCCCTGGCCGCCCCCGACCATGGCAACCGGGTGAACATGATCCTGGCCCTGTCCCGCACCGGCGACCTGGACGGCACCCTCACCGTCGTCTGCAACGGCATGCTCGGCGAAATCCGCCGAGTCTCCGGCGTCGAGCGCGCGGTGGTCGGCGTGGGCGCGGAGTCGGACTCCCTCCTGGACACCGCCCGCGAACTGGCCCAGGCCGCCCACGTCGCGGAAGTGGCTCTGGCCCTGAGTTCCTCATCCACCCGCCCCTACTACCGCAGCGGCGACGTCCGCCTCCGCGGCCTCCTGTCGCTCATCCGCGACGAGCCCGGCGTCCAGCGCTTCGCCGAAACCGAACTCAGCGCCCTCCTCCGCCACGACATCCGCCAAGCCACCGACCTCACCCGCACCCTCCGCCAATTCCTCGACCTGGCAGGCAACAAAACCGAACTCGCCAAACGCCTCAACATCTCCCGCCCCACCCTCTACGACCGCCTCTCCCGCATAGAACGCATCCTCGACGTAGACCTGGACGACGGCGAAACCCGAACCTCCCTGCACACCGCCCTCCTGATCCGCGACCTCACCATCCCCAGCGCATAGCACGACCGCAGAGGCCAAGACCTGAAAGACCAAGACCCAAAAGAGACAAAGGCAAAAGACGCCGGGACGAGAAAAGAACAAGACAAAAGAGACAAAACCAAAGCTTCCGATGTCTGTTTTGCCCGGTCCTCTGATGTGCATGCATCCACGCTGGCAAATGTCGAGAAGGTCCCTGCGTGAGTACATGCACGTCGGTCAAAACCCCGAGTGGGGACACTTTTCGGCGGTGGTGAGGGCGCTGGAACGGGAGTTCCCACCCATACCGCCCCACCTCGAAACGCAACCACAGCCGGTCGACCCCGCTGGTTCGGTGCGATGTATTCCCAAGCCCGGGAGCTCAATCCGGGTACGGCTCCCAACTCGGCCCCGGTGCCTGGTCTTTCTGCCGGCCGTGCGATGCACCAGCCGTCGCGAATCGACCGAGACATGGGTCGGCCACGATTTCTCCCCGCGAAACCAGGGCAAACCTGGGCGATCACGGTGCTGGGCAGTTCATTTCGCACTACCGGGGTCAGGCCGGGTCAGCGCCCATCGGGTTGGGGTAGGGGACCGCGCCACTCCCGGCCACCGATTTGGCGATGGGCGTGAGCGCGGTCAGGGCCTCGGCGATGCCGGGAACATCGGCATAGGCGGTCATGGCGAGGGCGTCGGTGCGCGATTCGATATGCGCCCGCAGGTCGCGACCATTGTCGGCCAATGCGCCGTCGGCGAGCAGCCCCCGGGATTCGAGGCGTTCTTGCGCTGCGGCCCAATCGGATTCGCTCCAGCCGCGATTGGCCTGCCACATGGCCGGGGCGGACCCGGTGACCGCCGCGAACAGGACATGCGCCTCGCAGCCGTCGATGCCCTCGGCGAGCAGGCAGGCGATATGCCCGTCACCGCGGTGCTCACGCAGAGCGGTGGCCGCCTGCCACAGCGCCTCGACCGGATCGGCCGGTGTCGGCAGGTCGCGGTTGGCGGCGAAGAGCGGCCGTCCCGGGGCGGGTGCGGCGTCGATCGCGGCCTGAAGCGCGGGAAGCGCGGTGGCGGCCACTGTTTCGATATCGGGTGCGATGGTGCGCAGCACCGAGGCGGCGGCGGTGCGCCGCGCCTCCAGCACGGCCGCCGGACTGGCGAAGGTCCAGGCGTCCGGGAGTGCGCGGCGAATCATCGACGGATGGAAGTTGTAGAAGGTCGCCTCGACCAGATTCGGCCCGGCGGCCCCGAGCGGGGCCGACCGCGCGCCGAAGTAGCCCATCCAGAATCCGCGCAGGCCGACGGCCTTATGCGCCGCGACACACGCCGGGCTGAAGTACGTCACGGCGTGCAGGGGCTCGAGTACTCGCCACATCGCGCGGGCGAAACCAGTGTCCATGGCAGCACCCTACCGCCTGAATTCAGTTGACTGAAGCCAGAAGTGGGCGCCGACGTTCTGTAAATTCGCTACGCCGTGGGGGCGTCGATCGTAAGAAAAGTGGCCTGGGTCACACAATTGATTTCTGCTGGTAACGCGGTTTCATATCCAGGCAACACATTCCTACGCACAATCCTCACAGGCCGCAGGACTGGCCTGGATGAGGAGCTCTACATGGAACCGAGTGCGACGACCGTACTTTCGGGGGGAACCGAAACACCTGAGTCGAACGTGTCGAGACTCAAGCCGAATGTCATCGGTTTGCTGGGCGTGGTGTTCATGGCGATCGCCACCGCCGCACCGATCACCGCCATGACCGGCAACGTCCCGTTCATGATGTCGTCGGGCAGTGGAATAGGCACGCCCGCGGCGTTTCTCATAGCCATGGTCGTGCTCGGCATCTTCTCCGTCGGCTTCACGACCATGTCCAAGCACATCACCGCCACCGGCGCGTTCTACGGCTTCATCTCGTTCGGCCTGGGCCGCACCGCCGGTTTGGCGGCGGGTCTGCTCGCGGCCTTCGCGTACATGGTGTTCGAGCCGTCGCTGATCGGCATCTTCTCCTACTTCGCGCACAACACCGTCTCCGATCAGATCGGCGTGGATGTGCCGTGGTGGATCTTCGCGGTGATCATGTTGGCCATCAATGCGGTCGGCACCTGGTTCGGTGTCGCGGTGGCCGAGCGCCTACTGGTGGTCCTGCTCGCCACCGAGGTGACGGTGCTGAGCATCATGGCCGTGTCGGTGCTGTTCCACGGCGGCGGTCCGGAGGGGATCTCGCTCGCGCCGATCAACCCGGTCAACGCCTTCCACGGCGCGTCCGCGGGCCTGGGTCTGTTCTTCGCGTTCTGGTCGTGGGTCGGCTTCGAATCCACCGCCATGTACGGCGAGGAATCCAAGGATCCCAAGCGAATCATCCCGCGCGCCACCATGATCGCAGTCCTCGGCGTCGGCGCGTTCTACGTCTTCGTCTCCTGGATGGCCATCTCCGGCAGCGGTGCGGGCAAGGCGATGGAACTCGCCGGTTCGGACAATCCGATGGACGTGTTCTTCGGGCCCACCGAAACCTATGTCGGGCACTGGGCGGTCAGCACCATGCAGTGGCTGATGATCACCGGATCGCTCGCCTGCGGTATGGCGTTCCACAACTGCGCGGCCCGCTACCTGTACGCCCTCGGGCGCGAGGGCGCGATTCCCGGACTGAAGAACACCATCGGGCGCACACATCCCAAGCACGGCTCACCGCATATCGCGGGTCTGGTGCAGACCGGGATCGCCGCCGTGCTGGTGCTCGCGTTCGGACTCGCGGGCAAGGATCCGTACTCGGGTCTGTACACCCTGCTCGCGGTGCTCGGCACCATGGCGATTCTGATCGTGCAGGCCGTCTGCTCCTTCGCGGTGATGGCGTACTTCCGCAGCAACCATCCCGAGACCCGGCACTGGTTCAAGACCTTCCTGGCCCCGCTCATCGGCGGTGTCGCCATGCTCGGCGTGGTGGTGCTGCTGGTGGTCAATATGGGTACCGCGGCGGGCTCGGAAGCGGGATCGTTGGTGCTGAAGGCGACCCCGTACCTGGTGGGTCTGGTCATTCTGCTCGGCCTCGGTTACGCGACGTATCTGCAGCGCAAGCATCCCGACCGGTACATGCTGCTGGGCCGCACCGTGCTCGAAGAGACTCGCGAGCGGTAGAGATAGGACACGACAGTGGCACTGACCGATGAGTCCCAGGCCGCCTACGGCGACCGCGTCATAGCCGTCGAACCCGGCGGTGACGATTTCATCCCCGACAGCGCACGCCATGGCACACCGCGAAAACTGTTCTGGACGTGGATGTCTCCGAATATGGAGTTCGCGACCATCTTCGTCGGCGTGCTCGCGGTGACCGTGTACGGGATGAACTTCTGGCAGGCGAGCCTGGGGCTCGCGGTCGGCGTCGGCCTCGGAGCCGTCGCGCACTATCTGCTGTCGGCGCGCGGACCATTGCACGGCGTACCGCAGATGGTGTTGGGCCGCTTGGGATTCGGCTATCGCGGCAATGCGCTGCCCGCCGGATTCATGGCCGTCATGTGCGGGGTGGGCTGGTTCGCCACCAACAGCGTGAGCGGGGCCTTCGCCCTGAACTCGCTGACCGGTATGCCGAAACTGCTGTCGCTCATCGTGATCGTGCTGGCGCAGACCGCGTTCGCGTTCTTCGGTCACAATCTGGTGCAGGCCTTCGAGCGAATCGCCTTCCCGCTCTTGGCGATCGTGTTCGCCATCGTCACCGTGGTCATCTTCGGCAAGGCTGATCTGGGTGCGGCCGTACCGGCCGGGGGCGTGGGCGGTATCGGCGGTTTCCTGCTGACCGTCGGCACCGCCTTCGGTTACGCGGCGGGCTGGAATCCCTACGCGGCGGACTACTCGCGCTATCTGCCGTCCTCGGTCTCCAAGACCGCGACCGGACTCTATGCCTCGGCGGGATTGTTCATCTCCTGTGTCTGGCTCACCGTGGTCGGGGCCGCGTCGGCGACCGTGGCGACCACCGTCGAGGGCAGCCCCACCGATGTCTTCACCGCGAATCTTCCCGCGGTGCTCGCGAAGTTGACGCTGCTGGCCATCGCAGTCGGCGCGGTGGCGGCCAATGCGTTGAATGTGTATTCGGGCGCAATGGCTTTCGTCACCATGGGCTTCAAACTGCCGGTGCGCACCCAGCGCGCCTTGGTCTCGGCGGCCTTCGGCCTGGTCGGCTTCCTGGTCGCCTGGTGGGCGCTGCCCGACGCGGCCGCCAGCTACGAGGCATTCCTGTTGATCGTCGCCTACTGGATCGGCCCGTGGCTGGGCATCGTCTTCGCCGACGAATATCTGCGGCGCGGACAGCGCATCGACCAACTGCTCTACGACCGCTCGTACACCAATCGGGGTGGGGTGGCGGCCTTCCTGATCGGACTGGTGGTCTCGGTGCTGCTGTTCTCCAATCAGGCCGAATTCGTCGGCTATGTGGCCCGGCAGCTCCCCGAACTCGGCGATATCACCTTCTTCGTCGGCTTCCTGATCTCCGGCGCGGGCTATCTACTGCTCAACCGTGCCAGGATTTCTCAGGCGGCGGTGGCAGCATGATCGATATGATCAACGCGAAAGATCTGCTGGTCACCGCGTACGACGAGGCGCGACTCGGACTCGCCGAGGGCGGTATCCCGATCGGGGCGGCGCTCTTCGACGCCGACGGCAACCTGCTGGGCCGCGGCCACAACCGCCGCGTACAGGCCGCAGATCCGAGCCTGCACGCCGAGACCGACGCCTTCCGCAATGCGGGCCGCCGCCGCGATTATCGCGACACCATCATGGTGACCACGCTCTCGCCCTGCTGGTATTGCAGCGGTCTGGTGCGCCAGTTCAATATCGGCGCGGTCATCGTCGGCGAGGCGAAGACCTTCCACGGCGGCCACGAATGGCTTGCCGAACACGGGGTTTCGATCATCGTGCTGGACGATCCGGGCTGTATCGAGATGATGGAGAAGTTCATCGCCGAACGCCCGGAACTCTGGAACGAGGACATCGGAGTGGCCGAATGAACGCCATCGCCACCGTCGATCTGGACCGCTGGCGCGCCGGTGGTGACGCGGCGGCCCGGGCGCTGCGCGAGGTCGACGCGGGCATGCAGCGCGCCGGATTCCTGCTTGTACGCGGACACGGTGTGCCGCAAGGACTTCCGGCCGACCTCCGCGCGGCCGCGCGCCGCTTCTTCGCACTGCCCGCCGAGGTGAAGCAGCGCTACGCCACCGTCGTCGGCGGGCGCGGCTGGATCGGCCCGGGAATGGAGGCCAACGGCTACGCCGAGGGCACCGAGACCCCGCCCGATCTCAAGGAGACCTTCGCCGTCGGCGCGGACACCCGCACCGGCGACGCCCGGGTAGACGACGTCTGGTTCCTCGACAATGTCTGGCCGGACGAGGTGACCGAACTGCGTGCGCTGTTCACCACCTACACCGATGCCATGCGTGTGCTCTCGGACGAACTGCTGGCGCTGTTCGCCGCCGCACTCGACCTGCCGCACAACCCTTTTCAAGGGCTGGCGAGCCGGCCCACCTGGACCTGCAATATCAACTGGTATCCGCCCCTGACCCACGTCGGCGCACCCGAACCCGGGCAATTCCGCATTGGCCCGCATACCGACTTCGGCACCGTCACCGTGCTCGATCGCGAACCCGGCGCGGGCGGGCTACAGGTGTACACCGAGGAGGGCGGCTGGGCGGACGCACCCTACGATCCCACCGCCCTCACCGTGAATATCGGTGACCTGCTGGCACATTGGAGCGGACAGCGCTGGCCCGCCGGGCGGCACCGCGTGCTGCCGCCGCAGGCCACCGCGCCCGATGAGGATCTGGTGTCGCTCATCTACTTCTACGAACTCGATCATGACGCGCGGGTGACACCGCTGGAACCGCCGATCGGCCGGATCGGCGGTCTGGCACCGGTGGTGTCCGCCGACTTCCTGCGCACTCGACTCGACGCCATCACCCTCGGCTGAGACCACCTGGCGGGTTCCCGTGGCCGTCGGAACATACGGCGGCCGCGGGAACGAACCGGGATCGCGCCCCCGGGCCGGGGCCTTGTCCTGCGGGAACATCTGCGAGGTGATCGCGGTTGGCACGGTTCATGACAACTCTGGGACTGATCGGTAGCGGCAATATCGGCGGCACGCTGGCACGACTTGCCGTGGCCGCGGGAATAGATGTGGTGCTGAGCAATTCCCGGGGGCCGGAATCGCTGGCCGAATTGGTCGGGGAACTGGGGGAGCGGGCCCGGGCCGGGACTCCCGAGGAGGCCGCGGCGGCCGGTGACATCGTCGTGGTGACGGTGCCGTTCAAGGCCTATCGCGAGGTACCGGCCGACGCGCTGGTCGGCAAGGTCGTCATCGATACCAACAACTACTATCCCGAACGCGATGGCGAGTTCCCGGATCTGGAAGCGGGCACCACCACCAGTAGTGAACTGCTGCAACGGCATCTGCCGCGTGCACGGGTGGTGAAGGCGTTCAACAACATCTACTTCAAGCATCTCGCGGTGCTGGGCCGGCCTGCGGACGCCCCGGATCGCTCGGCGCTGCCGATCGCGGGCGATGATTCCGAGGCGAAAGTCGCTGCCGCACAACTGATCAGCGCATTGGGCTTCGATACCGTCGATATCGGCGGTGCGAGCGACAGCTGGCGCACGCAGCCCGGAACGCCGGTCTACGGTCCGCCTTACGCGGTGTCGGAGCCGTTCTGGGAGAGCGAGGCCAAGCCCGGTGACGCCGAGACGGTGCGCAAGGCGGTCGAGGCCGCCGAACGGGGTTAACCCGCGGTACTCGGTGCCCAGGCGTTGGCGGTGATCTCGAAACCGGGCAGCGCCTCGGGTGCCATCTTGGCTTCGAAGATGCGTTTGTAGCCGGTGCTGGAAATCCGCCATACGCCGTCTTCGAGGCGATAGGTGTCGTTGTAGTAGGCGGCGCCGCGAATCAGGAAGTTATACTCCGGCGCTATCACTGTGTCCTCCAGTAGCCAAGAGCCGGAAGCGGTTTCGCCATCCACCTCGATCTCCGGGTGGGTGGCCACGTGCACGGTGATGATATTGCCGCTCAGGGCGGTGCGCATATAGTCGGCGACCGCGTCCCGGCCGGTGAATTCGAGCGGTTGACCGCCCGAGGGGGAGCCGTACGAGGCGACGATGTCCTTGCTGAGCGTATCGGCGAAGTCATCCCACAGTTTGAGATCAAGGGTGCGTAGGTAGCGGTGCTTGAGCGCTCGGATCTGCTCCATTGCAATCGAATCCATGATGAATTTGAACACAGGTGCGGCGGTCTCGCGACGGGGAATCCGGCAGACCGGACACTCGTCAGGACTCGTGTCGCGGTGAGTGGGATCGGACTTGTGTGGATTGGGACAAATAGGTCTTCGAATCCGCTTCCTACCTACCAAGCGGTTGCTAGGCTCCCGTCATGATTTCCACCCTGGTCTGGGGCACCGGCAATGTCGGCCGGGCCGCGATTCGCGCCGTCGCCGCGCACCCCGCGCTGAAACTGACCGGGGTACTGGTGCACAACCCGGACAAGGTGGGCCGCGACGCGGGCGAACTCGCCGGACTGGAGACCGAACTCGGCGTGGCCGCGACCGATGATCTCGCCGCCGCACTGGCCGCCGGACCGCAGGCCGTCGTCTACGCCGCCTCCGGCGATATCCGTCCCGACGACGCGCTCGCCGATATCCTCCAGGCCATTCGCGCCGGAGCCGTCGTGGTCACGCCCGCGCTGTACCCGCTCTACGACCAGCGGAACGCGCCGGTCGAGATGCGCGACGCCGTGCTGAAAGCCATTGCGGAGGGCGGTGGTTCGCTGTTCGTCTCCGGGATCGACCCGGGCTGGGGCAATGATGTGCTGCCGCTGCTCATGAGCGGGCTCGGGCACACCGTCGATGTGGTGCGCTGCCAGGAGATCTTCGACTACGCCACGTATGACCAGCCCGATTCGGTGCGCTACCTGGTCGGTATGGGCCAGCCCATGGACTACGACCCGCCGATGCTGATGGCCTCGGTGCCGACCATGGTGTGGGGCGGGCAGATTCGGCTCATCGCGCGCGGGCTCGGCGTCGAGGTCGAGGAGATTCGCGAGGTGGTGCACCGGCGCGAACTGGAGACCACCGTCAGCACCGATCTGATGGGCGATTTCGAGGCAGGGACGCAGGGCGCGGTGCGCTTCGAGGTGCAGGGCATCATCGACGGCCGCCCGCGCATCGTCATCGAACACGTCACCCGCATCCATGCCTGCTGCGCCACCGACTGGCCCATGCCGCCCAGTGGTGCGGGCGCACACCGCGTCATCATCGAGGGCCGCCCGAATATCGAGGTCACCATTCAGGCCACCGATGAGGACGGCAATCACTCCGCGGGCGGAAACGCCACCGCCGTAGGCAGATTGGTGGGCGCGATCGACTGGCTCGCCACCGCCGAACCCGGGCTCTACGACGCCCTCGACATCCCCCTGCGCCCCGGCACTCTCGGAAGGAACCAGCCGTGATCATAGACATTCCCGAAGGCAAGGACCCCATCGGTTACGTATGGGGCGAAATGGTCCCCGGCATCGGGACCGCCGCCGCCGCGTTCTCCCTTGCGGTGTATTCGCACACCACCCTGGGGCTGCGTGAATTCGAGGCCGCCCGCCTGCGCATCGCGCAGATCAACGGCTGCCTCTTCTGCCTGGACTGGCGCACCGATCGCCATGGCGAGAAGGTCGAGGAGTCCTTCGAACAGGACGTAACCAACTGGCGCACAACGGAGAACTTCGACGACCGCACCCGCCTGGCCGCCGAATACGCCGAACGCTACGCGCAGGACCACCACAACCTCGACGACGAGTTCTGGGCCCGCATGTTCGCCCACTACTCCCAGACCGAGGTGGTCGAACTCTCCATGTGCCTGGGCTCCTGGCTCGCCTTCGGCCGCCTGAACCACGTCCTGGGCCTGGACGCGGTCTGCGTACTCCCGAGTCACGCTGCCGGACAGTAGAACCCGGCCTCCGGTGTTGTCCGAGGTTGGCGGAGAACACCCCTGGACTCAGCCGAGTCCCACCGGGAACGCCCCCGATGGCGATCCGGTTCACATCGTGCTCCCAGCCCACTCGAACGCACCCTCGCCGCCGCCGGCCCCGGCAATGGCATCAGCGCCGTATTGGATTGGGATCGTTACCTTTTCATCAACACCGACCTGACGGTGACCCTGCATCGCGAACCGGTCGGGGAGTGGGTGTGCCCGGACGCGATCACCTATCCCGAACGCACGGGCGTCGGCCTCGCCGAATCGCGGATGTTCGACGAGAAGGGCCCGATCGGGCGCGGCACCCGGACGCTGTTCCTCGGCCCGCGCTGAGCGGAATCAGGTGAGCACGAGAAGTTCGGTGGGGGAGGCGATTTCGCAGCGAAGGCCGAATTTCTCGGCTGCGCGGGCGAGGCCGTTGATGTCGGTGGGTTCGGTGCGGGACAGGACCAGGGCTCGGGCCAGCAGGCCCTTGTGGTGTTTGTTGAAGTGGCTCACCACGGTGCGGGTGCCGTCGGGGCGTTCGGTGAGGACGGCGGCGGTGATGGCGCCGGGGATGCGGCCCAGGTTCTGGTAGACGCCGGAGCGCAGGTCGACGGTGAGGTGGCCGTCGGTTTCCTCCCGGAGGGCCGCGGGCAGGGCCTGCTTCCAGAGTGCTTGCAGCGTAGGCAGTCCGGGGAGTTTGGAGCCGCCGGAGAGGCGATAGGCCGGGATCGGGTCGCCCGCGCGGACCACGCCGAACAGGGCCGAGCCGATCGCGAGGCGGGCATCGGCCTTGGCGCGCTGTGCCTTGGTGAAGCCGGGGGCGTCCAAGGCGTCGTAGAGGACGCCGGTGTAGCGGTCCAGCGCGGGGCGGGTCGGCGAGGTGCGCAGTGCGGCATTGCGCGCGATCTCCGCGTCAGCCCCCTTACCCAATCCCAGCGCGGTGCGCGAAGCGTCCGGATCGCCGGACAATTCGATCAACTGGGTGACCAGCTTGTCGCGCACCGCCGTGAGCTGCGGCATCGCAAGGGCATCCAGGTCGAGGGGACGGCCCGAACCGCCGTCGGACTTGGTTTCGGAGGGAGGCAGCAGCACCAGCACGAGCCAACACGGTAATGCCTTGTGAGCATCGGCGGAGCAGCGGCTATCGTGTGGACCCGTGATCACCCGCCTCTCCCACCTCTTCCTGCGCACCCTGCGCGACGATCCCGCCGACGCCGAGGTGCCCAGCCACAAGCTGCTGGTCCGCGCCGGATACGTGCGGCGCATCGCCCCGGGGGTGTACTCGTGGCTGCCGCTCGGCCTGCGCACCCTGCGCAAGATCGAGAATGTCGTCCGCGAGGAGATGGACGCCATCGGCGCCCAGGAGATCTCACTGCCGGCCCTGCTGCCGCGCGAACCGTATGAGACCACCAACCGGTGGACCGAATACGGCGACGCGCTGTTCCGGCTCAAGGATCGCAAGGGACAGGACTACCTGCTCGGCCCCACCCACGAGGAGCTCTTCGCGCTGACCGTGAAGGCCGAGTACAACTCGTACAAGGATCTGCCGGTCACGCTGTACCAGATCCAGAACAAGTACCGCGACGAAGGCCGTCCGCGCGCGGGCATCCTGCGCGGGCGCGAATTCATCATGAAGGATTCGTACTCCTTCGACCTCGACGAGGACGGGCTGAAGAAGAGCTACAACGCGCACCGCGAGGCATACCAGAAGATCTTCGAGCGCTTGGGCGTGTCGTACGTGATCGTGGCCGCCACCTCCGGCGCCATGGGCGGATCGGCCTCCGAGGAGTTCCTGGCGGACAGCCCCGTCGGCGAGGACACCTACGTCATCTGCCGCGAATCCGGTTATGCCGCAAACGTGGAGGCCGTGATCACCGCCGCCCCGCCGGAGATCCCCCTGGCGGGTCTGGCCGAGGCCGTCGTGCACGACACCCCCGGCACCCCCACCATCGCCTCCCTGGTCGACTGGGCCAATGGCGCGGGCATCGCCGAGCAGTTCGGCCGCCCCGTCACCGCCGCCGACACCTTGAAGAACGTGCTCGTCAAGCTGCGCTACCCGGACGGCAAGACCGAGATCCTCGGCGTCGGCGTCCCCGGCGACCGCGAGGTCGACGAGAAGCGCCTGGGCGCCTCGGTCGAACCCGCCGAGGTCGAGCTTCTCGACGACGCCGATTTCAAGGCCAACCCGTTCCTGGTGAAGGGTTACATCGGCCCGAAGGCCCTGCTGGCCAACGGCGTTCGCTACCTCGTCGACCCGCGCGTGGTGTCGGGCACCGCCTGGATCACCGGTGCGGACGAGCCCGGTAAGCACTACGTCGGCCTGGTCGCCGGTCGCGACTTCATCGCCGACGGCACCATCGAGGCCGCCGAGGTCCGCGACGGCGATCCCTCGCCAGACGGCCGCGGCGTGCTCGAGGCCGCCCGCGGTATCGAGATCGGCCACATCTTCCAGCTCGGCCAGAAGTACACCGACTCCTTCGAAGTCGACGTCCTGGGCGAGAACGGCAAGCCGGTCCGCCTCACCATGGGCTCGTACGGTGTCGGCGTCTCCCGCATGGTGGCGGTCATCGCCGAGCAGATGCACGACGACAAGGGCCTGCGCTGGCCCCGGTCGGTAGCACCCTACGACGTCCACGTGGTCATCGCCAACAAGGACGACGCGGCTCGTGAAGGCGCGGAACAGGTTGTGGCGGAACTGAACTCGGCCGGACTCGATGTCCTCTTCGACGACCGCAAGGCCTCCCCGGGCGTCAAGTTCAAGGATGCCGAGCTGCTGGGCATGCCCCTGGTCGTCGTCATCGGTCGCGGCTGGTCCGAAGGCACGCTGGAGCTGCGCGACCGCTTCACCGGCGAGAGCGAAGAACTCCCCGCCGAGACCGCCGTGGCCTCGATCATCGCCAGGGTGCGCGGCTGATACCGGCCCACAGCACTTTTCGAGCCGCGCACCGGAGACGGTGCGCGGCTCGATACGCTGTGGCGACTAGTTGAACGCCCTGGCCACGCCGTCCAGGAGATGTTCGAGGGTGTCGTAGCTGGGTGGGTCCACCACATCGATCAGGTTGGGCACCACCGGAACCCGGTGTTCGGTGGTCACCTTGGTGAACAGGCTCGCATCGGTGGGGCGGAAGCCGTGTTCCGCGGCCAGGCGCTGCAACTCGGGGTCGGTGGAGAGCAGTTTGCCGAGGGTGTCGCCCTTGTCGTTCAGCGGCACCACGGTGTGCTGGGAGATGACCGTGGGGGACGGATACATCAGCACCATATCCGGCTTCAGCCGGGTGTTCGCCGCGGCCTCCACGAACTGGGATTCGTAGATCCACACCATGGGCGCCTGGCCGATACCGCTGGCCAGATACTCCTTGAACGGGCCGTCGGTGCTGCTCTCGGTGAAGCCCTGACGGGTGAAGAGGCGCGAAATGCGGGATACCGCATAGTCTTCGGCCCTACCGCCGCGCACGATGGTGTTGTCATTGGCCACGTACGACGTCACCGCCAGGTACATGGCGGCGGAGTTGGAGGTCTTCGGGTCGGTGGTGCCGACCAGCACGTTCTTCCGCACCGGGTAGGTGGTGTTGCCCTCCAACTGGTCCCACTGCACGCCCTTCTCGGCCAGCGCCAGATACTTCTCGACATCGAAAGTCGGTGTCGGACCGGGCTTGACGACACCCGCCGCGGTCAGCAGATCCACGATCGGCGCGAAGGTGGCGATCGCCATGGGGGAGGAGAACGGCGTGTACTTGCCGCTCACCCCCACCTTCCGCTGAATCCGTTCCGCCGCAGCGGAACTGGATGGGAAGGCGAAGTCGTACCGGCCCAGGTCCACCGAATCGGCGATCTGACGGGATCCGGCCGGATCCACCTCCACCTTGATCCCGTGCTTCGCCAGGGCGTCGGCGACCTTCGGATCATCGAAGAACGCCGCCTTCTCCGACCCCACCACGCCCCGCATGGCGGTCAACCCGGCCGGAGCCGCGGCAACGGGCTCCGAATCCGACCCCCGCACGGCGATGACGGTCACGACACCGACCACGGCCACCACGGCCGCCGCCGCACCCACCAGTGCGGTTCGGCGGCTCACCCCCAGCCGATCCAAGGTGTCGAAAAGGTGACCACCGGCCGAATTCGAATTGTCCCCCACGGGAATTGATTGCGAATTAACCGTATTCGCTTCTTCGGCAATATTTTCCAGGTCGCCCGGAGTCAGCTCCCGCCGCACAATCCGTTCGATCAGGATGGGAATGAAATCGCGCACCTTATGCCCGTCGAACCGCTGCCGGACTGCCCCCACCACAGCCTCGACCCGCTCCGCCGAATACTCCTCGCCGTACCGATCTACCAGGCGATTCGTCAACTCGCGCAGTGCTTTTTCTTCCCGGGCAGCATCAACCGCCACAGTATCTCCTCGACTCACACCGGAATTGAATTGCGCGGCAGAAAGTTCGCGCCAAGCCGCGTCCGGCCAACCTTACCGCCATCCCCGTGAACGGGAATCGCGAAGGCGTGCGTCACAATTCGAGCGAGTATCGCCCGATCAGGATTGCCCGGGGAAGGGGGCCGTCGCGGGATTGTTGCCGAGGATGGTGTTCCAGGTGGCTTCGCGGAGAGCGGATTCGGTGAGGGCGTCCAGGGCCGTGCGGCGGATCTCGGGGGTGTCCGCGCGTTCCAGCGCCGAGTGCCACGCGGCGGCGGTATCGGATTCCACGGTCACCGCCAGCTTCGCGGCGGGGATGGGGTCGTCGACGGTGAAGGGGACGGTGTAGGCCGCGGCGGGCGCGGGGACGGTCGCGCCGAGAGCCTTCAGGGTGTCGATGGTGGCATCGCGCCGGGCGCGATGGGCCGCGGTGCATTCGGAGACGTACTTGTCGCGGTCGTTATTGGCGTACGCGGCGATGACGCCGTAGGCGTAGACAGCGGCGTACTCGGCGCTCAGGGCATCGGTGAGCGCCTGCTGATCGGGGAGGGTCATGCGAGCAGGACTCCCGCCTGGGTGGCGCACGCGGCGCTGATCGAGCCGAGCAGACCCGCGCGGTAACCCGACAGTTGGGTGGCCAGCTCACCGGCCGAGCGCTGGGCCTGAGACAGGCTGGCGCGCAACTGGGTTACCGACGGCGGCGGCACCGGCACGGTGGGGGTGGGCGGGGCGACGCGCTTGCTGGGCACCGTGCCGTCCCCGTAAGTGCCTATGGCGCGGTCGATTTCGGCGCGCAGCGCATCGGCGTGCGCGCCGCGCTGGGTCGCGATGGTCTGCAACGCACCCGCCTTGTCCGGATTGGTGGCGATGGCGGCCTGCGCCGACACCGCATCGGTGCGCGCCGACTCCTCCTGTGCGAGCAGGGGATCCGGCAACTCCGGCGCGTGCTCCCGCGTACAGGCGCTCAGCGCGCCGACCGCGGCGACGGCCAGCACCCCACCGCCGGCGAGGCGCAGCACGGCACGGCGGTCCACTGGGAAACCGGGGGGCTCGGGCAATTGCGTGACACCGGCCATACGGCCGCTCAGACTGCTGGGCACGGATACATGGTGCCAGCCATTCGAGCGCACTCCCGCCGCCAGGGCCGTCGGATAGGCTGTGATCTCGATCGATACGTTGCCGGCACGGGCGCGTCGGCAGCGAACACGCCGTCGTCCGGTAGCGCCGACCATGCCGAAGTCGTGAACATCGGCTGGTCCTTTACACTCTTTCCGCGCGTTACGCTAGACCTCCGGTGCGCAAATTCACCGGAAACTCGAGCCAGACCGCCCGACAACTCAATCCGTCACAACTGAACCAGGAGCCGCCCCACATGCCGATGCCGACCGAGGAAAGGGTGAGCCAGCTAGTAGCTGGGCTCGTCGAACGCCGGGGATTCGACCTCGAAGGCGTTTCGATTTCGGCCGCCGGTACGGCGCATGCCAAGGTGAAGGTGACGGTCGACAGCGACGAAGCGGCCCCACTGAACGCCGTCGCCGATCTGAGTTCGGAGATCTCGGAAATCCTCGACGAGGCAGGCGACTTCGGCGAGACCCCGTATCTGCTGGAGGTCACCACCCCCGGCATCGATCGGCCCCTGACCGAACTACGTCACTGGCGGCGCGCCCGGGGCCGCAAGGTGAAGGTCACGCTCCGCTCCGGCGCGCAATCGCCGGAGGAGAAGGCCAAACCCCGTTTCGAGGCGCGCGTGGGCGTCGCGACCGAGGAGCAGGTGGCGCTGGTCCTGGGTGGCAAGCGGAATCCGCACCGGGTGACCGTGCCGCTGGCCGATATCGAGTTCGCCGTGGTCCAGGTGGAGTTCTCCCCGCCGGGAGCCGCCGAACTCGAGCTGGCCGGGGGAGTACCGCCGGGACGTCCGCAGCCCGGTGCGCAGGAGCTACCCGAGACCGATGAAGTCGATGAAGTCGATGAAGAAGACGAAGTCGAAGCAGTAGAAGACGAAGCAGCAGTATCCGATTCACCGACCGAAGGGATCGTGGAATGAACATCGAAATCGAAGCCTTGCGCGCGATTGTCGCCGACAAGGGGATCTCGATGGAGACCGTGATCTCCGCGATCGAGTCCGCGTTGCTCACCGCCTACCGGCACACCGAGGGCCATCAGCCCAACGCCCGCATCGACATCAACCAGAAGACCGGTGTCGTGCGCGTCATGGCCCGCGAGGTCGACGCCGACGGCAACATGATCTCCGAATGGGACGACACCCCCGAGGGTTTCGGCCGCATCGCCGCCACCACCGCCCGCCAGGTCGTACTGCAACGGCTGCGTGACGCCGAGAACGAGAAATCGTTCGGCGACTTCGCGACCCACGAGGGCGATATCGTCGGCGGCGTCGTACAGCGCGATGCCCGGATGAACGCCCGCGGCACCATCGTTGTCCGGATCGGCAGCGAGGCGCACGGCGCGGAGGGCGTCATCCCGCCCGCCGAGCAGGTGCCCGGCGAAACCTACGAGCACGGCGATCGCATCAAGTGCTACGTGGTCGGCGTCTCGCGCGGCCCCCGCGGCCCGCAGATCACCCTGTCGCGCACGCACCCCAACCTGGTGCGCCGCCTGTTCGCGCTCGAGGTCCCCGAAATCGCGGACGGTTCGGTCGAGATCGTGGCCGTGGCCCGCGAGGCCGGGCACCGCTCCAAGATCGCGGTCCGCTCCACGGTTCCGGGCGTGAACGCCAAGGGCGCGTGCATCGGCCCGATGGGTCAGCGCGTGCGCAATGTGATGAGCGAACTGGCCGGCGAGAAGATCGACATCATCGATTTCGCCGACGATCCGGCCACCTTCGTCGGGAATGCGCTGTCCCCGTCGAAAGTTGTATCGGTCACCATCGTCGACCCGGACGCGCGTGCCGCGCGCGTCGTGGTGCCGGACTTCCAGCTCTCCCTCGCCATCGGCAAAGAGGGCCAGAACGCCCGTCTCGCCGCCCGTCTGACGGGCTGGCGCATCGACATTCGCAGTGATGCGACGCCTGATGTGGCGGGTTCGGTGCGCTCGGAAGCACACCGGAGCTGAATCGGGGTTGATGCGCCGGAGCCCTCCGGCCCGGTCGGTCCCGAGATTTGTGAAACAGACCCCTTGGATGACAGCTTGGTAACTTCCAAGGGGTACGGATGCGGAGATCGGGACATGTCAGCGGTAGAGTGGACGCAGGCTCAGCGCGAGTCCTCGGTTTCTTTGCGCGCTGCACGGGTGAAATCAAGATCAGAACCCATGCGGACCTGCATCGGATGCCGCGAACGCGAGCTGACCGTCGAACTGCTGCGGGTCGTGGCACAGGAAACTGTGGTCGTTCCCGATACGCGGCACAGACTGCCCGGAAGGGGTGCCTGGTTGCACCCCACTTCGTCTTGTCTGAGCAATGCGGTTCGGCGCCGAGCATTCGGCAGAGCACTACGAGTGTCCGGACATCTGGATATCTCAGCCCTGGAGCATTACGTAGAGAACAGGCACGAGCACTCATGAGCACACCGTGAAGCACCAGCGATGATCGGCCATCGGAAATAATCTGAGGTCGTGCGGGCCATCCCACAAGGGTTGCCGCGCTCGACCTCTCAGTGAGGAGAGCAGTGGCAGGCAAGGCCCGCGTGCACGAGTTGGCGAAAGAACTCGGTGTCACTAGCAAGGAACTACTCGCAAGGCTCAAGGAGCAGGGCGAGTTCGTGAAATCCGCGTCGTCGACGGTGGAAGCCCCCGTCGCACGTCGTCTGCGTGAGTCGTTCACCCCCAAGAGCGCGAACGGCTCCGCCAAGTCGGCATCCAAGCCCGCCCCGACCGGCGATTCGCCGCGTCCGGCAGGCCCCAAGCCGACCCCCGGCGCTTCCTCGGGACCGCGTCCCGGCGCCCCCCGTCCGTCCGCTCCGGCTCCGG